>NZ_JACVAT010000040.1:0-255 GCF_014851985.1 Pseudomonas sp. PDM17
CGGCGTCGCCAATGCGCTTCAGCGCGGCCACAGCCTGTTCGACCTGGTTCACGCTGTCCTGCGCCTGGCGGTGGCTATTGTTCATCGCGCCGACCACCTCGCGGGTGCCGTTCTGCAGGCCTTCGATCACCTGGCGGATTTCCTCTACCGAATCCTGGGTGCGCTTGGCGAGGTTGCGTACCTCGTCGGCGACCACCGCGAAGCCGCGCCCGGCCTCACCGGCGCGGGCCGCTTCGATGGCGGCATTGAGCGCCA
>NZ_JACVAT010000041.1:0-247 GCF_014851985.1 Pseudomonas sp. PDM17
GATGGCATCAACACCAACATCGACGTCCTGGATAAGGGCACGGTCAAGTACGACACAAATACCGACGGCACCGTCAACTACAACAGCATCACCCTGGGTGGCGACACCTACAACAGCACGACCAAGACTGGCGGCACCAGGATCACCAACGTTGCTCGCGGCGTGGATGACAGCGATGCAGTGAACATGTCTCAGCTCAACGAGACTAATGAGTCCATCGTCAACATGGGCGACACCATCAACAACT
>NZ_JACVAT010000042.1:0-204 GCF_014851985.1 Pseudomonas sp. PDM17
TGTCCGCGCTCAGGCGGCCAGCGGCAACGTTGGTGATGGTGCGCTCGCTGCCCTTGCTGCCCACGGAGACAGTGCTCGTCGGAGTCGCGCCGGCGAAGCTGTAGTCGGTACCGGCAATGGTGGTGCCAGCAGTGCCGACAGCTACGTCAGTGGTGGAGCCTGCACCCAGAGCCACGTCATTGGCGTTGTTGGCCTTCGACTCAC
>NZ_JACVAT010000004.1:0-865688 GCF_014851985.1 Pseudomonas sp. PDM17
GCGGGAGGCGCATTCTACAGCGATCAAACTCGCTGTCAACCACCTCGGCGATCTTCTTTTCAGCTCGCTGCCGGAGCAGCTAATGAAGAGCGGCAAGTGAATCACCTGCCTGACCACCACCCTCAACTTCGAATCTCTGTAAGTACTTGATTTTCAAGTTCTTTCAGCGCTTCGTCGCTGGGAGTGGTGCGCATTATAGGGAGTTTAAATCGGCCGTCAACGACTAATTTAAACTTTCTTCACTCAGCGACCAGGGAGACGCGAGCGAAAGCCTTCTTGCCCGCCTGCAGGACGTGGGTAGCGCCCACCTTGAAGACAAAGCTGCGATCCACAGCCTCACCATCCACCCGCACACCGCCGGACGACAGCAAGTCGCGAGCGACAGCCGAGTTCTTCACCAGGCCTGCCTTATTAAGGACAGCACCAATGGGCAGGTCTTCCGCAGCGGCGACCTCCACTTCCGGCAGGTCTTCCGGTAGCTCGCCCTCTTTCAGGCGGTTGCCAGCGGACTTGTGCGCGGAAGCGGCCGCTTCGTCACCATGGAAGCGGGCTACGATTTCTTCCGCCAGCTTGATCTTGATGTCGCGCGGGTTGGCGCCAGCCTCGACGTCTTTCTTGAAGCCCTCGATCTCTTCCATGGAGCGGAAGCTGAGCAGCTCGAAGTAACGCCACATCAAAGTATCCGGGATGGAGACGAGCTTGCTGTACATGACGCCCGGCGCTTCCTGGATGCCGATGTAGTTGCCCAGCGACTTGGACATCTTCTTCACGCCGTCCAGGCCTTCGAGCAGCGGCATGGTCAGAATGCACTGAGGCTCCTGCTCATAGGCACGCTGGAGCTCACGCCCCATCAGCAGGTTGAACTTCTGGTCGGTGCCGCCGAGCTCGACATCCGCACGCAATGCCACCGAGTCGTAACCCTGAACCAGCGGATAGAGGAACTCGTGAACGGCGATGGACTGATTGCTGGCATAGCGTTTGCTGAAATCATCGCGTTCCAGCATACGAGCAACGGTGTACTGGGAAGCCAGACGAATGAAATCAGCGGGGGAAAGCTGGTCCATCCAGGTGGAATTGAAGGCTACTTCGGTCTTCGCGGGGTCGAGGATCTTGAAGACCTGGGCCTTGTACGTCTCGGCGTTGTCGAGAACCTGCTCGCGAGTGAGGGGTGGGCGGGTAACACTTTTCCCGCTGGGGTCACCGATCATCCCAGTGAAGTCGCCGATCAGGAAGATCACCTGATGGCCCAGCTCCTGGAACTGACGCAGCTTATTAATAAGGACGGTGTGCCCCAGGTGCAGGTCGGGAGCGGTCGGGTCGAAGCCGGCCTTGATACGCAGGGGTTGGCCGCGCTTGAGCTTCTCGATCAGCTCGGCCTCCACGAGAATTTCGTCTGCACCGCGCTGGATCAGCGCCAGCTGCTCTTCGACCGACTTCATTGCAGGTTCCTGTACGTTGCGAATTGCGAAAGGGAACCAACGATACAAGAACAGGCACTAAAAACAAGTTTTGCCCAGCGCCAGAGGACAGGACGTCAGAAGCCCGACATCAGGGTTGCTTCAGAGGGAATTTGGTTATATTTTAGGCAGTTATTTCACATTCCAAAAACACCACTCACGCCATGACGCAATCCGATCAGAAAGCGCCGTACTACCCGAAGAGCCATCTGCTGGCCGCAAGCGGTGTAGCAGCGCTCCTCAGCCTGGCTCTGCTGGTGTTCCCCTCGGCCGAGGTCGAGGCGAAGAAGACCACGCTCAATCTCGAGCTGGAAAACAGCACCGAGCAGATCCTTCAGGAAAAAGACGATCTTCGACCCAACGCGGTCACGGAAGACGACGGCTCTTCGCCTTTTGCACAGATAGAAGGTCAGCCGGACAACCAGAACAGCGCCGGAAAAGACGCGGACAAGAAGAACGATCTCGCCGATTCGAACCAGCAACCCTCCCCCTCCGCTTCCGCAGATCCTGCGTGGAAAAGCGTGACCGTGGGCAAGGGCGACACCCTTTCTACCGTGTTCGCGAAGGCCGGCCTGCCGGCGAACGTCGTGCACGACATGCTTGCCGCCAGCAAGGACGCCAAGCAGTTCACCCGTCTTGATATCGGCCAGGACGTGGACTTCCTCATCGACACCAAGGGCGAGCTGCAGGGTCTGAAGGTCAAGCGCAGCGACCTGGAGACCATCAGCCTGAACAAGTCCGCCAAGGGCTATGACTTCAAGCGCGACCTGGTCAAACCCTCGGTCCATGCGAACTATGCCCACGGCCGCGTAGACAGCTCGCTGTTCGTCGCAGGCAAGAACGCCGGACTGTCCCACGACCTGATCATGTCGATGGCCAACATTCTCGGCTACGACATCGACTTCGCCCAGGATATTCGCGAAGGCGATTCGTTCGACGTGATCTACGAATCCCAGCAGGTGCAGGGCAAGCAGGTCGGTACCGGCAGCATCCTTGCGGTGCGCTTCGTCAACCGCGGCAAGGAATACACCGCGGTGCGCTACACCAGCAAACAGGGCAGCACCAGCTACCTGCGCGCCGATGGCAGCAGCATGCGCAAGGCGTTCATCCGCACTCCGGTGGACTTCGCCCGTATCAGCTCGCGCTTCTCTATTGGGCGTTTCCACCCGATCCTGAACAAGATTCGTGCACACAAGGGCGTGGACTACGCGGCGCCTATCGGTACACCGATCAAGGCGACCGGCGACGGCAAGATCCTCGAGGCCGGCCGCAAGGGCGGCTACGGTAACGCCGTGGTGATCCAGCACGGCCAGCGCTACCGCACCGTGTACGGCCACATGAGCCGCTTCGCCAAGGGCATCCGCTCCGGCGTGGCGGTGAAGCAGGGCCAGATCATCGGCTACGTCGGCATGACCGGCCTTGCCACCGGCCCGCACCTGCACTACGAGTTCCAGGTCAACGGCCAGCATGTCGATCCGCTGAGCGCCAAGCTGCCGACGGCTGATCCGCTGTCCGGTCCGGAGCGCAAGCGCTTC
This sequence comes from Pseudomonas sp. PDM17, assembly GCF_014851985.1. Lineage (NCBI taxonomy): Bacteria > Pseudomonadati > Pseudomonadota > Gammaproteobacteria > Pseudomonadales > Pseudomonadaceae > Pseudomonas > Pseudomonas sp. PDM17. The sequence continues at coordinate 2,993 of NZ_JACVAT010000004.1, forward strand.
ATGGCACAGGCGCAACCGCTGATCGCGCGCATGGACCAGGAGAAGGCGACCTTCCTGGCCCTGAACAAGCGCTGAGTCATGCCGCTCTACCTGGGGGTGATGTCCGGTACCAGTCTCGACGGGCTGGACATCGCCCTGATCGAGCAAGGCGAGCAGACTACTCTGCTCGCCTCCCACTACCTCCCCATGCCTGCGGCGCTGCGTGCCGACCTTCTGGCACTCTGCTCTCCCGGCCCTGACGAAATTGCCCGCTCCGCCCTCGCGGAAAACAGCTGGGTACGCCTGGCCGCCCAAGGCATCAACGAACTCCTCGCCCGCGAGAAGCTGAGCACCAGCGCCATTCGCGCCATCGGTAGCCACGGCCAGACCATTCGCCATGAACCGCATCTAGGCTTCACTGTGCAGATCGGCAACCCGGCACTGCTCGCCGAGCTGACGGGCATCGACGTAATCGCCGACTTCCGCCGCCGCGACGTAGCCGCCGGCGGCCAGGGCGCACCGCTGGTACCCGCCTTCCACCGCGCGTTGTTCGGTAGCGATGGTCGCGAATGCGCCATCCTCAACGTCGGCGGCTTCAGCAACGTCTCGCTGCTCAGTCCTGGCAAGCCGGTTCGCGGATTCGACTGCGGCCCCGGCAACGTCCTGCTGGATGCCTGGATCCAGGAGCAGCGCGGCGAAGCCTATGACCGCGACGGCGCCTGGGCTGCCAGCGGCAGCATCGATCAGGCGCTATTGCAGAAAATGCTGGCCGATGACTTCTTCGCCGCCAAAGGCCCGAAAAGCACCGGACGCGAGCGCTTCAACCTGAACTGGCTGAACGCAGTCCTCGCCGGGCACGACCCGGTGAAGGTCGAAGACGTGCAGGCAACCCTGCTCGAACTGACCGCACAAAGCATCGCTGCAGCACTATTGGACGCGCAGCCCGGCTGCGAGGAAGTGGTGGTTTGCGGTGGCGGCGCCTTCAACGCGACACTGATGCAACGACTGGCCGCGCACATGCCGGGCGCCAGCGTGATCAGCAGCCTCGAGCGCGGCGTACCGCCGGAATGGATGGAGGCGATGGCCTTCGCCTGGCTGGCCCATCGCTTCTTTGAACGCGAGCCCGGCAACTGCCCGGAAGTCACGGCCGCGCCGGGGCCCCGTATCCTCGGCGCGCTCTACCCCGCCTGAATCCGACGCACAAACAAAAACGCCGCGCATCTGCGCGGCGTTTTCGATGCTACGGCATCAGATCGAGAAGGACTGACCGCAGCCGCAGGTGGTCGCTGCGTTCGGGTTCTTGATGACAAACCGCGAACCTTCGAGGCCTTCCTGGTAGTCCACTTCCGCACCGGCGAGGTACTGGAAGCTCATCGGATCGACCACGAGGTTGACGCCGTCGCGCTCGACGATGGTGTCGTCGTCCGCGGTGTCTTCATCGAAGGTGAACCCATACTGGAAGCCCGAACAGCCACCGCCCGTGACGAACACCCGCAGCTTGAGGCGCGGGTTGCCTTCTTCGTCGATCAGGTTCTTCACCTTGTTCGCAGCGCCTTGCGAGAACATCAGCGGAGTGGGGGTGAAGGTTTCGATGGTCATGGTGAAAACTCTCCCGGCCGAGGCCGTACGTTACAACATTGCGGACCATTATCCGCTTACCCCAGAAAAACGGTCAACTAATCCGACTCATCCATTGGTCCAGATCAATCGACCGCCTTCCGGGGCAGTCTTTCCTTACGGCAGCAGCGCGACGTTGGACAGGCCCAGGTGCTCGTCCAGGCCGAACAGGATGTTCATGTTCTGGATCGCCTGGCCGGATGCACCCTTCACCAGGTTGTCGATGACCGAGAGGATCACCACCAGGTCGCCGCCCTGCGGACGGTGTACCGCGATGCGGCAGACGTTGGCGCCGCGCACGCTACGGGTTTCCGGATGGCTGCCAGCCGGCATCACGTCGACGAACGGCTCGTTGGCGTAGCGCTCTTCATACAGCTTCTGCAGGTCGACGCCATGGTCAGCGACACGTGCGTACAGGGTCGCGTGAATGCCACGGATCATCGGGGTCAGGTGCGGCACGAAGGTCAGGCCGACATCGCCCTTGGCTGCACGACGCAGGCCCTGACTGATTTCCGGCAGGTGACGGTGACCTTTCACCGAGTAGGCCATCATGCTTTCACCGGCTTCGCAGAACAGCGAACCGACCTTGGCACCACGGCCAGCACCGCTGACGCCGGATTTGCAGTCAGCGATCAGCTGGCTGGCATCGGCCAGGCCGTTCTCCAGCAGCGGGATGAAACCGAGCTGGGTAGCGGTCGGGTAGCAGCCGGGAACGGCGATCAGGCGAGCGGACTTGATCGCCTCGCGATTCACTTCCGGCAAGCCGTAGACGGCTTCGGGGAGCAGTTCCGGCGCGCCGTGCGGTTGGCCGTACCACTTGGCCCACTCCTCCGCGTCCTGCAGCCGGAAGTCCGCGGACAGGTCGATCACCCGGGTACCGGTCGCCAGCAGTTCGCCGGCCAGTGCGTGGGCCACGCCGTGCGGGGTGGCGAAGAACACCACATCGCATTCGCCCAGACGCTTCACGTCCGGCACGCTGAAAGCCAGGCCGTCGTAGTGGCCTCGCAGGTTCGGGTACATGTCGGCGACTTTCACGCCCTCCTCGGAACGCGAGGTAATCACCTCGACGCGAGCCTGGGGATGCTGTGCCAGCAGGCGCAGCAGTTCCACGCCCGTATAACCCGTACCGCCTACGATACCGACCTTGATCATCTGCCTGTCACTCCACCTATGGGACCAAATTCAGGGGCAGCCATGATATGAGCCGCTGCCCCTGCTGAACAGAGCGAATGCACGCAGGTTTAAGGGCCTTTGGTCGGAGCCAGGGTTTCCTGCATCTGACGAGCGAGCGCGTGATAGATCGGCAGCGGGTTCAGGCGCGCCGATACACCACTGGCCAGCAGCGTCGCGGCGAGGATAGGGATCAGCATGTCCGGGCTATGGGACATCTCCACGGTGATCACCGTGGCGGTGAGAGGCGTGCGCGTGACCCCAGCGAGGTAGGCGGACATCCCCAGCAGCGCCACTGCCGGCAGGCTTGCGCCGGGGATCAGCGGCGTCAGCCAGGGTGCCAGACTGGCGCCGACGGTGAGCGAGGGCGAGAACAACCCACCCGGGATGCCGGCGATGAAGGAGATCACGTTGGCGATGAACTTCCACAGGAGGAAGTCATGCCCCACCACCGGCTGCCCCTCGAGGATGGACCGGGTCTCGGCGTACCCGGTGCCGAACACATGTTGCCCGGACAGCAGGCCGAGCAACGCCAGCACCAGCCCGCAGGCAGCGGCGAAGCGGATCGGCCAGCGCCCGCGCCAGCGGCTGATGAAGCTGAGCGGACCGCGATGGGTCGGCAACACGAGCCGGCAGTAGAGGCCGCCAAGCAAGCCCCCGAGCACTCCGCAGGCCACCACGGCGATCCAGGCCGGGCCCAGGGGCATGCTTTCCGAGAGACGACCGAAATAGCTGTAACTGCCCATCAGGCCGAGCGTAACCATGCCGCCGAGCAGGACGGCGGTGAGCACCAGCCCGCTGAAGCGTTGCTCGAAGGTGCGGCTCAGTTCCTCGATGGCGAAGACCACCCCGCCCAATGGCGTATTGAAGGCGGCGGCGATACCTGCCGCACCGCCGGCGATGATCAGGCCGGACACCGTGCGCTTGTCATAGAGCCCCAGGCGACGGCCAAGCGAGTACATCAGGGCCGCGCCGATATGCACGGTCGGGCCCTCGCGGCCGGCCGAGGCGCCCACCAACAACGCCATCAGAGTCATCGCCAACTTGCCCACGGCAATCCGTACTGACAGCAAGGCATTGCGTGTGCGGCTGCTGCGTTGCTCCAGCGCCACGATGACCTGTGGAATGCCGCTGCCACGGGTGTTCTTCAGCGCTCCCTGGGTCAGCCAGACCAGGCCGGCGAAGCCCAGCGGGCAAAGCAGCCACGGCCACCACGGACTATGCGCGACCACGCCGCGGAAGGTCGCGCTGGCGAGGTCAGCCAAGTGGGCGAAGGCCAGTGCCACCAGGCCCACCAGCAACGCACCGAGCCAGAACGCCAGGTTGCGCCGCCACTGGCGCAGCAATGGGTGTCGCGCCAGTGGGCGCTTGGGGACGGTACGAGCGGACAGATCACCAGTCGGCTCGCTGGAACTCTCCGGCGGTACAGGTTCTGACATGGATACGAAGCCGGGCATCTTCCGGATGCCATGCGGCGCGCGCGGCAAACAGCCACGGACGGAAGAGCTCAGTGTAATAGACGCAGGGATGACGCCATTGCACGGCGCCACTACTATCGGCTCACCGTGATCCGAGGAAGTCCCGATGCTTTACCTGTGGTTGAAAGCCTTTCACATCATTGCCGTGGTCTGCTGGTTCGCCGGCCTCTTCTATCTGCCGCGACTGTTCGTCTATCACGCCATGAGCGAGGACGCCGCCAGCCGCGAGCGCTTCTGCATCATGGAGCGCAAGCTGTACCGCGGCATCATGGGCCCGTCGATGATCCTCACCATCATCCTCGGCGCCTGGATGCTCTACCTCAACCCGACCTGGCTGACCCAGGGCTGGATGCACGCCAAGCTGACCCTGGTGGTCCTGCTGATCGGCTACCACCACGCCTGCGGCGCCATGCTCAAGCGCTTCGCCCGTGGCGAGAACGGCCGCAGCCATGTGTTCTACCGCTGGTTCAACGAAGTGCCGGTGCTGTTCCTGATCGCCATCGTGATCCTGGTGGTCGTCAAACCCTTCTGACCCCGACAAGGAGACTGTCATGTCCCTGCCCGCCCTGCTCGACCGCCGCCTGCGCATTCCCCTGGTGGCGGCACCGATGTTCCTGGTCTCCAACCCGCAACTGGTGCTGGCCTGCTGCAAGAGCGGCATCGTCGGCAGCTTCCCGGCGCTGAACCAGCGCGAGAGCAGCGGCTTCAAGGCCTGGCTGGAAGAGATCGAGGCCGGGCTGGCCGCCGACCCGCAGGCCGCGCCCTATGCGGTGAACCTGATCGTCCACAACACCAACCCGCGCCTGCAGGAAGACCTCAAGCTCTGCGTCGAGCACAAGGTGCCCATCGTCATCACCAGCCTGGGCGCGGTGCGCGAAGTGGTGGATGCGGTGCACAGCTATGGCGGCCTGGTGTTTCATGACGTCACCACCCGCCGTCATGCCGAGAAGGCGGCGGAAGCCGGTGTCGATGGCCTGATTGCCGTGGCGGCCGGCGCCGGTGGTCACGCCGGCACCTGGAGCCCCTTCGCGCTGGTCGCCGAAATCCGTCAGTTCTTCGACAAGACTCTGCTGCTGGCCGGCTGCATCAACCACGGCCACGAAATTCTTGCGGCCCAGGTGCTGGGCGCCGACCTCGCCTACCTCGGCACTCGCTTCATCGCCACCCGCGAGAGCGCCGCTTCCGAGGACTACAAGCACATGCTGCTCAACGCCCGCGCCGCCGACATCATCCACACCCCCGCCGTTTCCGGCGTGCCAGCCAGCTTCATGCGCCAGAGCCTCGAGGCCGCCGGCTTCGACATGCAGAGGCTGAACGACAAGGGCGCGCTCGACTACGGCGAGAAGCTCAAGCCGGTCAGCGACGAGGCCAAGGCCTGGAAGACCGTATGGTCCGCCGGCCAGGGTGTCGGCGATATCCGCGACCTGCCCGCAGTGGGCGAGCTGATCGCGCGGCTCGACCACGAGTACCGCCAGGCGCTGACCCGCAGCGCCGGCCTGTCCAACCAACTGCTGGTCTGAGCTGCGGCACCGCTCACGATATATCCGCCGGGGCCGCTTGTTGGCCCCCGGCGGCCCGATTACGCTGTAGCGATTCCAACATAGCCAGAAGACAAGGATGCCCCGATGGATCAATCCCGCTTCAAGATCGTGTTCGACGGCGCGCTGATGCCGCAGACCCCCCTGGAAACCGCCAAGGAAAATCTCGCCCGACTGTTCAAGAGCGACGCCTCGAAGATCGAAGCACTGTTCAGCGGCCAGCCGGTCGTTCTCAAGCGCGACCTCTCCGGCGATGAAGCCGACAAGTACCTGCGCGCCCTCCATGGCGCCGGCGCCAACGCCCGCAAGGAAGCCGAAGGCGGTGCCGGTTTCAGCCTGGTAGAGACCGATGACCACCCCAGCGAAGCGACGCTGGCCGCCCGCGCTGCTGGCGAAAGCACGAGCAACGAGCGGATGACCTGCCCCAAGTGCGGGCATGAGCAGACAACCGCCAACGAGTGCGGCGCCTGCGGCATCGTCATCGAGAAGTACCTGGCACGCCAGGCCGAACTCACGGCCAACCCGGCGCCCACCGTGGCGGCCACGACTCCGAGCGCGACGCCCTCCCCTTATGCGCCGCCCCAGGCCAAGGTCGGCGAAGACCTGCCGGAGTTCGGCGAACTGAAAGTCCGCAGCCTCTCCGGCCGGATCGGTCGCGTGCGCTACCTCGGCTGGTCCGCTGCACTGTCCTTCATCGTCTTCGGTGCCTACCTGGTCGCCAGCCTGCTGATGGCCGTCTCGATGCCCCTGGGCGTGGTTGCCATCGCCGCAGTAGTCATCGCGGCCATGGTCTTCAGCGTACCCATCGGCGTACAACGCCTGCATGACCTGGGCTGGTCCGGCTGGCTCTGGCTCGCCCTGCTGGTGCCCTTCGTCAACGCCGTCCTCAGCCTGCTGATGCTGTTCATGCCCGGCGAGCAGACTACCAACCGCTTCGGCCCGCCGCCGCCGCCCAATAGCACCGGCGTCAAGGTCCTGGCCTTCTCCTGGCTGCTGTTCCCGGTGTTTGGCGGTATCCTCGCCGCCATCGCGATCCCGGCCTACCAGAGCTACGTTGAGCGCGCCCAGGCAGCGCAGACCTCGCAGTACCAGCAGGGCGACGAAGCTGCCGATCCGGCGGCCACCGCGGAGCCCTCCGACGGCGACTTCAGCAGCGGCGACACCGAAGGCGGCGACTCGGATCAGTAATGCAACAACCCGTGGCGGGCGTGGTCGAACGCCACCCCGTCACAGAGACTCGTGAATGCCTCGTTTTGCCCTCATCACCGGCGCTTCCAGCGGTATCGGCCTGGCCCTGGCCGAAGCCCTCGCCCGCCGCGGCCAGGCACTGATCCTGGTGGCGCGCCAGCGCGATGCACTGGACAGCGCCGCCTGCGAGTTGTCTCAGCGTTTCGGGGTGGAAGTGCTGTTCCGCGTCTGCGACCTGTCCGAACCGCTGCAGATCTCCGGCCTGCTGCACGAACTGGAACAGAGCGGGCGGCAGATCGAGCTGCTGGTGAACAATGCCGGCGTCGGCACTTCCGGCGCCTTCATTGACCAGGACTGGTCCCGCGAGCAGGAACTGCTGGAGCTCAACGTCCTGGCCCTGGCGCGCCTTTGCCACGGCATCGGCGCGATGATGGAGCGCACTGGCGGCGGACGGATTCTCAACGTTGCCTCCATGGCCAGCCTGCTGCCTGGCCCATGGATGAGCAGCTACTACGCCAGCAAGGCGTTCGTGCTGCATTTCTCCGAAGGTCTGCGCGAGGAACTCAAAAGCCGCGGCATCAAGGTCTCGGTGCTGTGTCCGGGGCCGACCCGGACGGCCTTCTACCGCAATGCCGACCTGCACCTGGGCAAACTCGACGACGGCAAGCGCGTCATGACACCCGAGGAGGTCGCCTTTCTGGCCGTGAAAGCGCTGCGCCGCGCACCCGCGCTGATCATCCCTGGCTGGCGCAACCGCCTGTTCGCCTGCGGCGTGCGCCTGCTGCCACGCTGGGTCATGCGCAAGCTGGCCGGGCGCATCAACCGCCTTGCGCTGGCAGACTGAGCGCGCACTGGGCGCACCTCCATCCATAGCGCTAAACTCCTCCGCCTACCCACCTGCTGGCCGGAGGAACGTTTCGTGGACTGTCTGTTCTGCAAGATCGTCGCCGGGGATATCCCCGCGAAAAAACTCTATGAAGATGACCAGGTGATCGCCTTCCATGACATCGGCCCGCAGGCACCGGTGCACTTCCTGGTGATCCCGAAGAAGCACGTGTCCACCCTCAACGACCTGACCGAGGCGGACACGCCGCTGGCCGGGCACATCCTCTTCACCGCCCAGCGGCTGGCGAAGGAGCAGGGCTGCGACGAGGGCTTCCGCGTGGTGATGAACTGCAACGACCTGGGCGGCCAGACCGTTCACCACATCCACATGCACGTGCTGGGTCAGCGCCAGATGCACTGGCCGCCGGGCTGATCGGGTAAAAGAAGCTGCGCGCACCTCGGCAAGACCTGTCATCCGCCATCCGGTAAACTGCCGGGCGAATGTTCCTACTCGGAGGTGCGCCATGTCCGCCGACCGTCACTACTCCCCCGCCGACCGTTTCCTGCTGCAGGCCGATGCCGCGCTGCGCACACTGCTGCCCTTCAGCGGTCACCCGGGACGCCCGTCCCCCGCCATCGTCCAGCCCGACAGCCACCTCAGCGACACCGATGCCCGCCATGTTGCCGGACTGATGCGCATCAACCATACCGGCGAGGTCTGCGCCCAGGCGCTGTACCAGGGCCAGGCGCTGACCGCCAAGCTGCCGAAGGTCCGCAAGGCCATGGAAGAAGCCGCCGACGAGGAAGTCGACCATCTCGCCTGGTGCGAGCAGCGCATCCGCGAACTGGGCAGCCGCCCCAGCGTGCTCAACCCGATCTTCTACGGTCTGTCCTTCGGCGTCGGCGCCGCCGCCGGGCTGATCAGCGACCGCGTCAGTCTGGGCTTCGTCGCCGCCACCGAAGACCAGGTATGCAAGCACCTGGACGAGCACCTGGCGGAAATCCCCGCCGAGGACCAGAAGTCCCGCGCCATTCTCGAACAGATGCGCGAGGACGAGGAACACCACGCCACCAGTGCCATCGAGGCTGGCGGCCTGCGCTTCCCGGCGCCGGTGAAGTTCGGCATGACGCTGCTGTCCAAGGTGATGACCAAGTCCACCTACCGGATCTGATCCGGCCGGCAACGAAAAAGGGCGCCCACCGGGCGCCCTTTTTCATCGTACGGAAGATCAGCGCGGCATGTTGCGCGCGTAGAAGATCTCCAGCATTTCGTGCCGTACGCGTTCTTCCACCTGCTTGCGCTGCTCAGGCGACAGGTTGCTGGTCGCATCGCCGAACAGGTAGTTGTCCAGGTCGAACTGCTTGAGCAGCATCTTGGTGTGGAACAGGTTCTCCTGGTACACGTTCACGTCGGTCATCTGATAGGCCTCGTACGTGTCGTCGGAGAGATAGTTCTGGATCGAGTTGATCTCGTGGTCGATGAAGTGCTTCTTGCCTTCCACATCGCGGGTGAAGCCGCGCACGCGGTAATCCACGGTGACGATGTCCGAATCGAACTGGTGGATGAGGTAGTTGAGCGCTTTCAGCGGCGAGATGACGCCGCAGGTCGACACATCGATGTCCACCCGGAAGGTCGCGATGCCTTCCACCGGATGAATCTCCGGATAGGTGTGCACGGTGATATGGCTCTTGTCGAGGTGCGCCAGGATGGTTTCCGGTAGCGGCCCCGGGGATTCCTCGATCTGGCTGTCGGTCGGGGTGACCGGCTGCTCGGAGATCAGGATGGTTACGCTGGCGCCTTGCGGATCGTAATCCTGACGGGCGATGTTCAGGATGTTTGCGCCAATGATGTCGACAACATCGGTGAGGATCTGCGTGAGACGTTCAGCATCGTATTCTTCGTCGATGTACTGCACGTAGGCCTGCTGGTCTTCAGGCGTCTCGGCATAGCAGATGTCATAGATATTGAAGCTCAAGGTCTTCGTCAGGTTGTTGAACCCGTGGAGCTTGAGTTTGCTTTTCACCGTGGGAAAACTCTCATCAAATGCGGCTCTGCCGCGTGGTTGAGCATGCCCGTCAGATGCGTACGGCGGCACCTGCGTAGGACGGTTTACACCTCTTCGCGATGGCGATTGTGGTTGCTTGGTTTCGGGCCGGATGGCCCTGAAAAAAGGTGGCGCATTATGCAGAGGTCAGGCGACCTCTGCCAGAGTTTGCGCACCCTTGATGATGAAAGGATGAAGGGGGCTGTCAGCCCAGTTCCACGATCTCGTAGTCGTGGGTGATCTCGACGCCAGCGCGACCGAGCATGATCGAGGCAGAGCAGTATTTCTCGGCCGACAGCTCGACCGCGCGCTTGACCTGCGCTTCCTTCAGGCCACGGCCCTTGACCACGAAATGCACGTGGATCTTGGTAAACACCTTCGGGTCTTCGTCGGCGCGCTCGGCTTCGAGGAAGGCTTCACAGCTTTCCACCGGCTGGCGGCCCTTCTTCAGGATGCTGACCACGTCGAAGTTGGTGCAACCGCCCAGGCCGAGCAGGAGCATTTCCATGGGGCGCACGCCCAGGTTGCGGCCACCGGCGTCTGGCGGGCCGTCCATCACCACGACGTGGCCGCTGCCGGATTCACCGAGGAACATCGCCTCGCCCGCCCACTGGATTCGCGCTTTCATTGCAAGGAACTCCGCCGAAAAAAAGGGGCGACAGCTTATCACAGGCCCCTAGCACGCCCAGTGGGAGCGATGGCTGTTACCCAAGTCTCATTTCCACACGGCAAGTATGCATTTATCACTTAAGCTGGCGCCGGTTTACTGGCACACTCTCAGAAATTGCCTACACGAACGTTCCAGACTTCCGATTGCTGGTAACACGTCGTCTGTTAAGCTCTTGCTGATTTACGTACATGCAAGACTGCTCAGCAAGGCAATCATGCCGCCCTGGGGATCGAGGGGGATCGCGCCAGGGACGCACGGCACTAAAGCTGAACATAAAAAATCATTAGCGCCTGTTGTGCAAAGGCCACTCTTTCTACTTTCCGGGACTCGGGCATGGTAGCTATTACCCTCACACCCAAAATCAAGAACCTCGACAAGTTGCTCGCGCACTGTCATCGCCGCCGCTTCACCGCCAAGAGCACCATCATCTACGCCGGTGACCGCTGCGAGAGCCTGTTCTTCATCATCAAGGGGTCGGTGACCGTCCTGATCGAGGATGACGATGGCCGCGAGATGATCATCGGTTACCTCAACACTGGCGACTTCTTCGGGGAGATGGGGCTCTTCGAGAAGGAAGGCAGCACCGGCCAGGAGCGTAGCGCCTGGATCCGCGCCAAGACCGAATGCGAAGTCGCCGAGATCAGCTACGCGAAGTTCCGCGAACTGAGCCAGCAGGACCCGGAGATTCTCTTCACCCTGGGCAGCCAGATGGCGGACCGCCTGCGCAAGACCACGCGCAAGGTCGGCGACCTGGCCTTCCTCGACGTCACCGGTCGCGTCGCGCGCACCCTGCTGGACCTGTGCCAGCAGCCGGACGCCATGACCCACCCGGACGGCATGCAGATCAAGATCACCCGCCAGGAAATCGGCCGCATCGTCGGCTGCTCCCGCGAGATGGTCGGACGCGTGCTCAAGAGCCTGGAAGAACAGGGCCTGGTGCACGTGAAAGGCAAGACCATGGTGGTCTTCGGCACCCGCTGAAGAGTCGCCAGACAACAAAAAAGCCGGCAATCGCCGGCTTTTTTGTTGTCCGCAGGAAGCATCAGTCCGGATCGGCGCCCAGCTTGACCTTGCTGCGTTCGGGGAAGAACAGGCGCTTGAGCTCGGTACCCGGCTCGTCGGCGCGCATGAAGGCTTCACCGACAAGGAAGCCGAACACGTCGCTGACTTCCATCAGCTCGACATCGGCCCGGTTGAGGATGCCGCTCTCGGTGATCACCATGCGCTCACGCGGGATTTCCGGCAGCAGGTCCAGGGTGGTCTCCAGGCTCACTTCGAAGGTGTGCAGGTTGCGGTTATTGATGCCGACCAGCGGGGTGTCCAGGGTCTTCAGTGCGCGCTCCAGCTCCGGGGCGTCATGCACTTCCACCAGCACGTCGAGGCCGACGTCCTTGGCCACCGAGGCCAGCTCGGCCATGCGCACGTCATCCAGCGCCGAGACGATCAGCAGGATGCAGTCGGCACCAATGGCACGAGCTTCCACCACCTGGTACGGATCGATCAGGAAGTCCTTGCGGATCACCGGCAGCTTGCAGGCCGCGCGGGCTTCCTTCAGGTAGGCGTCGCTGCCGAGGAAGAAGTCGATATCGGTCAGCACCGAGAGACAGGCTGCGCCGCCCTCTTCGTAGCTGCGGGCGATATCGGCAGGGTCGAAGTTCTCGCGCAGGATGCCCTTGCTCGGGGAAGCTTTTTTCACCTCGGCGATCACTGCCGGTTCACGACGCTTGGCGCGCTCCAGCAGAGCATTGGCAAAACCGCGCGGGGCGTCAGCGGCACGCGCCAGCTGCTCGAGCTCGGCGATGCTCACGCGGGTGCGGCGTTCGGCGACTTCTTCGGCCTTGCGGGCCAGGATCTTCTGCAGAACCGTCGGCACACTCACTGTGCATTCTCCTCTCGGTAAACGGCGGTGAAGGCCGCCAGCTCTTCCATCTTCTCCCGCGCCAGCCCGGTGTGCAGGGCGTCGTGGGCCAATTGCATGCCTTCGTGCAAGCTGGTGGCCAGGTCCGCGGCGTAGAGCGCGGCGCCGGCGTTGAGCACGATCAGCTCGGCAGCCTTCTGGCCGGCCTCGGTCTTGCGCCGGCCGAGGGCATCACGGATCAGCTCCAGCGACTGCTGCGGGCTATCCACGGTCAGGCCGATCAGGCTCTGGCTCTTGATGCCGAAATCTTCAGGCTGCACTTCGTATTCGGTGACCACGCCGTCCTTCAGTTCGGCAACGTGAGTCGGCGCGGCGAGGCTGAACTCGTCCAGGCCATCGCGCGAATGCACCACCAGGATGTGCTCGCTGCCCAGGCGCTTGAGCACCTCGGCCAGGGGGCGGCACAGCGCCTGGCTGAACACGCCGACCACTTGGTGCTTCACCCCAGCCGGGTTGGTCAGCGGGCCGAGCATGTTGAACAGGGTACGCAGGCCCAGCTCGCGGCGCGGCGCGGCAGCGTGCTTCATGGCCTTGTGGTGGACCTGGGCGAACATGAAGCCGACGCCGACGGTCTCGATGCAACGTTTCACCTGGACGGGCTTGAGGTCCAGGTAGATGCCGGCAGCTTCCAGCAGGTCGGCGCTGCCGCTCTTGCCGGAGACCGCACGGTTTCCGTGCTTGGCGACCTTGCCGCCAGCCGCGGCGACCACGAAGGCCGCCGCCGAGGACACGTTGAAGATGTTCGCGCCGTCGCCACCGGTGCCGACCACGTCGACCACGTGCTTCAGGCTGTCCAACTCGACCTGGTCGGCCAGCTCGCGCATCACCGCCACGGCGCCGACGATCTCGTCGATGGTCTCGCTCTTCATGCGCATGCCCATGAGGAAGGCGCCGATCTGAGCGTCGGTGCACTGCCCGGTCATGATCTCGCGCATGACGTCCTGCATTTCCTCGGTGGTCAGGTCCAGCTGGGTGACCACGCGGCCGAGGGCTTCCTTGATGTTCATGCGCGCACTCCGCCGGTCTGCTTGAGGAAGTTGGCCAGCATCTCGTGGCCCTGTTCGGAAAGGATCGACTCGGGGTGGAACTGCACGCCCTCGACGTTCAGCGTCTTGTGGCGCAGGCCCATGATCTCGTCGACCGAGCCGTCTTCCAGCGCCGTCCAGGCGGTGATTTCCAGGCAGTCGGGCAGCGTCTCGCGCTTCACCACCAAGGAGTGGTAACGGGTCTGGGTCAGCGGATTGTTCAGGCCGGCGAATACGCCCTGGCCCTTGTGGAACACCGGGCTGACCTTGCCGTGCATGACCTGGCGGGCCCGCACCACGTCACCACCGAAGGCCTGGCCGATGGACTGATGGCCCAGGCATACGCCCAGCAGCGGGAGCTTGCCGGCGAAGCGCTCGATGACTTCCAGGGACACGCCCGCCTCATTCGGCGTACACGGGCCGGGAGACAGGACAATGCGTTCAGGGTTGAGCGCGGCGATCTCGTCGACGCTCAGTTCGTCATTGCGAATGACGTGGATGTCGGCCTTCAACTCGGCGAAGTACTGCACCAGGTTGTAGGTGAAGGAATCGTAGTTATCGATCATCAGCAGCATGTCTGCTCGAACCTCATGATTGCACTGCTTTCGGATCGCGCCATCGTCGACACCCGTTGCGGCCTCGCGGGCTGCGCGAATCTGGCAATTATGCCAGCGGATGGGAGAAATGGACGCGTAAGAAGAGACCGGCGCTATGCCGGGAAAGAAGGAATCAGGCGCGCCAGCGCCAACGGGCGAATGCCTTGAGGAGGGAGGTGATGATGCGGGTGCTGTGGATCACGGTTGCGGTCTCGCCTAGCGATGGCCGAACAGTAGCCCAAGGCCGGGCGCCAGCGCAATACGCGTGGCGGCCCTGCCGACGAAGGTAGGAAGGTTCAGCGGCACGCATCGAGTGCAGCATGCAGGCGGGTTTCGTAGGCCAGGTGCTGCTGCCGCTCGGCCAGCAGCGCGCGCACTTTGGTTTGCAGGTCGTCCGCCGGGCGCAGGTCGGCGGTGGCGAATCGAGGGGTTTCGACAGCCGGCGCCTGGCACGGCACCGGGACGGCAACGCGCACTTCCACCGGCGCCGGCGCGGTGGATGCGCACCCCACCAGAAGCAGCGCGGGGATTACCCGCAGCAGCTTCATGGCAACAGCTCCCGGTCGATCAGTTGACGTACCACGGCGCACTCCTCGCCTTCGCTGCGCTCCAGCAACAGCCGGCTGGCAGCGGCCTCATGGCTCTGCGCCTGTTCGCGGGCCAGTGTCAGAGCGCGCTCGGCGGCGTCCGCACGCTGGCGGGCAGCCTGCTCCAGCGCTTCGACCTGGGTGTTCTGCAGCGCCAGCTTCGATTCCAGAACTTTGCCGGCATCGCTGCAACGAGCCTGCTCCAGGTGCAGGCTATCCAGCTGCCCACCATAAAAGCGCGCGGTCAGCCAGCCACCGATACAGCCCCCCACCAGAAAGCCGGTCAGGCCCAGCGCCAGCCAGAAGCGGCTCATTGCAGAACCTCCAGCGCACGGCGCCAGAGCTGTGCCCGGACCTCCTGGCCATTCAATCCCCCATTGATGCGCCGGGTGATGTCCTCGAAGCGCACCGCATCAGCCAGCTCGTTGAGCCCGTTGCATTGCCACCACCAGGCGGCGGTGCGACACGCCCAGCGCGGCTCCGCCAGCAGCTGCGGGCGAGCGACAAAAGGTTGCGCGAGCCCTTCGCCGACAGAACGGTAATTGCTCCGCCCGGTCACCTGCAGCAGACCCCGTCCCCGAAAGCGCCAGCCATCGCCGGAGGCCTCGTCGCCGTTGCCATTGCGCCCGGCGTAGACGAGGTTGGCAATGCGCTCCGGCTGGTACGCCACCTCCCGCGCCAGCGCCGTGGGCGAGCCGTCGGCACTGCGGAAGCGCCGAGGCCAGACAACGGCCAGGCGCTGCGCGCTGTAGGTCAGGCTCTCCACGCAACGGGTCAGCTGCGCGCTCTCGTACCCGACCTGGGCGAGGAAGGCGGCAACGCGCGGCGGCGTGTCGATACCAAAGTCGCGCATCGCTGCCTCCAGCACCGGCAGAAAAACGCCCGCGACGGGGCGGGCGTTGGGCAGGATCAGCAGAAGCTGGCGTTCGTCGATGAGCATGTCAGCCGCCCTCCCCTGCCATTGCCTTGCCGTCGCTCCCGCCATTGCACAGCACGCTGGTCGTCCAACCGCTCGCCTGGTAGTGCTGGGTCACGGTATCGACCAGGTAAACGCCGTCGACTCCGGTCTTGAATCCGCTCAGCTCGACCAGGCACTCCGCGAAGAGATCTGCGCGGCCCGGCAGTTGCAAACGGACGCCGGCGGTCTGCCGGTTGAAGTCCGCCAGTCTCGACTTGGCCAGCTGCTGGGCTGCCGTCTCATTGGCCTGGACATGGCGCTCGACGTACTCGGCCAGTACCTTCTTCGGCGCATTCGGGTTTGCCGCCGTCACCGTGCGCAGAGTGCCGTCAGGCCCCTGGAAAGGCACGACCACCTTCGCGACCACCTTGCGATCGTCCAGGGTAAAGGTGAAAGAGCTGACATCCCCGCGCATGAGGCGCACGTTGTCCAGCGCCTGTCCCGAAGCACTTCGGCCCGCCTGACGGGGCATGACCAGCAACTTCAGGTCAGCGATCTTCGCTGTACAGTCGTACTGACGCGCCAGGCGGGTGATGAAGTGATAGTCGGACTCATTGATCTGGTCCGCGCGCGCAATTCGCGTCTTCACTTCGCACTCAGCCTTCCAGCCGTTGCGCTCGGCAATGCGGGCCACCACTTCGGCCAGTGTCACGTTCTCCCAGCTGTCACTGCGAACGGACTTGCCGGCATTGCGCGAGTCGCCGGACTTGGCCTTGATCACCAGCGTATCGGGCGCGCCGCTGAAGGTTACGGTGTCCACCGTATAGCGCCCCATCGGCGCGACACCCGTTTCGTCATAGCCCAGGTACAGTTCCAGCTGCGCGCCGCGCCGCGGCAACACCACAGTGCCGGCGCGATCATCGAGAGTGAGAGAAAGGGTGTCCGACTCCAGGCCATGCTTGTCGGTTACCACCAGTTCGAGCACGCGGTCGTTGACCTGTGCCGAGATGTCGCGGCCATCGGCGACGATGCGAAAGACAGGTTTCATGGGTCACCAGAATGAAAAAGCCCCGCTTGTGCGGGGCCGTGAGGGAGCTGGGATTCAATCCCACAGACGGACCTGCGGATTGTCCGGTGCCGCCAGTTCGGGCATGCGGATCAGCACGCCAGCGCGCAAGGGTTGAGGCTCGTCGGCCAGGCCCGGATTGGCATCGAGCACTGCCTCCACACAACCCTTGAGATGGCCGTAGCGCTGATAGCAGAGCTGATCCAGCACATCGCCGTCACTGCTGCGATAGTTCGTTGTCGTCGCCATAGCGGTTGAACTCCAGTTCGAAGGCTTGATTACGCGGGGCGCCATTGCTGAGCAGAGCACTTTGCGTCTCGCTGACCCTGGTCAGGCACCAGGTCCCCAGCGGATCCCCGTAACCGCTGATCAGGCTCACCGGTTTGCCGCTCAAGGCGATTTCGCGCAGCTGGTTCGGTATTTTCCAACCCACGCGCTTGCCCGATGCCCGCGACAGGGCCGGCATCAGCGTCGCCTTCAGCAACAGCGACTCCGTACCAACGCCGACGTACTGCAGGGCGCCCCGACGGCCCAGCCGCGCCTGCTCCTTCCAGGTGAGCTGGCTGGTGCGAATCGTTGACTCGAAAGGCACCGTGTCGATGTTGAAGAAGAACTGCGTCTGCGAACCCACTACGTTCATGACCAGCAGGTGCGGCAGGGGAATCGCACACATGAAATCGCCGGGCGACAGTTGGGGCGACAGCGCCGAGCTGGGCAGCACCGAACCCAGCGAATCGCCGACCTTGCCGATGACCTTGTCCACCGCCTTCCTGGCCCGGTCCACCTGTTCCCCCAACCCCTGCATGCGCTCATCGATGCCCTTCAGGGCGCGCGTGGCGCTGTTGTAGGTGTTGACCACCTTGTTGACCTTGCCCTGTGCGCGCTCGATGCCCTGCATCGCGCGCTGAACCTTGCCCGCCATCTCCGGAGAAACACCCGGCAAGCCCTCGAGCTCGGCGGCCGCGCCACGGATTTCGCTGACGGCGCCGTTGACCGGCGCGATCACCGTGTCCAGGTCGCGGCGGCCATCCTCGGCTGCCCGGGCCAGCTGCGACAGGCCGTTCTGCATTTGTTCCCAATAC
This sequence comes from Pseudomonas sp. PDM17, assembly GCF_014851985.1. Lineage (NCBI taxonomy): Bacteria > Pseudomonadati > Pseudomonadota > Gammaproteobacteria > Pseudomonadales > Pseudomonadaceae > Pseudomonas > Pseudomonas sp. PDM17. The sequence continues at coordinate 20,675 of NZ_JACVAT010000004.1, forward strand.
GCCATATCGCCTCCTTAAACCACGACCGGATCGAACAGTGCATCGCGCTGCCGTTCCAGAGAGAAGTCTGCCAGCAGCTGCCGCAACCTTGGCAGCAGGTCATTGGCCAGCTGGTTGGGATCGTTGAGGTTGCCGGATACGTTGATGCTGATCTGCGGGGCGAAGGTCCAGTTCTCCGTGGTCGGCTCCTTGTTCGGAATTGCAGAGGAAAGGTCCGGTCTCAAGGCGCCGTGTCGTGGCGCCTGCTCGGCATCCTCGTTCCGATTAGCCTTGCTCGTATCAGGCATGCCGCTCCAATCTGGCAGCCCACCAACCATGGCACCGATGAATGGTCCAACCACCGGCACCATCCAGCCTCCCAGCATGCTGCCGGCAACGACTCCACCCAGAGCCTGGCTGCCCTCGTCATCGCTACGCACTTCGGGACTAGCCCCTGCGCGCGCGCGTCGGCGTGATTGCGAAGAAGCATCCAGCGCCGTGCCCCACGGTTGCGCCGCCGGGCCATAACCGACGTTATCCCAGTAGCTGCGTACGCCACGCCAGATGGTCGAGGGGCTCAGACTCAGGTTCGGCAGCTCCCGGGTTCTGGGGGATGCTCCAGGTTTCTCGGCAAGATGCCCGCCGAGCTTCATGAGTAGTTCCGAGCGATCGGCGAGCACGCCCAGGTCGACCGACTGGAGGCTGCGCGACAGCCCCTCCAGTCCCACCGTGGATGCAAAGGTCGCGAGCATGTCCTTCGACAGCCCAAACTGTCCTGTCGCAGCCGCCAGACCTGCTCCAAGGAAGGGGGTGGACTCTTTCAGCCGATCAGCGAAGAAAACCAGCGCCGGCAAGTTTTTATCAGCCAGCTCCAGAGTGACACTACCACCGGCCTGCAATGCTCCTGCCACGGCGTTTTCAGTCGTGCGGCGCAGCCCCTGGACTGTCCCCCTCCGCGCATCGACATCCGCTTGCAACACCATTGCCGGCTCGGCGCGCATTCCCTCGGGTTGCCGCAGGACCTGCGTCCACGGCCGACCGTCCTGCCCGCCATTGAGCCGACGCACCAGAATGTCGGCAGGTACATTGTCCTGGCGCGCGCGCCAGGAAATGACACCCAGGCTCCGCTCTACTTCCGCCGCACTGCCATCGCCATGGTCGACAACGTTCTTCACCAGTGCCGCCACGGCATCCGGTGCAATCGCCTTGCCGTACTGCAGCTTCGTCGCGGCCGGCAGGTAATCCAGACTCTGCCGGAGGGTGAGGCCGGCGTTCATCAACTGCCGGGTCATGTCCAGCGCCGCCTGGACATCAAGCCCGCTGTCCTGCGCCGCCGCCTCGACTCGGGCTTTGACGAAGCTTTCGGACGCGTCTCCCGGCGCCAGGCCTCCGCGCACTACCAGCTCCTGAACCCGCTGCTCGTAACGGTGAGCGCTGGTGAACGCCATCGAGAGGGCGTCCAGAGGGTTGGACAGTATCTGGAAGATGGTCGAGTCCTTGTCCTGCCAATCGACACTGACCGGCTGCATAGCGGTTGCTTGAGCCGCCGAGCCAATCTGTGCCGCGCTGCCAACGACACCTGCCGGCCCCGAACGTCGAAGCAAAGTAGCGATTTCCCTCAGTGTTTCGAGCGTCTGGCGAGCGACCTCGTCTCCCTCCCGCACATCCTGTTTCAGTGATTGATGCAGGGCACTACCCGGTGGCTCAGGGGCACCGTCTGCCATCGCCCGCCTTCCCTCGCCCTGCAAGCGCACAACTGCATCGGCAATGGCCAGTCCCAGAGAATCCTTCAGGGCCAGGCCGAGCGCCTGGCCCACCTCGGGGCCGAGGACCACTGTTACCTCATTGGTTTCACTAACATTCATTTCATTCACCTCCCTGACGACAAAGGGCACCGGTTACCCGGCACCCCCTGCGAAGCGAACTAATCCGCCTCCCCCCCGAGCCACCAACGCAGGTCGCTAAGGGTCATGCGTTCCAGTTCGCCGGCCGTGAAGCCCGACTCAGCCGCCAGTCGCCGCGCCAGCTGGCGCATCAGCGCGAAGCTCATCGCCGTCCTCTCGCACCAGGCGAAAGTAGGCGTGCTGCAGGCGCTGGTAATCGCTGAGCTTCAGTCCCTCCAGGTCCTGACGGCTGACCTGTACCAGCGAGGCAAACAGCTGCAGTTCGCGCTCCTCGTCATCGCTGGCGACCTTGCTGGCGAGGCGGATGTCGCGCACGGTCGGCGCACGCAGAGTGAGTGCGTCGACGTCGACGCCGTTGCAGGAGGTCGGGCGGGACAGCTTCACCACCGCCGCGTCCTCTGACAGGCTCAACCACGCGGGTTGCTTGACGGAGTCATGCATCACGGATTACCTCAGACGCCCAGGTCGTTGCGCAGCGCGGCGAGCTGGTCGACGCCGTTGATCTTGCGCACCGAGTTGACCGGATCGATCTCGAACATCTCGCGGCCTTCGACCTCGAGCTTGTAGTAGGTGACCGCCACGCTGTAGGAGCAGGCAGCCAGCTCATTGGCCTTCCACTCACCCGGATCGACTTCCTTGAGCAGGCCACGGACGGTGGCAACCACCGGTACGGTGCCGCCCTTCTGGGTCTTGAAGGAGCCGCGGAAGGTGCCGTTGAAAGAGCCCTGATCGCTCAGGCCGAAGAACTTCATGGCCTCGCGGCGCGCGCCATTGGTGGTGAATTTCGCCTCCATGGCCTCAAGGCCCATGTCGAGCAGGACCGGCGCGTCCATGCCGCCGGCACGGTACTCCTGGGTCTTCACCTTGAGGGCAGGCAGGGTCAGGGACGGTACGTCACCGGCAAAGCTCACGCCGTCGACGAAGAGGTTGGTGTTGGTGAGGATCTGCGGAATCATCTGGGGTTCTCCTTAAGCTGCGTCCAGGACTTCGGTGAGCCACTGATCGGTCACCTCGACGCGGAAGTTGGGGTTCTCGGCAGGCGGTACGTCGGTGAAGCGGATGTTCCAGTACACCTTGCCCTGGGCCAGCTGGCTGGCGGTGTTGAGTTCCGGGTCGGCGTAGACCTCGAAGTCGATCACCGCGCCCTGGTTCTTCAGGTCGCGCATGAAGGCCTGCAGGCCCTCGGTGACGTCCTTCACGTAGGTCTTGGTGATGCCGCGGTCGACCGCCCACTTGTGCCCGGCGAGGATCGCGTCCATCACCATGTCCATGGTCCGCACGCGGGTCACGAAGGCCCACTTGGCGTCGCTGGAGAGGGTGCGGTTGCCCCACAGGCGATAGCCGTCGTCACGGATGACGGTGGTGATGTTGGCGTTGTTGAGCAGGTTGGCGCGGCAGGTCTCGTCGCCGTCGAGGAACTCGATCGGCCGGCCGGTGCCGGTGATGCCGAGCAGTTCCTTGTTCGACGGCGAGGACCAGAAGCCGTACTGGCTGTCAGTCCAGGCGAACAGCGCGGCGGCGTTGGCCGACGCCGGTGCATCAACGGTGGCGCTGCTGGTGGTATCCCAGTACTGCACACCCGGATCGACCAGGTAGATGCGCTTGCTGCCGAACTCGCCGGCGTAGGCGATGGCCGCCTCGTCGGTGGTGTTCGGGCCGTCGACGATGGCGATGGCGCGCAGCTTCTCGGCCAGCGCGCCCATGGCGGTGGCCACCGCCTGGGTGGCGGAATGCTTCGGCGCGATCAGCAGGCGCGGCTGCGCATTGAAGCGCGACTTGCCGTCGAGCAGCGCCTGCAGGCCGGTACGCTGGCCGGCTTCGGTGACGGTACCGATGATCGCGGAAGTCAGCTGCGCAGCATCCTCGACCTTCGCCACACCCACCGCCACGACCACCGCAGCGGACTGGGTGAAGATGGCAGTGCAGGACTTGTAGATCGCCGACGCGGTACCGAACGCGGCAGCCGCTTCACGCAGGCTGGTGAGCAGCACCGGCACATCGGCCTGCGCGGTCAGCTTGGTATCGGGGGTGAAGGTATCCACCAGGCCGATGATCGAGGACGACGGCAGCGCAATGGTGCGCGCACCGACGTCGACATTGGTCACGGTGACGCCGTGAAAGAAGCTCATAGATTTTCTCCAGACATAAAAAAACCGCCGGGAGGCGGTTATGGATGCGCCGCCAAGAAAAGGCGACGCCAATAGGGATTTCATTCGATCAACGACTTATTTCGAGTGCTTACCGTCTATGCATCAAGCCAACTGAGTACAAAGATTCAGGTTGTACCCGCAATTGGTCCCTCCAGCGGGCGCCAGGATCGAAAACATAAGGATGAAAGTACCGTCCTGCTTCAGGCTCCATGCATACATACCCAGCTGCAGTGGTGTCTCTACCGAGTAACCACCAACTCCATCGATGACGTATTTCGGTCGAGCCCCCACAGGAAGCGTGAAGGCAAGCATCTGAATGCTTTCCGGTACTGTGTTTCGCCCCATGTTCAAACTGAGATAGAGATTGCCGTTGGCCGTCCAACAGGTACTCACCCCGCGATTGAAGAAGCCGTTGGCGAACGTGATGGGGAAGGTCTGAGTAGTCGAGAACTTCGCAAAGGACGACTGCACGAATTCAGTCGTGGCAACCTTTTTAGTGTTATCGCCCAATGCTGCAGTTGGTGCCGTAGGGGTACCTACGAGCGCAGGGCTGGTCAAGGGTGCTTTGGCCTGGAGACTGGCATCGACGCTTGCTGCATAGCTCGCGTTGTTGCCCAGCGACGATGCCAGTTTTCCCAATGTATCGAGCGACGACGGCGCGGCTCCAATAATTGCGGAACCGGCAGCCTGAACAAAGGCGGTCGTCGCCAACTGCTGGGTGTTGCTACCGGCAGAAGCGGTCGGGGCGGTTGGCGTTCCGGTGAATGCAGGCGAAGCCACCGCCGCAAGAGGAGCAATCGCTGCTTGTGTGAAGGCCGTGGTCGCCAGTTGCTGGGTGTTGCTGCCCACTGCAGCCGTTGGCGCCGTCGGAACGCCACTGAACGCCGGCGAAGCCAGCTTCGCCAACCCGTTGGTGATGTTCTGGAACGCCAGCGCCGTGGTGCCCAGTACGATCACGCCATCGGTCACCAACTGCCAGACACTGTCCGCCTGCGCAGTACCGCTCTCCACCGTAACGGTCAGGCCCGGAGTGACCTCGCTGCTCTCGTCAGCATCAATCGCGCGCTTCCAGACACCCGCTGCAACGACATACAGCCCGTTGTCCACGGCACTGGTCTGGTTCTTCACCAGCACACGGTCACCCGCCGCGAGCGCGACACCATCGACTGTCTGCAGTCCGCTCAGCGTGACGCTTGCGGTAGTCGCAGCGCGTACCGACTGTTTGTAGTCCAGCCGATTCAGCGCGGTGACGATGGAGTTATCCACATACTCCCGCGTCGCCAGCACCACGCTCGGGTCGATCTTCAGTTCCACCGAAGCCGCATTGCTGACGATCAGCACGATGCGCACGGTCTGGGTGCGGCCGCTGCCTTCGGCCAGTTGCGGCTTATAGGACGGCGCGCAGTTGGCGTAGGCGATCAGCGCGCCGGCTTCGTCGTACAGGCCCATCTCGCGGATCCACCAACCACCCACGTCCTCGGGGATGACCTGTTCGGCGATGATCTGCGCGCTGTTCGCCGGGTCGACGCTCAGGCGGTTCAGCGGTGCGCGGCGGACTTCGTTGACCAGCTGGGTGCGGCTTGCGTCCGGGGCCGGCACATCGCCGCCGCCGTCGCCCACGGCGAGCTGGGTGATTTTCAGGGTGGTGCCCAGCGCGGTGGCATTCGCCAGCTTGCCGGCACCGATCGTGGTGAGAAGTGCGTAGTAGGTTACTGCCATGGGTAGACACTCAAGCTATCGATGGTGTGTTCCCGGCCCGGCAAGCCGTGGCTGCCGATCGCTTCGATCACGTCCGGGAGGTAGGGGTAGACGGTGACGATGTCGCCGTCGTATTGCCCGGAGCCGACGGTTATCCGCCCCTGGGATTCCAGGCTGATATCCAGCCCGATGAGGTGCCGCGTGAGCGGCTTGGCGTCTTCGATCAGACGCTCCACCTCCTGGTACATCTCTTCGCTAATGCCGCTGTCGAGCACGCCGATGCGCAGGCGAAAGGTGCCCGGTTCGCCCATGGGCGAGCCCTGCCACCACTCGGTGATTTCGATCAGGTAACCCAGCGGCTCGATCACCCGCCGCAGTGCGGCGATGGTTCCCTTGTGCTGGTGGATGCGGAAGGCCGCAGCCACTGCCTTGCGCTTCACGGCCTCATTCCACGCCGGGTCCCAGCGGTCCACCGACCAGGCCCAGGCCAGATACGGCAGCAGCGCCACCGGGCAGCGTTGCGGGTCCATCAGCTCGCGCAGTGGCACCGGCAGGTCGGCAGCCTGTACATCGGCCAGCACGCGCTCCAGCGACGTCGAGTTGATCGGCAGCAGGCGGCTACTCATCGGAGCCACCCACGCGGATCTGGTAGCCGCTGCAGTACGCCGCCTGGGTCGAGTCGAGCACCACGTCGGCAGCCGGCTTGGCCAGCTCGACGCGCTGCACGCCTTCCACATGCAACGCGGCGAACAGCGCGCTGCGGCGAATATCACGGCCGATGCGGCGCTGGGTGGCGATGTAGCTCTGCAGCGAAGCCTCGGCAGCCTGCTGGATCAGCTCGGCCTCGGGGCCCGGATAGATGTAGAGCACCGCGTCGACCTGATAGGGCACGATGGCGGCGGACTGAACGGTGAGGCGGTCGCCCACCGGGCGCACGTCCTCGTCGTTCAACGCCTTGCGCACGGCATCCAGCAAGTCGGCCGACGCCGCGCCATTGCCCTCGGAAGACAGCACGCTGACCAGCGCCTCGCACGGCTGCGGGCTGATAGCCGAGACATCGGCGATGCGCCCGTCAGCGCCGAGGGCGAAGGCCACGTAGGCATTGCGCGGGCCGGCCACCGAAAGCTGGTCGAAGGCCAACTGGGTGCGGTTGCGCAGCGAGTCATCGCCCTCCAGCACGGCCGGAGTCGGCGGCGAGGTCGTGGCATCCGCCTCCTGTATTACCAGACGCTTGACGTTGTAGCCCGCCGCCAGCTGATCCAGGTCGCCCTGGGTGGCATAGCCGAGCATCACGGCGCGGGCGGCATCGTTGATCCGGGCACGCAGCAGCAGCTCGCGGTAGGCCGCCAGCTCCAGCAGCTTGACCACCGGGTCGGACTCCACCGCCGCTGTCCAGCCTTCGCCCATGGCGCTGCGAAAGTCCGCCAGCAGCTCTTCGTAGAGCGTCTCGTAGTCGAGGCTCTCGACCACCTGCGGCGCCGGCAACTGGGACAGGTCGATCAGGCTCATGCCGCCACCTCCAGTCCGATCTCATCGCCCAGGTAGACGCCGCGCAGGCGCAGCGAAACGTTGCCGGCGACCACTGCCACTACCTGCACCGAACTCAGGCGCAGGCGTGGTTCCCAGCGGCCGATGGCGCGGGCCACTTCGGCCTGCACTGCGCCCTTCCAGCCCTCGGTCACCGGCAGGTCGACCATGCGCCGCAGGCGGCTGCCGTACTCGGGGCGCATGCGCCGGCTGCCCAGCGGGGTGGTGAGGATGTCCTCGATGGATTGCTTCAGGTGCGCCAGTGCGCTCAGCGGCTGGCCGTTGCGTCGATCCATGCCGATCATGGCCGCGCCCTCCGTCGTTCAAGGTGCGCACGGGAAAAGTTGCCCATGGCAGGTCTCCAGAAATGCAGAGGCCCGCACGCGGCGGGCCTGGGTTGGAAGTCGAAGCGACTTCAATGGGTGTGGTGGTTGCTGTTGCCGGCGGTGTCCATGATCGAGCCGGTGCTGCTGATGTTGCCGTTCACCGTCAGCGTACCCTTGATGCTCACCGGGCCGGTCAGCTGGATGCTGGCGGCGGTGACATTTACTGCGCCGGGATCGATCACCACCTGGGTACTGCCAACCTTCACCGTGGCGCTCCCGGCCGGCATCTGCAGGTCGTAGCGATGCGCCTGCCAGTCGTAGCTGAGCACCGCGCCATCGGGGAAATGCCAGCTCTCGACCTCGCCGCGATTGTTCGGCGGCGCCGAGGCCCCGCCGAACAGTCCCGGCACGAAGGTGCCCATGGCGGCCACGCCGGATGGACTGAGCAGCACGCCCTGCTCGCCCAGGCTCGGCGCGCGCCAGTGCCGCGCGGCGCCGGCGGCCTGGGCATGCCAGCGCACCCAGGCGCTGGTCCACTCGCCGGAACGCACGCGCACCCGCGCCGCCGCCAGGTCGACGGCCACCACTTCGCAGGGCATGACCAGGGCCGCCAGCATGCGGTCGTGCTCGGCGCTCACGTAGTCCTGGTTCATTGCGCAGACCCTGGGTCGAAGTAATCCTCCTCGTGGCCGGGGCCGGTCTGCGGGTCGAAGCCGAGCCTGAGGCTGCCCGGCGGCTGGTCTTCCCAGGGCCACTCGGCCTCGCCCAGCAACATCGGCTGCTGCCATTCGACCAACCACACGCGGCAGGCTGCGAGCGCAGGGTTGTCGAGCTCCGGCTGGGCCTGGATGAAGCTCACCGTCTCCAGTTCCACCCCCCAGTTCTGCGCACGCAGCAGCGTCGCCAGTGCGGCGACATTGCGCAGCGCCAGCGCTTCCGCAGCGGCGTCATCGCGTGTCACCAGCAGGCGTACCTGCAGCCTGCAGATCAGTGCCGTCTGGCCATTGCCAGGGTCCTGGCCCGGAAGCATCCCGGCATACTCCAGCGCCAGCGCCGGGAGCGCCGCCGGGACCTGCTTCAGCGGGCCACGGAGAAAGGTGCCGATCTCGGTCAAGCGAGCGCTCAGCGTCTGCTCGACCGCATCAAGCAGCAGCGCCAGGGTCAAAGGTTGTTCGGACATGTCGTCTCCTTGCTGCTTCACTCTTGTCCGCGCTCGCTCGGCGGCAACTCGCAGACACCCAGGCGTTTCGCCGCCCAGCGTTCATAAAGGCCGACGGCGATCTCCGCACCGGCCGCCGCGGTCAGGCTGCCGATGGCGGCGGCCAAGGTCAGGGAAGCGCCGCAGGACATGGCCAGGAACATCACCGCCATGCCGCAGACGATGGAGGCGCCGGAGCGCAACGCCAGCCGCCGCAGCAATCGCCAGCCGCCCAGGCCCGCCTTGTCGGCGCGCCACATTTCACCGCTGATGCCGCCCGCCACCGCGAGCAGGATCAGCCCCCACAAAGGCACGTCGGCCAGGGTCTGAGGTTCGTTGCCCATGGGCTCACCTTGGATAAAGACGCCCGCGAACGGGCGAAACCGGCGGCTATCAGCCAACCGGGGATGACTGCCGGCGTGCTCGCCGGCCACCCGCCGCGAAGGCGGATCGAAAAAACGCGGGCATGAAAAAGCCCGGCTCAGTGGCCGGGCTTTTCGGGGTTTCGCGTTGTGCTCCCTGGGGACGCACCTTTACAAGAATGACTACTTTTTACCCCCCGATTCCCGCCGGAACAAGGCTTCTCGGGGAATGCGCTGCAATACGCAGATGACACACCGCAATGTGCTGTCGAAACGCCGAAATCCAACGTAGGAAATTTCAGAGCCCCTTGCTCATCAGCACAGTGGTGAAACCGCTGTGCCACTCCTCGTCCGGGTACATATCGACTTCCGCGTAGCCATGCTTGCCATAGAAGGCGCGCGCCTGCTGGTTGAAGGTGTCGGTCTCCAGGCGGATACGCGCATGGCCTGCGTTGGCGATGACAGTTTCGGCGTGCCGCAGCAGCGCCGCACCGATTCCCAGACGCTGATGACGGGGAGAGACATGCAGGGCATCGATGAAATCGTCGCGCCAGTCGAGCAGGCCGACCACCTCGCCGGCGATACAGGCAACCTCGAAATACGCCAGGCGCTCTCGCACATAGAGGGCGGTATGTGCGGATGACTCGAAGCGCGCGATGGCTTCCGCGCTCAGCTCGGGCTTCCAGGTGGCTTCGTAGGTTTCGCCGAGGATGCGCAGGATGGCCTCGGCGTCGGCGGGTTCGGCGCGGCGAATCAGGAGTGGCGTGGTCATGGGCCGCGAGCATAGCTCAACCGCACCCGTGAAAAGCCCGAAGCCCGGCGCAGGGCCGGGCTTCGTATGCAGAAGGGAAAGGATCAGGCGACGCGGCGCATCAACCGTGACTGGATGCTCTGGTGCGCTACGTGCAGGCGCAGGTAGAAGGTATTGCGGCTGCAGCGGCAGTGCCGGTATTTCTGCGAAGCCTCGCTGTCGCGATTGAGGTAGTGCTCGGTCACCACGTCCTTCTGCTCCTCGGGCAGGTGGTTGATGATCAGGTCCAGTTCCGCAACGCGGTCGAGAATCACCTTGCTGCCCCGCGTGCCGCGAATCATCTCGCCCTTGTTGGCCATCATCATCGCCAGCAGGTTGCCGCCGGCATAACCGCCGCCGGCACTGCCCGGGTTGTGCATCTCTTCAGCCCAGAGCTTGAGCATTTCATCGATGGGTTTGATCACGGCGTTCCTCCGGCGCGGCTCAGTGCCGACGCTCCAGTTCATCCAGGGCTTGGCAGTCGATGCAGCGGGTGCAGCCCGGCGCGGCCAGGCGACGTGCCGGCGGGATGTCGTCGCCGCAATCCTCGCAATACTCGGCGGAGCTGATGGCTGCAGGGGCGCGACGGCTGTGCAGCATGTCCTCGATGCGCTCCAGCATCAGGTCGTTGGCGTAGTCGGCGATATCAGCCACGGCGCACCTCCGCATCGGCGGGGGATACGGGCTGCATCTCGCAGTTCGGGTGTAGGTTCATGAAGGTCCTCCTGGCGACATGCCCGCCGTGGTCGCCGAGCTTCGGCCGCCTGGGGTGGTCAGTCGCGATCTATTCTTCGCGGACGCCGACTCGTCGGGCGGCATCCCTTGCCGGTACGCGGGCGGCACTTCCCTCGCCCACCCGCGTCCTCCAGCCTGCCCCCGCTCGTGACGGTCTGCAGGCAACCCACGGCTTCCTTGCCGCAGTGAAGGGGAAGCCGTTCGCCTCCCTTCAGCCGAACCGTTTTTCGTCTCTCCGGTGGGCTGCTGGCTTTTATGATTACAACCATAGCTATAATTATTCAACACCAAAGCTATTTACACGCTACAACCCAGGAGGTAGAGTGCCGCCATGGACAAGACTCCCTCATCGACGCTGGCCGACCGCCTGAAACAGGCGATGGCCTCGCGCAACCTCAAGCAGGAAACCCTGGCCGAAGCCGCCGGGGTCTCGCAGAACACCATCCACAAGCTGACCTCGGGCAAGGCGCAGAGCACGCGCAAGCTGATCGAGATCGCCAGCGCGCTGGGGGTCTCGCCGACCTGGCTGGCCACCGGCGAAGGCACGCCGACGCCGGGCGCCAGCGCACCTGCGCCGCGCCCGGTCGATGGCAGCCCGCTGCGACTGGAACCGCTGCACCCATGGGATAGCGACACACCGCTGGACGAGGACGAAGTGGAACTACGCCTGTACAAGGAAGTGGAACTGGCGGCCGGTGCCGGCCGTACTGCGGTGCGCGAGATAGAGGGGCGCAAGCTGCGTTTCTCGTACGCCACGCTGCGCGCCGCGGGGGTCGACCCGGCAGCGGCGATCTGCGCACAACTCACCGGCAACAGCATGGAGCCGCTGATCATGGATGGCTCCACCATCGGCATCGACACGGCCACCACGCACATCACCGACGGCGAGATCTACGCCCTGGAACACGAGGGCATGCTGCGGGTGAAGTTCGTCTACCGCCTGCCCGGCGGCGGCATCCGCCTGCGCAGCTTCAACCGCGACGAATACCCCGACGAGGAGTACCCGGCGGAGCAGTTCGACAGCGGGCAGATCCGCCTGATCGGCTGGGTCTTCTGGTGGTCCACCGTGCGCCATCGCCGCGCACCGACCCTGGTTCGCTGAGCCCGTTTCGCCATGAAAAAGCCCCGCTTCGGCGGGGTTTTTCCTGGGTGTCGATTGAAGAGAAATACAACCTTTGCTATATTTGCTTCTGTCGCCACCACCATCGGAACAGGAGAGTCCCATGCAGTCGACCGCAGATGTCCGCCCCGCCCCACGCCCGGAGACGGTGAGCCTGGTCTATCAGATCTTCGGGGATGTCCTGGTGCCGCTGGAGCAGGTGCGTGAGCGCTGGTTCCGCAACCTGAACCGGGAGAATTTCAGCAAGGCGCTGTCCTGCGGGCGCATTGCCCTGCCGGTGACCACGCTGGATGACAGCCACAAGGCGATGCAGTACGTCGCGGTGGATCACCTGGCGGCGTATGTGGAGGAGCGCTCGCAGCAGGCGGATGCCGCGCTGGCACGGCGCAAGGCGAACCTGCAGGTGGTGGAGACGCGGCAGGCCGGCTGAAGTTGGGGTTTGGGTTGTAGGAGCGAGGGGGACGCCATCGTTATTGCTCGCGAAGCCGCCCACTGGTGGAGTAGCCGGCAGACTCTATTCGCGAGCAGGAACCAGGCGTCCCCCTCGATCCTCCGAAGAGTTTTTTCATGAGGCTTCTGCGTGGGGCTCGCCCTCACCCCAACCCTCTCCCGGAGGGAGAGGGGGCAGTTCGCAGCGAGCGGAAACTCCCGAGCCAGCCGACGGACTCGGGCCGACACCCGGCGTGCTCGAGAGCCAATAAAAAGCCCCGCCGAAGCGGGGCTTTTCATCGAACCGACAACTCAGTCGCGGCCATGCACCTTGGCGGTGTGCTCGGCCAGCGCCACGGCGCGGAACATCGCGCGGCGCTTGTTGATGGTTTCTTCCCACTCCGCCGCCGGCACCGAGTCGGCGACGATGCCGCCGCCGGCCTGGACGTGAAGTTCGCCGTTCTTGATCACCGCGGTGCGGATGGCGATGGCGGTGTCCATGTTGCCGTTCCACGCGAGGTAACCCACGGCACCGCCGTAGACGCCGCGCTTGACCGGTTCCAGCTCGTCGATGATTTCCATCGCGCGAATCTTCGGCGCGCCAGACAGGGTGCCGGCCGGCAGGATCGCGCGCAGGGCGTCCATCGCACTGAGCTTCTCGTTCAGCTGGCCGTTCACGTTGGAGACGATGTGCATGACATTGGAATAGCGCTCGATCACCATCTGCTCGGTGACCTTCACGCTGCCGGTCTGCGACACGCGACCAACGTCGTTGCGGCCCAGGTCGATGAGCATCAGGTGCTCGGCGATTTCCTTGGCGTCGGAGAGCAGGTCATCTTCCAGCGCACGGTCGGCCTCTTCGGTCGCGCCACGCGGGCGGGTGCCGGCAATGGGGCGCACGGTGACTTCGCCATCCTCGACGCGCACCAGCACTTCCGGCGAGCTGCCGACGACGTGGAAATCGCCGAAGTTGAAGAAGTACATGTAGGGCGTCGGGTTGAAGCAGCGCAGTGCGCGGTACAGGTCGATCGGCGCTGCGCTGAAATCGATGGACATGCGCTGCGACGGCACGACCTGCATGCAGTCGCCGGCCAGGATGTATTCCTTGATGGTGCCGACGGCGCGCTCGTAGTCCTCGCGGGTGAAACTGGCGCGGAACTGCGGTTCCGGGGCGTTCACGGCGCTGAAGTCCAGGCCGCGGCGCGGGGTGATCGGCTGGCGCAGGCGCTCCAGCAGTTCTTCCAGCCGGGCCAGGCCGTTGTCGTAGGCGTCGGCCTGCGCCGGGTCGGCGAGGACAATCGCGTGCATCTTGCCGGCGAGGTTATCGAACACGACGACCGCGTCGGAAACCATCAGCAGGATGTCGGGATTGTTCAGCGGATCCGGATTCGGGCACTGCGCCAGGCGCTGCTCGACATAGCGCACGCAGTCATAGCCGAAGTAACCGACCAGGCCGCCGTTGAAGCGCGGCAGACCGGCGATGGTCGGCACGCGGTAACGGTCCTTGAACTCCTCAACGAAGGCCAGCGGGTCGGAGCATTCGAAGCTCTCGGTCTCGACGCCGTCGACCTTGATGCTTGCCTGGTGGCCGTAGACACGCAGCACGGTGCGGCTGGGCAGGCCGATGATGGAGTAGCGGCCCCACTTCTCGCCGCCCTGCACGGATTCGAGCAGGTAGGTGTTGGGGCCGTCGGCCAGCTTCAGGTAGATCGACAGCGGGGTGTCGAAGTCGGCAAGGGTTTCGCAGGTCAGCGGAATGCGGTTGTAGCCTTCGGCGGCCAGGCGCTGGAATTCTTCGCGGGTCATGATCAGCCTCGTGGAATGAGGAGGTAACGGACTTGGTTGCACACACGCGCCGGGCGTACCGGCCAAAGGATGTCAGGCGCGCCAGCGCCAGCGGGCCAGGGCCTTGATGACCTTCATCCAGAGTGTGTGGGGAGCCGTTTCCACGGTGCTGTCTCGCTGAGCGGTAGTTGAAGCGGAGTCGGGCAACACTATCGCTTTGCCCGAGTCGAAGCAAGGCAGCAGATGGCGCAGGTCGTCGAGCACCAGCGTCGGGGTTTCCTCGGCGATGGGGCGGCCGTGGTTGTAGCCGTAGCTCAGGCCTACGCTGCGCACGCCGGCGGCCTTGGCAGCGAGGATGTCGTTGCGCGAATCGCCGACGAACAGGGCCTGTTCCGCCGACACGCCGGCCATCTTCATCACGAACAGCAATGCGGCCGGGTCGGGCTTCTGCTGCGGCAGGGTGTCTCCGCCGATGATCCAGCGGAAGAACTTGCCCAGCTTCATCTCATCCAGCAGCGGGCCGACGAAGCGCTCGGGCTTGTTGGTGATCAGCGCCAGCTCGACGTCGCGCTTCTTCAGCCACTTCAGGGTCTCGATCACGCCGGGGTAGACCACGGTCAGCGCATGGCTGTCGGCGTAGGCATCCATGAACAGTTCGAGGGCGCGCTCGGTGTCTTCCTCGCTGACGCCATCGTGTTCGATGTCATTGGCCAGAGCACGGCGCACCAGCACCCGTGCACCGTTGCCGACCCAGTGACGCACCGCGTCCAGGCCGGCCGGCTGGCGCCCGAGCGCCAGCAGCATCTGGTCCACCGCCGCGGCGAGGTCGGGGACGGAATCCACCAGGGTGCCGTCCAGGTCGAACATCACCAGACGCGGCAGCCCGGCGAACGGCAGTTGTGCAGCACTCATCACTTGCGCGCCTGCGCCAGCTCAGCGTGCATGGCGCGGATGACCTCGGCGTAATCCGGTGCGTTGAAGATGGCAGAGCCGGCGACGAAGGTGTCGGCGCCCGCTTCGGCGATCTCGCGGATGTTCTTCACGTTCACCCCGCCGTCGATCTCCAGGCGGATGTCGCGGCCGGAAGCGTCGATCAGCGCGCGGGCTTCGCGCAGCTTGTCGAGGGTGCCGGGAATGAACTTCTGCCCGCCGAAGCCGGGGTTCACGCTCATCAGCAGGACCATGTCGATCTTGTCCATCACGTACTTGAGCGCGTCCAGCGAGGTGGCCGGGTTGAACACCAGGCCGGCCTTGCAGCCGCCGTCCTTGATCAGTTGCAGGGAACGGTCGATGTGCTGCGAGGCTTCCGGGTGGAAGGTGATGTAGGTGGCGCCGGCGTCGATGAAGTCACCGATGATGCGGTCCACCGGGGAAACCATCAGGTGCACGTCGATGGGCGCGGTGACGCCGTACTTGCGCAGCGCCGTGCAGACCATCGGGCCGATGGTGAGGTTCGGCACGTAGTGGTTGTCCATCACATCGAAGTGAACGATGTCGGCGCCGGCGGCGAGCACCTTGTCCACATCCTCGCCCAGGCGGGCGAAGTCGGCGGAAAGGATCGACGGAGCGATGGCGTAGGGTTGCATGGCGCACCTCTGTGGGCGGAAATCACGGATGGCGCGCATTGTAGCCGCTCGGACGGCTCGAAGGGGATCGGGCCGATAGTCGAAGCGAAAAGGACAGTATCAGGCAGGAAAGCAGGCAAAAAAATCGCGGATCGATCCCGCCCCTGTGGGTGAGCACAGGGACGCAACCGTCCGCGAAACACTGTGAATCAGGAAGTCGGTGCGGTCCGCAGTTTCTCGCTGCGACCACGCAGCCACTCGAGGGTCAGCAGGAGCACGACGGAGAAACCGATCAGCAAGGTCGCCGCAGCGGCGATGGTCGGGCTGAGGTTCTCGCGGATGCCGCTGAACATCTGGCGCGGCAGGGTGGCCTGCTCGGGGCCGGCGAGGAACAGGGTCACCACCACTTCATCGAAGGAGGTGGCGAAGGCGAACAGCGCGCCGGAAATCACCCCCGGAGCGATCAGCGGCAGGGTGACCTTGAAGAAGGTCAGCACCGGCGGCGCGCCCAGGCTGGCGGCGGCGCGCACCAGGTTGTAGTTGAAGCCCTGCAGGGTCGCCGACACGGTGATGATGACGAACGGCACACCCAGTACCGCGTGGACGATGATCAGCGAGATGTAACTGTTGCCCAGGCCCAGCGGCGCGAAGAACAGGTAGCTCGCCACGCCGATGATCACCACCGGCACCACCATCGGCGAAATCACCAGGCTCATGACCAGTGCCTTGCCGCGGAACTCGCCGCGGGTCAGGCCGATCGACGCCAGGGTGCCGAAGACCATCGCCAGCACCGTGGCCGCCGGGGCGACGATGATGCTGTTGGTCAGCGCACGCATCCACTCGGCGGAGTTGAAGAAGTCGGCGTACCAGCGCAGGGAGAAGCCCTGCAGCGGGTAGACCAGGAAAGTGCCGGAGTTGAACGACAGCGGCACGATGACCAGTACCGGCAGCACCAGGAACAGCAGGATCAGGCCGCAGAGGATGCGCAGGGTGTAGAACCACACGCGCTCGACCGGGGACATGTAGGGGCTCAGCATCTTCTTGTTCTCCTCATCAGCCCAGGCGCAGGCGGCTCGCGCCCACCAGCCAGCCATAGATCACGTAGAGCACCAGGGTGGCGAACAACAGCAGGCCGCCCAGGGCCGTGGCCATACCCCAGTTGATGGTGGTGTTGGTGTAGAAGGCGACGAAGTAGCTGACCATCTGGTCGTTCGGGCTGCCCAGCAGTGCCGGCGTGATGTAGTAGCCGATCGACAGGATGAACACCAACAGGCAACCGGCGCCGACACCGGCCACGGTCTGCGGGAAGTAGACCTTCCAGAAGCTGGAGAACGGGTGGCAGCCCAGCGAGATCGCGGCGCGCATGTAGCTGGGGGAAATGCCCTTCATCACGCTGTAGATCGGCAGGATCATGAACGGCAGCATGATGTGGACCATGGAGATGTACACGCCGGTGCGGTTGAACACCAACTGCAATGGCTCGTCGATCAGGCCCATCTTCAGCAGCGCGCCGTTGATCAGGCCGCCCGACTGCAACAGCACGATCCACGCGGCGACGCGCACCAGGATCGAGGTCCAGAACGGCAGCAGCACCATGATCATCAGCAGATTGGACTTGCGGGTCGGCAGGATCGCCAGCAGGTAGGCCAGCGGGTAGGCCAGCGCCAGGCAGATCAGGGTGATCACCGCGCCCATCCAGAAGGTGCGGGCGAAGATGTCCAGGTAGATCGACTGGTCCGGCGTTGCGCGGGCGATTTCGCCCAGGTCATCGATGCGGTGATCGAGCGCCGCCAGCAGGTAATAGGGCGTGACGGAGCTGGCGTTGCGACGGATCGCCTGCCAGTAGGCCGGGTCGCCCCAGCGCTCGTCGAGTGCTTCCATGGCGTCCTTGTACGACGCAGGCTGCTCCTTGAACGGCAGCGCGCGAGCGGTCTTGGACAGCAGGCTGCGGTAACCGGCCAGTTCCATGTTCAGGCGCTTGGACAGGTCACCGATAGTCTGGTTCTTGCGCGCGGCAACCAGGTCGTCGCTCAGCGCCTTGTACACCGCATCCGAAGGCAGCGATTTGCCGTCCCATTCGGAAATGGCGTTGACGGTCAGCGGCAGCGCGCCGACGACCTCGGGGTTGTTCACGCTCTTGTAGAGCAGTGCCGCGATGGGCACGAGGAAGGTCAGCAGGAGGAAGACCAGCAGGGGCAGGACCAGCACCTGCGACTTCAGGCGGTTCATCCGCTCCGCGCGCGCCAGGCGCTGCTTGAGGGTGGGGCCGGCGACCTCGTTCATCGACACAGCGGTGGCCATAGCGAACTCCGGTAAAACGGGCCGCCCGGGAGCGGCCAAGGTGTGGTGTCAGGAGGAGCCGCCGCGAGGGGGCGGCGGTTCCGGTCCGTCACGGTCCGGGCGACCGTGGCGGTAGGTGCATTACTCGAGTCGTCGACAAAACTGAGCGAAGCGGTTCTGGCTAGACGCCTGGCCGCAGACAGTACCTGTCAGTACGGCAAGGCCAGGCAACAACGCCAGAACAGTTTTGCCGGCGACTCTTACTTGGCGGCCCAGGCGTTGAAGCGCTGTTCCAGCTGCTCGCCGTAGTCAGCCCAGAAGGTCACGTCCATGCCCACCTGGCCCTGCATGTTTTCCGGGGTGGTCGGCATGTCTTTCAGCAGCTCCTTGCTCAGCAGCGGTACGGCGTTCTTGTTGACCGGGCCGTAGGCGATGTTCTCGGAGTAGGTCTTCTGCTGCTCGGGCTGAACCGAGAAGGCGATGAACTTCAGGCTCTCGTCGACCTTCTTGGCGCCTTTCGGGATGGCCCAGGCGTCGAAGTCGTAGATGCCGCCGTTCCAGACGATCTTCAGGTTGCTCTCCTTCTGCACGGCGGCGATACGGCCGTTATAGGCAGAGCTCATGACCACGTCACCCGAAGCGAGGTACTGCGGCGGCTGGGCGCCGGCTTCCCACCACTGGATGTTCGGCTTGATCTGGTCGAGTTTCTTGAAGGCGCGGTCCTGGCCTTCCTTGGTGGCCAGCACCTTGTAGACGTCCTTGGGCGCGACACCATCGGCCATCAGGGCGAATTCCAGGGTGTACTTGGCGCCCTTGCGCAGGCCGCGCTTGCCCGGGAATTTGCTGGTGTCCCAGAAGTCGGCCCAGCTGGTCGGTGCGGTCTTCAGCTTGTCGGCGTTGTAGGCGAGCACGGTGGACCAGACGAAGAAGCCCACGCCGCAGTTGCTGACGGCGCCCGGTACATAGTCTTCGGCCTTGCCGAGGATCGCCGGGTCGATGGTTTCGAACAGGCCTTCGTCACAGCCACGGGCCAGTTCCGGCGACTCGACTTCCACCAGGTCCCAGGAGACGCTGTTGGTGTCGACCATGGCCTTCACCTTGGCCATCTCACCGTTGTACTCGCCGGCAACGATCTTGTTGCCGGTGCTCTTCTCGTAGGGACCGTAGAACGCCTTCACCTGGGCGTTCTTGTTGGCGCCGCCGAAGGACACCACGGTCAGGTCGGTAGCGGCCATGGACTGGGCCGCGAAGGCCACGCCCAGTGTCAGCGCTGCGAGTTTGAGCCCCGATGCTTTCAAGGACTTCGACATTATTGTTGTCTCCACAGTGTGCAGGTTTGTTTTTCTTGGATGCGTCCGGGAGTGGCCGGGCCGCGCTGTTACGCCGCGGACAGTGGGTCGAGCGCGCGGACGTGCTCGACTTCCCAGCCCAGCGGAACCACGTCGCCAACACTGAGCGCAGGATCGAGCTCGGCGATCGGCTGTTTGACGAAGAAATCGGTACGGCCGCAGACCTCCAGGCGAATGCGCACGTGGTCACCTAGGTAGATGAACTCGGCGACGCGGCCGGAGAAGCGGTTCGCGCAGTTTTCGCTGTGGCCGTTCAGGCGCACGCGCTCGGGGCGGATCGACAGGCTGACGGTGTCGCCGACGTTGCCGACGTTCACCGCCAGCGCCTCGACCTTCTCGCCACGGGCCAGGCCCACGGTGCAGCGCTCGCCATTGCGGGCCTGGAGCTGGCCGGCAATGCGGTTGTTCTCGCCGATGAAGTTGGCGACGAAGGAGTTGCGCGGGTGTTCGTAGAGTTCCGCCGGCGGGGCGATCTGCTGGATCTCGCCCTGGTGGAACACGGCCACGCGGTCGGACATGGTCAGCGCTTCGCCCTGGTCGTGGGTCACGTAGACCACGGTCACGCCCAGGCGCTGGTGGATGTGCTTGATCTCCATCTGCATGTGCTCGCGCAGCTGCTTGTCGAGCGCACCCAGGGGTTCGTCCATCAGCACCAGCTGCGGCTCGAAGACCAGCGCACGGGCCAGGGCCACGCGCTGCTGCTGGCCACCGGAGAGCTGGCCGGGATAGCGGCCGGCGAAGGTGTCGAGCTGGACCATGGACAGCGCGCGCTTCACGCGCTCGCTCACATCGGTCTTGCTCATGCCGCGCACGGAGAGCGGGAAGGCCAGGTTCTCGGCCACCGTCATGTGCGGGAACAGGGCATAGTTCTGGAACACCATGCCGATGTCGCGCTTGTGCGGGGGGACGTTGTTGATGGCGCGGCCGGCGAGCTGGATTTCACCGGCGGTAGGAGTTTCGAAACCGGCCAGCATCATCAGGCTGGTGGTCTTGCCGGAACCGGAAGGCCCCAGCAGTGTCAGGAATTCGCCTTTGCGAATGTCCAGATTGAGGTCCTTCACGATGAGGGATTCGCCGTCGTAGCTCTTCTGCACGCCACGGAAACTCACCAGCACATCGTTTGCCTGATTCTCGGCCATCACCGCACCTTTGTTTTTTTGTAAATGCCGTTGATCTCAAGACTAGAGAAGCAGAACCGGCGCGCAAATCGGGCGGTATGAGAGATTGCTATAAGGCTTAGAGAGGATGCTTTGTAGGGCTCGCCCTACAAAAAACAGCGAAACAGGCTGCCGACCAGCTTGTGCTCGGCAGCCCGTCGATCAGCGCTTGGCCCAGGTTTGGAAACGCTGCTCCAGCGCGTCGCCGTGCTCGGCCCAGAACGCCACGTTCATGCCCACGGCATTGGCGATGTTCTGCGGCGCGGTGGGCAGGTTGGCGGCCACGTCCGGCGCCAGCAGTTCCACGGCCTTGCGGTTGGTCGGGCCGTAGGAGATGTTCTCGGCGAAAGCCTTCTGCTGCTGCGGCTGGCCGGCGAAGTTGACGAACTGTTCGGCCAGCTCCTTCTTGAACACGCCCGAGGGCAGCGCCCAGAAGTCGAAGTCGTAGATGCCACCGGCCCAGACCATGCGGAAGCCTTTCTGCTCGGCCTGCGCGGCGGCGATCCGACCGTTGTAGGCGGAGCTCATCACCACGGTGCCGTCGGCGAGGTCGCGCACCGGGTCCTGGCCGGACTTCCACCAGTTGATGCTCGGCTTGAGTTCGTCGAGCTTGCGGAAGGCGCGGTCGACGCCGTCATTGGTCGCAAGCACCTTGTAGACGTCCTTGGGCGCGACGCCGTCGGCCATCAGGGCGAATTCCAGGCTGTACTTGGCGCCCCAGCGCAGGCCGCGCTTGCCGGGGAATTTCTTCGTGTCCCAGAAATCCGCCCAGCTGCTGGGCGTGCCCTGCAGCTTGCTCTGGTTGTAGGCCAGCAGCGTGGTCCAGACGAAGATGCCGACACCACACGGCTGTACCGCGCCGGGAACGAAATCGGCAGTGTTGCCCAGGGTCTTGGGATCGAGCTTCATGAACAGCCCTTCCTCGCAACCGCGCGCGAGTTCGGGGGCCTCGACTTCCACCACGTCCCAGGACACATGGCTGATTTCCACCATGCGCTTGAGCTTGGCCAGGTCGCCGTTGTAGGAGCCGTGTACGACGGCGTTGCCGGTCACTTCCTTGAACGGCTTGTAGAAGGCCGCTTCCTGCGCCTGCTTGTTGGCGCCACCGAAGGAAATCACCGTGACGTAGTCCGCCAGCGCCGGCATCGCAGCGCTCCCCAGCAGGCCGAACAGCAGCCCTCCCCTTACCGCTCGCAACATCTTCTTCTCCTTGTTATCACGACGTACTGCATGAAGCCGGCAATCATTCCCTGCCTCACGCCCGCTAGATAGACGGTGTGTTACAGAAATCGGACACGTCGCACAGAGTGGAGGGAAAAATCAGCGAGCGATCTGCCACAGGTCAAGCCGGCGTCGCGGGGCGGTCAGACGAGCTTGTGCTCCATGGCGTAACGCACCAGGTCCGCCACCGAGTTGGCATTGAGTTTCTGCATCAGCCGAGCCTTGTGGGTGCTGATGGTCTTGCTGCTGACCGCCAGTTGCTGGGCGATGTCGTTGACGCCCTCACCCTGCACCAGGCGCTCGAACACCGAGAACTCGCGCTCCGACAGCAGCGCATGGGGCGGGCGCGAATCGGTCAGGCCGACCTCGAAGACCATGCGGTCGGCGAGATCGGGGTCGATGTAGCGGCCGCCGCTGGCGACCTTGCGGATCGCCGTGAGCAGCAGCGCCGGGTCGCTGTCCTTGGTGGCGTAGCCGGCGGCGCCGACCTTCAGCGCACGGGCGACCATCTGCACCTCGTCGTGCATCGACAGCATCAGGATCGCCGGCGGGTTGTTCAGCGCGCGGATGCGCGGGATGGCCTCCAGGCCGTTGACGCCCGGCATGGAGATGTCCAGCAGGACCACTTCGCAGGGCGTCTGGCGCAGGGTGTCGAGCAACTGCTCGCCGTTGGTGGCCTCGCCGACCACTTGCAGGTCCTTGGCCATGCCGATCAGTTGCTTGATGCCCTCGCGCACGATCGTATGGTCTTCCGCCACCAGCACTCGAATCACCGCCTTTCCTCCCGTTCCACGCTTGTCATTGTCGTTATGGTTTTCGCCCGATCACGCACTTCTGGAGCGCAACGGCACGCGGATCCACAGCGTGGTGCCCTCCCCGGGCTGGCTGTCGATCTGCAGGGTGCCGCCGAACATCAGCACCCGCTCGCGCATGCCCACCAGGCCAAAGGAGACGCCCTGGCGCGTGGCGTTCGGATCGAAGCCCACGCCGTCGTCGGCGATGCGCAGGCACAACTCGCGCCCTTCGACGCTCAGCTGCAATTCCACAGTATGCGCCTGGGCATGCCGCATGACATTGGTCAGTGCCTCCTGGAGGATGCGGAACAACCCGATGGCCTTGGCGTCGGATAGTTCCGGCGGGTTCTCCGGCACCTGCACCAGGCAGGGAATCTGCGTGCGCGATTCGAAGCGGCGCGCCTGCCATTCCACCGCCGAGCCGATGCCGGCATCGAGGATCGGCGGCCGCAGCGCAGTAGCCACGTCGCGCACCAGCTGGAACAGCTGGGCGATCAGGCGCTTCATGTTGTCCAGCCGCTCGCGCAGGCCGCTGTCCAGCTCGGCGTAGGCCAGCTCGCACATGGAAGTTTCCAGCTTGAGCACAGTGAGCACCTGGCCCAGTTCATCGTGCACTTCGCGGGCGATGCGCGCCTTCTCCTCCTCCCGCACGCTCTCCAGGTGCGCCGACAGCTCGCGCAGTTGCGCACGGGAATCCTGCAGTTCCAGCTCGATCTGCTTGTGCTCGGTGATGTCCCAGACCACGCCGTCCCAGGCAGGCCGGCCGTCGTCCAGGGTCCGCACCGTGGCCTTGATGTCGACCCAGCGCGGCTCGTGGCTGCGGGTGAGGATGCGGCCCTGCCACAGCCAGTTTCGATGGCCTTCCACCGCGTCCAACTGGCTAGCCAGGTAGCTCTCGCGCTCGGACGGATGCACCAGGCCCATGATGCCCAGGCCGCTCTCGCGCAGGTAACCGGGCGAGTAACCCAGCGAGGTTTCGCTGCCGCCGGTGATGAAGCTGATGTAGGCGAAATCGGAATCGTCATCCGGCGCGTTGGGCTCCAGGCGGAACACCAGCCCCGGCACGTTGGCGGCGATGCCCTGCAGGCGTGCCTCGCTCTCTTCCAGCGCGGCGCGGGCGCGGCGGCGCTCGGTGACGTCGGTGAGGAACACCAGCAGGTATTCCGAATCGCCGAAACGCAGAAAGCTCAGCGAAACGTCCGCCGGCAGCCACTGGCCATCGGCGCGCAGGCAGCGGGTCTCGAAGCTCAACGGTGCCTCGTCGGCATTGCGCGCGCGGCGCCAGAGGTTGAGCCAGCGGTCCATGTTCAGCGTCGGCTCGAAGTCCGACAGTGGCCGGTCCACCACCGCTCCCGGCAAATAGCCGAGCATCTCCTCGGCCGCGCGATTGGCGTAGCGCACATGGCTGTCCCAGTTGACCCACAGGATGCCCACGGTGCTGCTGTCGATGGCGAACTGGGTCAGGCGCAGGGCCTGCTCCGCCGCCTGGCGCAGTTCGATATCGCGGCGCGCGGCGAGCAGGCGAGACTCCAGCGCACGGTGCTGGCGACGCAACCAGAGCAGCGCGGCAACCGCAAACAGAAGCAGCAGGCCGAGCAGGATGCAGAGGTTCTGCCAGAAGCCGGGGGAGGAGCCCAGGCGCGGGTAGGTCGGTTGCAGCCAGCGTTCGTGGAGCTGATCGAGGTCCTTGGCCGGCACCGCACGCAGGGCCGCGTCGATGATCCCGGACAACTCCGGCAGGCCGCGCCGGGTCGCCACGCGGAGCAGCTGCGGATAGCCGATATCGGCCACCACCAGCAGGCCGGTGAACTCGGTTTCGCGGGTCAGGCGCGCCAGCTGCGCCTCGTCGATCACCGCGTAATTGGCCTCGCGACCGAGCACTTTGCGTAACACCTCCCGGTCGCTGTCGACCACTTGCAGGGTCAGCCCCGAGTAGGTGCCACGCAGGTAGTCCACCACCGGGCCGGGGCCGCGCACGGAGACGGACTCGCCTTCGCCGAGGGTATCCAGCTCTACCGAAGTGCCGCTGCGGCGATCGCCCACAACGAGACGCGGAACGCGCAGGTAGGGGTCGGAGAACAGCCAGTCGCGCAAGGTCGAAGGTGTCTGGCTGACGCCGGGCGCAAGATCGATTTCGCCAGCGCGCACCGCTTTCTCCAGCGCAGCCTGATCGGGAAAGGTGCGCCACTCCAGGCTGACATGCAGAGACTTGGCCAGCCACTCCAGCAGTTCGACGTTGGCCCCGGAGAGCTGCTGCAGGCGGCGATCCTGCTGCACATAAGGTGCCTCGAGCACCGCGCCAACGCGTAGCTGCGGGTGCTCGGCAAGCCACGCGAGCTGCGCCTGATCCAGGGTCAACGGCGGCGCGGCGGTTTCCGCCACCGCCAGCAACGGCAGGCAGCAGAGCCAGGCCAGGCAGGCTTTCCAGAACAGACGTCTCATGCCGACAGCACCATGGATTTCACTCAGGTCAAAGCAAATGGCCGGCATACCTTACAGCAACCCCGGTTGAACCCGGCACGCCTGCGCCTGACAAAGCTAATACAAGCCGCTAGGCTGGCCGCTCTC
The DNA here is from genome assembly GCF_014851985.1 of Pseudomonas sp. PDM17. Lineage (NCBI taxonomy): Bacteria > Pseudomonadati > Pseudomonadota > Gammaproteobacteria > Pseudomonadales > Pseudomonadaceae > Pseudomonas > Pseudomonas sp. PDM17. The sequence goes on from NZ_JACVAT010000004.1 coordinate 45,612, forward strand.
GCGCCCGCCGCTTGCTGCCCGCCAGACAGGGATATCTTCGATGCCGCATTTGCCTCGCCCGACGCTTCTCGCCCTCAGCCTGTGCCTCGGCCTTGCGCCGCTGGGCGCCAGTCAGGCCGAAGACGCCAAGCCCGCCGCCGAAAAGCCGGCCGCTGCGCCGGTGGTGCGCCCGGCGGTGAGCGAACGCAGCCAGGACGAAGCCAGTGGCCTGGTGCGCCAGTTGCCTGAAAGCGAACGCCAGGAGCTCAAGGCCGGCGACGAAACCTTCCTTGCCCTCTGGCTGCCGGCCAATGCCGCCGACGCCTCGGGCGCAGTGATCCTGATTCCCGGCGATGGCGAAAGCGCCGACTGGCCGGTAGCGATCGGCCCGCTGCGGCGCAAATTGCCCGATGCCGGCTGGCAGACCCTCGCCGTCACCCTGCCCGACCCGCAAAGCACCGCGCCGATTCCGCGCCCGAAGGAGTCGCCTGACAAGGCCAGCGCCGATACCGACGCCACGGCCGCCGACAGCGCCAGCAAACCCGAAGTGAAGGGCAGCGAAGGCAGCGCAACGCCGACCCCGGAAAGCACCGGCGAAGCCGGCAGCGCCGAGCCGGCCCAGGCCAGCGCCGAAGCCCCGCCGCCTCCCACCGACCCGGTGGAACTGCGCAAGGCCCATGCCGAGCGCGTGCTGGCGCGCATCCAGGCGGCCGTCGAACTGGCCCAGCAGCACAACCCGAAAACCATCGTCCTACTCGGCCATGGCACCGGCGCCTACTGGGCGACCCGCTACCTGGGCGAACGCACGCCAGCCGAAATCAAGAACCTGCTGCTGGTGGCGCCGGAGATGCCGCGCGACTTCAAGCCGTCGCTGGACGAAACCGTGCCGCTGCTGAACCTTGCCACCGGCGACTTCTATTACAAGGACAAGGCGCCTGACGTGGCCGCCGCGAAACTGCGCCTGCAGGCGAGCAAGCGGCAGAAGGCGCCGAACTACGTGCAGATCGGCATGAATGCCCTGCCGGCAGACCTGGGAACCGAGCAGGACCAGCTTTATCGGCGCATCCGCGGCTGGCTGTCGATGCACCTGGAGCCAATCGAGCAGCCCTGAGGGCCGCACGGTTCAGCGAAAGCCGCGACGCTGCCGCACCAGCAGGTAGGCGTCCTGTATCTCGCGGGTCCGGCTCGTCGCCGCGGCGATCCGCTCGGGACTCGCCCCCAGGCCTTCAAGCTTGTCCGGGTGGTTCTGGCTGATCAACTTGCGGTAGGCGCGCTTGATCTCCTCTGGTTCGCTCTCCGCCGTCACGCCCAACAGTCGCAGCGCTGCGGTGTAGGACTCACGCGGCGTGGCGGGCGGTTTGGGCGGTTCGGCGCCCGCCGACAGCGCGAGCACCCTGGAGCGGGAAAGCCCCAGCGAATCTCCCCACTGCAGCAGCAGGTTCTTCTGCGCAGCGTTCGGCGCGCCGCCTGCCCAGGCCATGCGCCAACAAGCCTGTACCAAGCCTTCGGCCGTAGCCTCCTGGCCGTGGCGCTGGCGCAGGCCGGCGTCCAGCAACTCACCGCCGGGCTTGCCGCGACCGAAGGCATCGATGGCCTGGAGACGGGCTTTGTCATCCAGTTGCAGACGCAGCATTTCGGCCCGCGCCTGCTGGATATGCGCATCGATAACACGACCGCGACTTTTGGCCAGCCGGCCAAGCAGCAGGAACAGCAACTCCTGGTCGCCGACTCGCGGCCCGCCGCGCAACTGATCGAGCAGGCCCCGCCAGGTGCGCTGCTTCAGGCGCCGGTCAAGCACCTGGCCCAGCAACGCACCGAGCATGGCACCCGGAATGCTCGCCAATGCCCAGCCGGCGATGACGCCCACCAGAGTCCCCGGCCAGAACACCTCAGCCCTCCGCCAGTTGACGTTCGACTTCCGCCAGGCGCTCGTGAGTGCCGACGTCGATCCAGCGCCCGCGATGATGGGCGCCGCTCACCCGGCCGGCTGCCATGGCCTGGCGCAGCAGCGGCGCCAGCTTGAAGGCGCCGGGCTCGCAGCCCTCGAACAGCTCGGGGCGGAGGATGGCGATGCCGCTGTAGGTCAGGCTCGGCTGGCCTTCGCGGTAATCGCTGACACGGCCTTCACTCAGGCAGAAATCGCCACGAGTGTGGTGCCCGGGGTTGTCCACCAGCACCAGGTGCCCCAGGTCGTCCTCGGCCAGCGCGCCGTTCAGGCTCGCGTAATCGAAGTCGGTCCAGATGTCGCCGTTGGCGATGACGAAGGCCTCGGCACCCAGCAGCGGCAGCGCCTTGAAGATGCCGCCGCCGGTTTCCAGCGGTTCGCCCTCGGGCGAGTAGCGGATGTTCACACCGAACGCCGAACCGTCGCCCAGGTGATCCTCGATCTGCTGGCCGAGCCAGGCGTGATTGATCACCAATTGATCGAACCCGGCCCGACGCAGCGCCTGCAACTGGTACTCGAGCAGCGGCACGCCACCAGCGCGCACCAGTGGCTTTGGCGTGTGCAGGGTCAGCGGGCGCAGGCGTTCGCCCTTGCCCGCGGCGAGGATCATGGCTTTCATGCGGGATGCGTCTCGTCTTTGGGCAGATCGGCCAGCAGCGCCGCGAGGTCAGCCAGTTCAGGCCGGCGCGCGATGACGCTCTCCAGGTAGCGGAAGAAGCGCGGCACATCGCTCAGGTAACGCGGCTTGCCGTCGCGGTGGCAAATGCGGGCGAAGATGCCGATCACCTTGAGGTGGCGCTGGGCACCCATCAGGTCGCTGGCGCGGAAGAAGGTCTCGAAGCTGTCCGGCAGCGGGATCCCGGCGGCCTGGGCCTTGCGCCAGTAGCGCGACAGGCCGTCATGCACACGCGGTTCGGGCCAACTGAGGAATGCGTCCTTATAAAGGCAGGTCACGTCGTAGGTCACCGGGCCGTAGACCGCATCCTGGAAATCCAGGATGCCGGGGTTCGGCTCGCTGAGCATCAGGTTGCGCGGCATGTAGTCGCGGTGCACGAAGACGCGCGGCTGCTCCAGGGCGCTTTGCACCAGCAGGTCGCAGGTGCGCTCCCAGCGGGCGAGCTGCTCGCCTTCCAGCGTCACGCCGAGATGCCGTTGCAGGTACCAGTCGGGGAACAGCTGCAACTCGCGGCGCAGCAAGGCCTCGTCATAGGCCGGCAAGCGCTCGGCGACATCGACCTGCTGGAAGGCCACCAGGGCGTCGAGGGCATCCTCGAACAGCTCCTCGGCGTTCTGTGCGGTGAGCACATCCAGGTAGGTCTGGCGGCCCAGATCGTCGAGCAGCAGGAAACCCTGCTCGACGTCCTCGGCCAGAATCTTCGGAACGTGCACACCGGCCTCGGCCAGCAGGCCGGCGACCTTGATGAAGGGTCGGACGTTCTCCTGGGGGGGAGGCGCGTCCATCACGATCAGACTGCGGCCCTCGCCCTGCCAGCGGAAATACCGGCGGAAACTGGCGTCGCTGCTGGCTGCGGTGAAGCTGGCCTCGGGCACCGGGCCCCAGCCCTGCGCGTTGAACACTGCGGGCAAACTCAAGTCCAACCAGCCGATCATCTGCTGGTAACGGGCATCCTGTGACATCTTTATGGGTTCTCCACGGCCCTAGCCGTTGCGCGGGTCATGCTTTATTATCCAGCATCTTTTTGAGCCCATCGAGAGGCGTGCGGTCCGCTTTGGGCCGATGGCTCGCAGGAAGCCCGGATTAACAAGATGGCAGTGAATTTCCCCGTGTTCCGTAGAAAATTCCCCTTACTGGTGACCGGTGGCCTGCTGGCTATCCAGCCGCTCGCCTCTGTGACCGCGGCACCCGGTGAGCAGTTCGCCTGCCAGCCCTCCGCGTCCGGCGCCTGGGACTGTTCCTCGCAGAACAGCGCCAGCAGCGTACCGCGCCCACAGCACGGCGCCAGCTCGGTCAGCGCCGGCGGCACCGCCGCCGCCAGCAGCTCGAAGTCCTCGGGCAGCTCGAGCAGCAGCGCCGGCGAAGAGCCGAAGCAGCTGGTCACCGAGTCCGGCGGCCGCGGTCTGAAGTCGCGCAGCAGCGACTACAGCCACCTCGACTGGATCCCGCGCGACAAGCTCACCGCCGCCCAGCAGGCGGAAATGGGCCCGTATTGCAGCGGTGCCTATGTCGAGCCGATCCGTCCGGGCATGAACGACAAGACGCCCAACGACGAGGCTCCGACCTACGTTTCGGCAAAAGTGTCCCGCTACGAGCAGGAAAAACAGATTGCCACCCTCGCGGGTAACGTGGTCCTGCGCCAGGGCAGCATGCAGGTGGAGGCCGACGAGGCCAACCTGCACCAGGCCGAGAACCGCGGCGAGCTGGTCGGCAACGTCAAGCTGCGTGACAACGGCGCTCTGATCGTCGGCGACCACGCCGAGCTGCAACTGGACAATGGCGCGGCGAAGATCGACAACGCCGAGTACGTCATGCACCAGGCGCAGATCCGCGGCAGCGCGCTGTACGCCAAGCGCCAGGAAGACGCGATCATCCAGCTCAAGGACGGCACCTACACCCGTTGCGAGCCGGGCAGCAACGCCTGGGTCGTCAAGGGCAACAACATCAAGCTGAATCCGGCCACCGGCTTCGGCACCGCGACCAACGCGACCCTGCGGGTGAAGGACATTCCGGTCTTCTACACCCCGTACATCTATTTCCCGATCGACAACCGTCGTCAGTCCGGCTTCCTGGCGCCTTCCTTCGCCAGCTCGACCGACACCGGCTTCACGCTGACCACGCCGTACTACTTCAACCTGGCGCCCAACTACGACGCCACGTTGTACCCGCACTACATGGTCAAGCGCGGCCTGCTGATGGAAGGCGAGTTCCGCTACCTGACCCACAGCAGCGAAGGCGAGGTCACCGCGGCCTACCTGAACGACAAGAACGACGACCGCAAGGACTTCCCGCAGTACACCGACACCCGTTGGCTGTATGGCTGGAAAAACACCAGCGGCCTGGATTCGCGCCTGTTGGCGCAGGTCGACTACACCCGCATCAGCGACCCGTACTACTTCCAGGACCTGGATACTTCGCTGGGCATCGGCTCGCCGACCTTCGTCAACCAGCAGGGCATCCTGACCTACCGTGGCGACAGCTACACCGCCAAGCTGAACGCGCAGTCCTACCAACTGGCGACCGTGACCGACGTCACCCCGTATGATCGCCTGCCGCAGCTCACCCTGGACGGCAAACTGCCGTTCAACCCAGGCGGTCTGAACTTCACCTACAGCACCGAGGCCGTGCGCTTCGACCGCGATCTGGATGAAGGCTACTACCGGATCGACGTCGACAATCCGACGCTCTATCCACGCCCGGACACCAACATCCGGGGCCTGGCGCGGGCTACCGGCGATCGCTTCCACGCCGAGCCGGGCATCAGCCTGCCGATGAACCGCAGCTGGGGCTTCATGACCCCGACGGTCAAGGCGCTGTACACCAAGTACGACCTGGACCTGGATGGCAAAGGCAAAGCCACGCTGCCGTCCTACATCGACTACGACAGCAGCCCGGATCGTTCGCTCGGCCTGGCCAAGCTGGACTCCGGTCTGTACTTCGACCGCGACACCACCTTTGCCGGCACCAAGTTCCGCCAGACCCTGGAACCGCGCGCGATGTACCTGTACGTCCCGTACAAGGACCAGGACAACCTGCCGACCTTCGACACCGGCGAGTTCACCTTCAGCTACGACTCGCTGTGGCGTGAAAACCGCTTTACCGGCCGTGACCGCATCGGCGACGCCAACCAGCTGTCCCTGGGCCTGGGGTCGCGCTTCATCGAAGACGATGGCTTCGAGCGCGCCTACATTGCCGCCGGCCAGATCTACTACTTCAGCGACCGACGCGTGCAACTGCCCGGCCTGACCGAGAACGATCTGGCCGCCAGTGGCGCGAAGAACCCGGACGCCGACACCTGGCGCTCGCCCTACGCGCTCACCGGCGTCTACCGCTTCAACCACGACTGGTACGCCAGCTCGGACTTCAACTGGAACCCGAACACCAACCATACCGACAACGGTAACCTGATGTTCCACTACCAGCCCGAAGCCGATCCCCGCAAGGTGCTGAACGCCGGCTACCGCTACCGTGCGGACAGCAAGCGCTTCAACCCGAACACCGGCCAGTTCGAGTACGGCAGCGACGAGTACAAGATCGAACAGCATGACTTCTCGTTCATCTGGCCAGTCCTGCCGCAGTGGGCCGCCATCGGCCGCTGGCAGTTCGACTACAACCAGAGCCGCACGCTGGAAGCCTTCGGTGGCTTCGAGTACGACAGCTGCTGCTGGAAGCTGCGCCTGATCAATCGCTACTGGGTCGACTACGACGACGAGGAATTCGTGACCTCCACGTCCAAGGCCGACCGCGGTATCTTCCTTCAAATCATCTTGAAAGGCCTTGGCGGCGTGGTTGGCAACCAGGTGGAAGGCTTCCTCGACCAAGGTATCCAGGGTTATCGTCAACGTGAAGACAATGCTATGTAAGGCCCTGCGCCCGCTGATGCTGGGCGCGCTGTTGGCAAGTTCCGTCGTGCACGCCGAAGTGGTTCCGCTGGATCGCGTGGTCGCCATCGTCGATAACGACGTGGTGATGCAGAGCCAGCTGGACCAACGCCTGCGCGAAGTCCGTGCAACCATCCAGAAGCGCGGTGCGCCGCTGCCGCCCGAGCACGTGCTGACCCAGCAGGTGCTCGAACGGCTGATCATCGAGAACATCCAGCTGCAGATCGGTGACCGCTCCGGCGTTCGTATCACCGATGAAGAGCTGAACCAGGCCATGGGCACCATTGCCCAGCGCAACAACATGAGCCTGGACCAGTTCCGTGCCGCCCTGTCCCACGACGGCCTGTCCTACGACGAGGCCCGCGAGCAGGTGCGCCGCGAGATGATCATCAGCCGGGTGCGCCAGCGCCGTGTGGCCGAGCGCATCCAGGTCAGCGAGCAGGAAGTGCAGAACTTCCTCGCCTCCGACCTCGGCAAGATCCAGCTCTCCGAAGAGTACCGCCTGGCCAACATCCTGATCCCGGTCCCCGACAGCGCCTCGCCGGAAACCGTGCAGGCGGCAGCCCGTCAGGCTCAGGAAATGTACGAGCAGCTCAAGCAGGGCGCGGACTTCGGCCAGCTGGCAGTGTCCCGCTCGGCTGGCGACAACGCCCTGGAAGGCGGCGAGATCGGCTGGCGCAAGGCTGCCCAGCTGCCGTCCCCGTTCGACAGCATGGTCGGTAGCCTGGCCGTGGGCGACGTGACCGAGCCAGTCCGCACCCCGGGCGGCTTCATCATCATCAAACTGGAAGAGAAGCGCGGTGGCAGCAAGATGCTGCGTGACGAAGTCCACGTCCGCCACATCCTGCTCAAGCCCAGCGAGATCCGCAGCGAAGAAGAGACCCAGCGCCTGGCCGAGAAGCTCTACGAGCGTATCCAGGCCGGCGAAAGCTTCAGTGATCTGGCGAAGAAGTTCTCCGAAGACCCGGGCTCCAAGCTCAACGGTGGCGACCTCAACTGGGTCGACCCGGAGTCCCTGGTACCGGAATTCCGCGAGGTGATGAACAACGCTCCGCAAGGCCAGGTCACCAAGCCGTTCCGCTCGCCGTTCGGCTGGCACGTGCTGGAAGTCCTCGGTCGCCGCGCCACCGACAGCAGCGACAAGTTCCGCGAGCAACAAGCCGCCCAGACCCTCCGCGCACGCAAGTACGACGAGGAACTGCAGGCCTGGCTGCGCCAGATCCGCGACGAAGCCTACGTCGAGATCAAGCAGTAAGCAGCGCGAGTCGCTCAGTAAAGAAACCCGGCCATGGCCGGGTTTCTTTTTGCTTGTCGAAAGCTTCGAAGAACCGGGGCTTCGTCGTAGAGTAGGCCCATCCGCTGCAACTCCCGATTCGAGAGCCCCTGATGAGCACTTCCCACCTTTTCGCCCTCACCCCCGGCGAGCCCGCCGGCATCGGCCCCGATCTCTGCCTGCTGCTGGCCCGCGAAGCGCAACCGCACCCGCTGGTCGCCGTCGCCAGCCGTGAACTGCTGGCCCAGCGCGCTGCCCTGCTAGGGCTGAACATCGACCTGCAGGATGTTGGTCCCGGCCAGTGGCCCAGCGTCGCCGCTCCGGCCGGCACCCTGTATGTCTGGGATACACCGCTGGCCGCCCCGGTCGAACCGGGCAAGCTGAACCAGGCCAACGCCGCCTACGTACTGGAGACCCTGACTCGCGCCGGCCAGGGCTGCCTGGACGGGCATTTCGCGGGGATGATCACCGCGCCGGTACACAAGGGCGTGATCAACGAGGCCGGAATCGCCTTCTCCGGCCACACCGAATTCCTCGCCGACCTCACCCACACCGCCCAGGTGGTGATGATGCTCGCCACACGCGGCCTGCGCGTTGCGCTGGTGACCACCCACCTGCCACTGCGGCAGATTGCCGATGCCATCACCCCGGATCGTCTGGAGCGTGTCACCCGCATCCTGCACGCCGACCTGCGCGACAAGTTCGGCCTGCCCAATCCGCGCATCCTGGTCTGCGGCCTGAACCCCCACGCCGGCGAGGGCGGCCACCTCGGCCACGAAGAGATCGACGTGATCGAACCGACCCTGGAACGCCTGCGCAGCGAGGGCATGCAACTGATCGGCCCGCTACCGGCCGACACGCTGTTCACTCCCAAGCACCTGGAGCATTGCGATGCCGTGCTGGCGATGTACCACGACCAGGGTCTGCCGGTGCTCAAGTACAAGGGCTTCGGCGCGGCGGTGAACGTGACGCTGGGCCTGCCGATCATCCGCACCTCGGTGGACCACGGCACCGCACTGGACCTCGCCGGCACCGGCCGGATCGACAGCGGCAGCCTGCAGGTCGCCCTGGAAACCGCCTACCAGATGGCCGAAGCCGGCGCTGGCGCGCGCTGATCCCGGGCATTCCGTTCGGCCAGCGTTTCGTGCTGGCCGCGCCGGGCTGGTAAACTGATGGTTTTTCCGCCTCCAGCCGGCCGCCACAGGCGCCCGGCTGCTCTCCGGAGCCCTCGATGTCCGAACTCTTCCAGCACCGCGCCCGTAAACGCTTTGGGCAGAACTTCCTGCATGACGCCGGGGTGATTCACAAGATCCTGCGCGCCATCGCCGCCAAGGAAGGCCAGCACCTGCTGGAAATCGGCCCGGGCCAAGGCGCCCTGACCGAAGGCCTGGTGGACAGCGGCGCTAAGCTCGACGTGATCGAGCTCGATCTGGACCTGATCCCGCAACTGAAATGGCGCTTCGGCCTGAAGCCCAACTTCAGCCTGCACCAGGGCGACGCCATGAAGTTCGACTTCGCAACCCTCATGGCCTCTGCCGAGGACAAGCTGCGCGTGGTCGGCAACCTGCCCTACAACATCTCCACCCCACTGATCTTCCACCTCCTGGACCATGCCTCGCTGATCCAGGACATGCACTTCATGCTGCAGAAGGAAGTGGTGGAGCGCCTGGCCGCCGAGCCGGGCAACGGCGACTGGGGCCGCCTGTCGATCATGGTGCAGTACTTCTGCCGCGTGGATTACCTGTTCACCGTCGGCCCCGGCGCGTTCAACCCGCCGCCCAAGGTCGAATCGGCCATCGTCCGCCTGGTGCCCTACGCCGAACCGCCGCACCCGGCCAAGGATCACCGCATACTGGAGCGCATCGTCCGCGAAGCCTTCAACCAGCGCCGCAAGACCCTGCGCAACACCCTGCGCACGCTGATGAGCGTCGAGGACATCGAAGCCGCCGGCGTCGATCCGACCCTGCGCCCGGAGCAGTTGAGCGTTGCCGACTTCGTCAGCCTGGCCAACCGCTACAGCGAAACCAACCCGGAAGCCGAGCAAGGACCGAGCGCATGAGCGACCCCCGCTACCAGGTCAGCGTCAGCGTCACCACCCGCCACCTGCCCGAGCAATCCCAGCCGGAGCAGCAGCGCTACGTGTTCGCCTACACCGTGACCATCCACAACCACGGCGAGCTGGCCGCCAAGCTGCTGACTCGCCACTGGATCATCACCGACGGCGACGGCCATGTGCAGGAAGTGCGCGGCGCCGGCGTGGTCGGTGAGAAACCGCTGATCGAACCGGGCGCCAGCCACACCTACACCAGCGGCACCGTGATGGCGACCAAGGTCGGTAGCATGCACGGCAGCTACCAGATGGTCGCCACCGACGGTCACCACTTCGACGCAGATATCCCGGCATTCCGCCTCGCCGTACCGGGGGCGCTGCACTGATGGCCACCTACGCCGTCGGCGACTTGCAGGGTTGCCTGGAACCGCTCAAGTGCCTCCTGGAGCAGGTAAAGTTCGACCCGGCCCGGGACAAGCTGTGGCTGGTGGGCGACCTGGTCAACCGCGGCCCGGCGTCGCTGGAAACCCTGCGCTTCCTTTTTGGCATGCGCGATTCGCTGGTCTGCGTGCTGGGCAACCATGACCTGCACTTGATCGCCGTCGCCTACAACGCCGAGCGCCTGAAGAAGAACGACACCCTGCGCGAGATCGTCGAGGCGCCGGACTGCGCGCAACTGATCGAATGGCTGCGGCAAATGCCGCTGGTGCACCACGACGCCCAGCGCGACATGACCCTGGTGCACGCGGGCATCCCGCCGCAATGGGACATCGACAAGGCCCTGCAACGCGCCGCCGAAGTCGAAGCTGCCCTGCGCGACGACGCCCAGCTACCGATGTTCCTCGATGGCATGTACGGCAACGAGCCTGCCAAGTGGGACAAAAAGCTCACCGGCATCGCGCGCCTGCGGGTGATCACCAACTACTTCACGCGCATGCGTTTCTGCACCCCCGACGGCAAGCTCGACCTGAAATCCAAGGAAGGCCTGGACACCGCGCCTCCTGGCTACGCCCCCTGGTTCAGCTTTGCCGAACGAAAGGCCGCCGGACGCAAGATCATCTTCGGCCACTGGGCCGCACTGGAAGGCCAGTGCGATGTCCCCGGCCTGTTCGCCCTCGACACCGGCTGCGTGTGGGGCGGCAGCATGACGCTGATGAACGTCGATACCCTCGAGCGCATCCACTGCAGCTGCGCCGATAAACCAGAATGAATGATTGCAGCGCAGCCACAGGCTGCGCGCCTTGCGAGGTAACCCCATGAGCGACTTCAAGCGCATCGCCCCCGACCAGGCCCAGCAACTGCGCGAAAGCGGCGCCCAGGTCGTCGACATCCGCGACCCGCAAAGCTACGCGACGGGCCACATCAGCGGCTCGCGGCACATCGACAACTACTCGGTGGCCGACTTCATCCGCGAGGCCGACATGGACGCACCGCTGGTCGTGGTCTGCTACCACGGCAACTCCAGCCAGAGTGCGGCAGCCTATTTCGTCCAACAGGGCTTCTCCGAGGTCTACAGCCTCGATGGCGGCTTCGAACTGTGGCGCAGCGTCTACCCCGCGGATACCAGCGCTGGCGGCTCCGACTGAAAGCCCCTACGAAAGGGGCGGATTAGCCCCTTCAAAAAATCTGTAACTTCTCGCTCTTTCGTCCTTTACACACTGAAGAACGAACTATCCTTTCCCTCAGGCCATCCAAAAAAGGGAGAGCCGGCACACCGGCTTCCGGTTAATCGGCAGTGACCATTGGGGCGGATCAGGGCAGTGGCCAGGTTCCGTTGGAGTTCTGGGGGATTCTCGCCGGTAAGCACTGGCAGCCCGACCGCACCCGCACAGACCGATCCGGCGCCGGCTCCATGCATCGAGCGAGGAGACGTCATGAGCATTTTCAGTCACTTCCAGGAACGCTTCGAAGCGACCCGTCAAGAAGAGTACTCCCTCCAGGAGTACCTGGATCTCTGCAAGCAGGACAAGATCGCCTATGCCACCGCCGCCGAGCGGATACTGATGGCCATCGGCGAGCCTGAGCTACTCGACACATCCGTCGATTCCCGCCTGTCGCGAATATTCTCCAACAAGGTGATCCGCCGATACCCGGCCTTTGCCGACTTCCATGGCATGGAAGAGTGCATCGACCAGATCGTCTCTTTCTTCCGCCACGCCGCCCAAGGCCTGGAAGAGAAGAAACAGATCCTTTACCTCCTGGGCCCGGTCGGCGGTGGTAAATCCTCCCTCGCCGAGAAGCTCAAGCAGTTGATGGAGCACGTGCCCTTCTATGCGATCAAGGGCTCGCCGGTGTTCGAATCGCCCCTGGGGCTGTTCAACCCGGACGAAGACGGCGCCATCCTCGAGGAAGACTACGGCATCCCGCGCCGCTACCTGCGCTCGGTGATGTCGCCCTGGGCCACCAAGCGCCTCAACGAGTTCGGTGGCGACATCAGCCAGTTCCGCGTGGTCAAGCTGCACCCCTCGATCCTCAACCAGATCGCCATCGCCAAGACCGAACCGGGCGATGAGAACAACCAGGACATCTCAGCGCTGGTCGGCAAGGTGGATATCCGCAAGCTGGAAGAATTCCCGCAGAACGACGCCGACGCCTACAGCTACTCGGGCGCGCTGTGCCGGGCCAACCAGGGCCTGATGGAATTCGTCGAGATGTTCAAGGCACCGATCAAGGTCCTGCACCCCTTGCTCACCGCGACCCAGGAGGGCAACTACAACAGCACCGAGGGCCTCGGCTCGCTGCCCTACAGCGGTATCATCCTCGCCCACTCCAACGAATCGGAATGGCACAGCTTCCGCAACAACAAGAACAACGAGGCCTTCATCGACCGGATCTACATCGTCAAGGTGCCGTACTGCCTGCGCGTCTCCGACGAGATCAAGATCTACGACAAGCTGCTGATCAACAGCTCGCTGGCGCACGCCCACTGCGCGCCGGACACCCTGAAGATGCTCTCGCAGTTCTCCGTGCTGTCGCGTCTGAAGGAGCCGGAGAACTCCAACATCTACTCGAAGATGCGCGTCTACGACGGCGAAAACCTCAAGGACACCGATCCCAAGGCCAAGTCCATCCAGGAATACCGCGACACCGCCGGTGTGGACGAGGGCATGTCCGGGCTTTCCACCCGCTTCGCCTTCAAGATCCTTTCCAAGGTATTCAACTTCGACCCGCATGAAGTCGCTGCCAACCCGGTGCACCTGCTCTACGTGCTGGAACAGCAGATCGAGCAGGAGCAGTTCCCGCCGGAAACCCGCGAGCGCTACCTGCGCTTCCTGAAGGAATACCTGGCCCCGCGCTACGTCGAGTTCATCGGCAAGGAAATTCAGACCGCGTACCTGGAGTCCTACAGCGAGTATGGCCAGAACATCTTCGACCGCTATGTGCTGTACGCCGACTTCTGGATCCAGGACCAGGAATACCGCGACCCGGAAACCGGCGAGATCCTCAACCGCGCCGCCCTCAACGAGGAGCTGGAGAAGATCGAGAAACCGGCTGGCATCAGCAACCCGAAGGATTTCCGCAACGAAATCGTCAACTTCGTGCTGCGCGCTCGCGCCGGCAACAACGGCAAGAACCCCAGCTGGCTGTCGTACGAGAAGCTGCGTGTGGTGATCGAGAAGAAAATGTTCTCCAACACCGAGGACCTGCTGCCGGTCATCAGCTTCAACGCCAAGGCGAGCAAGGAGGATCAGCAGAAGCACAACGACTTCGTCAAACGCATGGTCGAGCGCGGCTACACCGAGAAGCAGGTGCGCCTGCTGTCGGAATGGTATCTGCGGGTTCGCAAGTCGCAGTAGTCTGCCATCGGCGCGGCGGCATTCCCGCCGCGCCGGTCGCCGTCGCATTCGGACCTGTCCGTGGCGGCTCCACGCCGCTACGCAGCAGGCCCTGAGGAGCATTCATGAGCTACGTCATCGACCGGCGTCTGAACGGCAAGAACAAGAGCACGGTGAATCGCCAGCGCTTCCTGCGGCGTTACCGTGAGCACATCAAGAAGGCCGTCGAAGAGGCCGTCAGCCGCCGCTCCATCACCGACATGGAACACGGCGAGCAAATCAGTATTCCTGGCCGCGATATCGACGAGCCGGTCCTGCATCATGGTCGTGGCGGTCGCCAGACGGTGATCCACCCCGGCAACAAGGAATTCACCACCGGCGAACACATCCCGCGCCCCCAGGGCGGCGGCGGTGGCCGTGGCGCCGGCAAGGCGAGTAACCAGGGTGACGGGATGGACGACTTCGTCTTCCAGATCACCCAGGAGGAGTTCCTCGACTTCATGTTCGAGGATCTGGAGCTGCCCAACCTGGTCAAGCGCCACCTCACCGGCAGCGACACCTTCAAGACCGTGCGCGCCGGCATCAGCAACGAAGGCAACCCCTCACGCATCAACATCGTGCGCACCCTGCGCTCGGCCCACGCGCGGCGCATTGCCCTGTCCGGCTCCACCCGCGGCAAGCTACGTGCAGCGATAGCGGAGCTCGACCGCCTGAAACGCGAGGAACCGGACAACCTCGGCGATATCCAGGAACTTGAGCAGAAGATCGCCGGCATGCGCGCGCGCATCGACAAGGTGCCGTTCCTCGATACCTTCGACCTCAAGTACAACCTGCTGGTGAAGCAGCCCAACCCGACCTCCAAGGCCGTGATGTTCTGCCTGATGGACGTCTCCGGCTCCATGACCCAGGCCACCAAGGACATCGCCAAGCGCTTCTTCATCCTTCTCTACCTGTTCCTCAAGCGGAACTACGAGAAGATCGAGGTGGTGTTCATCCGCCACCACACCAGCGCCCGCGAGGTGGACGAGGAGGAGTTCTTCTATTCCCGCGAGACCGGCGGGACCATCGTTTCCAGCGCCCTGAAACTCATGCAGGAAGTGATGGCCGAGCGGTATCCCACCAACGAGTGGAACATCTACGCCGCCCAGGCCTCGGACGGCGACAACTGGAACGACGACTCGCCGGTCTGCCGCGACATCCTGATGAAGCAGATCATGCCCTTCGTCCAGTACTACACCTACGTCGAGATCACCCCGCGCGAGCACCAGGCGCTGTGGTTCGAGTACGAGAAGATCCGCGATACCTTCGAAGACAGCTTCGCCCAGCAGCAGATCGTCTCCGCCTCGGACATCTACCCGGTGTTCCGCGAGCTGTTCCAGAGGAGGCTAGTCGCATGAGCAAGCGCCAGCCGATCGCCACCGGCTCGGAGTGGACCTTCGAGCTGATCCAGCAATACGACCGCGAGATCAGTCGCCTCGCCGAGCGTTATGCACTGGACACCTACCCCAACCAGATCGAAGTGATCACCGCCGAGCAGATGATGGATGCCTACGCCTCCGTCGGCATGCCCATCGGTTACAACCACTGGTCCTATGGCAAGCACTTCCTCAGCACGGAAAAGAACTACAAGCGCGGTCAGATGGGCCTGGCCTACGAGATCGTGATCAACTCCGACCCTTGCATCGCCTACCTGATGGAAGAGAACACCCAGTGCATGCAGGCACTGGTGATCGCTCACGCCTGCTACGGGCACAACAGCTTCTTCAAGGGCAACTACCTGTTCCGCACCTGGACCGACGCCACCTCGATCATCGACTACCTGGTGTTCGCCAAGTCCTACATCAACAAGTGCGAAGAACGTCACGGCATCGACGCCGTGGAAGACCTGCTGGACTCCTGCCACGCCCTGATGAACTACGGCGTGGACCGCTACAAGCGGCCCTACCCGATCTCCGCCGAGGAAGAGAAGCAGCGCCAGAAGGAACGCGAGGAGCAGATCCAGCGGCAGGTCAACGACCTCTGGCGGACCATTCCCAAGGCCGGCGGCAAGGACAAGGAGCAGGGCCTGGCCCGCTACCCCAGCGAGCCGCAGGAAAACATCCTCTACTTCATCGAGAAGAACGCCCCGCTGCTTGAGCCCTGGCAGCGAGAAGTGGTGCGCATCGTGCGCAAGGTGGCGCAGTACTTCTACCCGCAGCGCCAGACCCAGGTCATGAACGAAGGCTGGGCGACCTTCTGGCACTACACCCTGATCAACGACCTCTACGACGAAGGCCTGGTCAGCGATGGCTTCATGATGGAGTTCCTCCAGTACCACACCAGCGTGGTCTACCAGCCCGGCTTCGACAGCCCCTACTACAGCGGCATCAACCCCTACGCGCTGGGCTTCGCCATGTACCGCGACATCCGCCGCATCTGCGAGAACCCCACCGAGGAAGACAAACGCTGGTTCCCGGACATCGCCGGCAGCGACTGGTTGGCCACCATCAAGTTCGCCATGAAGAGCTTCAAGGACGAGAGCTTCGTCCTGCAGTTCCTCTCGCCCAAGGTGATCCGCGAATTCAAGCTGTTCAGCATCCTCGACGACGACCAGAAGGACGACATGCTGGTCGACGCCATCCACGACGACGACGGCTACCGCAAGATCCGCGAAACCCTGGCCGCGCAGTACAACCTCGGCAACCGCGAGCCGAACATCCAGATCTGGGACGTCGACCGCCGCGGCGACCGCTCGCTGACCCTGCGCCACCAGCAGCACGACCGCAAACCGCTGGGCGAATCCACCGACGACGTGCTCAAGCACCTGCACCGCCTGTGGGGCTTCGACATCCACCTGGAAACCCTGCAGGGCGAGAACATCGTCAACACCTTCCACATGCCCCCAAAGGGTGAACGCGACAGCGAGGAGGGCTACCCGCGTCTCGACCTGATCATCCCACCCATTTGATCGGTTGACCGGGGCAGCAGGCGTGACAAGCATGGCGGCAACCCCGCTGGAGACCGCCATGCGTCTGTTCGCCATTCTCCTGCTCTGCCTTGCTGTCGCGACCTGCAGCAACCCCGTCCCGCACGCCCAGGTCGCGCATCCCGCCGATGCGCGACTGGCCGGGCTACGCGACTTCCAGCTGATGCCGCCGGAAAATGCCGTCGATGCCCTGCCCTACCGCAGCCGTTACCCCCTGATCAACGCCCAGGTGCGCCAGGGCCTGATCGAGCGCGGCTACCGTGAAAGCGCCGCGCCGCAGCTGCGCGTCTACTACTGGCTGGCGCTGCAGGACGCGCCGCTGGAGTTCAAGGTCGACGTGCCGCCACCCGACCCGCTCGGCCCTTACCTCGCCATCCACCGCCTGCGCGATGAGACCGGCACCCTACGCCTGCGCCTGACCGACGCGCAGGAGCAGACGCTCTGGGAAGGCACCGTCAGCACCGGCCTGAGCCCCGCGCACTCCAGCGCCGCCCTGCTGCAGGACGCCATCGGCGCGCTGCTCCAGCAGGTCCCCGTCGCCACGCCTTGAACCAGAACTTCCTGTAGGAGCGGGCCATGCCCGCGACCGGCGCCGCAGGCGCCCCCTCCCGCCGCTGCGCTTGCCCCACCCGCCGCAAACCCCGAAGCTATCCCCCAGAACAGGAGACAGCTTCATGCAGATCTACAAGGTGGGCGGCGCCGTGCGCGACCGCCTGCTCGGCATCCCCTTCAGCGACACCGACTGGGTGGTGGTCGGCGCCAGCGCCGACGAAATGCTCGCCCAGGGCTACCGCCCGGTGGGCGCCGACTTCCCGGTCTTCCTCCACCCCAGGACCGGCGAGGAATACGCCCTCGCCCGCACCGAGCGCAAAAGCGGGCGCGGGTATGGCGGCTTCACCTTCTACGCCAGTCCCGACGTCACCCTGGAAGAAGACCTGATCCGCCGCGACCTGACCATCAACGCCATGGCCGAGGGCAATGACGGCCAGGTCGTCGATCCCTACCACGGCCAGAAAGACCTCGAAGCCCGCCTGCTGCGCCACGTCTCCCCGGCCTTCGCCGAAGACCCGTTGCGCGTGCTGCGCGTTGCGCGCTTCGCCGCCCGCTATGCGCCGATGGGCTTCGCCGTGGCGCCGGAAACCCTGGCGCTGATGCGCAAGCTGTCGGAATCCGGCGAACTGGAAGCGCTGACCGCCGAACGCAGCTGGAAGGAAATCTCCCGCGCCCTGATGGAATCGCGCCCGGACGTGTTCATCCAGGTCTTGCGCGACTGTGGCGCCCTGGCCGTGCTGATGCCGGAAGTCGATGCGCTGTTCGGCGTGCCGCAACCGCCGCAGCACCACCCGGAAGTGGATAGCGGCGAGCACGTGCTGGCCGTACTGCGCGAGTGCGCCAGGCACGATCAACCGCTGAGCGTGCGCTGGGCCTGCCTGCTCCATGACGTGGGCAAGGGAGAGACGCGCAAGGAAGAGTGGCCCAAACACCACGCCCACGAACACCTGGGCCTGCCGCTGATCGACGCGATCAATGCACGCTTCAAGGTCCCGCGAGATTGCCAGGAGCTGGCGCGACTGGTCGGCGAGTACCACACCCACTGCCACCGCGCGCTGGAGCTGCGGCCAAACACCATCCTTGAGCTGCTGCAATCCTTCGACGTCTACCGCCGGCCGCAGCGCTTCGAAGAGTTTCTCGCCGCCAGCGAGATGGACGCCCGCGGCCGCCACGGGCTGGAGGATCGCGAATACCCGCAGGCCGAGTACCTGCGCGGCGCAGCACAGGCCGCCCGCTCGGTCGCGGTGCAGCCATTGCTGGACAAGGGATACAAGGGTGCCGAGCTAGGCGAAGCGCTCAAGCGTGAGCGGCTGACAGCACTGAAGGCCTACAAGGAAAGCCACGCCGCCTGACAGCACCGCGGAGGGATCGCCCCTCCAACGACGAACTCTCACTGTAGGAACGGTCCATGCCCGCGATCGCGCCCATGGGGCGCTCCTACAAATGAGGCGTCAAGCTGTCGGATGCGCCTCGATCAGCGCCGCCGGTGTCAGCTCCACACCGCGCCACTGGAAGGGCACCGGCCAGAGTTTCTGCCCGATCTGCGCGTCCGCCCAGAGTCCGGCAAACGAACGCTGCGCTCCCGGATGCTTCACTTCAGGCGCCAGCAACGCCAGCGGCCAGAGCACGAAGGCATTCTTCAGCACCTCCGCGCGCGGCAGCGTCAGGCCGTCGAACTCCCCGTGCAGGTCGCCATATAGCAGCACGTCGATATCCAGCGGCAGACCCTTGCGCTCCGGCGCATAGCGACCGTTGTCCGCCTCGATATGCTTGAGCCGCAGGCTCAGCTCCGCCAATGGCAGGTCGGTGCGTGCGACGATCACGAAGTTGTAGAAGGGGCCGCTGCGGATGCCCACCGGCTCGCTCTCGAAGACCGGCGAGCAGTGGATGTCCTCGAGGAAACCGTCCAGCGCCTCCAACCCGGCGAGCAGATGGCGCTCACGGTCGAAATTGCTGCCCAACCCGAGGTAGACCGTCGTCAGCGGCATCCGCGTTCGATCTCCACACCCACGCCGATGGCAGCCGCGACGGCGCCGGGCTTGGTGACTTTCAGGCGCAGCCACTGAATGCCGAACTCCGCCATCAGCAACTCGGCCAGGCGCTCGGCGAAGGTTTCCACCAGCTGGAAATGCGCGTCACGGGCGAAAGCCATGACCCGCTCGGAGAGCACGGCGTAGTCCAGGGCCTTGGCAATATCGTCGTCGGCCGCCGCCGGGCGGTTGTCCCAACCCAGCGTCAGGTCCAGGCGCAGGCACTGCCGGATACCCCTTTCCCAGTCGTAGACGCCGATCACGGTGTCCACTTCCAGCCCCTCGATGAAAACTCTGTCCACTGACTGCATGCTCCAAGGCGACACGACAAGCGGCCGGCGCCCCGTTAGAATCGGAAACGACCTCGTCTCCGGTGGAAACCATGTTCTGGTTCTTGGCGATCCTCGCCTACCTGCTCGGATCACTGTCCTTCGCGGTACTCCTCAGCCGCCTGTTCGGCACAGCAGACCCGCGCGCCAGCGGCTCGGGCAATCCCGGCGCCACCAACATGCTGCGCCTGGCCGGGAGGAAGATCGCCATCCTCACCCTGCTCGGCGATCTCGCCAAGGGGCTGGTTCCGGTTCTTTTCGCCCGGATGATCGGCCTGTCCGACGTGGAGCAGGCCTGGATCGGGCTGGCAGCGGTGATCGGCCACCTCTACCCGCTGTACTTCAACTTCCGTGGCGGCAAGGGCGTCGCCACCGCCGCCGGCATGCTGCTGGCGCTGTACCCGCCGGCCGCCCTGCTCGCGGCAGTGGCCTGGCTGGTGACCTTCAAGCTGTCACGCACCAGTTCGCTGGCTTCCCTGGTGGCCACGCCACTGACCCTGCCGCTGCTGGCCTGGCAGGAGCCTTCGGCGCTGCTGCCAATGACCGCACTCACCGGCCTGATCGTCTGGCGTCACCGCAGCAACCTGCGCGACCTGATCGCTGGACGCGAACGTCACTTCTAAAGCCGCGAGCTTCCCGGCCCGCGTACCACGCTGCAAGCGAAAAAACGGCCCATGCCGCTCAGAGCATGGGCCGCGTCGTTTGCAGCTTCATTATTCAGATCGCCGGCAGCGACTCCATTGGCCAACGCGCCTGGACGCCGATCGACGGGCCGTCCTGCTGCCCGGCCACCAGCCGCTGGCAGCCAGCATAGGCGATCATCGCGCCGTTATCGGTACAGAAGCGCGGGCGGGCATAGAACACCTGGCCCTTCATCTCGCCGAGCATCTTTTCCAGATGCTGGCGCAAGGCCTGGTTGGCGCTGACGCCACCGGCGATCACCAGGCTCTTCAGGTGAGTCTGCTTGAGCGCGCGCTTGCACTTGATGGTCAGGGTCTCGACCACCGCCGTCTGGAACGCCAGGGCGATGTCGCAGCGGGTCTGCTCGCTGTCGTCACCTTCGGCCACGCAGCGCTGCCAGGTGTTCAGGGCGAAAGTCTTGAGGCCGCTGAAGCTGAAATCCAGGCCCGGACGGTCGGTCATCGGGCGCGGGAAGACGAAGCGACCAGCGGTGCCGCTCTGGGCCAGACGTGCGATTTCCGGACCACCGGGATAGGCCAGACCAAGCAGCTTGGCGGTCTTGTCGAAGGCTTCGCCGGCCGCGTCGTCCACCGACTCGCCGAGCACCTGGTACTGGCCGATGCCATCCACCCGCACCAGTTGGGTATGGCCGCCGGACACCAGCAAGGCGACGAACGGGAACTGTGGCGGCTGCTCTTCGAGCATCGGCGCCAGCAAGTGGCCTTCCATATGGTGCACGCCGACGGCCGGTATACCCCAGGCAAACGCCATGGCCTGGGCGCAGGACGCGCCGACCAGCAGCGCGCCCACCAGGCCGGGGCCGGCGGTGTAGGCGATGGCATCGATGTCTTCGGCAGTCCGGCCGGACTCATCCAGCACCTGGCGAATCAGCGGCAGCATGCGCTTGACGTGATCACGGGAGGCCAGCTCGGGAACCACGCCGCCATAGATGCGGTGCAGGTCGATCTGGCTGAACAGCGCGTCGGCCAGCAGGCCTTTTTCGCTGTCGTACAAGGCGACGCCGGTCTCGTCGCAGGAGGTTTCCAACCCCAGCACTAGCATGGGTTTGAGCCTTTACTCTGGGCAAAATTGAAGCCGCGCATCATAATCGCCGGCTGGGCTTCGGACCAGTGCTTTTCGATCGGAGGCTTTGCATTCCTCCTTCCGAACGTTTAATATCCGCAACCCTTGAAAACCGCCGACTCCGAACAACCGTCAGGAGCGCGATAAATCCTCCGGTAATCATTGAAGGTACGACCTGGATGCCCGCCGTCAAAGTTAAAGAGAACGAACCCTTCGACGTAGCTCTGCGTCGTTTCAAGCGCTCCTGCGAAAAAGCAGGCGTACTGGCCGAAGTCCGTAGCCGTGAGTTCTACGAAAAGCCGACCGCCGAGCGTAAGCGCAAGGCCGCTGCCGCTGTTAAGCGTCACGCCAAGAAAGTGCAGCGCGAACAGCGCCGCCGCGAGCGCCTGTACTGAGTTACAGCGCTTCGTCGCACGCTTTCCGCATCGCCCGGCCCACTCGCCGGGCGAGTGCCTGAAACAAGGCACCCCACTCCGATTCGCATTCGCGGACTTCGGAGTTTTTGCTTTTCCAGCCCCATGCTTAGTCTCAAGCCTCGCTAGCGGCCTCAACGCCCCGCGCTATGCTTGGGTCCACCCTGCGTCCCGATGAGTCTATGGCCGGCCTGATTCCACAATCCTTCATCGATGACCTGCTCAACCGCACCGACATTCTCGATGTGGTGAGTTCGCGCATCCAGCTGAAGAAGACCGGCAAGAACTACAGCGCGTGCTGCCCGTTCCACAAGGAGAAGACACCCTCCTTCACCGTCAGCCCGGACAAGCAGTTCTATTACTGCTTCGGCTGCGGCGCCGGCGGCAACGCTCTCGGCTTCATCATGGACCACGACCAGCTGGACTTCGTCCAGGCAGTGGAGGACCTGGCCAAGCGCGCCGGCATGGACATCCCCCGCGAGGAAGGCCGGCGCGGCAACAAGCCCCGACAGCCGGTCGACTCGCCGCTCTACCCGCTGCTGGCTGCCTCTGCCGAGTTCTACCGCCAGGCGCTGAAAGGCCACCCGGCGCGCAAGGCAGCGGTGGAATACCTCAAGGGACGCGGCCTCACCGGCGAGATCGCCCGCGACTTCGGCCTGGGCTTCGCGCCGCCGGGCTGGGACAACCTGCTGAAAAACCTGGGCGGCGACAACCTGCAGCTCAAGGCCATGCTCGATGCAGGCCTCCTGGTGGAAAACCCCGACAGCGGCAAGCGCTACGACCGCTTCCGCGACCGGGTGATCTTCCCCATTCGCGACAGCCGCGGCCGGGTGATCGCTTTCGGCGGCCGGGTGCTGGGCGACGACAAACCGAAATACCTGAACTCGCCGGAAACCCCGGTCTTCCATAAAGGACAGGAGCTCTACGGCCTGTACGAGGCCCGGAAGAACAACCGGGATCTCGACGAGATCATGGTGGTCGAAGGCTACATGGACGTCATCGCGCTGGCCCAGCAAGGCATCCGCAATGCGGTCGCCACCCTGGGCACGGCCACCAGCGAAGAACACATCAAGCGGCTGTTCCGCATCGTGCCGAACATCCTCTTCTGCTTCGACGGCGACCAGGCCGGCCGCAACGCCGCCTGGCGCGCACTGGAGTCGGCACTGAGCAACCTGCAGGACGGGCGCAAGGTGCGCTTCCTGTTCCTGCCCGAGGGCGAGGACCCGGACAGCCTGGTACGCGCCGAAGGCCCGGACGCGTTCCGCGCCCGCCTCGCCCACCAGGCCCAGCCGCTGGCGGACTACTTCTTCCAGCAACTGACCCAGGAAGCCGACCCCAGCACGCTGGAAGGCAAGGCGCACCTGGCGACCCTGGCCGGGCCGTTGCTGGAAAAAATCCCCGGCAACACCCTGCGCCTGCTGATGCGCCAGCGCCTGGGCGAGATCACCGGGCTGTCCGCCGAGGCGCTCAGCCAGATCAGCGCGCCGCGCTCGGGCCTCACCGGGCAGGGCAAGCCCAGCCAGGCGCCCGCTCCGACCAAGACGCAGGGCTCAGAGCAGCACGCCCACGAATACGCCGACTACGACATGGGCCAGTTCGCCGGCCAGTTCGCAGAGCATGGCGACAGTCACTACCAGGATGCTTCGAACTACTTCGAGGCGCCGCAGGAATTTTCCGCCGGCAACGGCGGCGCCAAGCAGGGCAAGAAGCCCTGGAAGGGCGATCGCAAATGGGACGGCAAGGGCAAGAAAGGCGACTTTACGCCGCGCCAGCCACGTACCGAGATCAGCGTCGAATCGCCGACCCTGACCGCGCTGCGCACCCTGTTGCACCATCCTCAACTGGCGCAGAGCGTCGAGGATGCGAGCCACTTCTCCAACGAGGGACAGACCTACTCGCAACTGCTCGCGGCCCTGGTCGAAGCGTTGCAGAAGAATCCGAAACAGAGCTCGATGCACCTCATCGCGCGCTGGCACGGAACACCCCAAGGGCGCCTGCTACAGGTGCTGGCGGGGAAAGAATGGCTGATCGATGACGGCAATCTTGAAAAGCAGTTCGTCGACACCATTACTACACTTGCACACAACCAACTGCTCAGCAGCCGCGAAGCCCGCCTGCACAGTGTGCTGCGAAAGAATCCCAGTGAACTGACCGACGAAGAGAAAGCGTTACTGCGGGAGCACTACAGCACCCCCTCTTCAACAGGCAGCCAGAGCTGAACTGGCGCCTGAAGCCTCGAATCTGGTATAATCCTCGGCTTATTTCAGCCCGCCAAGACCTTCAGTGGATAGGGTGTTATGTCCGGAAAAGCGCAACAGCAATCTCGTCTCAAAGAGTTGATCACCCGCGGTCGTGAGCAGGGTTACCTGACTTACGCGGAGGTCAACGACCACCTGCCGGAGGATATCTCTGATCCGGAACAGGTAGAAGACATCATCCGCATGATCAACGACATGGGGATCAACGTATTCGAGACAGCCCCGGATGCGGATGCCCTGCTGCTGGCGGAAACCGATACCGATGAAGCTGCCGCCGAAGAAGCTGCTGCCGCCCTTGCCGCGGTAGAGAGCGACGTTGGCCGCACGACCGACCCGGTGCGCATGTACATGCGTGAAATGGGTACCGTGGAACTGCTGACCCGCGAAGGCGAGATCGAAATCGCCAAACGCATCGAGGAAGGCATCCGCGAGGTCATGAGTGCCATCGCCCAGTTCCCGGGCGCGGTGGACGGCATTCTCGAAGAGTACAACCGCATCGTCGCCGAAGGCGGCCGCCTGTCTGACGTCCTCAGTGGCTACATCGACCCGGATGACGGCACCCTGCCGGCCGAAGAAGTCGAGCCGGTCGGTCTGAAAGACGACGCCGAAGCCAAGGACAAGGATAAGGACGAAGAGGACGAAGAGTCCGACGGCGACAGCGAGGAAGAAGAAGGCGACGGTGGTCCGGATCCGGAAGAAGCCGCTCGTCGCTTCGGCGCCGTTTCCGAGCAGCTGGAAAAAGCCAAGAAAGCCCTGAAGAAGCACGGTCGCGGCAGCAAGCAGGCGACCGAAGAACTGGTCGCCCTGGCCGAACTGTTCATGCCGATCAAGCTCGTGCCCAAGCAATTCGACGTGCTGGTCGCCAAGGTCCGCGATTCGCTGGACAGCGTCCGCCGCCAGGAACGCGCCATCATGCAACTGTGCGTGCGTGATGCCCGCATGCCGCGTGCCGACTTCCTGCGCCAGTTCCCCGGCCACGAAACCGACACCGCCTGGGTCGACTCCGTACTCAAGGGCAAGCCCAAGTACGCCGAGGCCATCGAGCGCCTGCGTGACGACATCCTGCGCAACCAGCAGAAGCTGGTCGACCTGGAAGCCAGCTCGCAGCTGACCGTTGCCGAGATCAAGGACGTCAACCGCTCCATGTCCATCGGCGAGGCGAAAGCCCGTCGTGCGAAGAAGGAGATGGTGGAGGCGAACCTGCGTCTGGTGATCTCCATCGCCAAGAAGTACACCAACCGCGGCCTGCAGTTCCTCGACCTGATCCAGGAAGGCAACATCGGCCTGATGAAGGCGGTGGACAAGTTCGAATACCGTCGCGGCTACAAGTTCTCGACCTATGCCACCTGGTGGATTCGCCAGGCGATCACCCGCTCGATCGCCGACCAGGCCCGCACCATCCGTATTCCGGTGCACATGATCGAGACGATCAACAAGCTCAACCGTATCTCCCGCCAGATGCTGCAGGAGATGGGCCGTGAACCGACCCCGGAAGAGCTGGGCGAACGCATGGACATGCCGGAAGACAAGATCCGCAAGGTCCTGAAGATCGCCAAGGAACCGATCTCCATGGAAACGCCGATCGGTGACGACGAAGACTCGCATCTGGGCGACTTCATCGAGGACTCCACCATGCAGTCGCCGATCGAAGTGGCGACCAGCGAGAGCCTCAAGGAAGCCACCCGCGAAGTCCTCGCCGGCCTTACCGCTCGTGAAGCCAAGGTCCTGCGCATGCGCTTCGGCATCGACATGAATACCGACCATACCCTCGAGGAAGTCGGCAAGCAGTTCGATGTAACCCGCGAGCGTATCCGCCAGATCGAAGCCAAGGCGCTGCGCAAGCTGCGCCACCCGTCTCGAAGCGAGCATCTGCGCTCCTTCCTCGACGAGTGACGAAGAACCCCCGGCCAAAACCGGGGGTTTTTCTTTGGGCCTTCCATCGGGCAAAGTGCCACGTCTACACTTCGGCATAGTCCCCCCTGGAATGAGGCCCTTCATGCCGCGTCTGCAGGCAGTTCTACTGTGGTGCCTCGCATTCTGGGCGGGACAGGCATTCGCCCTGAGCCTCACGCCCGAGGAGCAGCAGTGGCTGCAGGCGCATCCCACGCTGCGTCTGGGCGTGGACGCCTCCTGGCCTCCCTTTGAGTTCCGTGACGCGCAAGGCCTCTACCAGGGTCTCGCCCCGGCGTACGTGGAATACCTCAGCGAACAGCTCAAGGTGAAGCTGGAGTCGGTCGAACCGAAGGACTGGAACGACCTGCTGCAACAGGCCCGCGCCGACCAGGTCGACCTGCTTCCCGGCGTCATGGCCACGCCCACCCGCCTCGACTACCTCAGCTTCACCCGCCCCTACCTCGACTTTCCGATCATCATCCTCGCCCGCCGCAACGGGCCGGAGCCGGCGAACGTGAAGGAGTTGTACGGCCTGAGAGTCGGCGTGGTGGCCCACTACGCGCCTCACGAGCTGCTGGTCGCCAACCACCCCGACCTGAACCTGCAGCCGCTACCAAGCATCGCCGCCGGCCTGCAGGCGCTGGCCACCGGTCAGGTAGACGCCTTCGTCGGCGACCTCGCGTCCAGCGTCTGGAATCTGCGCCAGCTCAAGCTAGAAGGCCTTCAGATCAGCGGCGAGACGCCGTACCGCTACCAGTTGGCAATGGCCGTCCCCAAAGAGCAGACCATCCTGCTGGGAATCCTCGACAAGGTGCTCGCCGATATGAAGCCCGAACAGATCGAGGCGCTCCAGGCGCCTTGGGTCGGCGGATTGGTAGATCGCCGCAGCGTCTGGCCCGAGCTGTTCCGCGTCGTGCTCCCCATCGCCCTGCTCACCGCCCTCACCCTGCTGGTGCTGTTCACCATGAACCGCCGTCTGCGCGGCGAGATGCAGCGCCGCGAGAAGCTCGAGCAGGCCCTGCGCGACAGCGAGCAGCACTACCGCGGCTTGGTGGAAAGCCTCACCGCCATCGCCTGGGAAATGCGCCTGGCGGAAAACCGCTTCACCTACGTCTCGCCCCACGCCCAGCGGCTGCTCGGCTACCCGATCAAGGACTGGCTGGAACCCGGCTTCTGGCAGCGCACCCTGCACCCGGAAGACGCCGAGCGTGCCATCCACTTCTGCCTCAGCGAAAGCCAGGCCGGGCGCAACCACAGCTTCGACTACCGCATGCTGGCCGCCGACGGGCGGATCGTCTGGATTCGCGACATCGTCACGCTGATCCAACACGACGACGAGATGATCCTGCGCGGCCTGATGATCGACATCACCGACGCCATGCACACCGAGCAGGCCCTGCGCCTGTCCGAACAGAAATTCGCCTCGGTGTTCCACCACTGCCCGGACATCATCGTCCTCGCCCGTCGCGTCGACGGGCAGTTGTTGGCGGTGAACAGCACCTTCGAACAGCAGATCGGCATCCCCGCCAGCGAGGCGCTGGGCAAGACCTCCACCGAGCTGGGCATCTGGGGCGAACCGGGCATGGGCCCGGCGATGCTCGCACGCCTGCAGGGCGAGCCGCTGAACAACGTCGAGATTCCGCTCAACCGCCGCGACGGCACGCGCTTCACCGCCCTGCTCTCGGCCCAGCACATCGTCCTCGACGACACCCCGGCGCTGGTGGTGGTGGTGCGCAACATCTCCCAGGTCAAGGAAACCCAGGAACAACTGCGCGTCTCCGAGGAAAAGTTCGCCAAGGCCTTCCACGCCTCCCCCGACGGCATGCTCATCTCGCGCATCAGCGACGGCCGTCTGGTGGAAGTGAACCAGGGCTTCACCCGCATCACCGGGTACAGCCGCGAAGAAGCCGCCGAGCGCTCCACGCTCGACCTGCGCCTGTGGGCCAACCCGGCCGACCGCAGCAAGCTGCTGGGCATCCTCGACAACGCCTCCAGCGCCCCGGACTTCACCGCACAGATTCGCACCCGCGACGGCAGCCTGCGCCTGTGCGAGCTATCCGCCCACCGCATCACCATAGGCAGCGACGACTGCATGCTGACCATCGCCCGGGACATCACCGAGCAGCAGCAGATGCAGGAAAAGCTCCGCCTCGCCGCCACCGTGTTCGAAAGCACCGCCGAAGGCGTGATGATCACCGACGCGCACCAGCAGATCGTCGCGGTCAACCGCGCCTTCAGCGAAATCACCGGCTACAGCGAACAGGAAGCCCTCGGCAACTCGCCGCGCCTGCTTGCCTCCGGCCAGCATGACACCAGTTTCTACGTCGCCCTCTGGCACCAGCTCAACGCCGAAGGCCACTGGCAGGGCGAGATCTGGAACCGGCGGAAGAACCAGGAACTGTACCCGGAGTGGCTGACGGTCAGCGCCGTGCGCAACGCCGACGGCGAGCTGACCCACTACGTCGGCGTGTTCGCCGACATCTCCACCCTCAAATACGCCCAGGCGCGGCTCGACTACCAGGCCCACCATGACCCGCTCACCGGCCTGCCCAACCGCCTGCTGTTCGAAAGTCGCCTGAACGCCTCGCTCAAGGAAGCCCAGGAAGACGATCACCAGGGCGCCGTGCTGTTCCTCGACCTCGACCGTTTCAAGCACATCAACGACAGCCTCGGCCACCCCGTGGGCGACCTGCTGCTGAAATCCATCGCCACCCGCCTGCGCGAGCAACTGCGCGACGTCGACACCGTGGCCCGCCAGGGCGGCGACGAATTCATCATCCTGCTGCCCGGCCTCCACCACGCACTGGACGCCGAGCACGTGGCGAACAAACTGCTGGTCTGCTTCGACAAGCCGTTCATCGCCGGCGAACAGGAGTTCTTCGTCAGCGCCAGCATCGGTATCTGCCTCTATCCCAGCGACGGCGGCGACGTCGCCACCCTAGTGAAGAACGCCGACGCTGCCATGTACCGGGCCAAGGCCCAGGGCCGCAACCGCGTCGAGTTCTACACCCGTGAGCTGACCTTCCAGGCCACCGAACGCATGGCCCTGGAGCACGAACTGCGCCGTGCCCTGGAAAGCGACCAGCTCCAGCTCTACTACCAACCCAAGCTGTCCCTCGCGAGCGGGCAGCTTGTAGGAGCAGAAGCGCTGATCCGCTGGAAACATCCGCAATTCGGCGCGATTTCTCCGGATCGCTTCATCCCCCTGGCCGAGGAAAACGGCCTGATCCTGCCGCTGGGCGACTGGGTCCTGCGCGAAGCCTGCCGGCAGATGAGCCGCTGGCAGGACAGCCACGCCGCGTTCGGCCCGCTCTCGGTCAACCTCGCCGGCGCCCAGCTGCGCCAGACCAACCTTGTCGAACGCATCCGCGAACTGCTCGCCCACTACAACCTGCAGTCCTCGCGCCTGCAGCTGGAGATCACCGAGAGCTTCCTCATGCACCAGACCGAGGAAGCCCTGTCGATCCTGCACAGCCTCAAGCACCTGGGCGTGCAACTGGCCATCGACGACTTCGGCACCGGCTACTCCTCGCTCAGCTACCTGAAGCAGCTACCGCTGGACACCCTGAAGATCGACCAGTCCTTCGTCCACGGCCTGCCTGACGACCCCCACGACGCCGCCATCGCCCGCGCCATCATCGCCCTGGGCCGCAGCATGAACCTCACGGTGATCGCCGAGGGCGTCGAACACGAAGCCCAGGAACGCTTCCTCGAAGCCGAAGGCTGCGACCAGATCCAGGGTTACGCGCTGAGCGCCCCGCTCCCGGCCGACGCCTTTGCCAACCGCTTCCTGGTCCCGCTGCATCCGGTTGGCGCAAGCCAGAACGCACCGGTATAATCCGCCCGCCTTCTGGGGGCCTATAGCTCAGTTGGTTAGAGCAGAGGACTCATAATCCTTTGGTCCACGGTTCAAGTCCGTGTGGGCCCACCACCCTTTCAGCAAAAAGCCGCGCAGATGCGCGGCTTTTTCGTATCCGAGCTTTGGCGAACCGCACCGGTTACCTCAAGAGCAGCGCAGCCCGCATCGTGCCCATGCCAGGACGTACAGTTCCGACGGTTTTTGCCCCTGCAATGAGCACCCTTTCACACCAGCCGTCGACTCTCTGACGGAAGACGCCTCAGCCTATGACAGGGGTCAATATCAGATAGCCATTAGCCATTAAATTGGCATCTCCCTGATATGAGTGATCCCCTCATGACTCTCCACCGGCATCCCGTCCAATTGCTTGTCGCGTCCGAGGACCCGGCGCTGGCCCGTCAGGTTCGTGCCCTGCTGGCGGCCTATGAGCTGCGCTGCGGGGTGATGGAAGGCCCTTGTGACTGCCAGCAGGCGCCGCTGTGCCGCTGGTTTCAGGACGCACCGCTGGGCGAGACCGGGAAGATCACCGCGCTGCTGGCCGATGCCATCGGCGTGCTGGAGCGCACCCGCCATGCCTTCCGCTCCCGCGAGCTGGGCGAGCTGCGCCAGCGCCTGAGCGGCGCGCTGCAAGAGTTGTCGGGGCCCCGCCCCCTGGTGTAAAAGACAAACCACCCGCGTTCCGCCATTGCGGAAGCTGGCTTTGCCGGGCAGGACTTGTGGGCCTGCAAGACAAAGCGCCGAGTTGGTCGCCGTCGATTTCGACGGGATGACGAGCCGGCGCTTTTTTCATGCCCGACAAAAACAGCAGACCCGCAAGGAGCCGAACATGGGCCTGGGACCGAAGCTCGAGAGCGTGCTCGAGCGCATCGGCCTGTCGACGATGGAAGTCGATCAGCGCCTGAGTTACCTGGAGTGGCGCGAGGAGGATGGCTGCCATCTCCACGGCCGCGCCGCCGAATTGGAAGGCTGCCACCAGCGCTTCATCGAGCAGCTCTACGACCACCTGCGCCACTACCCGCCGCTGGGGGCTATCCTCGCCGAGCCGGCCACGCTGGCGCGGCTGAAATGCAGCCAGCTCGACTACTACCGCCAGCTCTGGGATGCCCCGCAGGACGCCGACTACGTGCGCGACCGCCTGCGCATCGGCCTGGTGCACCAGCAGGTCGGCGTCGAGCTGAAGTGGTACCTGGGCGCGTATCGCCTGTACCTGGACCAGATGCTCGCCGACCTGATGGGCGATGCCCACGAAGCCAAGACCTACGCCAGTCTGCTCAAGCGGGTGTTCTTCGACATGTCGCTGGCCATCGACACCTACGGCGCGGCCCAGCGCCAGGCGCTGGAGGACAGCGAGGCGCGCTATGCCCGCGCCCTGCGTGGTGCCAACGACGGCATCTGGGACTGGGACCTGGGCAATGATCGCCTCTACGTCTCCGAGCGCTGGGCGCGCATGCTCGGCCTGACCCGCGACAACCTCGGCGAAGGCAGCACCAGTTGGTTCGCCCGCGTCCACCCGGACGACCTGCCCGGCCTGCGCAAGGCCATCGACGCCCACCTGCGCGGCAGCAGCGCGCTGCTCAGCCACGAATACCGCATCCGCCAGCGCGACGGCAATTACCTCTGGGTGCTGGCGCGGGGCGTGGTCACCGACGGGCGCATGGCCGGCTCGCAGACCGACATCAGCCAGCACAAGGCCAGCGAGCACCAGCTCAGCCACGCGGCGCGGCACGACCCACTCACCGGCCTGGGCAACCGCCTGCGCCTGGACGAACTGCTGCAACAGGCGCTGATGCGCCAGCGCCGCCCCGGCGCGCGGGAGTCCGGCCTGCTGTTCATCGACCTGGACCGCTTCAAGCTGATCAACGACAGCCTCGGCCACGCAGTGGGTGACCGCGTACTGGTGGAAGTCTCCCAGCGCCTGCTGCGCTGTCTGCGGCCGGGCGATCACCTGGCGCGCTTCGGCGGCGACGAGTTCGTCGTGCTGCTGGACGATCTGGCCAGCCTGGTCGACGCCGAGCAGGTCGCGCAGCGCATGCTCGATTGCCTGCGCCAGCCGCTGCACGTGGATGGCCGCACGCTGGTGGTCAGCGCCAGCATCGGCATCACCGGGCTGATGACCGACGGCCAGGCCATCGACACCCTGCAGGCTGCGGACCTTGCGCTGTACCGCGCCAAGGAAGCCGGCAAGGCGCAGTACGCGCGCTTCAGCCTGGAGCTGCAGGCCGAGGCGCAACGCCGGCTGGACCTGGAAAGCGCGCTGGCCCAGGCGCTGCGCCGCGAGGAGTTCAGTCTGCACTACCAGCCCATCGTCCGCCTCGACCGCGATTCGCCGCACTGGGAAGCGGTGGAGGTGCTGCTGCGCTGGAAGCACAACGGCCAGTCGATCTCGCCGCTGGACTTCATCCCGGCGCTGGAGGAATCCGGCGAGATCGTCCCGGTCGGCGACTGGGTACTGCGCCAGGCGTGCCGGCAGACGGCGTTGTGGCAGCGGCAGGGGCATCGCAGCCTGTACTGCTCGGTCAACCTGTCGAGCCGGCAACTGCAGCAGCCGGGGTTCGCCGCGCGGGTGCAGCAGATTCTCGCGGAGAGCGGCCTGTCGCCGCGCAGCCTGGTGCTGGAGATCACCGAAAGCCTGCTGATGCAGGATGGCGCAGAAACCCTCGCCTGCCTGCGCGAACTGGCCGCCGAGGGCGTGCGCCTGGCGCTGGACGACTTCGGCACCGGCTATTCCTCGCTGGGCTATCTCAAGCGCTACCCGCTGCACATCCTCAAGGTCGACCGCAGCTTCATCACCCGCGTGCCGGACGACCCGGAGCTCAGCGCCATCTGCCGCGCGATCATCGGCCTGGGCCACAGCCTCGGCCTGGAAGTGGTGGCCGAAGGCGTGGAGCGCCAGGAGCACCTGGACTTCCTGCGCGCCGAAGGCTGCCGCCACGCCCAGGGCTTCCTGTTCAGCAAGCCGCTGGCACCGGAGCAACTCTTCCAGACCCGCCTGGAGCACCAGCGATGAAGCTCAACATGCCCGTCACCGGGCGCCAGGTAGACGTGCCGGTCAATGCCAACATCCTCTCCACCACCGACCTCAAGGGCGCGGTCACCCATGTGAACCCGGACTTCATCAAGATCAGCGGCTTCGACGCCGAGGAGCTGGTGGGCTTCAACCACAACCGCGTGCGCCATCCGGACATGCCACCCGCCGCCTTCGCCCACCTCTGGCAGACCTTGCAGGCCGGGCGCAGCTGGATGGGCCTGGTGAAGAACCGCTGCAAGAACGGCGACCACTACTGGGTCAGCGCCTTCGTCACGCCGATCCGCCATGGCGGCAAGGTCGTGGAGTACCAGTCGGTGCGCACACGCCCCGGCGCCGAGCAGATCGACGCGGCGGAGCGCCTTTATGCGCGCATGCGCCAGGGCAGGACATTGCGTCGCCCGCGCGTGCCGCTGGTGCTCCAGTTGCTGCTCGGCCTGTTGCTGGCGCAGGCCAGCGGCGCTCTTCTCGCGCTGCTGCTGCCCAAGCTGACCGCACTGGCCTTCCTGTTGGCGCTGGGCGCATCAGGCACTTGGCTGGTACTGCGCCTGCAACCGCTGGGCGCGCTGCTCGGGCGCGCACGGAAGATTGCCGACAACCCGCTGAGCCAGCAGCTCTATTCGGGCCGCGCGGACGAATTCGGCGAGCTGGATTTCGCCTTGCGCATGCTGGAGGCGGAGACCGCCGCGGTGGTCGGGCGCATGGCCGATGCGTCCCAGCAACTGGCCGAGCACTCCGCCGCGCTCGCCGACGCCATGGCCGGCGGCAGCGCGGCTTCGCAGTTGCAGCAGCGCGAGACCGAACAGGTCGCCAGCGCCATGCAGCAGTTGGCGCAGAGCGTCCAGGAAGTCGCCCGTCACGCGCAGCACAGCGCGGTGGCGGCGCAGTGCAGCGAGCGCATCACTCAGTCAGGGCATCAGGACGTGCACGGCACCCGCGGGCAACTCGCTGCGCTGGAAGCCGGCGTGCGCGCGGCCAGTGCCGCGGTGGAGCAACAGAAGGAACACAGCGAGGCGATCTCGCGGATGCTCGAGGTGATCCGCGACGTCGCCGGGCAGACCAACCTGCTGGCGCTGAACGCCGCCATCGAGGCGGCGCGCGCCGGGGAAAGCGGACGCGGTTTCGCGGTGGTCGCCGACGAGGTTCGCGCGCTGGCTTCGCGCACGGAGCATTCCGCGCGGGACATCCAGTCGCTGGTCGGCAACCTTCAGCAGGGAGCCGAGGATTCGGTGCGTGCGCTATGGCACTGCTGCGACCAGGCGGTGGCGAGCCTGGCCCAGGCTGGCCAGGCGGCGGGCACGCTGGAGCGCATCAGCGAGCAGGTCTCCGCGATCCAGCGGATGAGCCTGGAGATCGCCGAAGCCATCGAGGAACAGGGCGCCGCCAGCGAGGACGTGCAGCGCAGCCTGCACGCCATCCGCGGTTCGGCCGACAGCAACGCGGCGAAGGTCGGTACCTGCCAGCGCAGCGCAGCGCGCATGGCGGAACTGTCGGCGGAGCTGCGGATGCTGGCGGAGCATTTCTGGGAGGGCAGCCGGGCGGGTTAGCGCTTGGCGATGATGTACACGGCGTGGACGATGCCGGGGATGTAGCCGAGCAGCGTCAGCAGGATGTTGAGCCAGAACGCTCCGCCGAAACCGACCTGGAGGAACACGCCCAGCGGCGGCAGAAGGATGGCGATGAGGATGCGGATGAGGTCCATGCGGTGGCTCCTTGTGAGATTGCCTCGTGCATGGAATGGACCGCCGGGCAGCGGAGCGGGTTCAGAGAATCTGGTGTTCCCTGCAGGAGCGGGCCATGCCCGCGATCGCGTCCATGGGACGCTCCTACAGGGTGCATTGGCCGTTACAGGAACCAGCGGTACTCCCGCGCGCTGACTTCGTTCATGAAATCCAGGTGGTCGTGGCGTTTGTTCTCGCAGTAGACGAAGACGAACTCGCTGCCCAGGCCTTCCTTGACCACCGGGTGGTCTTCCATCTCGGCGACGGCGCCGAGCATGTCGCGGGGGAAGTCGATGCCGCTGGTGCGGTCTTCGTTCAGCGGCGGGATCGGTTCCTGGCGGGTTTCCAGGCCGTGCTCCATACCGGTGAGGATCGCGGCGAGCACCAGGTACGGGTTGGCGTCGGCGCCGGCCAGGCGGTGCTCGATGCGCAGGTTCTTGCCGTCAGACTCCGGAATGCGGATGCACGCATCGCGGTCCTCGAAGCCCCAGCTGGCCTTGCTCGCGGCGTTCACGCGGGAGCCGTAGCGGCGGTAGGCGTTGTGGTTGGCGGCGAAGATCGGCATGCAGTGCGGCAGCAGCTCCAGGCAGCCGGCCACGGCGTGGCGCAGGGCCTGCTGATTGTCGCGGTCGAGCAGGTTGTTGCCGTCACGGTCGTACAGGCTGACGTGTACGTGCATGCCGCTGCCCGGCGCATGCAGGTAAGGCTTGCTCATGAAGCTGGCGCGGTAGCCGTGCTTGAGCGCCACGCCACGGGTGGCGCGGGTGAACAGCGCAGCCTGGTCGGCGGCGTGCAGGCCATCGTCGCAGTGGGCGAAGTTGATCTCGAACTGGCCCGGGCCGATCTCGGCGGTAATGACGTTGGCGTCCACGCCCTGCTCGCGGGAGGCTTCGACGATTTCATGGAGCACATCGGAGAAGCGCGACAGGCGCTCGATGTGCATGTTCGGCTGGTCGTCCTCGTCGTCGCTCAGCGGGTCGCGCGGGTACTGCGGCAGGCCGGCATCCAGTTTTTTGTCGAACAGGTAGAACTCCAGCTCGAAGGCCACCACCGGACGAATGCCCTTGGACTCCAGGCGCTGCATGACGCGGGCGAGTACTTCGCGCGGTTCGAATTCGATGGGCGCCTCGGTGCCGTCGGAGCTGATCAGCATCTGCCCCAGCGGCTGGTTCTCCCAGCGCACCGGCTTGAGCGAGCCGGGGATCAGGCGGCGCGGCGCATCCGGGTCGCCGTCGTTGAAGCAGTAGTCGCCGATGGGGTGCAGGCCACCTTGTACGCCCAGCAGCACGCAGTTCTGCGGCAGTTTCAGCGGGCTGCCGGCGGCGACCTTTTCCAGCATGTCCACGGGGTAGCGCTTGCCGTAGAAGTGGCCGGGAATGTCCAGGCAGATCAGGTCGACGTAGCGGATGTCCGGGTATTGCTGGCGGAAGGCGCGGACTTCGCTGAGCAGGTCGGGATGCATCGGGCGGTTCATGATGTTCTCTGGGGCCTTTGTGCGGGAGCGGCCGGATCGTTTTCCCAAGCCAACCCTCGCGGGCTGGCTTGGGAAATCAGGTGAAGATCCACAGCACCCTGGTTGGTTTGTCGGTGAGGTTGCCGTAGCGGAACTGGCTGTGCGGCGGCAGCTGGAAACTGTCGTTGGGGTAGAGGGTGACGGTGTCGTCCTCGTACCAGATGGTCAGTTCGCCTTCGAGGACGAAGCCGCCCTGCTCCGAGCTGTCGTCCAGGTGGCCTTCGCCGCTGGTGGCGCCGGGGGCGAGAATGCTGTCGAGCAGGGAGAAGCCGCCGGACATGTTCGGCGAGGCGAGGATGTCGGTGACGCCGCCGGCGTAGTACAGGGTGCGGCGGTCGTTCGGCCGGGTCACCCAGTCGCGCTCGCGGCGGGTGTCGCCGGCGTAGAAGTAGGTGGTCGGTACGCCCAGGGCTTCGCTGATGGCGGTGAGGTCGGCGACGGTGGGTTGCGACAGGCCACGCTCGACCTGGGAAAGAAAGCCCACCGAGCGGCCGATCTGCTCGGCCAGCTCGCCCAGGGTGAGGTTCTTGTGCTTGCGCAGGTCGCGGATCAGCGTGGCAAGGTGTTCGTTGGCAACCGTCTGGGTCATGTCAGGGTCCGGATCAGATGAAATCCCGTAATCGATACCAGGCCTTGCCGACGGCTTCCAGTGGCGCGGCGAAGCGCTGGCCGCCGGGGAACCCGGGATTGCGGATGCGTTGATAGAGGTCAAGCTCGTCGCTGCGGCCGCCCATGGCTTCGCTCACGGCGTGGGCGGCGGCCAGGCTCGGCAGTACGCCGTGGCCGGAATAGCCCTGCAGCCAGTAGAGGTCGCCGCGCCGGCCGATATCCGGGGTGCGCCGCATGCTGCAGTCGATGTGCCCGCCCCAGGCGTATTCCAGCTCCACGCCCTTGAGTTGCGGGAATACCCGTTCGACGTAGGGGCGCGTAGCCGCGCGGATGTCCGAGGGCATGCCGCCCAGGTAGGTGCAGCCGCCGCCGAACAGCAGGCGATGATCGGGGGTCAGGCGGAAGTAGTCGAGGACGAACTGGTTGTCGGTGACGCAGCAGTTCTTCGGCAGCAGCGAGCGGGCCAGTTCCTCGCCCAGCGGCGCGGTGGCGACCTGGTAGGTGCCCACCGGCAGGATGCGTTCGGAGACGTCGCGGTCCAGCCCGTCGATGTAGGCGTTGCAGGCCAGCACCAGGGAGGCGCAGCGCACGCTGCCATGCTCCGTAGTCACTTCATAGCCGTTGCCGCTTTCGCGGAAACTCAGGGCGCGAGTCTGTTCGAAGATGCGGCCGCCGGCGCGCTCGATGGCGCCGGCCAGGCCGTAAGCCAGTTTCAGCGGGTTGAGGTGCGCGGAATTCGGGTCATACAGGCCGGCCTGGTAGCGGTCGCTGGCGATCCACTGCGGGAGGTCTTCACGGGGAATGAACTGTAGGCCTTCGTAGCCCCAGCGGCGATTGGCTTCGGCCTGCCAGTCGTAGAGCGAACCAACCCGGCGCGGCAGCACGGCGGTCCACAGGTGGCCGATGCGGTAGTCACAGTCGAAGCCGTGGCGTTGCGGCAGGTCACGCAGTTCGTGGGCAGCCCAGAGCATGCCCTGCCAGAGGCGCAGCGCGCCTTCGTGGCCGAGGTCGTCCTCGATGGGGCCCAGGTCGCTGGACCAGCCCGGCAGTGCCTGCCCGCCGTTGCGTCCGGAGGCGGCCCAGGCGATGCGGCTGGCCTCGATCATGCAGACCTGGCGGCCGCCTTCGACCAGTTGCAGCGCCGTGTGCAGGCCGCTGAAACCGGCACCGATCACCAGGACTTCGCACTCCAGCGGCTCGCGAAGGGCTTCGCGGTGCTGGATCAGCTCGGGGTTGGCGCCGGCGTAGTAGGTGCCGACCGGTTCGGGCGAACGCAGGAACATCGCTACCTCGTGAAATTGTTCTGATTATTTTTCATGAAAAATAACAGAACAAATTTCACAAGGCTAGCCCGTCGCACTTTTGCGGACGGGGTGCGTTTCAGATCATCAGGAAGACAGCACCGCAGCGCTGCCCTGCTCCTCGCGCTTCTGCCGCACGCTGACCACCACCACCAGCGCCACCAGGATAGCGGCGAGGATGGCCGAGGAGCCGATGGTGCCGAAGTCCAGACCGCCCTTCTCGTGGGACTTGGTCAGCACGTCGCCCAGGGTCGCGCCGAACGGACGGGTCAGCACGAAGGCCACCCAGAACAGCAACACCGAGGACAGCTTGGTGAAGTAGTGCAGCGCCACCACCACGGCGATCAGGCTACCGATCAGCAACGCGCCGCCGGCGAAGCCCAGGCCGGAGTCGTCGGCGAGGAAGTCGCCCAGCGCGGTGCCCAGGGTGTTGGAGAAGAGAATGGCGATCCAGTAGAACATCTCGCCCTTGAAGCTGCGGATGTTGTCCACCGACAGCGAGGTGCCGCTGAAGCGCCAGGCCGCGAAGATCGCCCCCAGGATGCTGATGAGGATCGCCGAACCGGTGGCGTAGCCCAGGCCCAGCGTGCGGTCCATGAAGTCCGACATGGTGGTGCCAGCGGTGCTGGTGGAGAGGATCACCAGCCAGTACAGCCAGGGTACGTAGCGCTTGCTGGCGAGCTGGCCGACGAGGGTGACGAGGGTGACGAGGAACAGGCTGATGAGGATCAGCGAGCTGATCGCATAGCCGACATTGAGGGTCATCGACAGCAGGTCGCCGGCGGTTTCCCCCAGGGTGGTGGCGCAGATCTTCATCACCCAGAAGGCCAGGGTGATCTGTGGCAGTTTGTTGTTCACGGGTTTGTCTCCGGAAATGAGCGGGATAGACGCGCGTCGGTCACGTCGCTGCACCCGGAGTTGGCGGTCTCCCCCGATACCCCCTGGCGCATGGTCGTGGAGACTGAGGGCGGCGCGGTGAAGAAAGGGTCAAGCCGGTATGAAAAATCCATTGGCCAATTTCGCTTCTGCGGCGACCGACGGATGACAGATCACGCTCAGTTGCTATGGTTTTACGTGGGGGCGATGCGCCCGAAGACCGCTTGACTGCGCGCAATTGGCCGGCGCATGGGGATATGGATGAATCAGATGATCAAACCGCAACCGTACTGCAAGAACTGCCGGCTGGCGCCGCCGACCCTGAGCGACGACAAGGTCATGGAGCTCGAGGCGATCATCAAGCCAGGGCACCTGCTGCACAAAGGGGACTTCGTATTCCGCCAGGGCGACCCGTTCCACAGCGTGTACCTGGTGCGCTCCGGTTCGATCAAGACCTTCACCACTAACGAACAGGGTCTGGAGAAGATCACCGGCTTCTACTTCGCCACCGAGATTTTCGGCTTCTCCGGGATGGGCGAAGGCAGCTACCCGGTTTCCGCGCAGGCGCTGGAAAGCACGCTGTGCAGCGAGATTCCGTTCAGCCAGCTGGAAGAGCTGTCGCTGCAGATTCCAGGGTTGTCGCACCAGATCATGCTGATGATGAGCCGCAAGATCCGCGAGGATCAGCAGATGAAGCTGCTGCTCTCGCGGCTGAACTCCGACTCGCGCATCGCCGCCTTCCTTCTCAACATTTCCGCGCACTTCCGCGAGCGCGGCTTCTCCGCCACGCGTTTCCGCCTGAGCATGTCGCGCAACGAGATCGGCGATTACCTGGGGCTGGCAGTGGAGACGGTTTCGCGCAGCTTCACCCGCCTGCAGAAGCACGGGTTGATCCGGGTGGATGGGCGGGAGACGGAGATCGTCGATTTCACCGAGCTGTGCGCGCTGGCCGGAGGTGAGGTCGAGCTTTGAGATGCAGCCCTCTCAGGGCTTCGCTGGCATGACCCGCTCCTGCAAAACGCAGGGCGTCTGACGTTCGATGTCAGACGCCGCTTGCCCTCCCTCGCCTTCCTCTGCCTGAACGGCGTACAACCATGACCGGTTGTACGCCCTACGGACCGTCGAGTCCTTGCGTACCCGTAATCAAGTCCCGATCACACCGCCATCATCCTTGGTGATCACCAGCGTCGTGGAACGCGGGATGCTCTTGCCGTCGCTGGCCGGGAAGCTCAGCGTCGGGTGCTGGATGTTCACCCACAGCGTCTTGCCGTCCGGCGTCTGGGTGATGCCGGTCAGCTCGCAGCCGCGCGGGCCGACCAGGAAGCGCCGTACTTCACGGCTGTGCGGGTCGGCGCAGAGCAACTGGTTGCAGCCCATGGCTTGCATCGCCGGGACGTCATCGTCGTAGTCGGTCTCGATCCACAGGCGCCCGGCGGCGTCGAAGTACAGGCCATCCGGCGAGGAGAAGATGTCGCCGTTGATGGTACCGATCAGGTTCTCCGGCGCGCTGGCGCCCTGGTGCTCGCCGGCCAGCAGGAAGATTTCCCACTGGAAGGTGGTGGCGGTCGGATCACCGCCGGCCTCGTTCCAGCGCAGGATCTGCCCGTGCAGGTTTTCCTTGCGCGGGTTGGCGGCGTCCACCGGCTGCTTCTTGCCGCGGGCATCGTTGTTGGTGAGGCTGACGTAGACCTCGCGGGTGGTCTGCTGCACCGCGACCCACTCGGGGCGGTCCATGGGCGTGGCGCCCAGCCTGTCGGCGGCGGCGCGGGCGTTGACCAGCACCTCGGCCTGGCTGGCGAAGCCATTCTCGGCGCTCAGGCCATTCTGCCCATGCACCAGCGGCAGCCACTGTCCGCTGCCATCGGCATTGAAGCGGGCGACATAGAGGGTGCCTTCGTCGAGCAGGTCGACGTTCGCCGCGCGGTTGTTTGCGTCGTATTGGCCGGCCGGGACGAATTTGTAGATGTACTCGCCCTTGGTGTCGTCGCCGTAATAGAACGCCATGCGGTTGTCGGCGCCCAGCGAGAGGGTCGAACACTCGCGGCAGAAACGGCCGACGGCGGTGCGTTTCTTCGGCGTGGAGGTCGGGTCGAACGGGTCGATCTCCACCACCCAGCCGAAGCGGTTCGGTTCGTTGACGTGGCCGCCATGGGGCTGGTCGGCTTTCGGCGTGGCGTCGAAGCGCGCATCCACCGCTTCCCAGGCGTAGTAGTTGCTGAACTGGCCGTTGGACAGGCCGTAGCGCTTGTGCGAAACGCGCTTGGCGTAGTCGTCCTTGTCGCGGTTGACGAAGTACTGGTGCCAGTTCTCTTCGCAGGCCAGGTAGGTGCCCCAGGGCGTGACGCCCATGGAGCAGTTGTTCAGGGTGCCGAGCACCTGTTTGGCCTCGGGGTCACTGGCGGTGCGCAGCAGGTCGTGGCCGGCCAGCGGGCCGGACAGGTCCAGCGGCGAGCTGCCGGTGATGCGGCGGTTGTAGCTCGAGCCTTCGACGCGCAACCACTGGCCGCCGGCGTCCTTCTTCACCTCGATCACGCTCAGGCCGTGGGCGGCGATTTCCTTGCGCACTTCGCCTTCCGGGCGGCCGCGCGAACCATCGGGGCGGTCCTCGAAGGTCTGGCCCTTGGGGTGCAGCGTCGGGTTGATGTACTCGTGGTTGATCACCAGCAGGCCGTGGCTGTCCGGCGCATTGGGGAAGGGGAAGTAGTGCATGCCGTCATGGTTGTCGCCGGCCTGCAGTTCCTGGGCTTTCCAGTCCTCGCTGGCGTCGCCTTTCCAGGCCGGCGAGCCGCTCACCACAGCGTCGCCCCAGGAGAAGAACGGCCGCGCGCTGTAGCCCTCGGCGACGATCACCCGGTCGAATTTCGGGTCCTGCTGCACCGGCACGCCCTTGAAGCCCAGCAGCGCGGTGGGCACCGGGGCGTCGGCAGCAAACAGTGAGCGGCCGGGGAAGAGGCCGCCGCCGAGGAAGCCGACCGCGCCCAGCACCAGGCTGTTCTTCAGCAGGCGGCGGCGCGAGGCGTCGATGATCTCGCTCATCGGCAGGTTGCCGGAGGGGTTGATCGCCTGGTCGTCGAAGGCGGCCAGTCGGTCGTGGAAATCCTGGAAACGCTCGCTCATCAGATGGTTCCTTCCGCGCGGCCGTCTTTCTGACGGCTCGGGTTGTCAGTAATAGCTATCGGCGGAAGGTTAGGAACGCGGTGTTACGTCGGCATGACAACGCCGCCGAGCCCTGTGACAGGCTCGGCGGCGGTAATAAAAGCCGCCCCGCAGGACCAAGACGACGTCCGGGGGCGGGCGCGAGGGCATTTGCGAAACAGTGCGGCTCAGCTCTGCAGGCCGCCCTGCTCCGAACATTCGGGGCCCGCCAGGCGGGCCGTCCAGTCTTCCAGCACGCCACTGGTGAGGCGTTGCGCGGCGGTCTTGCGCCAGCGCAGGGAAAGCGCGTCGCAGGCCATCATCAGGCGCAGGCCGGTACGTTCCAGCGGGTGGCCGAAGTACCAGTCCAGCAAGCTCGCCACGCTGAGCTGCGGGTAGTGCCGCTGCACCAGTTCCAGCGGTGCATCGGGGACGACCATGCCGGAACGGCGCACCCGGTAGAACCAGCCGCAGCGCCCCTGCTCCTGCACTTGCTGCGGCAGCTCGGGGAGATTCCAGCGCCGCGCCAGGCGGTAGCTGGGCGAGCGCGGCTGGCTCACTTCGATCAGCGCTTCGCCCCAGCGGAACAGGTCGCCGATGCAGACCTCCTGTTCACTGAGGCCGAAGGTCGACAGGTTCTCGCCGAAGGCCGGCTGTCGCCAGCGCGTCTGCGGGTGCTGCTTGCGCCAGTGGCGGTAGTGCTCGGCCGGGTAGTGGTGCAATGCGCGGTCCAGGCCGCCGTCGCGGCGCAGCTCAGGCCTTGCGTCCCCCGGCAGCCCTTCGGCACCGAGCCAGACTTCCTGATGCGCTTCCAGCTTGTCGATATCGCTGAGCAGACCTCCCCAGCTTTCTTCGACTTTGCCTATGAAAACGCCCTGGATGACGATGCTTTCCACCTTTGTCTACCCATCTGAGACAGCGGACAAGCGCTAGAGTAGTGGCCTGGATAGCTGACTATCCATTTCGATTTTCCAGTTTCGTTGATAAGCAGACCTTATGGATTTCCGCCAGCTCCGCTATTTCGTCGCGCTCTACGAGGAAGGCCATGTCGGGCGCGCGGCCGAACGCCTGGCGATTTCCCAGCCGGCACTGTCGCAGCAGATCCGTCAGTTGGAGCAGAACCTCGACGTGGCACTGTTCCAGCGCAGCGGCAAGCGCCTGCTGCCCACCGCTGCCGCGCACACGCTGTACAACCATGCAGTGCCGCTGCTGGAAGGCCTGGAACGTGCCCGCGAGGCGCTGCGGGGTTTCCGTGGACAGAGTGCGCGCAGCCTGGCCATTGGAGTACTGCAGACGGTCAACGCGAGCTTGGTGCCGCACTTGGTGGAACGCCTGCACGCTGCCCAGCCGCACGTGCAGGTGCGCATCTACGAACTCTCCGGGGTGGAGATCGAGCGCCGCCTGCTGATCGGCCAGCTGGATATCGGCATCGGCTTCCTGCCTCCGCGCCAGCCGGCGCTGCATGGCGTGGAGCTGTACCCGGACGAGTTGCAGTTGGTGATCCCGGCGGAGCATCCGCTGAAGGACTTCAAGAAGGTCTCGCTGGCCCAGGCGGCGGAACTGCCGATGCTGCTGCTCGGCGAGGAATTCCGTGCCCGGCAGATCTGGCAGGAACAACTGGCGGCCATCGGCCGGCGGCCACGGGTGCAGGCGGAGCTGAACCACATGGGCGGCATCCTCGACAGCCTGCCGCAGAGCCGTTTTGCCACCGTACTGCCGGGGCGGGCGCGGCAGATGCACGCGCACAAGGACCTGCTCTGGAAGCCATTGAGCGAACCGCGCATTCCGCTGAGCGTGGGGCTGGTCTATCGCGATGCGCAGCGGCAGCAGCCGACGGTGGAGCTGTTGCGGTCGTTGCTGGATGGGGCGGTGTGACGCCCAAATTCCCGATGGGTATCGCAGGCCCGCACGGAGCTTCTACGTAGGGCGCATAACCTGGAACAGGTAATCCGCCGTCCCGACCACCAGCGGCGGATAACGCTGGCGCGTTATTCGCCCTACGGGTAGACAGACCGAATCGCAGGCAAGAAAAAACCCCGCTTCTTGCGAAGCGGGGTTTTGCAGACCGATATCCTGACGTCCATGCAGGCCACCATCCGTGGTGGAATCCCTATATTTCCGTGTTGTCTTTGGCGCTTCCTGCGCAATGTCCTGACTGAGGAGAAGGTTACCGCCGTAAGCCTTTGTCAGAAAGACGCCGATCACCACCGCTGTTTGTAAGCTTTGGCTTACACGGATTCGTACTAGCGCCCTTCGGAAAGGAAATATCCCCATAAAAAAGCCCCGCCGGAGCGGGGCTTTTCAGAACGAACGCTTAGAACTGCGCAGCGTCCAGCAGGTAGAGCGACTCGCTGCCGGCCTTCACCGAGGCACTCAGCGAGTGAATGCGCGGCAGCAGGCGAGCGAAGTAGAAGCGCGCGGTGCCGAGCTTGCTGGCATAGAACTCGTCCTGGCCTTCCTTGCCCAGCGAAGCGCGAGCCATCAGGGCCCACATGTACGCGTAGGCGGTGTAGCCGAAGGCATGCAGGTACTCGACCGAGGCGGCGCCGATTTCGTTCGGGTTGCCCTTGGCGCGGTCCAGGACCCAGGCGGTCAGCTCGTCCAGGTTCTGCACGGCGGCGTTCAGCGGGCCGGTGAATTCGGCCAGCTCGGCGGACGCCGAGGCGGTGAAGGCGCGGATCTCGTCGGTGAACAGCTTGCAGTAGGCGCCGCCGCTGCCGACGATCTTGCGACCCATCAGGTCCAGCGCCTGGATGCCGTTGGTGCCTTCGTAGATCTGGGTGATGCGGCAGTCGCGTACCAGCTGCTCCTGGCCCCACTCGCGGATGAAGCCGTGGCCACCGAAGATCTGCTGGCCGTGGATGGTGGTTTCCAGGCCCATGTCGGTGAGGAAGGCCTTGGCCACCGGGGTCAGCAGGGCAACCAGTTCCTCGGCGCGCTTGCGGGTGGTCGGCTCTTCGCTGTACTTGGCGGTGTCCAGCTGCATGGCAACGTAGCTGGAGAAGGCGCGGCCACCCTCGTTCAGCGCCTTCATGGTCAGCAGCATGCGACGCACGTCCGGGTGGACGATGATCGGGTCGGCAGCCTTGTCCTTGGCGACC
Source organism: Pseudomonas sp. PDM17 (assembly GCF_014851985.1). NCBI lineage: Bacteria > Pseudomonadati > Pseudomonadota > Gammaproteobacteria > Pseudomonadales > Pseudomonadaceae > Pseudomonas > Pseudomonas sp. PDM17. The sequence goes on from NZ_JACVAT010000004.1 coordinate 90,536, forward strand.
GGGCCGGTCGGCGCGCGGCTCTGGATACGCTCGCGGGCGTATTCCACGGCGCTCTGGTAGGAGCGCTCGCCGGTGGCCAGGCCCTGGATGCCAACGCCCAGGCGCTCGTAGTTCATCATGGTGAACATGGCGGCCAGGCCCTTGTTCGGCGCATCGACGATCCAGCCGGTGGCGCCGTCGAAGTTCATCACGCAGGTGGCGGATCCCTTGATGCCCATCTTGTGCTCGATGGAGCCACAGGACACGGCGTTGCGCTCGGCCAGGGAGCCGTCTGCGTTGACCATCACCTTCGGCACCAGGAACAGCGAGATGCCCTTGGAGCCGGCCGGCGCGTCGGGGAGCTTGGCCAGGACCAGGTGGATGATGTTCTCGGTGAGGTCGTGCTCGCCGCCGGTGATGAAAATCTTGGTGCCGGAAATCTTGAAGCTGCCGTCGGCCTGGGGTTCGGCCTTGGTGCGGATGATGCCCAGGTCGGTGCCGGCGTGCGGCTCGGTCAGGCACATGGAACCGGCCCAGGTGCCGGCGTACATGTTCGGCAGGTACTTGGCCTTGAGTTCTTCGCTGGCGTGGTTGAGCAGCGACAGGCAGGCGCCGGCGGTCAGCATCGGGTACAGACCGAAGGACAGGTTGGCCGAGTTGACCATTTCCTCGACCTGGGCGCCGATCACCTTGGGCATGCCCATGCCGCCGAACTCCGGCGCGCCGCCCACGCCCACCCAGCCGCCTTCGGCGTAGGTGCGGTAGGCCTCGGGGAAGCCAGCCGGGGTCTTCACGCCCTCGGCGCTCCAGCTGCAACCTTCCTCGTCGCCGCTGCGGTTCAGCGGGGCGATCACACCGCCGGTGACCTTGCCGGCCTCTTCGAGGATCGCGGATGCGGTCTCGGCATCGACGGTCTCGGCCAGAGCGGGCAGTTCGGCCCACAGGTTGGCGACCTCGAAGACTTCATTGAGGACGAATTGCATGTCGCGCAGGGGAGCTTTGTAGTCAGCCATGATGGATCCTCGAACGAAAACGACGGCTGATCTGGCAGCCAGCGGTATCAGAATAGGAGGTACACGAAGGTACGCCGCCGGAGTTTACTCCAACAACTTTTCAGACTTTAAGCGTCATGTTGTGACCGCACAACTATAGATTGGTCACAATATGTAGCGAAAAACGAGGAGGCCCGCGCGGGGCGGGCCTCCTCGTCTGGCACGCGGATTACAGGGCGAACTGCTCTGCCGACAGGCGCATCAGCACCTCGGAACCGGCTTCCGCCGCTGCAACGTGAGCCTGCGCGCGCGGCAGCAGGCGGCTGAAGTAGAACTCGGCGGTGGCCAGCTTGGTCTGGTAGTAGGCCGCCTCGCTGGCGCCCTGCTCCAGCTTCTGCTGGGCGACGAGCGCCATGCGCAGCCAGAAGTAGCCGAGGGTGACGTAGCCGGAGAACATCAGGTAGTCGACCGAGGCCGCGCCGACTTCGTCCGGGTTCTTCATGGCGGCCATGCCGACTTTCTGGGTCAGCTCGCCCCACTGCTTGTTCAGCGTCGACAGCTGGGCAACCTGTGCCTTCAGTTGCGGGTGCTCCGCGTGCTGCTGGCAGAGCTGATGGACGAGCTTGGTGAAGCCCATCAGCAACTTGCCCTGGCTGCCGAGGACCTTGCGGCCCAGCAGGTCCAGCGCCTGGATGCCGTTGGTGCCCTCGTAGATCGGCGCGATGCGGCAGTCACGCACCAGCTGCTCCATGCCCCACTCGCGGATGAAGCCGTGGCCACCGAATACCTGCATGCCGATGTTGGTGACTTCCAGGCCGGTCTCGGTCATGAAGGCCTTGCAGATCGGAGTGAGGAAGGCCAGCAGGCTGGCGGCGCGTTCGCGCTCCTCGGCGTCCTGGGACAGGTGCTCGATGTCCAGCAGTTGCGCGGTGAAGTAGGCCAGCGCGCGGTTGCCTTCGTTGAACGCCTTCATGGTCAGCAGCATGCGGCGCACGTCCGGGTGGACGATGATCGGGTCGGCGGGCTTCTCCGGCGCCTTCGGGCCGGTCAGCGAACGCATCTGCAGGCGGTCCTGGGCGTAGCGTACGGCGCCCTGGTAGCTGGTCTCGCCGAGGCAGAGGCCCTGCATGCCGGTGCCCAGGCGCGCGTGGTTCATCATGGTGAACATGCAGGCCAGGCCCTTGTTGGCCTCGCCGATGAGGAAGCCGCGGGCGCCGTCGAAGTTCATCACGCAGGTGGCGGACGCCTTGATGCCCATCTTGTGCTCGATGGAGCCGCAGGCCACGGCGTTGCGCTCGCCAGCCTCGCCGTTCGCATCGAGGTTGAACTTCGGCACGATGAACAGCGAGATGCCCTTGGTGCCGGCCGGCGCATCGGGCAGCTTGGCCAGGACCAGGTGGATGATGTTCTCGCTCATGTCGTGTTCACCGGCGGAGATGAAGATCTTGGTGCCGGTGATCGCGTAGCTGCCGTCCGCATTGGGCACGGCGCGGGTCTTGATGATGCCCAGGTCCGTGCCGCAGTGCGGCTCGGTGAGGCACATGGTGCCGGTCCAGACCGCGCTGGTCATGCGCGGCAGGTAAGTGTCCTTCTGCTCCTGCGTGCCGTGGGCGTGGATGGCGGCCATGGCGCCCTTGGTCAAGCCGGGGTACATGCCCCAGGAACAGTTGGACGCGCCGATCATCTCGCTGACCAGCAGGCCGAGAGACGGCGGCAGACCCTGGCCACCGAATTCCGGGTCGCTGGAAACGCCGTTCCAGCCAGCCTCGACGTACTGCGCGAAGGCTTCCTTGAAGCCCTTGGGCGTGGTCACCACACCGTTGTCGAAGTGGCAGCCTTCCTCGTCGCCGGAGCGGTTCAGCGGGGCGATGACCTGCTCGCAGAACTTCGCGCCTTCCTCGAGAATGGCGGCGAACATGTCCGGGGTGGCATCGGTGGCGCCGAGGGCTTCATAGCGGCCGGTGAAGTCGAAGACTTCGTCGGTGAGGAAGCGCACGTCGCGCAGGGGGGCCTTGTACTCGGGCATCGCGAATCTCCGTTCGGTTCGGGGCGCCAGCGTGGCGCGGAAAACTCGAACCTAACGGCCCGCTACGATGCGGACAATCACGCTGCACGCGCTGAATGCGCGGTCATAACGCAGGCCGCTCAGGCGGTGCGCACCGCTCCGCGACGCGACTGCCCGTGCACGGCCACGCGGTTGCGCCCGCCGCTCTTGGCCGAGTACAGCGCCTCATCGGCGCCCTTGATGACTTCCTCGGGGCTGCGCCGCTCGCCGTCGCGCTCGGCGACGCCGACGCTGATGGTCACCGAGACCGTCTGCGCCTCCTTGCCGGCGCGCTTGCCGCGGCCCTGGCGGTCGTCCTTGGGGCGGTTGCCACGGTCGCGCAGGTGCATGGCGTAACCCTCGATGGCCTGACGCACGCCATCGAGGTAAGGCAGGCACTGCTCCACGGTCTTGCCGGCGAACACCACGGTGAATTCCTCGCCGCCATAGCGGTACGCCTTGCCGCCGCCACCGGTACGACGCAACTGGCTGGCGACCATGCGCAGCACCTGGTCGCCGACGTCGTGGCCGTGGCTGTCGTTGAATTTCTTGAAGTGGTCCACGTCGATCATCGCCAGCACGTACTGCTGGCCCAGGCGCTGGAAGCGCTCGTTCAGCGCGCGGCGTCCGGGCAGGCCGGTGAGCTCGTCGCGGAAGGCCATCTGGTACGCCTCGTGGGCCACCGCGCCGGCCAGGGTGAGCATCACCAGGCTGGTCATCACGGTCAGCGCGTGGGGCAGGATGAATACCTTGGGCAGCATCCACAGCAGCCCGAGCAGGCCCAGCAACTGCGCGGCGTGCAACGGCCGCGGCTGGCGCACGTAGGCGGCGACCAGGGCGACGAAGGCCATCAGGAAACCGAAGTAGGACAGCTGCGCCAGGCTCATCCAGTGGCCGTGCAAAGCCGGCCAGTAGGTGTCGCTGAGCAGCTCCGCCAGCCCCTGTGGGAAGCGCTTGGCCAGTGCTGTCGCCACCCCGGCCACGGCGACCAGCGCGGCACTGCGGGCGAGCAGGTCCTGCAGCATGTGCATGCGCTCCTGCCAGATGCCGTACAGGCCGTAGAGCAGCGGCAGCAGCACGCAACACAGGTGGAACACCAGCGCCGCTTCCGGCATTACCACGCGGTGCGCCTGGAAGTAGTCGACCTGGGTATCGAGCAGGAAATAGGCGATGTACACCACCGTCAGCATGAACAGCTGGCGCTGGCGGCCATAGACCATGCACAGCGCGCCGCCGAGCAGGAGCAGCAGGGTCGGCAGGACGTTGAACAGGGAGATGAAGAAGTCAGACAGTTCGCCCAGGGAGCCGGCGGCGATGCCGGCCGGAATCAGCAACAGGGGCGTGAGGAAATGGCTGATCCGGTAAGGGGCCGTGGGTCGCACAAAGGGTTCCGCAGAGTGGGTGCCGGTCTTGCCGTCAGTCGATCGGCAAGTGGCGTAATGATGGCATTTTCTGCGGCGTTTTGTGTGGATTCGGATACGAAAAAGCCCGCCTTGCGGCGGGCTTCCTGCTGTTCAGCAGACGGACGGCGAACCGTCCGTCCAAGGCGCTGATCAGTAACCGAGGGCGAAATCTTCCTCGGCCAGGTCCATCAGGTTGTTGGCGCCGGACAGCATGGAGCCAACGTGCGCGCGGGTGCGCGGCAGGATACGCTGGAAGTAGAAGCGCGCGGTCTTCAGCTTGGCCTGGTAGAAGGCCTCTTCGCTGGTACCGGCAGCCAGCTTCTCGGCAGCCAGGCGAGCCATGTCGGCCCAGAAGTAGGCCAGGCAGGCGTAGCCGGAGAACATCAGGTAGTCGACCGATGCGGCGCCGACTTCCTCGCGGTCCTTCATGGCAGCCATGCCGACCTTCATGGTCAGGTCGCCCCACTCCTTGTTCAGCGCAGCCAGCGGTGCAACGAACTCCTTGACGGCTTCGTTGGCTTCGTTGGCCTGGCAGAACTTGTGCACGATCTTGGTGAAGCCCTTGAGCGCTTCGCCCTGGGTCATGAGGATCTTGCGGCCCAGCAGGTCCAGCGCCTGAACGCCGGTGGTGCCTTCGTACAGCATGGAGATACGGCTGTCGCGGACGTTCTGTTCCATGCCGTGCTCGGCGATGAAGCCGTGGCCGCCATAGATCTGCACGCCGTGGTTGGCGGCTTCGAAGCCCACTTCGGTCATGAACGCCTTGGCGATCGGAGTGAGGAAGGCCAGCATCGCGTCAGCGGCTTTCTTCTCTTCTTCGTCCTGGCTGCGCTGGACGATGTCGACCTGCTTGGCAGCGAAGTACAGCATGGCGCGGTTGCCTTCGGCGAAAGCCTTGGCGGTCAGCAGCATGCGGCGTACGTCCGGGTGCACGATGATCGGGTCAGCGGCTTTTTCCGGAGCTTTCGGGCCGGTCAGCGAACGCATCTGCAGACGCTCGCGAGCGTAGGCGATGCCACCCTGGAAACCGATTTCGGCGTGGGCCAGGCCTTGCAGCGCGGTACCCAGGCGAGCGGTGTTCATGAAGGTGAACATGCAGTTCAGGCCCTTGTTCGGCGGGCCGATCAGGAAGCCGGTGGCAGCGTCGAAGTTCATCACGCAGGTGGCGTTGCCGTGGATGCCCATCTTGTGCTCGATGGAGCCACAGGAAACGGCGTTGCGCTCACCCACGTTGCCTTCGGCGTTGGGCAGGAACTTCGGCACGATGAACAGCGAGATGCCCTTGGTGCCCTGCGGGGCGTCGGGCAGGCGGGCCAGCACGATGTGGACGATGTTGTCGGCCATGTCGTGTTCGCCAGCGGAAATGAAGATCTTGGTGCCGGTGATCTTGTAGGTGCCGTCAGCCTGCGGCTCGGCCTTGGTGCGCAGCATGCCCAGGTCGGTGCCGCAATGCGGCTCGGTCAGGCACATGGTGCCGGTCCACTCACCGGAAACCAGCTTGGTCAGGTAAGCGTGCTGCTGCTCCGGAGTACCGTGGGCGTGCAGGGTGTTCATAGCACCGTGGGACAGGCCCGGGTACATGCCCCAGGACCAGTTGGCCTGGCCGACCATTTCGCTGATGGCCAGACCCAGGGATTCGGGCAGACCCTGACCGCCGTGCTCGACGTCATGGGCCAGGCTCGGCCAGCCGCCTTCGACGAACTGCTGGTAGGCCTCTTTGAAGCCGGTCGGAGTCTTGACGCCTTCCGGGCTCCATTTGCAGCCTTCCAGGTCGCCAGTGCGGTTCAGCGGAGCGATTACCTGTTCGCAGAACTTCGCACCCTCTTCGAGGATGGCATTGACCATGTCCGGGGTAGCGTCTTCGGCGCCCGGCAGGTTCTGGTAGTGCGCTTCGTAGCCCAGCAGCTCGTCGCGAACGAAACGGATATCACGCAAGGGGGCCTTGTAATCAGGCATAGCGGTAAACCTCTACGAAGGGTTCTGGTTAATGGGCGACCGGTTGCTGCGGTCGCAGTGCGGGAGCATTCCCGGCCGCCCAGTCGGTGCGCGTGCGCATCCGGACAGTCAAACAGGCGTTTGAAACATACGTTTACGCCATACCCTTGTCAAGCGTGCAAACCGACCGCCTGGTCACGCTCGCAGGGCTGTCGGCGGGGCGTATTGGCAGCGAGGCCCTGAGGCTAATTAAAGCCCATGGCAGAGCGGCCGGCGTGTCACAAGGACAGCCGGCCGCGCGGGGGGATTCAGGGCGGGGAAAGGGTCGCGGTCAGGCGCGGATATCGATGAGGGTGCCGAGCGTTTCGTCGGCAGCCTGGATGACCTTGGCGTTGGCCTTTACCTCGTGCTCGCCGCGGCGCAGGTCCACCAGACGGTCGTTGAGCACTTCGCTGGGCGCGCTGCCGGCAGTGGCGATGTCGGTGCTGGCGCGGTCGACGCGGCGCTGGCCGTTCTGCACGCCATACAGGCCCGCAGAGAAAGCATTACCGGAAATTTCCATCGACACGCCTCCAGCAAAAAGCAGCAAGTGGCCACTATTCAAGCAGACGGAGTCCGCCAGGCCAAGGCCCGGTTACAAATCCAGGATGCCCAGGTCCAGGTGCGCGGCCACTGCCGCCGGAGTCGCGTGAGCCAGGCGCGGCACGCGTCCGATGCAGGGTGCGGGCAGACGTTCGGCGAGGGTCGCGAGGTTTTCTTCCAGACGGGAGGTCTGCGGATCGACGATGTTCGCTACCCAACCGGCCAGCAGCAGGCCGTCGCGCTGGATCGCCTCGGCGCTGAGCACCGCATGGTTGATGCAACCCAGGCGCACGCCGACGACGAGGATCACCGGCAACTCCAGGGCGATGGCCAGGTCGGAGAGGTTCTCCTCCCCTGCCAGCGGCACGCGCCAGCCCCCGGCGCCTTCCACCAGGGTGAAATCGGCGCCCAGTTCCAGCACCGAACGCACCGGCCCCTTGAGTGCTCCGACTGTCAGCTTCACGCCCTTCTCGCGAGCAGCGAGGTGCGGCGCAATGGCCGGCTCGAAGGCGAAGGGGTTCACCTGTTCATAGGCCAGCGGCAGGCTGCACTCACCCAGCAGCGCCAACGCGTCGGAATTGCGCAGGCCCTCGGGGCTGCGCTCGCAGCCGGAAGCTACCGGCTTGGCAGCTGCCGTGGACAACCCGGCCAGCCGTGCCGCATGCAGCAGGCCGGAGGCGATGGTGGTCTTGCCGATTTCGGTGTCGGTGCCGGTGACGAAGTAGGCGTGGGACATGGCGTTCCTCTGGTGCTCTTGCCGGATTCAGTGCTTGCGCAGGACGGCGTAGACCACCCGGTAGGTTGCCGGCAGCCCCTGGGGCTGGCGGAAGTGCTCGTAGGCAGCGATCAGCGCGCGCACCCGCTCGCGCCCGGTGAGACCGTCGGGCCGGCCGGGATTTAGGTTGTGCGCGCCGAGCGCCTTGAGTTCATGGGTCAGGCTGCGCAGATCGGGGAAGTGCAGGACGCGGTCCTCGGTGCGCAGCTCCAGCACTTGCAGGCCGCTACCTGCGCAGTGCTGCTGATACTGCTCGAAGGCGCGGAAGCGGTTCACGTGGACGAAGCCGTCCACCGCTTCCCAGCTCTGCCGCAGCTCGCCCAGCGTGCCGATGCACAGGCTGCTGAACGCCGCGACGCCGCCAGGACGCAGCACGCGGCGCGCCTCATCCAGCACCGCCGGCAAGTCCCCGCACCACTGGATCGCCAGGCTGGAGAACAGCAGGTCAGCGGCGCCATCGCGCAACGGCAGCCGTTCGGCATCGCCGCCGATGAAGTGCTGCGCACCGCCCTGCTCGCGGGCGTGACGCAGCATGCCCTCGGCAATATCGACGGACAGGCCCTGTGCCTGTGGATAGCGCGCCGCCAGAGCGCGGGTGAAATAACCGGTGCCGCTGCCCAGGTCGATCCAGCGCTGCGGCACGACGTGGGCCGGCAGCAGCTCCAGCAGACGACCGCCGACGGCGCGCTGCAGTTCGGCCACCGCGTCGTAGGTCGACGCGGCGCGGGAGAAGGAGGCGGCTACCTGGCGTTTGTCGGGCAGCGCGCTGGTACTGCAATCAGGCATCGTCGCCCTCGTGGATGAACTTCAGAATGGCGCCGGCCACTTCGTCCGGCTGCTCCAGCGGCAGGCCGTGGCTGGCGCCGGGCAGCAGGCTGACTTCGACGTCCGGCAGCCACTCCAGCAGGGCGTCGGCAGCGCTGGCCGGGACCAGCGCATCGTTGGCGGCGAACAGGTGCAACTGCGGGCCGGGATAGCGACCGAGGGCGGCGCGGGTATCGAGCTGCCCCAGCAGTTGCAGGCCGGCGGTCAGACCTTCGGCATTCAATTGCGGCAGCGCCACCTGCAGCTGGCGTGCGAGCGTGCGCGGGTCGCGGGCGCCCTGGCTGACCAGCAGCGTGAAGCGCTTGCGCACCAGGTGTGGCTCCAGCAGAAAGGCCTCGAAGAAATCCTCGAAAACTTCATTGGCCATCGCGTCCGGCCAGTCCTCGCGGCGGCGGAAGCAGAGGTTGCTGGCGATGGTCACCAGCCCCCGACAGGACTCGCCACGGCGCGCCGCCAGTTCTGCGCCCAGCATGCCGCCCAGCGACCAGCCGGCGATCCAAGCGTCGTGAGCGACGTTGTCGTCCAGCTCGTCGAGCCAGGCATTCGGATCGGTATCCGCCGGTAGCGGTTCGATCTGCACATTCAGGTGCGGAGCCTGCTCCAGCAGCGCATCGCGCAACGGTTCCAGCGGCGCGCTGCCCAGGCCCCAGCCCGGCAACAGGATCAGTTGGTCACGCATCATCGCCCTCCTCGGCATCAATCTCTGCCAGAAGGCTAGACGACACGCGCTGCCAGCTTTCGGCGAGCGCCACCAGCAGGCGGTCGACCTGCGCTTCGGTGTGCGAAGCGGACAGGGTCACACGCAGGCGCGCGGTGCCGGCCGGCACGGTTGGCGGGCGGATCGCGCCGACGAGGATGCCGCGCTGGCGCAGCTCCGCCGACAACGCCATGGCCTGGGCGCTACCGCCGATGAGGATCGGCTGGATCGGCGTCGGGCTGTCCATCAGGCTCAGGCCGATGGCCTCAGCGCCGGCGCGGAAGCGCGCGATCAGCGCATTCAGGTGATCGCGGCGCCAGCTCTCGGCGCACAGCAGCTCCAGGCTCTTCAGCGTGGCGCAGGCCACGGCGGGAGGCTGGCTGGTGGTGTAGATGTAGGGGCGGGCGAACTGGATCAGCGTCTCGATCAGTTCCTCGTTGCCGGCGACGAAGGCACCAGCGGTGCCGAAGGCCTTGCCGAGGGTGCCGACCAGCACCGGCACATCATCCATCCCCAGGCCGAAGTGTTCGACGATGCCACCGCCAGTCGCGCCCAGCGGGCCGAAACCATGGGCGTCGTCGACCATCACCCAGGCGCCCTTCTCCCGGGCCCTGGCGCAGAGCGCCGGCAGGTCGGCCAGGTCGCCGTCCATGCTGAACACGCCGTCGGTGACCACCAGCGTGTTGCCTTCAGCCTTATCAAGGCGGGAGGCGAGGCTGGCGGCGTCGTTGTGCAGGTAGCGCGAGAAGCGCGCACCGGAAAGCAAGCCGGCGTCCAGCAGCGAGGCGTGGTTGAGGCGGTCCTCCAGCACGCTGTCGCCTTTGCCGACGAGGGCGGTGACGGTGCCGAGGTTGGCCATGTAGCCGGTGGAGAACAGCAGCGCGCGCGGGCGGCCGGTGAACTCGGCGAGCGCCAGCTCCAGCTCGTGGTGCGGGCCGCAGTGGCCGTTGACCAGATGCGAGGCGCCACCACCGACGCCCCAGCGTTCGGCGCCGGCGCGCAAGGCGGCAATCACCTCGGGGTGATTTGCCAGGCCCAGGTAATCGTTGGAACAGAAGGCCAGCATCGGCTGGCCGTCGATGACCACTTCCGGCCCCTGCGGCGATTCCAGCAGCGGACGGCGGCGGTAGAGGTCCTCCGCCTGGCGCTGGGCCAAGCGGGCGGCGAGATCGAAAGGCATACGCAACCCCGTGTCGGCGGTGGTCCTGCGAGGCGAGGACCTGTAGGAGCGAGCTTGCCCGCGAACAGTCTTCCCGAACACTTCGGTGCCGGGCGGTTCGCGAGCAGGCGCGCCCCTACATGAAGAAAAGCGGCTCTATCAGGCCGAAGCCGCGTTATAGAACAGCTGGGAGTCGCGTTGTTCCACCAGCGCCTGCTCGATGGCGGCCTGGTGTACCTCGTCAGCGTGCTCCTCGCGCTCTTCGGGCTTGATGCCCAGACGCGCGAACAGCTGCATGTCCTTCTCGGCCTGCGGGTTGGTGGTGGTCAGCAGCTTCTCGCCATAGAAGATCGAGTTGGCGCCGGCCATAAAGGCCAAGGCCTGCATCTGCTCGTTCATCTGCTCGCGGCCGGCGGACAGGCGCACATGGGATTTCGGCATCATGAGGCGAGCGACCGCCAGGGTGCGGATGAAGTCGAACGGATCGACGTCCTTCTCCTCGGCCAGCGGGGTGCCCTTCACTTTCACCAGCATGTTGATCGGCACCGATTCCGGGTGCTCGGGCAGGTTGGCCAGCTGGATCAGCAGGCCGGCGCGGTCGTCCACCGACTCGCCCATGCCGAGGATGCCGCCGGAGCAGATCTTCATCCCCGCTTCGCGCACGTACGCCAGGGTCTGCAGGCGCTCGCTGTAGGTGCGGGTGGTGATGATGTTGCCGTAGAACTCCGGCGAGGTATCGAGGTTGTGGTTGTAATAGTCCAGGCCTGCTTCGGCCAGCGACTGGGTCTGCTCCTGGGTCAGCTTGCCCAGGGTCATGCAGGTTTCCAGGCCAAGCCTCTTCACGCCCTTCACCATTTCCAGCACGTAGGGCATGTCCTTCGCCGACGGATGCTTCCAGGCGGCGCCCATGCAGAAGCGCGTGGAGCCGATGGCCTTGGCTTCGGCAGCGGCCTGCAGCACCTTCTGCACTTCCATCAGCTTTTCCTTGTCCAGGCCGGTGTTGTAGTGGCCGGACTGCGGACAATATTTGCAGTCTTCCGGGCAGGCGCCGGTCTTGATCGACAGCAGGGTGGACACCTGTACGCGGTTCGGGTCGAAATGCGCGCGGTGCATGGTCTGCGCCTGGAACAGCAGGTCGTTGAAGGGCTGTTCGAACAGGGCGCGGACTTCGGCAAGGGTCCAGTCGTGGCGGGTTACTTGGGCTGCGGTGGCACTCATCGGCAAAGTCCTTCGACGCTTGGGGGCGCCTCTTGTCTAGGGTGCCCCGGCGGCGCGCCACCGGGGAAATCAGGCTCAAGGCATCATATGTGGAGCTGTGACGCTGTCAACCACTCTCGCGACACAGGTCGACAAGTGACCATTTATTGATCAATCGCGGCGATCTCGTTACCGCTGCGGCTGAACCGATCCGGTCCATTGCCGCTCCAATCAGGCAGAACACTCAGGAGTCAGACCCCAGATGGGAACAGAAGGATTCTTCGACGGCCTTGGCCAGATGGTCGGCAAGGCCATCCGCTTCATCGTCGATCTGCTATCGGGCGTGCTCGGCGGCCTGTGGCGCGCCATGGACGACTTCTTCCACGGCTTGGCGCGGGCTGTGGGAATCGACGTCTCGATCTTCAGCTTCGTCCTGCTCTTCATCGGCCTGCTGCTGCTCTACAGTGGCATCCGCGCCTTCCTGCGGCGCTCGATCTTCGGCGGGCTGATCTGGACGGTGCTGGGCCTGGTGGTATTGAGCTGGCTGATTCACTGACCCGCTCACCCCTGAACGCCCCGCCCATGGAGGGGCTGAATGTGGATATCTCAATGGCGCCCCATCTGGTGGCGCCCTCGCGTGCAATGTCTTCTTTGCGGCGGGGCGGCGGAACAGGCCGCCCTGCCCCTCTGCACCGGCTGCGACGATGACCTGCCGTGGCTCGCCGGGCACTGCGCGGTCTGCGCCCTTCCCCTCCCAGCTTCCGGACTGACCTGCGGCCAGTGTTTGCGCCGCGCTCCGGCTTTTCACCGGGTCGAGACACCCCTGCGCTACGGCTTCCCCGTCGATGCGCTGGTCACCCGCTTCAAGCACCAGGCCAATGCGCCGCTCGGGCGTCTGCTCGGCGAGTTGCTCGAACGCCATCTGCTGCATGCCTTTGATGAAGGATTGCCGCGCCCGGACCGGCTGATCCCCGTGCCACTGTCGCGCCGGCGCGAGCGGCAACGGGGCTTCAACCAGGCGCAACTGCTGGCCGACTGGCTGGCCGCGCCGCTGCATCTGCCTGTGGATAACCGCCTGGTCCGCCGCACGCAGGACACCCCGGCCCAGCAAGGACTGGACGCCGCCGCCCGCAAGCGCAACCTGCGCAGCGCCTTCACCCTGGCCGCTGGCGCGAGCGTCGAAGGCCTGCACCTGGCGCTGGTGGACGACGTGCTGACCACCGGCGCCACCGCCGAGCGCATCGCCCGCCTGTTGCGTCGTGCTGGTGCGCGGCGGGTCGACGTCTATTGCCTGGCGCGCACGCCGGCCCCGGAATAGACGACCGTTCGGCCACATTCCCGACATCTGCCCCTTGCGTTTTGCACGCCAGCAACGGAGCCTCGTCGCATACCAATAAGTACCCGCGAAACCATGACCACCCTCAGCCTGTTGACCCAACACGTTACCCGCCGCCCGCAGCGCATCGCCCTGCTGGCGCAGATCGCCCAGCTCGGCTCGATCACCCACGCCGCCAAGGCCGCCGGGATGAGCTACAAGACCGCCTGGGACGCCATCGATGAACTGAACAACCTCTCCGACCGGCCGCTGGTGGAACGCAGCGTCGGCGGCAAGGGCGGTGGAGGCGCGCGCCTGACCGCCGAAGGCGAACGCCTGCTGGCGCTCTACCAGCGCCTGGAAGCCCTGCGCGAGCACATTGTCGAGCACGTCGAGCACCAGGCCGACCTGGAACTGATCGGCCGCCTGATGATGCGCACCAGCGCACGCAACCAGCTTCACGGGCGCGTCTGCTCGGTGGAGCCGTCCGGCCTCAACGACCTGGTGTGCATCGAACTGCCTGGCGGCTCGCGCATCCAGGCGCGGGTCACCCGCGAAAGCACCGAGAAGCTGGAACTGGCCGACGGCGTGCCGGTGGTGGCGCTGATGAAGGCCGGCTGGCTCTACGTCGACCTGCCGCACATCCCCTGCCCGGAGGGCCTGAACGCGCTGGAAGGCCACGTCGATGACATCCGCGAAGCCGAAGACGGCCCCAGCGAAGTGCGCATCCAGCTGCCCAGCGGCCAGATGCTCTGCGCCCTGACCGACCCGGAGCGCATCGAAATCCTCGGCCTGCAAGCCGGTTCGGCGGTGCGCGCGCAGTTCTCCCCGGCGCAGGTGATCCTCGGTACGCCGCTGTAGTCGCCCCGGCAAATAGGTTTCCCTGCCTCATATCAAGCCCGACGAGTGCGCGGCGCGCTCCAATAACCGCCTGAGTCCCGCCCGGGGTCGGGCGGGGCCGTGGTCAATCGGAGCTCCCACCATGCGCCGCTCGCTCGCCCTGCTTGCCCTGCCGTTCCTGCTTTCCCTGCCCCTGGCCAGCCAGGCCGGCCCCGATGTCCTGCGGGTCGGCGCCAGCACCGAACTGATGCCGACGCTGGAACCACTGGTTGACCAGTACCAGCTCGCCACCCACAACAAGGTCCTGCTGATCGGCGGCGGCGAAGGCGAACTCGCCGAACAGGTCCGCCAGGGCACGCCCTACGACCTGCTGCTGACGCCGCTGCACAACACCGACAAGCCCTCGCAAAGGCTCGAGTGCAAAGCCCGCACGATGCAGAAGCTGACCCTGGTGAAGGGCGAGCGCCGGGCGCTCGCCACGGACTTCGTCGAGTACCTGAAAAAACACTGCGCTGACCACTGAGGCGACTGCGCACCCAAACAGAGCGGACTGGGTAAACTAGGCAGCTTTACCATTGCCGGAACGTCGCCATGTCCCATCCCTTCTCCGACCTCACCCCCGACCTGGTGCTGGATGCGGTGGAAAGCATCGGTTTTCTCAGCGACGCCCGCGTACTCGCGCTCAACAGCTACGAGAACCGCGTCTACCAGGTGGGCATCGAGGACAGCGAGCCACTGATCGCCAAGTTCTACCGACCCGGCCGCTGGACCACCGAGGCGATCCTCGAGGAGCACGCCTTCTCCGCCGAGCTGGCCGAATGCGAAGTGCCGGTGGTGGCGCCGCTGGTGCATGAAGGCAAGACCCTCTTCGAGCACGCAGGCTTTCGGTTCACCCTGTTCCCCCGCCGTGGCGGCCGCGCGCCGGAGCCGGGCAACCTCGACCAGCTCTATCGACTCGGCCAGTTGCTCGGCCGCCTGCACGCCGTGGGCGCCAACCGCCCGTTCGAGCACCGCGAGGCGCTTACGCCACAGAACTTCGGCCACCAGTCCCTGGCCACCCTGCTGGAAGGCAACTTCATTCCCAAGAGCCTGCTGCCGGCTTACGAATCCGTGGCTCGCGACCTGCTGAAGAAGGTCGACGCCCTCTACGCCCGAACGAAGTACACGCCCATCCGCATGCACGGCGATTGCCACCCCGGCAACCTGCTGTGCCGCGACGAGACCTTCCACGTCGTCGACCTCGACGACTGCCGCATGGGCCCGGCCGTGCAGGACCTGTGGATGATGCTCGCCGGCGAGCGCCAGGAGCGCCTCGGGCAGCTCTCGGAACTGGTGGACGGTTATCAGGAGTTCCACGACTTCGACCCACGCGAGCTGCCGCTGATCGAGGGCCTGCGCGCCCTGCGCCTGATGCACTACAGCGCGTGGCTGGCGCGGCGCTGGGACGACCCGGCGTTCCCGCCGAGTTTCCCCTGGTTCGGCACCGAGCGTTACTGGGGCGAACAGGTGCTGGTGCTGCGCGAGCAGCTGGCAGCGCTGGATGAGGAGCCGCTGCGGCTGTTCTGATTTCCGCGTTCATTCAGCAATCTCGCGGACATCCCACTGACAATCTGCAGGAGTGCCCCATGGGCGCGATCGCGGGCATGGCCCGCTCCTACAGGTCGACTCCGCTGGCGTGGCGTTATCCACAACCCCGTAACGGCATCGTTACGCACATTCGCCAGCGCCACTGGGACATCCAGCGAAGCGGCACAGACAAGCCAGCACGAGCGCCCTAGAATTGTGCAGCCACTCATTAGCTGCCTAACCAAGGATGTTCCATGGCCACCGCCAACCCCCGCCGGGGCTACGCCCTGGGCTTGACTGCCTACGTCATCTGGGGACTCTTCCCGATCTACTTCAAGCTGCTCGAACGCATCCCCGCCCTGGAAATCATCACCCACCGGGCCATCTGGTCGGCGGTGTTCGGCGCCCTGCTCCTGCTGGTGTGGAAACACCCCGGCTGGTGGCGCGAGCTGCGCGAGAACCCCAAGCGCATCGCGGTGCTCACCGCCAGCGGCCTGCTGATCGCCAGCAATTGGCTGGTCTACGTCTGGGCGGTCAACAACGGCCACATGATCGAGGCCAGCCTGGGCTACTACATCAATCCGCTGATCAACGTATTGCTGGGCCTGGTGATCCTGCGCGAACGCCTACGCCCGCTGCAGTGGGTCGCGGTCGGCCTCGCCGCGCTGGGCGTGGCACAGCAGCTGTGGCAACTGGGCAGCCTGCCCTGGGTATCCCTGGCGCTGGCGCTGACCTTCGGCTTCTACGGGCTGATCCGCAAGCAGGCGCCGGTGGCTGCCCTGCCCGGCCTGGTGGTAGAGACCTGGATCCTGCTGCCACTGGCGATCGGCTACCTCGTGTTGTCCGCCGATGGCCCGAGCGTACACGCGGACTTCTGGACCACCAGGGACGCCATCTGGCTCGCTGCCGCCGGCCCGATCACCCTGGTGCCGCTGGTGTGCTTCAACGCTGCCGCGCGCCACCTGCCTTACGCGACACTGGGCTTCCTGCAGTACCTGGCGCCAACCCTGGTGCTGCTGCAGGCGATCCTGCTGTTTGGCGAGCACCTGGACACCACGCGCCTGATTTCCCTCTGCTGCATCTGGGCCGGCCTGGTCGTCTACAGCGTGGACATCTGGTACCGCCTCGCCCGCGGGGATTGATCATTAATTGATCCACTGCCTGCAAGCCACACCAACTGTGGCTTGCAGGCAGTCACCCGCAGATTGTCCACAGCTCTATCCCGCGATTGCGGGGATAACGGCTGTTTCTTCCACAAGCCGCCTCACCTCCCACTTCCAGTGCAATCCTCTCTGGCTGCACACAGCAGCATGATCAATATTTGCTCAACTCCATGTAATCCACGTTATTCCTGGCCTCCAGAGATATTCCCCCGGCTTTTCCACAGGCTGATCCACGCCTTGTGTGGATGGAAAAACGCCGCCCGCCCAGAAAGTGGACAACCCTGTTAAAGCCATAGGCTGCGCGGCCTGCAGCGTTCCATGAACGGCTTCTCCACAGACTCTTCCAGTGGTTTTGTGCACAGCGCCTGGAAAGTCCGGGTCGCTCAGTTCGCCGCACCAGTCTTGTGCAGAAAACGATCAATACACTGGAGAGCCCATAAACAGGAGGCTACAGCCACTTATCAACAGAATGCCCACGGTACGATCCCCGCAATTTGTGCACAGCGGCGAGGCAGGAAGTGGATAAACAGATCGACGTGAAACCCAAATAGAATGGGCCCTCTGTCAATCCATCAACAGGGAGCCCACAGGTTTTTCCACAAGCCTTGCGATCAGAGCGGGACGGTCATTCCCCGCTGTGGAAATTCAGCTCCACCATCAAGTCATCGGCCAGCTCTTCCAGCTTCTGCTGCAGGGTTTCCAACGGCAGGGTCAGCGGCACGGCCAGCAGCGCCTCGGCATGGAACAGCGGCTCGCTACTCATGGGCGCGGGGAGCACCTCGGTGGTCAGGCTCTCCAGGTTCACGCCATGCTCGGCCAGCAGCTGGGTGATATCGCGGACGATGCCGGGGCGGTCGTTGCCCACCAGGTCGAGATGGATCGGCTTCCAGTTGCAGGCCGGCTCGATGCCGCTTTCCGCCAGCAGCACGCGGATGCCGTGCTCGCTCAGCTCCTGCAGACCTTCCACCAGCTCGTCATAGCCTTCGGCGGGAACCGCCACGCGAAGGATCCCGGCGAACTGCCCGGCCATGCGCGACATGCGACTTTCCAGCCAGTTGCCGCCATGGGCGGCGATGCATTTGGCCACGCGCTCCACCAGACCGGGCTGGTCCTGGGCGATGACGGTCAATACGAGGTGGTCCATGAGCAGTCTCCGCGAAGGGCTAGGCCGTGAGGTCCAGCCAATAGGTGTAGAACTTGTCGTCCCGCTGGTATCCCAGGCGCTCGTACAGCGACTGGCCAGCATGGTTGGTCTTCGCCGTCTCCAGCATCAGGCCGCAGGCGCCGGTCGCTTCACCGTGGGCGCGGGCGGCGTTCATCAGCGCCTCGCCATAGCCATCGCGGCGCGCAGCGGGCAGCACATAGAGGTCACTGATCAACCACGACGCCTGCAGCGCCAGGGAAGCGAAGAACGGGTACAGCTGCACGAAGCCTACCGCCAACCCATCGATGCTGCGCGCGATGAATACCGTGGACTGCCCGCTGCCGATGCGCGCCCCGAGAAACTCGCGAATCTTCGCGTGGGGCGCGGGCACTTCGTAGAAATCGAGGTAGCCGGAAAACAGCGGAACCAGGTCATCCAGATCGGTGGGGGTGGCAAGCGTCACGGACATGCGGGATTCTCCAGGAGGGAAGAAGCAGTATAGGCACGGCGAGGTTAGCCGGCTGCGACGGGCTGCCACAGGTACCCGTCCGGGTAATGCGTGTACAGTTTTAAGATTTATCTGGAACAATCCAGATGATATTTGCGAACATAAGACCTGCTACGTGACTGATATGCGTACTTTGGTCTAACCGCGACGCTAGCCCACTGATTTTTCCCACGGCATCATGTAGTATTCCGCGGCTCGGACTACAAGGCGTTTTGCCTGTGTCCAGAGCTGGTCCTGAGCAGAGTGAGGCAAGCAATGACTGAACGCGTTCAAGTCGGTGGCCTGCAGGTCGCCAAAGTCCTTTTCGACTTCGTGAACAACGAAGCCATTCCCGGCACCGGCATCGAGTCCGGCAAGTTCTGGGCGGGCGTAGAAACCGTAATCAACGACCTGGCCCCCAAGAACAAGGCCCTGCTCGCCAAGCGCGATGACATCCAGGCGAAAGTCGATGGCTGGCACCAGGCCCGCGCCGGCAAGCCGCATGATGCGGTCGCCTACAAGGCCTTCCTGCAGGAAATCGGTTACCTGCTGCCCGAGCCGGCCGACTTCCAGGCCAGCCCGCAGAACGTCGACGACGAAATCGCCCGCATGGCCGGCCCGCAGCTGGTAGTGCCGGTGATGAACGCGCGCTTCGCCCTGAACGCCGCCAACGCCCGCTGGGGCTCGCTGTACGACGCACTGTACGGCACCGACGCGATCAGCGAAGAGAACGGCGCCGAGAAGGGCAAGGGCTACAACAAGGTCCGCGGTGACAAGGTGATCGCCTTCGCCCGCGCCTTCCTCGACGAAGCCGCCGCACTGGAATCCGGCTCCCACGTCGACGCCATCGCCTACGTGGTGAAGAACGGCGCACTGGCCGTGACCCTGAAGAACGGCAGCGAGACCGGCCTGAAGAACGCCGCTCAGTTCCTCGCCTTCCAGGGCGAAGCCGCCAAGCCGAAGGCCGTGCTGCTCAAGCACAACGGCCTGCACTTCGAAATCCAGATCGACCCGACCAGCCCGATCGGCCAGACCGATGCCGCTGGCGTGAAAGACGTCCTGATGGAGTCCGCGCTGACCACCATCATGGACTGCGAAGACTCCGTGGCCGCCGTCGACGCCGACGACAAGGTCGTGGTCTACCGCAACTGGCTGGGCCTGATGAAAGGCGACCTCGCCGAGCAGGTTTCCAAGGGCGGCAGCACCTTCACCCGTACCATGAACCCCGACCGCGTCTACACCAGGCCCGACGGTTCCGAGCTGAGCCTGCATGGCCGCTCCCTGCTGTTCGTGCGTAACGTTGGCCACCTGATGACCAACCCGGCGATCCTCGACGCCCAGGGCAACGAAGTGCCCGAAGGTATCCAGGACGGCCTGTTCACCAGCCTGATCGCCATTCACAACCTGAACGGCAGCGCGACCCGCAAGAACAGCCGCACTGGCAGCGTGTACATCGTGAAGCCGAAGATGCACGGCCCGGAAGAAGTCGCCTTCGCCGCCGAAATCTTCAGCCGCGTCGAGGACCTGCTGGGCCTGCCGCGCAACACGCTGAAAGTCGGCATCATGGACGAAGAGCGCCGCACCACCGTCAACCTGAAGGCCTGCATCAAGGCCGCCGCCGAGCGCGTGGTGTTCATCAACACCGGCTTCCTCGACCGCACCGGTGACGAAATCCACACCTCCATGGAAGCCGGCGCCATGGTGCGCAAGGGCGCCATGAAGACCGAGAAGTGGATCGGTTCCTACGAGAACAACAACGTCGACGTCGGCCTGGCCACCGGCCTGCAGGGCAAGGCCCAGATCGGCAAGGGCATGTGGGCCATGCCCGACCTGATGGCCGCCATGCTCGAGCAAAAGATCGCTCACCCGCTGGCCGGCGCTAACACCGCCTGGGTTCCGTCGCCGACCGCCGCCACCCTGCATGCGCTGCACTACCACAAGGTCGACGTGTTCGCCCGTCAGGCCGAACTGGCCAAGCGCGCGCCGGCTTCGGTGGACGACATCCTGACCATTCCGCTTAGCGCCAACACCAACTGGAGCGCGGAAGAGATCAAGAACGAGCTGGACAACAACGCCCAGGGCATCCTCGGCTACGTAGTCCGCTGGATCGACCAGGGCGTCGGCTGCTCCAAGGTGCCGGACATCAACGACGTCGGCCTGATGGAAGACCGCGCCACCCTGCGCATCTCCAGCCAGCTGCTGGCCAACTGGCTGCGCCACGGCGTGGTCACCCAGGAGCAGGTGCTGGAAAGCCTCAAGCGCATGGCTTCGGTGGTGGATCGCCAGAACGCCGGTGACGCCCAGTACCGCGCAATGGCGCCGAACTTCGACGACAACGTGGCCTTCCAGGCCGCGCTGGAACTGGTCCTCGAAGGTACCCAGCAGCCCAACGGTTACACCGAGCCGGTCCTGCACCGCCGCCGCCGCGAGTTCAAGGCCAAGAACGGTCTGTAAGAACATCGCCAAGCGTTGAAGAAACCGCCCTCCGGGGCGGTTTTTTTATGGCTGCCGATCCGGGAACCGGCGCTACGCCCAGTCAATGGTGGACTCCTCCCGCGATGCACTCTGACCACAGGGAATCGGACACGTAACGCATGTGCACAATTATTGTGTACAAAATCCCCACCCTGAATATCCGAGAATCGCAACCAACCTGACTCCCAAGTCAATGATTGCTATGGAAATTTAATTTCCTGACCACTTGGACATCCATCAAGGCCGCACCAATAAAGGGCTCAAGCGGGATTCGAACCTACCTCCAGCGAGATCTGGAAGGCGGCAGACGGTTGCACTGGCATGGAATTGGCTTTGCACACAAATCACAAAAAGCCGTGCATACAAACCGAGTAGCCCATGAACTCCAGCCCTACCCACCTGTCCGGCGTTTCCCCTGTCCAACCTGTCGATGGCGCGGCCTGCGCGAAAACTGCCGCGCCGACCCTGAGCCCGCGCCTGTACAGCGCCGACCTGGCCCCGACCAAGGCCGCCGGCCGCAACTGGGGGCGCTACAGCCTGTTCGCGCTGTGGACCAACGATGTACACAACATCGCCAACTATTCCTTCGCCATCGGCCTCTTCGCGCTAGGCATGAGCGGCGCGCAGATCCTCGCCGCGTTCGCCCTCGGCGCGCTGGTGATCTATGCCCTGATGAACCTGTCCGGTTACATGGGCCAGAAGACCGGCCTGCCCTACCCGGTGATGTGCCGCATCAGCTTCGGCATCCACGGCGCGCAGTTGCCGGCGCTGATCCGAGCGGTGATCGCCATCGCCTGGTTCGGCATCCAGACCTACCTCGCCTCGGTGGTCCTGCGCGTGCTGCTCAGCGCCATCGCGCCGAGCCTTGCGGCCTACGACCATGACTCGATCCTCGGCCTGTCGACCCTCGGCTGGATCACCTTCCTCGGCATCTGGTGCGTGCAACTGGTGATCTTCGCCTACGGCATGGAGATGGTGCGCCGCTACGAATCCTTCGCCGGCCCGATCATCCTGGTGGCCTTCGCCAGCCTCGCCGGCTGGATGTACTGGCGCGCCGGTCTGTCGATCTCCTGGTCCAGCGGCAACGCGCCGACCGGCTCGGCGATGTGGCTGAAAGTCCTGGGCGCCGCCGCGCTGTGGGTCTCGCTGTACGGCACCATGATCCTGAATTTCTGCGACTTCACCCGCAACTGCCCGGACCGACGCACCATCAGCGTCGGCAACTTCTGGGGCCTGCCGGTGAACATGCTGGGCTTCGCGCTGATCGCCGTGGTGCTGGCTGGCGCGCAGTTCAGCATCGACGGCAAGCTGGTGCAGAACCCCACGGAGATCGTCGCCGCGATCCCCAACACCTTCGGCCTGGTGCTGGCCTGCCTGGCCTTCCTGATCGTCACCGTGGCGGTAAACATCATGGCCAACTTCGTCGCCCCGGCCTACGTGCTCACCAACCTCGCGCCGAACCTGCTGAACTTCCGTCGCGCCGGCCTGCTCAGCGCCACCATCGCGGTGCTGATCCTGCCCTGGCACCTGTACAACAGTCCGGCGGTGATCGTGTATTTCCTCGGCGGCCTGGGTGCGCTGCTCGGCCCGCTGTACGGGATCATCGTCACCGACTACTACCTGGTACGCCGCAGCCGGGTGAACCTGCCGGAGCTGTATAGCGAAAGCCGCGAAGCGGCCTACCACTACAGCGGCGGCGTGAACCTGCGCGCCGTGTCGGCGTTCGTTCCGGCCGCGCTGATCGCCATCGTGCTGGCGCTGGTGCCGGCGTTCGATGCGCTGTCGCAGTTCTCCTGGTTCTTCGGCGCCGGCCTCGGCGCGCTGATCCACTACACCCTGGCCGACCGCAAGCGCCGCTACGCGGATGTCTCCGGCGAGCCCATCGCGGTGGATGCAGCGCACCATTGAGCCTGGATTATCGAGCTTGTGGATAAACGACAAGGCCGCCTTCGGGCGGCCTTGTCCGTTCAGGGCGCCAGCAGGAAATCCAGCACCGCACCTTCGAACTCACGGGGAAACTCGATGTTCGACAAGTGCACCGCCGGCAGCATGAACAGGCGCGCGCCGGGGATCGCCTGGGCAATCAGCTCGCTGTGGTCCGCGGCGGTCACCGTGTCGAACTGCCCGGCGATCACCAGCGTGGACAGACGCACATCGCGCAAGGCGCTGCGCAGATCGGTTTCCTGCACCGCAGCGAAGGACCCGGCCAGCCCATGCCGGTTGGTCGCCAACAGCGTGGCGCGGAACGGCTCCACCTCCGGCCGCCGCGAATCCAGCCAGGCTGGCGGGAACCAGTTGGCAAGGAAGGTCGCCGCAGTGCCCTGCAGATCTTCCGCCGCCAGTACGTCGGCGATGCGCGCGTCCCATTGCTCCTGCGGCCCGAGCCAGGCGGAGGTGTTCGCCAGCACCAGTCGCTCGATGCGCTGCGGAGCCTTCAGCGCCAGCCACTGGCCAACGAAGCCGCCCAGGGAGAGTCCGAGGAAATGCGCACGCTGTACGCCGAGCGAATCGAGCAGCTCGATCACGTCTTCTCCCAACCGCGCCAGTGAATAGGGACCAGCGGGAACGCTGGAGGCGCCGTGCCCGCGAGCGTCGTAGCGCAGCACGCGGAAGTGCTCGCTCAGCGCGGCAACCTGCCCGTCCCACAGGTGCAGGTCGGTGCCGATGGAGTTGGACAGCACCAGTAGGGGCCGCTCGGCGGGGCCGTCCAGGCGATAGGCAATGCGCGCATTGTCGCGGGTAGTCAGATAGTGCAGCTGGCTCATGGCAGCCTCTCCTCAAGGGGTGTGAGACGAGGCTAGTTGCGGCGGACTCTGGAAGAAATTACAAAGAGTGAACGCTCTCTGTCAGGAAAGCTGACATGCACGACTTCACCCTGCACGACCTGCAGTGCTTCGACGCGGTGGTCGAAGCCGGCGGCTTCCAGGCCGCCGCCCAGCAATTGCATCGTTCCCACCCCGCGGTTTTCGCCGCCGTGGCCCGCCTGGAGCGCCAGCTCGGCTTCGAGCTGCTGGACCGCAGCGGCTACCGCGTCGCCCTGACGGCCGCCGGCGAATCCTTCCACCGCCGCGCCCGGGGCCTGCTGCGCGAACTGGGCAGCCTGCGCGACCACGCCGCGCACCTGGCAGCCGGTGAGGAAAGCGAACTACGGGTGGTGCTCGGCGACTTCTGCCCGCGCCCCACCCTGCTGGAAAAGCTCGCACGCTTCTTCGCCACGCAACCCCGCACGCAGCTGCAGTTGTATTTCGAAAGCGTCAGCGGGCCGCTGGAGCGGCTGCTCGATGGCGAGGCCGGGCTGATCCTGCACCGCGTGGACAAGGCCGACCCGCGCCTGGAGTGGCTGGACCTGGGTCAAGTGGACTTCATCCCGGTAATTGCGCCGGGGCTGCTGACGGACATCACGGATATCCGCCCGGAGCACCTGCGCTCGCTCACCCAGTGCGTGATGCGAGACAGCGCCCGGCACTCGCCTCCCGTGGACTTCTTTGCCCTCGAGGGAGCGCCGCAATGCACGGTGCCGGACCAGGCGATGAAGAAGGAGCTGGTGCTGCACGGCCTCGCCTGGGGCCACCTGCCGCGCCACCTGATTGCCGAAGAACTGGCCGACGGTCGCCTGCGCGATCTCAGCGGAACCCACCTGCCCGGCCACCGCGAGGAACTGGTCGCCGCGCGCCTGCGCGACCGCGCCCACGGCCCGGTCGCGCAGCGACTCTGGAGCTTCCTGCAGCAGGCCTGATCAACTGCGGCTCATCGGCCCGCGCACCGGCTGTTCGCGCATGTAGCTGACCTCGCTGACCGGCGCACCCGCGGCAATCAGCGCCTCACGCTGCTGTGCGATGGGCGTGCGGGCGATGGCGCGTTCGAACTGGTTGAGCTTCTGGAACGCCGGCAGCGCAAAGGCCGCGGCGAGCATGGCCGCCAGTTTCGGCCAGCGCTGGGCATCCAGCTCGTAGCGGGCGAACTGCGCGTTGCGCATGAAGCAGGCGACGCTGATGTCGGCGATGGACAGCTCACCGAACAACCAGCCGCTCTCCGGCAACTGCGCCTCGAGGTAATCGAATACTGCCGGCAGGTCGTGCTGGTAGGTCTGCTCCAACAAAGCGGCGTCCGGCTCACGGCCCCACACGCCGCGGCCGATCACCAACTGGTCGAACAGCTGCCAGATCACCACCTGGCCCATGCGGCTGTCGGCAAACTCCTCGATCCAGCGGGCGCGGGCGCGCTTGGCGATATCCGCCGGGTACAGCGCCGGCTGTGGATAACGCTCTTCCAGGTACTGGCAGATCACCGAGGAGTCGTTCAGCACCAGTTCGCCGTCCACCAGCACCGGCACCTGGCGCAGCGGGCTCAGGCGCTCGAACGCCTCGTTGCCAAAGAAGGGCACGACGGAGTCGATGCGGTAGTCCACGCCCTTCATTTCCAGCAGGACCAGCGCCTTGCGCACATAGGGCGAGAGGAAGGAACCGATGATCAACACAGGGTCGGACATGGCGAGGCTTTCCGCGAGAAGGGTCGCCCGATTGTAGAACGACGCCGAAAAGCGGGCGACCGGCAGCAAAAGCCGACGGGTGCCAATTGCGCGCGTGACCGCACTTTGCGATCATTTGCGAATGGTTATCGTTTTTTAACTTGATCCCATTCGAGATCATTGGGGGAGTAGCTTGTCGGCCATCCAGATGGGTAGCGGCGAACTCGTTGGCGCCTTGTATCGCGATCACCGCGACTGGCTGACTGCCTGGCTGAATCGCAGCCTGGGCTGTCCGCAGCGCGCCGAAGACCTGAGCCAGGACACCTTCGTCCGCGTGCTCGGTCGTCGCGAGCTGCCCTCCCTGCGCGAACCGCGCGCCTTCCTGGTGACCGTCGCCAAGGGCCTGCTGGTGGACCACTGGCGCCGCGTGGCGCTGGAACAGGCCTACCTCGACGAACTGAAATGCCTGCCCGAAGCGGTGCAGCCCTCCGCCGAAAACCACTGTCTGATTCTCGCCGACCTGCGCGAGATCGACCGCCTGCTGGGCAAGCTGTCCACCCGCGCGCGCAGCGCCTTCCTGCTCAACCGCCTGGACGGCCTGGGCCACGCCGAAATCGCCGGGCAACTGGGCGTTTCCGTGCCGCGCGTACGCCAGTACATCGCCCAGGGCCTGCGCCAGTGCTACGTCGCGCTCTACGGCGAGCCGACGTGAAGGGACCGGTTTCCCTGCAGGTACTGGACGAGGCGATCAGCTGGCAGCTGCGCCTGGGCTCCGGCGAATCGCGCCCCGACGATGAAGCAGCTTTCGCCCACTGGCATTCGGCCCACAGCGAACACGCCCGTGCCTGGAGCCAGCTGGGCATGCTCGACCGCAGCCTGGCCGGCGCCGCACCCAAGGCAGCGCGCAACGCCTTGCTGCGCTCGCCGGGCGAATCCCGACGCAAAGTCCGGCGCCTGGCTGGCACCGGCTTGTCGTTGCTGCTGGTCGGCGCACTGGCGCTGGGCGTCGGCAACCGTTACACGCCGGTGCGCTATGCCTTCTCCGATCTCGTCACCGCCACCGGCGAGCAGCGCGAACTGCGCCTGCCGGACAACACCCGGCTGGTGCTCAACAGCCGCACCGCCGTCGATGTGCGCTTCGACGCCGAGCAGCGGCGCATTGTCCTGCTCAGCGGCGAAATCCTGGTGGAGACCGCCCACGGCGACAGCCGTCCGTTCATCGTCGAAACCGACGAAGGCCGCCTGCGTGCCCTTGGCACGCGCTTCCTGGTGGAGCGCGACGACGGCGACAGCACCTTGCTGAGCGTCCTGCAGTCCGCCGTGGCCGCACGCCCCGAACAGCTGCCGGACGAACGCGTGGTCAACCAGGGCCAGCAGGTGCGTGTGCGCGCCGATGGATTTGGCGCGCTAGAGGCCAACAGCGTCACCGCCGATGCCTGGACCCACGGCATGCTGGTGGTGGACAACGTGCGCCTGGGCGAGCTGATCCACCAGCTGGCGCGCTACAGCCCCGGCTACCTGGCGCTGGACCCGGCGCTGGCGGACCTGCGCATCACCGGCAGTTTCCCGCTGAAGAACATCGACCTGGCGCTCAGCTCGCTGGAACCGACGCTACCGGTGCGCATAGAGAAGCACGGCCAGTGGTGGTCCCGCGTGGTGCCGCGCGGCTGAATCCCCTGTAGGAGCGGGCCATGCCCGCGATGGCATCCCGCGCGATACGGACCTGTCGCGGACGGAGTCCGCTCCTGGGAAAAGCTGCCTCGGCGAATACCCGAAAAAAATTTTCACCCGGCCCTATCACTTTTCAATTCTCGTCCGGCAAGGAGGCATCGAGAACCGTTTTCATTCAGGAGTCGTTTTCAATGCGCCGCCCGTTCGAACTGTCGCTCCGCCCCTGCCTGCTGGTCACCGCTATCCTGCTGGCCACCTCGTCGGCCATCGCCGCCGAAACCGTGCGTGACTACCAGGTACCCGCCGGCCCGCTCGCCAGCACCCTCAACCGCATCGCCGCCGAAGCCGGCCTGTCGCTGAGCCTCGACCCGGCGCTGGCCCAGGGTCGCAACGCGCACGCCGTGCAGGGTCGCTACGATGCCGCCGGCGCACTGCGCCAGGCGCTGCAGGGAAGCGGGCTGGAACTGGTGGAAAGCGAATCGGGCAGCTACAGCCTGCGCCCGGTGCCCAGCGACACCCTGTCGATGTCCGCCACCACCATCAGCGGCACCCAGGAAGACCCGGACGGCCCGACCGTCGGCTACCTCGCCACCCGCACCCGCGCCGGCACCAAGACCGACACCCCGCTGCTGGAAGCCCCGCGCTCCATCTCCGTCGCCACCCGCGAGCAGATGCAGGACCGCAACGTGCAGAGCCTGGACGACGCAGTGCGCTACATGCCCGGCGTGATCGCCAGCAGCTACGGCAACGACACCCGCGCCGAATGGCTGAAGGTGCGCGGCTTCGAGCCGACCCAGTTCCTCGACGGCCTGCCGCTGCCCAAGGGCTCCTACGTGATGCCCAAGCTGGAAACCTGGGACCTGGAGCGCGTTGCCCTGCTGCGCGGCCCGGCCTCCTCGCTGTACGGCCAGACCCCGCCCGGCGGCCTGCTGGACATGACCAGCCGCCGTCCGGAAGCCGAGAGCAGCCATGAAGTGCAGCTGCAGGTCGGCAGCTACGAGCACAAGCAGATGTCCTTCGACAGCACCGGCAAGGTCGACGATGCCGGCAACCTGCTCTACCGCGTCAGCGGTGTGGTGCGCGACAGCAACACCCAGGTCGATCACGTCGACAACAAGCGCTACAACATTGCCCCGAGCCTGACCTGGAACTTCGACGAAGACACCAAGCTGACCTTCCTCTCCCAGTTCAACCGCGACGATACCGGCATCACCAGCCAGTTCCTGCCGCTGCAGGGCACCAAGCTGTCCACGCCGGCAGGCGAGGTGAAGTACCACGAGAACCTCGGTGATCCGGACTGGGAGTTCTACGACAAGACCTACTACGCCCTGGGTTACGCGTTCGAGCACCGCATCAACGACGTCTGGCAGTTCCGCCAGAACCTGCGCTACACCAAGAGCGACCTGTCCTTCCAGGGCATCACCGCCGGCGGCAGCGCCTACTCGGTAGCCGACGACGGCACCCTCTCCCGTGGCGCCAACGTGGTCGACGAAGACATCAGCCAGTTCGCCATCGACAACAACCTGCAGGCCGACTTCTCCACCGGCCCGTTCAAGCACACCCTGCTGCTGGGCCTGGACCACCAGCGCGCCAACACCAACTACAAGTGGCTGTACGGTACCGCGCCGACCAGCAACATCAGCAAGCCGATCTACGGCCAGGACTTCAGCAACGTCGTCTACACCGCGTACAACGACTACAACCAGAAGATGCGCGATACCGGCCTGTACGCCCAGGACCAGATCGCCCTCGACAACTGGCGCCTGACCCTCGGCGGTCGCCAGGACTGGGCCCACACCGGTTCGAAGTTCTACAACGCCGATGGCGCTACCGATACCCGCCGGGACAGCAATTTCAGCGGTAACGCGGCGCTCAGCTACGTATTCGACAACGGCGTGGCGCCCTACGTGTCCTATGCCGAGTCGTTCCAGACCGAAGCCGGTGGCACCAACGGCGCGGCCTTCGAGCCGAGCACCGGCAAGCAGTACGAGCTGGGCGTGAAGTACCAGCCGGTGGGCACCGACCTGATGCTCAGCGCCGCCGTCTACGACCTGACCCGCAAGAACATCGTCCTCACCGGCAGCGACTTCATCAGCCGCCCGGTGGGTGAAGCTCAGGTCCGTGGCTTCGAGCTGGAGGCCGTCGGCAACGTCACCGAGAACCTCAAGGTGACCGCCGCCTACACCTATGCCAACAGCAAGATGACCAAGGTCGCCAACCCGCTGGACAAGAACCGTCCGCTGCCGCTCACCCCGGAGAATCAGGCCTCGCTGTGGGCCGACTACACCTGGCATGACGGCCTGCTCGACGGCTTCGGCCTGGGCTTCGGCACCCGCTACGTCGGCGAGACCCACAACATCGCCATCGGCAGCATGGGCTATGTACGCGACAAATCGGACGGCGACACCGGTTCCTACACCGTCTACGACGCCGCGGTGCACTACGACCTGGGCCGCCTCGACAACAGCCTCAACGGCCTGAACGTCGCGCTGAATGCCAACAACGTATTCGACAAGGAATACATCTCCACCTGCGACGGCTTCTACTGCTACTACGGCGACCGTCGCAACGTGGTCGCCAGCGTCAACTACAAGTTCTGACGCCCGCGCAGCGCTACAGGCACTCGTAGGGCGCATAACGCGCCAGCGTTATCCGCCGGCACAACGGCGGATAACCGGTTCCAGGTTATTCGCCCCAGGCTTCCGGTGGCCCGCGCAATGCGGGCCGCCCCTACGCAATGCCCACCGTCACCTCTCCCCAGACCACGCTCGCATCGTCATGGATCTTCAGACGCGGATAATCCAGCGCCTGACCATCGGCGCTTTCCAGCGCACGCAGTTCATCGATCAGCGGCTCCACACCACGCTCGGGCAAGGCCGCGAACAACGCGCCCAGATCGTAGCGGCGGAAGTCCAGCAGCCGGTCGAAACCATCGGTGACCAGCATGAACGCCCTCAGCCCCACAGGGTCGAGCACCCGGCGTTGCACGTGGGGAATCCAGCGCTCGCTCGGGTCAAGGCACCAGTAGCCTTCCGGCGTGTTGGCCCGCGCGCGGTTGCACCGCACCCATTCACGACTGGCCTGCCAGAGCTGCGCATGGCTCCAGTGCGGATTCGCCTCGCGGAGCGCCAGCAGGCGCTGCACCGACTGGCGATCGATCTCTTCCAGCGGCGTGTCGCCGAAGCTCTCGACACGGCCATCGTTCCAGGCCAGGTGGATGCAGGTATCGCAGAGATTGAGCAACTCCAGCGAGCCGTCGCCCAGCACCCGCAGCAGGCTCAGGCAAGCGCTGGGCAGGTTGAGATCCAGGCTCACGGCCACGCCGGAGTCACGCCGGAAGTCCGCAGCGATGCCCGCCTGCAATTGCGCCAGCAGCTCGTCGGTCGGTACATACGGCTGCTCCTCCAGCAAGCGCTGCAGGTGCGCATTGGCGCTCTGCGCCAGCCAGCGCGCGTCACTCTCGCCACCCACCAAGCCCTGTCCGAGACTGGTCGCACCATCCAGCACCCAGGCCGCCTGCGCGGTGTAGCCGATGGCATCGTCGTTCACCGGCGAACCCTGGCGGCAGGCCGCCCCGCGTACGGAAATCGTCGTCACAAGCCGTTCTCCTTCGTTTCGTCGGCCACACTGACCGGCGTACAGTCTCACCTGAATCCGGACCCTGCCAAGGAGAGCCCCATGCTTTGCGTCCTGTCCCGCCCCCTGAGCGGCCTGCTCCTGACCGGCCTGCTGCTGGCCACCGGCGCCCATGCCGCCGAGGTGAAGTACTTCGACCTGCCCAAGGGCTCCGGCCCACACGATGTAGCGCCCACCGAGGACGGCAAGGTCTGGTACACCGCGCAGAAGCTCGGCGTTCTCGGCCGGCTCGATCCGCAGACCGGGCAGACCGAACAGATCAGCCTGGGCAAGGGCTCCAGTCCCCACGGCGTGATCGCCGATGGCAACGGCGATGCCTGGGTCACCGACAGCGGCCAGAACGCCATCGTCCACGTGGATGCGCAACGCCTGGGGGTGGAAGTCATCCCGCTGCCCAAGGAGGCGGCCAACGCCAACCTCAACACTGCGGTATTCGATGACGACGGCGTGCTGTGGTTCACCGGGCAGAACGGTTTCTACGGTCGTCTCGACCCGGACAGCCGCGACCTGAAGGTCTGGCCGGCGCCGCGCGGCAAGGGTCCGTACGGCATCGCCGTGGCTCCGGATGGCGGTCTCTGGTACGCCTCCCTGGCGGGCAACTACATCGGCCAGATCGACGGCATCGAAGGCAGCGCCACCCCCTTCGATGCGCCAAGCAAGGACGGCGGCCCGCGCCGCCTCTGGGCAGATTCCGTGGGGCGACTCTGGGTCAGCCAGTGGAACGCCGGGAGCCTCGCGCGCTTCGATCCCAGCGACAACCAGTGGAAAACCTGGAAGCTGCCGGGCGATCATCCGCAGCCTTATGCGGTCTACGTCGATGCCATGGACCAGGTATGGCTGAGCGATTTTTCCGCCAATGCGCTGCTGCGCTTCGACCCGCAGAGCGAGAAATTCACGGCCTTCCCCAGCGATCACGAACACGCCAACGTCCGCCAGCTGCTTGGCCGCCCCGGCGAAGTGTGGGGTGCCGAATCCGGCACCGATCGCCTGGTGCTGATCCGCGATTGAACCGATGACCGAACCCCAGGAGTTGCTGTCGATGAGTACCCGTCCCGTCCTGTTCCACGCCGCCGCATCGCCCTTCGTGCGCAAGGTCATGGTCCTGCTGCACGAGACCGGCCAGGTCGACGCCGTGGAGCTGTACGCCGCCGTCCACACGCCCATCGCGCCGGACGCCGGCGTGCTGCACGACAACCCCGCCGGCAAGATCCCAGCCCTGCGTCTGGCCGACGGTCAGACCCTGCACGACAGCCGGGTGATCCTCGAATACCTCGATCAGCAGCACGCCGGCGAGCCGCTGATCCCCCGCGAAGGCGCAGCGCGCTGGCGGCGTCTCACCCTAGCCTCGCTGGCGGACGCAGTGCTCGATGCGGCCGTGCTGATCCGCTACGAAACCGCCATGCGTCCGCAGGAAAAACACTGGGACCAGTGGCTGGACAACCAGCAGCTGAAGATCGTCCGCGCCCTCGCCTACTTCGACGGTCCGGCCCACTTCGAGCTGGCCGAGCGCTTCGATATCGCCGCCATCGGTGTGGGCTGCGCCCTGGGTTACCTGGACTTCCGCCAGCCGCACTGGGACTGGCGCGCGGATTACCCGCAACTGGCGAAGTGGTTCGCCGAGGTCAGTCAGCGGCCGTCGATGCAGGCCACGGTTCCTGCCTGACCCCTGGATGGGTATCGCTACGCTCCACCCATCCTACGGTGCGCAGCTCATTGAGCGATCCGGTTTGCTCCATACTCGCCAGCCGGCACCGCCCAGCCCCCTCTCCCTTTGAGAGAGGGTTGGGGTGAGGGCGAAGCCTGCGCGCCAGAACTTCACCTCGCACAAACCGCGCCGCACCGCCCGGCGCTGAAACCGCTCATCCCGCACCACCCGCCGCTCCAGCCCCAGTTCGAACAACCCGGCGATCCGCCGCGCCAGCCGCCTCCCCACTTCGCGCTCCTCGCGCAGTCCGCTCCAGGCACTCATCACTTCTTCCCCAATCGGTAGATCGGCAGCGCCAGCAGCAGGCCGAGTTGCGCCACGCCCATGCACATTTCCAGGAAGGAACGCACATGGGGATTGTTCGCCGCGTCCTCGACACCCGTGAGTTGAGTCCACAGCTCACCCGGCAGCAACAGCGCCAGGTGCGCCATCGGCTTGCCGGTGGCCACCAGCAGGGCGATCCAGTCGAAGCGGCCGAGCAGCATCAGCACCGGCAGGCACAAACCACTGAGCAGAAGGCCGGCGAACAGACACAGGGAAAAACGCATCAGGTTGGGCATCTCCATTCTCCTCAGCGCTGCACGCGCACGTCTTCCAGTGAAAATTCCAGGTCATCGCCACGGGGCTTGCCGATGCCGTACCAGTCCAAGTGACGGGTCAGCACCATCACGCCACCGAGCACGCCGAACAACAGCAGCGAACCCATCAGCAACGCGTAGTCCTCGGCGCTGAGCAGCGCGTAGAGCATCCCGTAGAGCCCAGCCAGCCCGAGGCTGAACCCGGCTCCGCGCCACAGGCTGCGCAGCACGTGGCAGAGGTAGAAGCCGATCAGCCCGACGCACGCGCCAGCGGACAGCAGGTAGGCCAGCTCGAAGCCGACATGCTCGGAGAGCGACAGCAGCAGCAGGTAGAACAGCGCCAGTGCCATGCCCACCAGGGCGTACTGGATCGGGTGCACCGACAGGCGCTTGAGCACTTCAAAGAGGAAGAAGCCGGCGAAGGTGAGGACGATGAACAGCAGCGCGTACTTCACCGCGCGGTCGGTCTTCAGGTACTGGTCCACCGGGTCCACCAGCGCGACACCGAAGCGGTGCTGGCCGAACTCGTTGCACTCCGCCGAACTGGCACGGGAGGCGTCCGGATCGACCGCTTCGACCGCACGGGCGACATCCGCCTGGGCCGGCGCGGTGCAGGCACGCAGTTGGTCCTCCAGGTTGGTGGCGAAGAAGCTGGTACGCCAGCGTGCGCTGAAGCCCTGGTCGCTGACGCTGCGTTCGGTGGGCAGGAACTCGCCGCCGAAACTGGGGTGCGGCCAGTCCGAGACCAGGTTGACCTGGCTGTCGCGGCCGACCGGGGTGATGTCCAGGCGGCTGCTGCCCAGCAGCGACAGTTCGAAGGCGTAGTCGAATCGCTGCTCGTGATCGCTGGCCTTGAGTGGCAGCACCGCATGCACGCCGTTGCCGAGGAACTGGCTCTGGGTGCCCGGCTGGAAGTCGCGCAGTTCGTCACCGACCTTCAGCTTCGGTGCGTTCTCGATGCCGCGCACGTCGCTGATGCCCACCGCCAGCAGCGGGTCGTCGAAACGGTAGCTGCCCAGGTCGCTGGTGATGCCGTAGTTGGCCGGCAGGACGAAGCTGCCGCTGACCTGGCTCTCGGCATGGAACAGGCGCGCCTCGTAGATACCGCGATGGCGCAGCTCGGTGCGCATCTGTCCGTCGAGGCTGAAAACTTCCGGCAGGAAGTACAGCCGCCCACGCACTTCGCGCTCCTGCAGCACGCGCTGCTGGCTCGCCTTGTCCAGGCGCCAGCCACGAATGGTGCGGGTGTAGGGCACGACCACCAGCGGGCCGGTGAGCTGCTGGCTGTAGCTGGCGCTGCGGGCGATGTCCTGCAGGACTTCGTCGCGGTAGTTCTGACGCTCGTCGACGAGGCCGTCGATCATCAGCAGGGGTATCAGCAAGAGGACGATCAACAGCGCGATGGCGCCGAGCTTGATGCCGAGGTGGCGGTTCATCGAAGGCTTCTCCGTTGGTGGACGACGGGGCAAGCCTGGGGCCCGCGCGTGGCGACGCTCAGGGCGGAGTGTGGAGACTGTGTGGGTTTTATGTGGCGGCGGAGCAGCCAGTAGGAGCGGGCCATGCCCGCGAGCGGCGCCGACAGGCGCCTTATGTCTACGGCAGGGACAGACTCGCGCGCACGCCACCTTCGACGTTCTCGACGCTCAGCTCACCGCCATGCAGCGCCGCCACCTCGGCGACGAAGTTGAGGCCCAGGCCAGTGCTCTTGCGTCCGCTGATCGGGCGCGGCAGCGAGTAGAAACGCTCGGTCAGACGCGGCAGGGCGAACTCCGGAATCGCTTCGCCCTGGTTGAACAAGTCCACCCGCCAGCCTTCGCCGTCGGGCTGCGCAGCGAAGCGAATCACGCCACCGGCCGGGGTGAAATCCAGCGCATTGTCCAGCAGGTTTCCCAGCGCCTGGCGCAGCAGGAAACGCTCGCCCACCACGCATGCCTGCTGGGGAATCGCGTTCTCCAGCTGCACGCCCTGCACCCGCGCCATGCGCTCATCGATCAGCTCATCCGCCAGCTCGTGCAACGCCACCGGCACATGCTCCTCCAGCCCCTGGCGCTGCTCCACCTGGGCAAGGTTCAGCAGGCGCTCGATCAGCTGCTGCAGGCGCTCGCTCTCCCCGGCGATGTTGCCGACGAAGCGCGCACGCTGCTCGTCGGGCATCTCGCCCTCGAGCAACTCCGCCGCTCCGCGAATCGCCGCCAGCGGGCTCTTCAGTTCGTGGGTCAGGGTATGCACGTAGCGTTCTACGTAGTCCTTGCCTTCCAGCTGCACACGCATGTGCTCCACCGCGCCAGCCAACTGCGCCATCTCGCCGCCGCGGTAGCGGGGCAGCTCGGCGCGCCGGCCCTCGCTGACCGCCTGGGCGTAGCGGGTCAGGCGATCCAGCGAGCGGCTCAGCCACCAGGACAGCCCCGCGCCCACCAGCAGGCCGAGCACGATCAGCCCGGCGCCGAGCCACGCCAGACGGCGCTGCGAGCGATCAATGTAGGGCTGCAGTGTGCGGTTGGGCTTGGAGACCGAGACCACGCCGATGATCTTCTCGCCGTCGCGGATCGGCGCAGCGACGTACATCACCGAGGACTCCGGATCGTCCGCCGACTCACGGCTGGAGCGCGCCCCGTACTCACCATTGAGGGTCCGATAGACGTCGTTCCAGCGCGAATAATCCTGGCCCACGGCCCTGCCGAGGGAGTCCAGCAGGACGATGCCGCGCGCATCGGTGACGTAGATGCGGTGGTTCACAGCCGTCTTGTTCACGCCCCAGATATCGGCCTGCGGGCTGCGCGCGCCGTAGGCGCGGAGCATGTCGGGCAGCCGGCTCTGGTCGAGGGTGCCACTCTTCACGTCGGCCTGGAGAATCTCGGCCAGCAGGTTGGCGGTATCCACCAGCGTCTCTTCGCTGGACTGGCGCACGCCGGGGCGGATTTCGTCCATCACTGTGCGCAGGACGAACCAGCCGGTCAGCCCGACGAAGAAGAAGTAGACCAGGAAGATCCGCAGCGACAGGCGCATCAGCTCTTGTCCGGCGCGTAGCTGTAGCCCAGCCCGCGGTGGGTCTGGATCGGTTCGGCGGCGGGGACGACCTGGCGCAGCTTGGCGCGCAGGCTCTTGATGTGGCTGTCGACATTGCGCTCGTAGCCGGCATCGGCGGCGACGCCCAGCGCATCGAGCAGCTGCTCACGGCTGAACACGCGCTCGGGGCGCGCCAGCAGCGTTTGCAGCAGGCGGAATTCGTGGCGGGTCAGCGCCAGCGAGTGGCCATGGTAGCGAATCTGGAAGCGCTCTTCGTCCACCTCGAACGGGCCGTTGCCGGCGGTCGCCGTGGCCGGCGCTTCACGCGGCGCGGTGCGCTTGAGGATGGCTTTCACCCGCGCGGCGACTTCACGCGGGCTGAAGGGTTTGACCACATAGTCGTCGGCGCCGATCTCCAGGCCCACCACGCGATCGATCTCGGCGTTGCGCGCGGTGAGGAAGATCACCGGCACCTCGGAGAAGCGCCGAAGCTGCTTGCAGGCTTCGAAGCCGCTGATGTCGGGCAGGCCGACGTCGAGGATGACCAGATCGAATGCGTCACGCTGCAGGCGTTCGAGGGCGGGGCCGGCGAGGTTCAGCCAGGTGGTCTCGAAACCCTCGGCCTGCAGGGCATAGAGCAGCGTGTCGGCGATGGCGGCTTCATCTTCGACGATGAGGATGTGGGGCATGGGATTCCGATTCCCGGGAAAGTTCCGGAAGGGTCCATCATGCCCCGCGCCGCGTCAATCGAGGATCAGGAGCAGCTCGGCTTGCCGGCCACGAAGCGCTCGCCCGGGTCCACCGCAACGTGGAATTTGCGCAGGCCCTTGGTGCCCATCAGGAACGGGTAGTTGAAGTGGCTGCGATCGGTGAGGTTGACCTCGATGGTGCGCTGGTCGCCGCCCAGGCACACCGGCAGTTCGATCACCGGGCGCTGGCTGAGGCCGGGGCTGGCCTCTTCCTCTTCGTCCTCGCCGGCGGATTCGGTGCGGTTCTTGATCTTCGAGATGCGCGAGAGCTTGTGCTCGTACACCGAATCGCCGCCGTCCTTGGTGGCCAGCTTGAAGCGCACCCAGTCCTCGCCGTCGCGCTGGAAGATCTGGATGTCCTTGGCCGACAGCGACGAGGTGTAGGCGCCGGTGTCCATCTTGGCCTGCAGGGTCTGGTCGAGCTCGGGCAGGCTGACCCATTCGTAGCGGCCGTAGAGCTTGGTCTCGGCGGCCAGGGCGAGGCCGGGCAGTGCGATGCCGGCCACAGAGAGAAGCGAAAGCAGAGCGAGGGCGCGTTTCACGCGAAATCTCCGGGGTGGAATACGTCGCATAGGACTAGCACGGCGGCCATTGGTTCGCCATACCCGCGCCGCTTGGGCCGGGACAATTGTCTGCGTATCATGGCCGCGCCACCGTCGCACAAGGAATGGACCCCATGCCGGCAGTCAAAGGCGTCATCGCCAGCCTCCTGCTGTTGCTCAATACCCTGATCCTGATCGGGCCGATGCTGCTGATCGCGCTGCTCAAGCTGGTGATTCCCGGCCAGGCCGCGAAGGACGCCTGCTCGCGCGGGGTGATGTGGATCGCCGAGACCTGGGCGGAGATCGACAAGGCTATCTTCGCCCTGATGACCCCGACCGTGTGGGACATCCGCGGCGCCGCCCAGCTGCGCGGCGACACCTCCTACCTGGTGATCAGCAACCACCAGTCCTGGGTCGACATTCCGGCGCTGGTGCAGGCGTTCAACCGCAAGACGCCCTACTTCAAGTTCTTCCTGAAGAAGGAGCTGATCTGGGTGCCCTTCCTCGGCCTGGCCTTCTGGGCGCTCGACTATCCCTTCATGAAGCGTTACAGCAAGGCCTTCCTGGAGAAGCACCCGGAGCTCAAGGGCAAGGACTTGGAGATCACCAAGGCGGCCTGCGAGAAGTTCAAGCGCATGCCGGTGACCGTGGTGAACTACCTCGAAGGCACGCGCTTCACCCCGGCCAAGCAGGCCCAGCAGCAGTCGCCTTACCAGAACCTGCTCAAGCCCAAGGCCGGTGGCGTGGCCTTCGTCCTGGCGGCACTGGGCGAGCAGCTCGATACCCTGCTGGACGTCACCCTGGTCTATCCGAAGGGCCCGCGACCGGGCTTCTGGGACCTGCTGTGCGGACGCGTGCCGCGCGTCATCGTCGATATCCAGGCGCGCGAGATCGACCCCGCGCTATGGCAGGGCGATTACGAGAACGACCCGGAATTCCGCCAGTACGTGCAGCACTGGGTGTCGCAGTTGTGGGAGCAGAAGGATGCGCGCATCGAGCAACTGCGCCAGGAGTTCTGACGCTCCCTACGCGCCTCGTCCGGCGACCGGCGCAGCCGGCGTCAGCGGGGCCGCCGGCGTCCCCCAGAGTCCGCCGAGCGTCCCCAGCAACTGGCTGCTCAGGCCCTGCTCGGTGAAGTAGTCGAGGATCACCCCGGCGAAGCGGCCGATCATCGACTGGTCCATGCCCAGTACGCCGAAGATCTGGTCGACGTCCTGCAGGTTGTTGATCCCGCCAAGCAGCGCCGCGGCGTTGCCCAGTCCACCGAAACCGCCCAGCGCCCCGCCCAGATCACCCAGCGAGCTGTTGCCGGCGAGCTGGTCGAGGTTCGGCAGGGATTTCTGCAATTGCGCCGTGTCGGTTTCCTTCAGGCTGTTCATCGCCATCGCCAACATGGCGCCGGTACCGCCGATGGCCTGCTGCTCGCTGACACCCAGCTGCCTGGTGAGGTTGCCCAGCAACGCGCTGGCGGCCGGCGGCACGCCCTGCCCCTGAGTGGCGGGCTCGCTGGTGTCGGTGAAGGTGGCGGCGAACACGGGGGAAACGGCCAGGCAGGCGGCCAGGAAGACGACGGAACGGATGGGCATCGACGGCTCCGGAAAGCGGATGTCCCGCCCCAGGGCGGGGCCGGATCGTCGATAGGACCGGGGCGCGGCGCGGCGGTTCCGCGCCGGCCGGCGGATATCAGGCGCCGGTGCCCCAGAGGCTGCCCAGGGTGCCGAGCAGGTTGCTGTTCAGGCCCTGCTTGCCGAGGTAATCCAGCAGCACGCTGGAAAACTTGCCGGTCATCTCCTGGTCCATGCCCAGCGCACCGAAGGCCTTGCTCACGTCGCCCATGCTGCTGACGTTGCCCAGCAGGCCGCTGGAGGCGCCGCCACCCAGGTCGCCGAGCTGGCCACCGAGGCCGCCCAGGGCATTGCTGCCGGTGAGCTTGTCGAGGCCGGGAACGGTCTTCGCCAACTGCGAGTAATCGGCGGTGCTCAGTTTGTTCTTCGCCAGGCCCAGCAGCGCGCCGGTACCGCCGAGCGCCTGTTCGTCGCTGACGCCGAGCTGCCCGGTCAGGGCGCCGAGCAGGCCGCTGGTCTGCGGCGTGGAAGCCACGCGCGAGGTGTCGGCGCCGGTCGCGCCGGACACCGCCTTGGCGGCATCGCCCAGGTTGAAGGCGAACGCGGAGGAAGTCGCCAGCAGGGCGGCCAGTGCGAGGGTGACACGGGGTTTGACGGACATCGCTGTCTCCTGGGGGTTCCGGACGCCATATCGACCGGGAGGCAGGGCCATTGTTCCGCCCTGGAAGGCGCAGCGGAGGAAAAACGCGCTCCGTTCACAGGGACAGAAATGTCCGGCGTCATCGGGCTGCGCCAGGGAACTCCTGGCCTGCCGGCAATGAAAGGTCATTCGTCCAATCACTCCGGCTGGCGACGAGGGAGAATCGTCTCGCCACTGCCGCGGCGATTTTCCCCGCGATCGGCAAAGATTCCCTAAGCTAGAGCCATCCCCGCCCGACGGACCGACCATGAGCGAACCCTTCATCCTCACGCCCCGAGTGGCCCGCCTGCTGCCCTGGCTGGTGGCCATCGCCTTCTTCATGCAGGCCCTGGACGGCACCATCCTCAACACCGCGCTGCCGAGCATGGCCCGCTCGCTGGAAGAAGACCCGCTGCGCATGCAGGGCGTGGTGATCGCCTACCTGCTCACGGTAGCGCTGCTGATCCCCTCCTCCGGCTGGATTTCCGACCGCTTCGGCACCCGCCGGGTATTCCTCTTCGCGATCTTCCTGTTCAGCCTCGGCTCGCTGCTCTGCGCGCTCTCGCCCAGCCTCGGCGCCCTGGTCGGCGCCCGCGTGGTGCAAGGCATCGGCGGCGCGCTGATGATGCCGGTGGGGCGCCTGGTGATCCTGCGCGTGTACCCGCGCACGGAGCTGGTGCGCATCCTCAGCTTCGTCACCATCCCCGGCCTGCTCGGTCCACTGGCCGGACCGACCCTGGGTGGCTGGCTGGTGGAGTACGCCAGCTGGCACTGGATCTTCCTGATCAACCTGCCGGTGGGGCTGGTCGGCTTCATCGTCGCCCTGCGCCTGATGCCGGACCTGCGCGGCGTGCGCGCAACGCGTTTCGACTCGATCGGTTTCCTGCTCTTCGGTGGCGCCATGGTACTGATCACCATCGCCCTGGAGGGCCTGGGCGAACTGCACATGCCCCACGTGCGCGTGGTTCTGCTGCTGGTGGGCGGGCTGGTGCTGCTGGCGGCCTACTGGTTGCGCGCGCTGCGCATCGAAGCGCCACTGTTCCCGCCCTCGCTGTTCGCCACGCGGACCTTCGCCGTGGGCGTCCTGGGCAACCTGTTCGCCCGACTGGGCAGCGGCTCCCTGCCCTTCCTCACGCCGCTGCTGCTGCAGATCGGCCTGGGCTTCTCGCCGTCGCGGGCGGGCATGACCATGATCCCGATGGCCCTGGCGGCCATGGTCATCAAGTCGCTGGCGCGACCGCTGCTGGACCTGTTCGGCTACCGCAAGCTGCTGGTCGGCAACACGCTGTTGCTGGGCGCGATGATCGCCAGCCTCGGCCTAGTGGACCAGAACACGCCCTACGCGCTGCTGCTGGTGCAACTGGCGGTCCTGGGCGGGATCAACTCGCTGCAGTTCACCGCGATGAACACCCTCTCGCTGATCGACCTGCGCGACGACAACGCCAGCGCCGGCAACAGCCTGCTCTCGGTGGTCATGCAGCTGTCCATCGGCATGGGCATCGCCTGCGCGGCGGCGCTGCTGGGCGGCTTCAACGGCGATCAGGAAAGCGCCCAGGGCGACGTGCTGTCAGCCTTCCACGCGACCTACTTCAGCGTCGGCATCCTTTCGATGCTGGCGGCGGCGATCTTCTTCCAGCTCAATGCCGACGACGGTCGCACCACGCCACGCCGGGTCGAGCCGGAGCATGGCGTCGACGAACACTGATCAGGGCTTGCAGGTGGGCGCGACGGTCTGGGTCTTCGAGGCGTCCACCGCGCCCAGGTGTTCCAGGGTCCGGCGGCCGAGCAGCACCGGGTAGTCCAGGGTCTGGCGGTCACGCAGGGTGAACTGCTCGCGGTAGACCTTGCCACCCAGGCACACGTCCATCAGCACCACCGGGCTGCGCTCGACGCCGCTCTCGTTCTTGAACTTGAGCACGCGCTCGACGCGCCGCTCGAAGGGCAGGCGCTGCTCCTTGCCGGTGGCCGGATCGGTGAGCATCACGTCGTACTGCACCCAGCGCTCGCCGTTCTTCTTGATCCGGACGATGTTGCGCGCATCCATCACCGAGGTCTGCGCGCCGGTGTCCAGCTTGGCCTTGAGCGGCGCCTGCTCGGGCATCAGCATGAGCGTTTCCACCCAGCCCCAGGTAGCGGGCTGCGCGGGGGCGTCGGCGGCAAGGACACTGCCCGGAATGAGCAGGCCGGCGAGCAGCAGGCGGAAGGTGAATGGCATGGATGGCGGCTCCGGAAAGGCTATGGCGGCACTATAGGCAATAAAAAACCCCGGATGTTTCCACCCGGGGTTTCTTGGCTGACGCCAGGAAGCGTTTAGGCTACCTGTACGCGCTCGGCCTGCATGCCTTTCTGGCCCTGCACGACTTCGAAGGTGACTTTCTGGCCTTCGGCCAGGGTCTTGAAGCCGTTACCTTCGATAGCGCGGAAGTGTACGAACACGTCCGGGCCGCTTTCCGGGGTAATGAAGCCGTAGCCTTTGGTCTCGTTGAACCACTTGACGGTGCCGTTCTGACGATTCGACATGGTGTTCTCCTTGGAACGTATTTTTAAAATTAGCCACGAATGGCCAGGAACTGAGTTGCAAGGAGTTACAAGGAGTCGAGCAGGACGGGGTGGAATAACCGACCGCATCAGGTCACGATCGACGGCGACCCATGCAAACACAGTGCAGAAACTCTACGACAAAAATCTGCGGAAAGCGAATCTCTTGAAAAAACCGCGGATCAGCACCTGGAGAAAATCGGACGAGTGGCCTCAAACCCTTGCCATATCAGCTTCTCAGCCCTCCTGAGGGTGCTCTCCTGCTACACTGCGCGGCCATATGGATTCACCCGGGCTCCCTTCGTGACCACCTCTGCATTTTCCAGCCTCGCGCTGTCGGCCGACCTGCTGGCCAACCTCGACTCTCTCGGCTATCGCGAGATGACGCCGATCCAGGCCGCCGCCCTGCCGGCGATCCTCAAGGGCCGTGACCTGATCGCCCAGGCCAAGACCGGCAGCGGCAAGACCGCCGCCTTCGGCATCGGTCTGCTCAGCCCGCTGAATCCGCGCTACTTCGGTTGCCAGGCACTGGTGCTGTGCCCGACCCGCGAGCTGGCCGACCAGGTGGCCAAGGAAATCCGCCGTCTGGCCCGCGCCGCCGACAACATCAAGGTACTGACCCTGTGCGGCGGCACGCCTTTCGGCCCGCAGATCGGCTCGCTGGAGCACGGCGCCCACGTGGTGGTCGGCACGCCCGGCCGCATCCAGGAACACCTGCGCCGCGGCACCCTGAAGCTCGATGGCCTGAACACCCTGGTACTCGACGAAGCCGACCGCATGCTCGATATGGGCTTCTACGACAGCATCGCCGACATCATCGGCCAGGCGCCGGCGCGCCGGCAGACGCTGCTGTTCTCCGCTACCTATCCCGACGGCATCGGCCAACTGGCGGCGAAATTCCTGAAGAACCCCGAGCGCGTGGAAGTGGAAGCGCTGCACGATGACAGCCAGATCGAGCAGCACTTCTACGAGATCGATCCCAAGCAGCGCCTCGATGCCGTCGTCCGCCTGCTTCAGCATTTCCGCCCGCAGTCCTGCGTCGCGTTCTGCCATACCCGCCAGCAGTGCATGGAAGTCGTCGAGCAGCTCAACGCCCGGAAGATTTCCGCACTGGCCCTGCACGGCGACCTGGAGCAGCGCGAGCGCGACCAGGTGCTGACCATGTTCGCCAACCGCAGCTGCAGCGTGCTGGTGGCCACCGACGTGGCCGCGCGCGGGCTGGACATCGCCGCACTGGAAGCAGTGATCAACGTCGAACTGTCGCGCGATGCGCAGATCCACATTCATCGGATCGGTCGCAGTGGTCGTGCCGGCGAAAAGGGCCTGGCGCTATCGCTGGTCACCCCCGCCGAAGCCAACCGCGCACAGGCCATC
Source organism: Pseudomonas sp. PDM17 (assembly GCF_014851985.1). Lineage (NCBI taxonomy): Bacteria > Pseudomonadati > Pseudomonadota > Gammaproteobacteria > Pseudomonadales > Pseudomonadaceae > Pseudomonas > Pseudomonas sp. PDM17. The sequence goes on from NZ_JACVAT010000004.1 coordinate 133,625, forward strand.
GAAGACCTGCAGGGCGCGCCGCTGAACTGGGAGCGCATCGACTTCCTCAAGGCCAGCGACACGCCGCTGCTGCCGCCGATGACCACCCTGGCCATCGCCGGCGGGCGAAAGGACAAGCTGCGTCCCGGCGACATCCTCGGCGCGCTGACCGGCGACGCCGGGCTCAAGGGCACCCAGGTCGGCAAGATCGCCATCTTCGACTTCCAGGCCTTCGTTGCCGTGGAACGCGAGATCGCCAAGCAAGCGCTGAAGCACTTCAACGAAGGCAAGATCAAGGGCCGCTCGTTCAAGGCACGCATCCTCTGACGTCATTCCCCCTGTAGGCGCGCGCCATGCCCGCGATCAAGCGCATGGCTTGCTCCTACAGGTACGACATCCAACCTGTCGCGCTCGCGATAGCCGCGCCCGGAGCGATCCGCTAGTCTGAGCGGCAGACATCCGGAAGTCCCGCACGCGCATGCTCTCCTCCCCACTGCTCCAGTCTCTGCGGCGCCTCTGGGCGCTGGACAAGTTCGCCTACAGCCTGCGGGTGTTCGTCGCCCTCAGCGGGGTCATGCTCGCGTGCTGGCTGCAGGGTCGGCCGGAGCTGGTGATCCCGCTGTTCCTCGGGGTCATCGCCAGCGCCCTGGCGGAAACCGACGACCACTGGCTGGGCCGCCTGCAGGCGTTGCTGGTGACCCTCGCGTGCTTCACCATCGCCTCGCTGGCGGTGGAACTGCTGTTCCCCTACCCGCCGCTGTTCGTCGCCGGGCTCGCACTCTCGACCTTCGCCATGACCCTGCTCGGCGCCCTCGGCGAGCGCTATGCGGCAATCGCCTCGGCGACCCTGATCCTGTCGATCTACACCATGATCGGCGTCGACCAGCGCGGTGGTACGCCCACCGATTTCTGGCACGAACCCCTGCTGCTGGTGGCCGGCGCGCTCTGGTACGGCTTGCTCTCGGTGCTGTGGAACGCACTGTTCGCCAACCAGCCGGTGCAGCAGAGCCTGGCCAAACTGTTCCTCGAACTGGGCGAGTACCTGAAGATCAAGTCGACCCTGCTGGAGCCGCTGCGCCAGCTCGACGTCGAAGCCCAGCGCCTGGCGCTGGCACGGCAGAACGGGCGGGTCGTGGTGGCGCTCAACCAGGCCAAGGAAACCATCCTCGCGCGCCTGTCCCACGGCAGGCCGAGCCCGAAGATCAGCCGTTACCTGAAGCTCTACTTCATCGCCCAGGACGTCCACGAGCGCGCCAGTTCCTCGCACTACCCGTACAACCAGCTGGCCGAAGCCTTCTTCCACAGCGACGTGCTGTTCCGCTGCCAGCGCCTGCTCAACCAGCAGGGCAAGGCGTGCAAGGCACTGGCGAAGGCGATCCAGCTGCGCCATCCGTTCGACTACAACGACAGCGAACTGGCCCTGGCCGACCTCAACGCCTCGCTGGAGTACCTGCGCCAGCAGGGCAACCCGGCCTGGCGCGGACTGCTGCGCTCGCTCGGCGCACTGGCGGCCAACCTCACCACCCTGGACCGCAAGCTCAGCGGCGCGAGCAACCCCGACATGCTCGACGACGAGCAGGACAGCACACTGCTGGACCGCTCCCCCCGCTCATTCAAGGACGCGCTGGAGCGCATCCGCCTGCAGGTCTCGCCGACCTCACTGCTGTTCCGCCACGCCCTGCGCCTGTCGCTGGCCCTGGCCGCCGGCTACGGCATGCTGCACCTGATCCACCCGACCCAGGGCTACTGGATCATGCTCACCACGGTGTTCGTCTGCCAGCCGAACTACGGCGCCACGCGCATCCGCATGGTGCAGCGGATCCTCGGCACGCTGGTCGGCCTGGTGGCCGGCTGGGCACTGATCGACCTGTTCCCCAACCCGCTGATCCAGTCCCTGCTGGCAGTGGTCGCCGGGGTCGCCTTCTTCGCCACGCGGAGCACGCGCTACACGCTGGCGACGGCGGCGATCACCCTGCTGGTGCTGTTCTGCTTCAACCAGGTGGGCGACGGCTACGGGCTGATCCTGCCGCGTCTGTTCGATACCCTGCTCGGCGCGCTGATCGCCGGCATTGCGGTGTTCCTGGTGCTGCCCGACTGGCACGGGCGCAGCCTGCACCGCCTGGTCGGCGGCACCCTGGCGTGCAACAGCCGCTACCTGCGGGAAATCATGCAGCAGTACGCCAACGGCAAGCGCGACGACCTTGCCTACCGCACCGCACGGCGCAACGCGCACAACGCCGACGCGACGCTCTCCACCACGCTGTCGAACATGCTGCTGGAACCCGGCCACTTCCGTAAGGACGCGGAGATCGGCTTCCGCTTCCTGGTGCTGTCGCACACCCTGCTCAGCTACCTCTCCGCCCTCGGCGCGCACCGCAACCAGCTGCCACCGGATGTTAACGACGACCTCATCGCCGAGGCCGCCGAACGCCTGACCAGCAGCCTCGACGACATCGCTGCGCGGCTCAACGAGCGACGCGCGGTGGCTATCTACAGCGACGAGGAAGACGCGCTGGCCAAGCGCCTGGAAGAGCTGCCCGAGGAACAGGACGACGCCCACCGGCTGGTGCAGACCCAGCTGGCACTCATTTGCCGACAGCTCACGCCGCTGCGCACCCTGGCGGCGCACCTGCTGAAGAAGGACCTCGGCGCGGAACAGATCGAGGCCACCTGACGTCGAAACTTCCAGCTGCGTAGGAGCGGACTCCGTCCACGAAACCCTTGTAGGGCGGATATCCCGGAACGGGTTATCCGCCAATGGCACCGCGGCGGATAACGCTGGCGCGTTATGCGCCCTACGGTCTGCAAGGGAACACAGCGACGGCTAAAGCCCGTGTTCGTGCATCAGCTCGTCGTAGCTGCCGTCCTCGTGCATCTCGCGGATCGCCTTGTTGAACGCCGCTATGATCGCCGCGTGGTCGGGCACATGCCGGCCAACCAGAATGTGCAGGCCATTCTCGGTCAGCGGCACCGGCAGGAATTCCAGCTGCCCCTTGAGTTCGGCAAGGTCGCCATTGAAGTGCACCCGCGCGGTGATCTCGTCTTCCAGCGTCAGGTCCACCCGCCCTGCCTGCAGCATCAGCGCCGCGTTGACGAAGCTGAACACCGGTACCCGCTGCAGTTTCGGATCGTTGTTGAACGCCTCGGAATAGGCATACCCGCGCACCATGGCGATGCGGTACGGGTAGAGATCGGCGAGCCTGGCGAAGGTGATGGGCGAGCCCTGGCGTTTGATCAGGCGTACGCGGTTGACCAGGTAGGGCTCGGAGTACACGGCGAAGGCTTCCCGCTCCGGCGAATACCAGGCATCCGCCACCAGGTCGTACTCGCCATTCGCCACGCCATGCAGCACGCGCGGCCAGGGCACTTCGATGTACTCGCTGGCGTACCCGGCGCGCTTGAGGGCAGCCTGCACCAGGTGCACCGCCACGCCGTTGCCGGGCAGTTGGCGATCGGCATAGGGCGGCCAGCGGTCCGCAGCGATGCGCAGCACCTCCCCGGCCCGCGCCGCGCTGGTAACGCACAGGAACAAGAGGATCAGCAGCAGGCGCAACGGCATCGGGTTTGTCGTCCAGAGAGAAGCTTTCAAGACTAGACGCTGCCCACGGCGTCGCGCCAACCTCAGAACAGCATCGCCGCGCGCAGGCTCATCCCGCCGCCGGTTTCCGGCACCACGGTCAGGTTGTAGCGCTCGCTTTCCGGGCCTTCGAGGAACAGGTTGTAGGTGAAGTTGGCGAAGAAGTTGCCCACCGCCATCCCCACCAGCACATCGGTGGGATAGTGCTTGTCGCCTTCCACGCGCGACAGCGCGGTCAGCCCGTCGAGGGTGTAGAGGCCGGCCTTGGCGGTGTAGCGCCAGGTCGGGTCCATGTCGATGTAGTCCAGATTGCGGCGGGTGAAACTGGTGTGCACGGCGGTAACGGCAGTGTGCTTGGACGGGAAGGAGTCGTCGGGAATCCCGTCCGGCCGCTCACGCCCGGACCATTCCTTGGCTTCCTCGACGAAGCCGGTCACGGCGTAGCGGTCCGCCGCCAGCAGCGTCAGGTTGCGCCCGCGCCAGCTCCACTTCTCCTCGCTGCTCACGTCCTTGGGTGAAGCCACCAGGGCAGTGACGACGCTCAGGCCGGTGGCGAGGTTGAGCATGCGGTCGGCCGCCTGGTTGGCGTCGCCGCCGAAGAACCAGTCGTGGTTGCTCGCCGACTTCTGCCACTGGTGGTCCCAGCCACCGGCAGCGATCACTGCCGCGCCAGCCACCGGGGCCCAGACGTCGGCACTGGTGACCGCGCGCTGCGCCGAATCCCCTACCCTCTCCCAGCTCATTTGCGGTGCCCCTGCGCAACCGATGAGCGCGGCGCTGGCCGCCAGAGTGGCGACTGCCAGCAAAGTCCGATTCATGATGCTCCCCCATGCGCCCGGCCCGCTCCAGGGCAGCGGACGCGTCAATGCATGAGCGGGGAAGGATAGTCCGGTGCGCTCTGAAGGCCTCTGCCTTCAGTCACTAATCGGTAACTCTTCGTTTCCTTCAGCGGAAAAAGAAAAACCCCGCCGAGGCGGGGTTCTTCAAATCAGACGGAATCAGCCTTTGAAGACGTCTTCCACCGACTGCAGCGGGTAGTGCTTCGGATACGGCAGGGTCGCCACGCCGGTCTCGATGGCAGCCTTGGCCACCGCGTCGGAAACGACGGTGATCAGGCGCTTGTCCATCGGCTTCGGAATGATGTACTCGCGGCCGAACTCGATGGCGCTCACGCCGTAGGCGTCGCACACGTCCTTGGGTACCGGCAGCTTGGCCAGGTCACGCAGGGCCAGGGCGGCGGCGATCTTCATTTCTTCGTTGATGCGGGTGGCGCGTACGTCCAGGGCACCGCGGAAGATGAAGGGGAAGCCCAGTACGTTGTTGACCTGGTTCGGGTAGTCCGAACGGCCGGTGGCCATGATCACGTCGTCGCGGGTGGCGTGCGCCAGTTCCGGCTTGATTTCCGGGTCCGGGTTGGAGCAGGCGAAGACGATCGGGTTCGGCGCCATGCGCTTGAGGTCGTCCGGGCTCAGCAGGTTGGCGCCGGACAGGCCGACGAATACGTCGGCGCCTTCCAGGGCGTCAGCCAGGGTGCGCTTGTCGGTCTCGGTGGCGAACACGGCCTTGTACTGGTTCAGGTCGTTGCGGCCGGCGTGGATCACGCCCTGGCGGTCGATCATGTAGATGTTCTCGACCTTGCCGCCCATGCTCACCAGCAGCTTCATGCAGGAGATGGCGGCGGCGCCGGCGCCCAGGCAGACGATCTTCGCGGTCTCCAGCTTCTTGCCGGCGATTTCCAGCGCGTTGAGCATGCCGGCGGCGGTCACGATGGCGGTGCCGTGCTGGTCATCGTGGAATACCGGGATGTCGCACTGCTCGATCAGCGCGCGCTCGATCTCGAAGCACTCGGGTGCCTTGATGTCTTCCAGGTTGATGCCGCCGAAGGTGATGGAGATGCGCTTGACGGTATCGATGAAGGCCTGCGGGCTCTCGGCGTCGACTTCGATGTCGAACACGTCGACACCGGCGAAGCGCTTGAACAGCACGCCCTTGCCTTCCATGACCGGTTTGGAGGCCAGCGGGCCGAGGTTGCCCAGGCCGAGAATGGCGGTGCCGTCGGAAATGACCGCGACCAGGTTGCCCTTGCCGGTGTACTTGAAGGCCAGTTCCGGATCACGCGCGATTTCGCGCACCGGCTCGGCGACGCCCGGGCTGTAGGCCAGCGACAGGTCGCGGGCGGTGGCGGTCGGCTTGGTCAGCTCGACGCTCAGTTTACCGGGGCGGGGTTGGGCGTGATATTCGAGGGCAGCGGTCTTGAGATCAGACATTTGGGCACTTCCGCTTTTGTTGCTTGTTGGACAGACGGGGGTCCGAGCATACGCACAAACCCCGCACCTGCCAAGGTAGCCCAAGCCCCTGCTGTCAAGACCTCTAGCGTACGACTTTCAGCCAGTCGCCAGCTTTTGGCTGACCAGTTGGATACAAGTCATTCAATAAACGTATACGATTTATCGAGTCAGATTCCGGACCGGATTCAGCCTTCGCGAACTGCTCTACAGTCTGCCCGGATTTGACCTGAATGACGGCGATCCGGCGCGGTTGTGCGAGTTTCTGCTCGTCGGCGCGCATCGGCCGGAAGCTGCGGATGACCTGCATGAAGTGGTCGTCTTCGCTTTCCAGGGAAGCGCGACCTTTGACCACACCAATGAACAGGTAGGCGCGGTCCTTCTGGTAGATCACCGCGGCGCGGCGGGCGGGCGAGCCGGGCACCACGCCGGTGGCGACGTCGAGACCGGCCTGCTGGAAACTTTCTTCGTTCGATAACCGCCCGCCAGCGCCCTTGCGCAGGTATTCCGCCGGGGTCAGCTGGCCTTCGCGGGGCACCAGCTTCATGCCGATGTAGGCCTGCTGGTCGGCGGTGTAGCCCACCAGCGCGGTCGGCTGGTTGAGGATGCCCCAGCCCGACGGGTAGGTCAGGGTGAAGTCCAGCTCCGAGTGGTAGAAGCTCTGCCCACGGCGCACGCCACTGGAAGCGGAGTCGCCGAAGGGCATGCCGTCGATGGCCTTCAGGTAGCGTTCGGCGCCGATCTCGTGCTGGCTGTTGGCGGCCAGGGTCTGGGCGGGGCCGATGACCTGCTTGAGGCGCTGGTCGTTGTCCGGGTGGGTGTCGAACAACCCGTGGTAGCCGACCGGCTGGGCGGCCTGGCCCTTGCGCGCGGCCTCGTCGCGGGCAAAGTCTTCCTGGTTCTTCAGCACCCGCACCACCTGGATCATGGCGGTCGGGTCATAGCCCGCACGGGCCAGGTACTTGGCACCCAGGCCGTCGGCCTCCAACTCCATGTCGCGGCCATAACCGCGCACGAAGGCGGTGCCGAGCACGTTGGTGAGGTCGGCGGCGGCGCCGACACCGGTGCCGATGGCCACGGCCTGGCCGAGGATGTTCCAGGCGCTGGACTGGCTCTGCTGGCGCACGCTGTGGCGGGCCGTGACGTGGCCGACCTCGTGGCCGAGTACGGCAGCCAGCTCCGCTTCCGAGCCCAGGTACGCCATCAGCCCGCGGTGTATATAGATGTAGCCGCCGGGCAGGGCGAAGGCGTTGATGTCGGGCGTGTCGATGACCGTGAAGTGATATTGCAGATTGGGCCGGTCGCTGGCGCGGGCAACCCGCTCGCCGACCTGCTGGACGTAGGCCTGCAGCTTGCCGTCTTCATAGCGCGGATACTGCTGGGCGATCTGCTGGCTGTACTTCTGCCCCATCTCCAGCTCGCTCTGCTCGCTCATCATCACGAAGTCAGACTTGCCGGTGGCCGGGTTGGTGGCGCAGCCGCCGAGAACGCTCAGCAGCGCCAGCAGGGTCAGAATTCCGAACGAGCGCAAGCTCATGGCAATACCTCCATCATCGCCGGGTCGGTCACAGGCAGCATCCATCGCGCCTGTCCGGGTTTCACGCCACCACGTTCGGCGCGGTCGATGACCCAGCCGCGCGCCTCTACCTGTCGACCCTTGAGATCGCGCAGGGTTGCATCGTCGAAACGCTTCACGAGTCTCGCCTCGATCCGCAGCACCAGCGGGCCGTCGAGATCGATCCACAGCCCGCCGCGATTGCGTTGTACCTGCTCGACCCGTCCGCGAACCACTGCGAATCCGCTTTCGTGAAGTTGTTCCGCCGTCTGTACCGGAGAGCGCTTCCACAGACCGAGCCCGGCGCTGCGGGCTTGCCGCTCGGCAGCCTGCTGGCAGGCGGTGAGATCGGTGTTGGGGGCGATAGCTACAAGGTAGCCCAGGCCTTCGGCGAGCAGACGGGATTCGAGGTTGTTGCCATGGGCGTCATAGGCGTGGGCCAGGGTGCGACCGTACTTGTCCTTGCCCTGCTGGCCGGCAACCAGGCCAACCTCGCCGTCATTGGCCGCCACCAGTTCCTGCAGACGACGCTGGGCGGCGACCGCGAAGGCTTCCTCGGAGCGGCCGTGATGGGCCAGTTCCGGGGCGTTGACGCCGATCAGGCGGACGCTGCGGCCGTCGGCGAGCTTGAGCGTGTCGCCGTCCACCACTCGCGCCACGCGCACCGTTTCGGCCGACGAAGGTTGCGGGCAGGCAGCGGCGCTGGCGTCCAGGGAAAAAAGGACAGCCATAAAAAAGGCGCCCACAAGGGACGCCTTTTTCGAATTACCGTGAAAAACCATCGTCGGCCTTTCCCGGAAATCGATCTTACTTCTTGCCGCCGAACATGGCGAAGCGCTGGTTGAAGCGGTCGATACGGCCGCCGGTGTCCAGAACTTTCTGCTTACCGGTGTAGAAGGGGTGGCACTCGGAGCAGACGTCCAGGTGAATGCCCTTGCACAGGGTGGAACGGGTCTTGATCACGTTGCCACAGCTGCAGGTAGCTTCGATGTCTTCGTACGCGGGATGGATTTCCGGTTTCATGGTCTCTTCCTCTCGGTGGTGTGCCGCCACCCAGTCTCTGGCAGAAGCCGAGCCACGGTCATCGAGGACCGCGGGCGGGATCTTTTACCGGGCACCGCACGGAAATTAAGGGCGTGGATCATACCAGAGAACGCCTTCAACGCAAGATCAGGCATGACCGACCGTCGCATCGCCCATGCTACCATCCGACGCTCCCCGCCGCCCCGGAATCCGTCGCGTGCCGTCACCGTCCATCCTGCGTCTCGCCCTGCCCTCGCCGCTGCGCCGCCTGTTCGATTACCTGCCTCCGCGCGGGGTCGACGTGGCACGCCTGCAGCCCGGCGTGCGCCTGCGCGTCCCCTTCGGCCGCCGCGAGATGGTCGGCGTGCTGGTGGACAAGGTGGAAAACTCCGAGGTCCCGGCAGACAAGCTGCGCCCGGCCCTGGCCGTACTCGACCGCGAGCCGCCGATGCCAGCGCACCTGCTGGAGCTGTGCCGCTGGACGGCGCAGTACTACCAGCACAGCCTGGGCGACACCTTCTCCTGGGCACTGCCCAACCTGCTGCGCCAGGGCGACCCGGCCGAGGCGCGCCAGCAGCGCTTCTGGCATGCCGAACCCGGCGCCCGCGAGGAAGACCCGCGTCTGGCCCGCGCGCCGCGCCAACGCGAGACGCTGAAGATCCTCAAGCAGCATCCCCATGGCGTCGCCCACGACCTGCTCAGCCAGTTGCAGATCAACAAGGACAGCCTCGACCTGCTGCAGGAAAAGGGGCTGGTCACGCTGGAGGTGCGCGTCCACAGCGTGGCGCCACACCACGGCCCGTGGCTGGCGCAGGCGGAACTGCCGCTGAATGCCGAGCAACGCGCCGCCTTCGAGGCCGTGCGCGCCGGGTTTGGCAGTTTCCACAGCTTCCTGCTCGCCGGCGTCACCGGCAGCGGCAAGACCGAGGTCTATCTGCAACTGATCCGCGAGACCCTGGAGGCCGGCAAGCAGGCGCTGGTGCTGATCCCCGAGATCAACCTCGGCCCGCAGACCCTGAGCCGCTTCGAGCGCCGCTTCAACGCGCGCATCGCCCTGCTGCACTCCGCGCTGACCGACCGCGAGCGCCTCGACGCCTGGCTGGCCGCCCGCGACGGCGAGGCGGACATCATCATCGGCACCCGCTCGGCGCTGTTCACCCCCATGAAGAATCCGGGGCTGATCATCATCGACGAGGAACACGACGCTTCCTATAAACAGCAGGAAGGCTTGCGCTACCACGCCCGCGACCTGGCCATGGTGCGCGCGCGACTGGAGAACGTGCCGATCCTGCTCGGCTCCGCCACCCCCGCGCTGGAGAGCCTGCACAACGCCCAGAGCGGCCGCTACGGCTTGCTGCGCCTGACCCAGCGCGCCGGCGGCGCGCACCAGCCGAAGTTCCACCGCCTGGACGTGAAAAGCCTGCCGCTGGATTCGGGCATCTCCATGCCGCTGCAGCGTTCGATCAAGGAGACCCTGGCCGCCGGCCAGCAGGTGCTCGTCTACCTGAACCGCCGCGGTTTCGCTCCGACCCTGCTGTGCCACGACTGCGGCTGGATCAGCCAGTGCCCGCGCTGCGACGCGCGAATGACCGTGCACCAGGGCAGCGGCGAGCTGCGCTGCCACCACTGCGACCACCGCGAGCGGCCGCCGCGCAACTGCCCGAAATGCGGCACGGTTGACCTGCGCCCGGTCGGCGCCGGCACCGAGCGCGCCGAGGAGCGCCTGCGCATCCTTTTCCCGGATTACCCGGTGCTGCGTATCGACCGCGACAGCACCTCGCGCAAGAACGCTATGCGCGACCTGTTCGCCACTATCAATAAGGGCGAGCCGTGCATCCTGGTGGGCACGCAGATGCTCGCCAAGGGGCACCATTTCCCGCGCGTCACCCTGGTGGCGATCCTCGATGCCGACGGCGGGCTGTTCTCCGCCGACTTCCGCGCCAGCGAACGCATGGCCCAGCAGATCGTCCAGGTTGCCGGCCGCGCCGGGCGCGCAGAGGAACCAGGCCGTGTGCTGATCCAGACCCACCTGGCCGACCACCCATTGCTGGTGCAGCTCACCGAGCAAGGCTACTTCGCCTTCGCCGACCAGGCCCTCACCGAGCGCCGCTCCGCCGGCCTGCCGCCCTTCTCGCACCTCGCCCTCCTGCGTGCCGAGGCGCACAAGCCGGGGCAGGCCGAAGGCTTCCTCGACGAAGCCTGTGCCGAGGCCGAACGCCTTCAGGCGACCCTTGGCCACGACGTCGACCTCCTCGGCCCGGTACCGGCGCCCATGGAGCGCCGCGCCGGCCGCTACCGCGCGCAACTGCTGCTGATGAGTACCGCCCGCGCACCACTGCATCGCCTGCTCACGCCCTGGCTGCAGACACTCGAAGGCATGCCCAGCGGACGCCAGGTGCGCTGGTCGCTGGACGTGGACCCGATTGACCTGTTCTGACAGATGCGCCGCACGGATAAAACCCGCCGGGCTTGCGCATCCGTCCTACATTGACTTCCATCAGCCGCGACGGATGGCACAGCGGCGAGACTGAACAAGGAGCGCTCCGCGGTTGGCAAGCCATGCCCGGCCACGGATAATGCGCGGTTCTGAGCCCGATAACCGGTCGCGCGCGCCGGATGCACGCGAGCACGGAGAAAACCATGAAAGACACGATTCGCCACCTGATCCAGCAAGCCCTTGTCAGCCTCACCGAAGACGGCACCCTGCCGGCCGGCCTGACGCCCGACATCCAGGTGGAGAACACCAAGGACCGAACCCACGGTGACTTCGCCAGCAACATCGCCATGATGCTGGCCAAGCCGGCCGGCATGAAGCCGCGCGACCTCGCGACCCAGCTGGTCGCCACGCTGCCGCAGAGCCCGGAAGTGGCCAAGGTCGAGATCGCCGGCCCCGGCTTCCTGAACTTCTTCCAGGACCAGGCCTGGCTTGCCGCCAGCCTCGACAAGGCCCTGGCCGACGGCCACATCGGCGTACGCAAGGCCGGTGCGGCCCAGCGCGTGGTGGTGGACCTGTCCTCGCCGAACCTGGCGAAGGAGATGCACGTCGGCCACCTGCGCTCGACCATCATCGGCGACGCCGTCAGCCGCGTGCTGGAGTTCCTCGGCGACACCGTGATCCGCCAGAACCACGTGGGCGACTGGGGCACCCAGTTCGGCATGCTGCTGGCCTACCTGGAAGAACAACCGGTGGATGCCCAGGCCGAACTGCACGACCTGGAAGTCTTCTACCGCGCCGCCAAGAAGCGCTTCGACGAGTCCGCCGAGTTCGCCGACCGCGCCCGCGAGCTGGTGGTGAAGCTACAGGCCAACGATCCCAAGTGCATCGCCCTGTGGACCCGTTTCAACGACATCTCCCTGTCGCACTGCCAGAAGGTCTACGACCTGCTGGGCGTGAAGCTGACCATGGCCGACGTGAAGGGCGAGAGCGCCTACAACGACGACCTCGCGCAGGTGGTGGCCGACCTCACCGCCAAAGGCCTGCTGGTCGAGAGCGACGGCGCGCTGTGCGTGTTCCTCGATGAATTCAAGAACGCCGAAGGCGAGCCGCTGCCGGTGATCGTGCAGAAGGCCGGCGGTGGCTACCTCTACGCCACTACCGACCTCGCCGCCATGCGCTACCGCCACAAGGTGCTGCACGCCGACCGCGTGCTGTACTTCGTCGACCAGCGTCAGGCCCTGCACTTCCAGCAGGTGTTCGAAGTCGCCCGCCGCGCCGGTTTCGTCCCGGCCAGCATGGACCTGGAGCACATGGGCTTCGGTACCATGAACGGCGCCGACGGCAAGCCGTTCAAGACCCGCGACGGCGGCACCGTGAAGCTGATCGACCTGCTGATCGAAGCCGAAGAGCGCGCCTACACCCTGGTGAAGGGCAAGAACCCCGACTTCAGCGAGCAGGACCTGCGCCAGATCGCCCACGCCGTCGGCATCGGCGCGGTGAAGTACGCCGACCTGTCCAAGCACCGCACCAGCGACTACAGCTTCAACTTCGACCTGATGCTGAGCTTCGAGGGCAACACCGCGCCGTACCTGCTGTATGCGTACACCCGCGTGGCGAGCATCTTCCGCAAGCTGGGCAAGACCTATGACGAAGTGGGCGGCAGCATCCACCTGCAGCAGCCCCAGGAAATCGCCCTGGCCGCGCAGCTGGCGCAGTTCACCGACCTGCTCAACAACGTCGCCGTGAAGGGTGTCCCGCACATCCTCTGCGCCTACCTGTACGAGCTGGCCGGCCTGTTCTCCAGCTTCTACGAGCACTGCCCGATCCTCACCGCCGAAGACCCGGCACAACAGGAAAGCCGCCTGCGCCTTGCCGCGCTGACCGGCCGTACCCTCAAGCAGGGCCTGGAGCTGCTGGGTCTGGAAACCCTGGAGCGCATGTAAGCACCCATGGCGAAGAAGAAACCCGCTCCCAAGCGCGGCGCCAGCCGCTACCAGGCCCCAGCCAAGAAGACGTCGGTCCCCGGCTGGGTCTGGCTGGTCGCAGGCCTCGCCATCGGCGGCTTCATCATGTTCCTGATGAAGCTGGAGCCGGGTCGCAACGACGTCAAACGCGAGAAAGCGGAGGCGCCCAAGGCCGTGGTCGGCTCCAACAAGCCTTCCGGCACCGTGCAGCCACAGCAACCGGCCGCACCGACCGGGGTGAAGCCCAAGTACGACTTCTACACCCTGCTGCCGGGCTCGGAAGTCGCCGTGCCGCCGGAAGCCGTGCCGCCGCCGGCCAAGCCGCAGCAGCCGGCGACCGTGGTCGCGACCAAGGAAGAAGCCGAGAAGATCGACACCCAGCGCGCCCTGGCGGCACTGAGTGGGCAGAATCCGCCGCCGCCCGCGGTGGTCAAGCCGGCAACGCCCACCACGCCGCCCGCGACCCAGGTCGCCAGCGCGCAGAAGCAGGCGCTGCCGCAGGTCCCGGCCAGCGACACCGCTCCAGCCAAGCCGACGCCGCCACCGGCGGTGGCCGCGACCCAGTACTACCTGCAGGCCGGCTCCTTCCGCAAACAGACCGACGCCGACCACCTGCGCGCGCAGATCATCATGATGGGCCAGAACGCCCGCGTGGAGTCCGGCACCGTCCGCGACGAAACCTGGTACCGCGTCATGGTCGGCCCCTACGGCGACCGCGCCAAGGCCTCCGCGGCGCAGAAACAACTCGCCGGCAACGGTTTCAGCAACCTGCTGTTACAGCAGCGCCAGACCCGCTGAACCCCGGCCATTCCAAGGCTTGCGCCGACGGGTGGCGCGCGAAATGCGCGCTACTCGTCCGGTGCAGGACTTGAACCCCGCCTTCCTAGTCCCCATCTGACTCTGCATTCGGGCACATCGCCCCGCTAGTGTGGAGTAAGACCCTTGACCACCATCGTATCTGTCCGCCGCAATGGCAAAGTCGTCATGGGCGGCGACGGCCAGGTTTCCCTGGGCAACACCGTGATGAAAGGCAACGCGAAGAAAGTCCGTCGCCTGTACCACGGTGAAGTACTGGCCGGCTTCGCTGGCGCCACCGCCGATGCGTTCACCCTCTTCGAACGCTTCGAGCAGCAGCTGGAAAAACACCAGGGCCACCTGGTGCGCGCCGCTGTCGAGCTGGCCAAGGACTGGCGTACCGACCGCTCCCTGAGTCGTCTGGAAGCCATGCTGGCGGTAGCCAACAAGGACGCCTCGCTGATCATCACCGGCAACGGTGACGTGGTCGAGCCCGAGCACGGCCTGATTGCAATGGGCTCGGGCGGCGGCTTCGCCCAGGCGGCGGCCCTGGCCTTGCTGCAGAAAGGCAGCGACGACATGAGCGCCCGCGAGATCGCCGAGACCGCACTGAACATCGCCGGCTCCATCTGCGTGTTCACCAACCAGAACCTGACCCTTGAGGAGCTCGACAGCGCCGTCTAAGCGCTGTCGTTCCGGAGTAGCACGTCAAATGTCCATGACTCCCCGCGAGATCGTCCACGAACTCAACCGTCACATCATCGGCCAGGACGACGCCAAGCGCGCCGTCGCCATCGCCCTGCGTAACCGCTGGCGGCGCATGCAGCTGCCGGCCGAGCTGCGCGCCGAAGTGACGCCGAAGAACATCCTGATGATCGGCCCGACCGGCGTCGGCAAGACCGAGATCGCCCGTCGCCTGGCCAAGCTGGCCAACGCCCCCTTCATCAAGGTCGAAGCGACCAAGTTCACCGAAGTCGGCTACGTCGGCCGTGACGTCGAGTCGATCATCCGCGACCTCGCCGATGCCGCGATCAAGATGCTCCGCGAGCAGGAAGTGCAGAAGGTGAAGTACCGCGCCGAAGACGCCGCCGAAGAGCGCATCCTCGACGCCCTGCTGCCGCCAGCGCGTACCACCGGTTTCGGTGACGAACCGGCCCGCGAGGATTCCAACACCCGCCAGCTGTTCCGCAAGCGCCTGCGCGAAGGCCAGCTGGATGACAAGGAAATCGACATCGAGGTCGCCGACATTCCTTCGGGCGTGGAAATCATGGCCCCGCCCGGCATGGAAGAGATGACCAACCAGCTGCAGAGCCTGTTCTCCAACATGGGCAAGGGCAAGCGCAAGAGCCGCAAGCTGAAGGTCGCCGAGGCCATGAAGCTGATCCGCGACGAGGAAGCGCAGCGCCTGGTCAACGAGGAAGACCTCAAGGCCCGCGCCCTGGAAGCCGTGGAGCAGAACGGCATCGTCTTCATCGACGAGATCGACAAGATCGCCAAGCGCGGCAACGTGGGCGGCGCCGACGTCTCCCGCGAGGGCGTGCAGCGTGACCTGCTGCCGCTGATCGAGGGCTGCACCGTGAACACCAAGCTGGGCATGGTGAAGACCGACCACATCCTGTTCATCGCCTCGGGCGCATTCCACCTGTCCAAGCCCAGCGACCTGGTGCCGGAACTGCAGGGCCGCCTGCCGATCCGCGTCGAGCTGAAAGCCCTGAGCCCGAGCGACTTCGAGCGCATCCTCAGCGAGCCGCACGCTTCGCTGACCGAGCAGTACACCGCGCTGCTTAAGACCGAAGGCCTGGACATCGAGTTCGCCGCCGACGGCATCAAGCGCCTCGCGGAGATCGCCTTCCAGGTCAACGAGAAGACCGAGAACATCGGTGCCCGTCGCCTGCACACCCTGCTCGAGCGCCTGCTCGAAGAGGTGTCCTTCGACGCCGCCGACCTCGCCAGCGAGCACAGCGACAAGGCCATCGTGATCGACGCGACCTACGTCAACGGTCACCTGGGCGAGCTGGCCCAGGACGAAGACCTGTCCCGCTACATCCTCTAAGCGATCCCTATCGCTGCGACGGGGCGCCTCAGGGCGCCCCGCTGTTTTTCTGCCGGCGCTACAATGCCGGAATCGCCGTCCAGGAGCCGTCCATGCGCATGCCTTCCGCCATCAAGCTGCACAAGGCCTCGAAAAAGCTTTCGCTGACCTATGGGGAACAGTCCTTTGAGCTGCCCGCCGAGTTCCTGCGCGTGCATTCGCCATCGGCGGAAGTCCAGGGCCATGGCAACCCGGTGCTGCAGGTGGGCAAGCTGAATGTCGGTCTGAGCAACATCGAGCCGGCCGGGCAGTACGCGCTCAAGCTGACCTTCGACGACGGCCACGACAGCGGCCTGTTCACCTGGGACTACCTCTACGAGCTGTGCATGCGCCAGGACGAGCTGTGGGCCGACTACCTGGCGCAGCTGGAGAAGGCCGGCAAGTCACGCGATCCGTCGGAGTCTGTCGTCAAACTCATGCTGTAGGTTTTCCCTGCAGGAGCGCCCCATGGGCGCGATCGCGCCCACATGGCTGGTCTGCATAGCAGCCCGTTCCTGCAGAGATGAATCGACTCTCACGCCAATCCCCCCTCCAACTCCTTCGATCTTTCCTCCCCGCCTCCTCCTGCGCACCAACCTTCGTCGGGCAATCGCTCCAGGGCACGCCATTTGCAACATTCCCGTTGCAGACTGCTGCGTGCAGGTCGGTCACCCCGGGTTTGGCGAGATGCCCCCGCTCTAGGGCGCGTTTTCTAACTTTTCCCGACATACTCCTAGGAGTTGGCCCACGCTGCACCAGCTTGCGCGGCGAAGGAAACTCGGGTAACCAAGGCAGTGCAATGTACGGAACTACAGTGCACAGAGCGTGGTTTCCTGAACTTCCAGTGATGCCGCCAAGTAGATGAATCGCGTGGAGCCCTCTCCACGTTCCGCAACCCCGAGAAGTACTTGGCCTTACGTCACGAAAGGTGAGCCCCGCCAGTATGTGTCTCAGGACAATGGAGCGTCGCCGATGACCCAGAAGAACAACAGCGATCTACCCCAGCAAGCCGCGGAAAACACCCTGAATCTCAGCCCGGTGATCGGCATTCAGGGCAAGGACCTGCTCACCTCTGCCCGCATGGTGCTGCTGCAAGCGGTCAAGCAGCCGTTCCACAGCGCCAAGCACGTAGCCCACTTCGGCCTCGAGCTGAAGAACGTGCTGCTTGGCAAGTCCGACCTCAAGCCCTCGGACGACGACCGCCGCTTCAACGACCCGGCCTGGAGCCAGAACCCGCTCTACCGCCGCTACCTGCAGACCTACCTGGCCTGGCGCAAGGAGCTGCACACCTGGATCGGCGACAGCGACCTGTCCAGCCAGGACATCAGCCGCGGCCAGTTCGTCATCAACCTGATGACCGAGGCCATGGCGCCGACCAACACCCTGTCCAACCCGGCAGCGGTCAAACGTTTCTTCGAGACCGGCGGCAAGAGCCTGCTCGACGGTCTTACCCATCTGGCCAAGGACCTGGTGAACAACGGCGGCATGCCCAGCCAGGTCAACATGGAAGCCTTCGAGGTCGGCAAGAACCTGGCCGTGACCGAAGGCGCGGTGGTATTCCGCAACGACGTGCTGGAAGTCATCCAGTACAAGCCGATCACCGAGAGCGTGCACGAGCGCCCGCTGCTGGTGGTACCGCCACAGATCAACAAGTTCTACGTCTTCGACCTGTCGCCGGAGAAAAGCCTGGCGCGCTTCTGCCTGCGCAACCAGGTGCAGACCTTCATCGTCAGCTGGCGCAACCCGACCAAGGCGCAGCGCGAGTGGGGCCTGACCACCTACATCGAGGCGCTGAAGGAAGCCATCGACGCGGTCCTGGCCATCACCGGCGCCAAGGACCTGAACATGCTCGGCGCCTGCTCCGGCGGCATCACCACCGTCACCCTGCTCGGCCATTACGCCGCCCTGGGCGAGAAGAAGGTCCATGCCTTCACCCAGATGGTCAGCGTGCTGGACTTCGAGATGAACACCCAGATCGCCCTGTTCGCCGACGAGAAGACCCTGGAGGCCGCCAAGCGCCGCTCCTACCAGTCCGGCGTGCTCGAAGGCAAGGACATGGCCAAGGTGTTCGCCTGGATGCGCCCCAACGACCTGATCTGGAACTACTGGGTCAACAACTACCTGCTGGGCAACGAGCCGCCGGCTTTCGACATCCTGTTCTGGAACAACGACACCACGCGCCTGCCAGCCGCGCTGCACGGCGAGCTGGTGGAGATGTTCAAGACCAACCCGCTGACCCGCGCCGGCGCCCTGGAGGTCTCCGGCACGGCCATCGACCTCAAGCAGATCACCTGCGACTTCTACTGCGTGGCCGGCCTGTCCGACCACATCACACCCTGGGAAGCCTGCTACCGCTCCGCTCGTCTGCTGGGCGGCAAGTGTGAATTCATCCTATCCAACAGCGGACACATCCAGAGCATCCTCAACCCGCCAGGCAACCCCAAGGCCCGCTTCATGACCGGCCCTGAACTCTCGGCCGATCCGAAGGCCTGGCAGGAAAACGCCAGCAAGCACGCCGACTCCTGGTGGCTGCACTGGCAGAACTGGCTCGCCGAGCGCTCGGGCAAGACGCGCAAGGCACCGACCGCCCTGGGCAACAAGGCCCACCCGGCCGGCGAAGCCGCCCCTGGAACCTACGTACACGAACGATGAAAACAGAACTCCTCCCGCAAGCCGGCGCCGTGGACGACGCCAACACCCCAGAATCGTCGCAGGCCGTGGAAGTGGCCGCGCCGACGAGCCGGCGCGCGCGCAGCAAGCGCAGCGCGGAGGAAATACTGCCGAGCAAGGCGCCGGCGGCGCAGCCCTTCGAGTTCCGCACCATCGAGCTCGACGGGCAGACCATCCGCACCGCCGTGCGTCCGGGCAAGAGGCACATGACGCCGCTGCTGATCTTCAACGGCATCGGCGCCAACCTGGAGCTGGTCTTCCCCTTCGTCGCCGCGCTGGACCCGGACCTGGAGGTGATCGCCTTCGACGTGCCCGGCGTCGGTGGCTCGTCCACCCCCAGCACGCCGTACCGTTTCCCCGGCCTGGCGAAGCTGGCCGCGCGGATGCTCGACTACCTGGACTACGGCCAGGTGACGGCCATCGGTGTCTCCTGGGGCGGCGCCCTGGCGCAACAGTTCGCCCATGACTATCCCGAGCGCTGCAAGAAGCTGATCCTCGCCGCCACCGCCGCCGGTGCGGTGATGGTGCCGGGCAAGCCGCGGGTGCTCTGGCGCATGGCCAGTCCACGGCGCTACATCCAGCCGTCCTATGGCGTGCACATCGCCCCGGACATCTACGGCGGCGCCTTCCGCCGCGATCCGAAGCTGGCCATGGCCTTCGCCAGCAAGGTGCGCTCGTCCGGCAAGATGGGCTACTACTGGCAGCTGTTCGCCGGCCTCGGCTGGACCAGCATCCACTGGCTGCACAAGATCCGTCAGCCGACGCTGATCCTGGCCGGCGACGACGACCCGATCATCCCGCTGATCAACATGCGCATGATCGCCTGGCGCATCCCCAACTCCGAGCTGCACGTGATCGACGACGGCCACCTGTTCCTGGTGACCCGCGCGGAAACCGTGGCGCCGATCATCATGAAATTCCTCCAGGAAGAACGGCAGCGCGCGATCATCCACCCCCGGCCTTTCGCTCCGAAAGCCAGCTGAAGCATCACAGCTTCGTCACAGTCGGCGGGCATCCTGCCTTGACCGATCGCTGCGCAGGCACTTTTTTTAAAGAGCCGAACAACAAACAGGCGTGTTCACGGGTATCGACACGTAGCGCCTGATTAGGGACCCGCGCTGCGGCCGCCTTCGAAGGTGACCGCAGGGCAGCCCGACTGCTGATCCGCTGCCCTGTTTTCGGGCAGTTACCCTCTCGCGTCGATACCCGTGCACACCCCTCGAACCGGCGGCAGGCGTCTGGAACGGGAGTCTCCCGATTCTGGTACAGGCCTTGCGTCGCCATTGTCAGGTCGGACCCTTTACGGAGTGCTGTTCATGCGAGAGAAAGCTGAGCCTGGTAGCGTCCCCGTCCCCACCCAATACATGAATGCGCAGAGTGCGATGGTCGGCCTGCGCGGCAAGGACATACTGTCCACCCTGCGCATGCTGGCGCTGCAGGGCGTGCGCCAGCCGGTCCATTCGGCGAAGCACCTGGCGGCCTTCGGCAAGCAGGTGGGCAAGGTGCTGATCGGCGACTCGCCGCTGCAGCCCAACCCGCAGGACGCACGCTTCCAGGACCCGTCCTGGCGACTGAACCCCTTCTACCGGCGTACCGTGCAGGCCTACCTGGCGTGGCAGAAGCAACTGCTGGCCTGGGTCGACGAGAGCGACCTGAACAGCGACGACCGCGCCCGCGCGCGCTTCCTCTTGTCGATACTCTCCGACGCCGCCTCGCCATCGAACACCCTGCTCAACCCGCTGGCGGTGAAAGAGCTGTTCAACACCGGCGGGCAGAGCCTGCTCAAGGGCGCGCAGCACCTGCTCGACGACCTGATGCACAACGGCGGCATGCCCAGCCAGGTCAACCGCAGCGCCTTCGAGATCGGCCAGAACCTGGCCATCACGCCCGGCGCGGTGGTGCTGCGCAACGAGGTGCTGGAGCTGATCCAGTACAAGCCGATGGGCGAGCACCTGCATGCCAAGCCGCTGCTGATCGTGCCGCCGCAGATCAACAAGTTCTACATCTTCGACCTGACGACCGAGAAGAGCTTTGTCCAGTACGCCCTGAAGAACAATCTGCAGCTGTTCATGGTGAGCTGGCGCAACCCCGACGCGCGCCACCGCGAGTGGGGCCTGTCGACCTACGTCACCGCGCTGGACGAGGCCATCGACGTGTGCCGCTCCATCAGCGGCAGCCGCAGCGTCAACCTGATGGGCGCCTGCTCGGGCGGGCTGACCATCGCCGCGCTGCAGGGCCACCTGCAGGCGCGCCGGCAACTGCGCAAGGTCGCCAGCGCCACCTACCTGGTGAGCCTGCTGGACAGCCAGGTGGAGACCCCGGCCGCGCTGTTCGCCGACGAGCAGACCCTGGAGACCAGCAAGCGCCGCTCCTATCAGCACGGCGTGCTGGACGGCCGCGACATGGCGAAGATCTTCGCCTGGATGCGCCCCAACGACCTGATCTGGAACTACTGGGTCAACAACTACCTGCTGGGCAAGCAGCCGCCGGCCTTCGACATCCTCTACTGGAACAACGACAACACCCGCCTGCCCGCCGCGCTGCACGGCGACTTCCTCGACTTCTTCAAGCACAACCCGCTGGCCCGCCCCGGTGCCATGGAAGTCAACGGCAGCGCCATCGACCTGAAGAAGGTCGCGGTGGACAACTTCCACGTCGCCGGCATCACCGACCACATCACCCCGTGGGACGCGGTGTACCGCTCGGCCCAGCTGCTGGGCGGCGAGACGCGCTTCGTGCTGTCCAACAGCGGGCACATCCAGAGCATCCTCAACCCGCCGGGCAACCCCAAGGCCTGCTACTTCGAGAACAGCAAGATCAGCTCCGACCCGCGCGCCTGGTACTACGACACCAAGCGCCAGGAAGGCAGCTGGTGGCCGCTGTGGCTGGAGTGGATCCAGGAGCGCTCGGGCGAACGCCGGCCGGTGAACTTCGAGCTGGGCAACGCCGAATACCCGGCCAAGGAAGCCGCACCGGGCACCTACGTGCACGTACGCTGAGGCAAGCATGGATCGGGCAACCCGTTGCGGGTTGTTCGCTCCGCGCCTTCCACTGGCACCGTAGAACGCTCTCGAAGGATGGGTGGAGCGCAACGATACCCATGCTGACGGCGCGCTGAGTCGATGGGTATCGCTACGCTCCACACCATCCTGCGTAGATGCCCTGGCAACCCACGTCGCGGGGGCACCATGCAGAAGTTTGCCGCACAGCAATTGGCAGCCACCCTATCCCGAAGCTATCGTCGGCCCCACTGCGGCTGGAACCTGAACACGGATGAAAACGCGCGACCGGATTCTCGAATGCGCCCTGCAGCTGTTCAACGAGCAGGGCGAGCCCAACGTTTCAACCCTGGAGATCGCCACCGAACTAGGCATCAGCCCGGGTAATCTCTACTACCACTTCCACGGCAAGGAACCGCTGGTGCTGGCGCTGTTCGAACGCTTCCAGGACGAACTGGCGCCGCTGCTCGACCCGCCGGAAGACGTGCGACTGGGCGCCGAGGACTACTGGCTGTTCCTGCACCTGATCGTCGAGCGCCTGGCGCACTACCGCTTCCTCTTCCAGGACCTCTCCAACCTCGCCGGGCGCCTGCCCAAGCTCGCCCGTGGCGTGCGGGCCTGGCTCAACCAGCTCAAGCGCACCCTGGCCACCCTGCTGGCACAGCTCAAGGCGCAGGACGAACTGGCCAGCGACACCGAAGCCCTCGGCCAGTTGGTAGAGCAGATCACCCTGACGCTGCTGTTCTCCCTCGACTACCAGCGCATCCTCGGCCACGAGGGCGACGTCCGCCAGGTGGTGTTCCAGGTCATGATGCTGGTAGCGCCGCATCTGCGGCCGGACTCGCAGCTGATCGCCGAGCGACTCGCCAAGCGCTACCTCACCCCCTGACTTATCCCTGCAGGTTTTTGTCTTGCGAGAATGAAAACGCCCGGCGCGAGGCCGGGCGTGGGTGTTGCAGCAGACCGGTCAGGCCTGGGACGGCGGCGGCGTTGCCGGAGCAGCGGCGGACGGCGTCACGGCCGGCGCAGCGGCGGGAGCCGACGGTGCCGGAGTGGCGACCGGAGCGGTTGCCGGTTTCGCAGCAGCCGGCTTGGCGGCGGCCTTGGGTGCAGCGGGCTTCTTCACGGCAGGCTTCTTCGCCGCGGCCGGCTTGGCTGCAGGTTTCGCAGCGGCAGGCTTGGCGGTGGCAGCCGGTTTTGCAGCGGGTTTGGCGGCAGGCTTCGCGGCGGCTTTCGCAGCAGCGGGCTTGGCAGCCGGTTTCGCGGCAGGCTTGGCCGCAGCCTTGGCAGCCGGCTTCGCAGCAGGCTTGGCAGCCGGCTTCGCAGCAGGCTTGGCAGCGGGTTTCGCGGCAGCCTTGGCAGCCGGTTTGGCGGCGGCTTTGGCAGTGGGCTTGGCGGCCGCCTTCGCTGCAGGTTTGGCAGCAGCCTTGGCAGCCGGTTTGGAAGCCGCGGTCTTCACAGCGGGTTTCGCGGCCGGTTTGGCGGCGGCTTTCGCTGCGGGTTTGGCGGCGGCCTTGGCGGCCGGTTTGGCGACGCTGACGCCGGTGAGCTTCTCGATCTGCTTGGTGAGGCTGTCGACCTTGCTGTGCAGGTCTTTCACTTCACGGCTGCTCGGCACGCCCAGGCGCGAGATCGCGCTGTTCAGGCGCTTGTCGAAGGCCTCTTCCAGTTCGCCCCACTTGCCGATCGCGGCGCCCTTGACGGCATCGACGCGCGCCTTCGCGGAACGGGTGGAGGTCTTCACCGCACCCTCGACTTCGGTCTTGGCCAGTTTCTCAGCCTTCTCGCCGTCCTTGACCAGGGTCTCGAACACCTTGCTGCCGTCTTTGCTGACCTTCGAGTAGGCCCCCAAGCCAGCCAGCCAGATCTGCCGCGAGTATTTCTCGATCTCGCCGATCCAACTGGACTCTTTTTTATCGGTAGTTTTTTTGCCAGCCATCCTGCTCTCCTTATTGGGTTCTCGCGACACGCTCGAGCACTGCGCTCAGCTCATCCAGCTTAGCAGAGAGCGCCTCCACATCACGCCTGGAGGGAATTCCGATTCGGTTGAGGGCGGAGGACACGCGCGCATCGAACGCCTCTTCGATCCTGTCGAAGTTCAGCTTGGCCTTGACGCTGTGCAGACGGCCCTTGACGGTGTCGTTGGCGGCGTCGATCTGGGTGCTCACCAGGTCACGGCCTTTCTTCTCCACGGACTCGCCGGACTTGACCAGTTCCTTGAAGTACTCGCTGCCTTCCTGGCCCACGCGAGCGTAGGAGCCCAGGCCTGCGAGCCAGATCTGCCGGGCGTAGTGCTTGGCATCGGAGTAGAGGGAGGATTGGAGTTCTGCGACTTTCTTCTTGCTGACAGCCTTGGCCATGGTGGCACCTCACAGGTTCAGATTCGATGATGTCGAAAGCTGCCCGCATCAGGCGGGACTGTGGGCCAAGGTATCGGGGAAAATTAGAAAACACATACCAGGCTTTGTAGGAAAGCCGGCGCCGCACGAAAACGGCATGGCCCCGCGGGGAACGGGGCCGGCAGGGGGTCAGGCCAGGGCCTTGTCCAGCGCGCGCTCGATCTCGCCCTTGAGCAGGCCGCCCATGGCCGAGAGCATCAGGCCCAGCTTCACGTCCACCGCGACCTTGTCCGCGCCCACTTCGATGCGCCCGTCCACGCCGCTGCGCTTGAACAGCAGGGTGTCGCCCTGCCACTCGCTGCTCACGCCGTGCTCGCGGGTGAGCTTGTCGGCGAGCTTTTCCGCCTTGGCGCGGGCGGCTTCGAGGCCGAGGGAGTGGGAACGTTCGACGTGGATACGGGACATGCTGGAACTCCGCAGTTGACTGACCCCGCCGATCATACGCGCCGCGCCGTATCGCCGCACCCCGCTGGCGGCGTGACCGGGGCGGCGTTTTCTCTGCATCCTGTTAGAATGCCCGCCACTGACTTCCAGGGTACAAACGCCATGAGCGAACCGCGCAAGCCCCAAGCCGGCCAGGACAGCGCCGATCCCACCACGCACTTCGGCTACAAGACCGTGCGCGAGAGCGAGAAGGCCGAGAAGGTCGCCGAGGTATTCCACTCGGTCGCCGCCAAGTACGACCTGATGAACGACCTGATGTCCGGCGGCGTCCACCGTCTGTGGAAGCGTTTCACCATCGAGCTGTCCGGCGTACGCGCCGGCAACCGGGTGCTGGACATCGCCGGCGGCACCGGTGACCTGACCCGCCAGTTCTCCCGCCTGGTCGGCCCGACCGGCGAAGTGGTGCTGGCCGACATCAACGCCTCGATGCTCAAGGTCGGCCGCGACAAGCTGCTCGACAGCGGCGTCGCCGGCAACGTCAACTTCGTCCAGGCCGACGCCGAGAAGCTGCCGTTCCCCGATAACTACTTCGATGCGGTGACCATCGCCTTCGGCCTGCGCAACGTCACCCACAAGGATGAAGCCATCCGCTCCATGCTGCGGGTACTCAAGCCCGGCGGCCGCCTGCTTGTGCTGGAATTCTCCAAGCCCACCAGCAGCCTGCTGTCCAAGGCCTACGACGCCTACTCCTTCACCCTGCTGCCGCTGATGGGCAAGCTGGTGACCAACGATTCCGAGAGCTACCGCTACCTCGCCGAATCGATCCGCATGCACCCCGACCAGGAAACGCTGAAGTCGATGATGGTGGAGGCCGGCTTCGACCGCGTCACCTACCACAACATGACCGGCGGCGTGGTCGCCCTGCACCGCGGCATCAAGCCCTGATGACCCTGCTCCTGCAGGCCGCGCTGGCCAGCGCCGAAGCCACCGTCAACCGCGTGCTGCGGCTCGACGGCGTGGCCCTGCGGCGTCTCGGCCGGCTCGCCGGCAAGGTGCTGGAAGTGGACTGCCAGGCACCCGCGCTGCGGCTGTTCATCCTGCCCGACGCTGACGGCCTGCATTTGGCCGCGCACCACGAGGCGCCAGCCGACTGCACCCTCGTCGCGCCCGCCGGCAGCCTGCTGCAACTGGCCCTGGCCAAGGACAAGACCCGCGTCCTGCACAGCCCTGAAGTGACCATGGGCGGCGACAGCGCGATGCTGCTGGAGCTGGCCGATATCCTCCAGAGCCTGGAGCTGGACTGGGAATACGAAGTCTCCCGCTGGCTCGGCCCGGTGCCCGCGCACCTGCTCGGCGCGCGTTTGCGCGGCGGCATGGCCTGGGCCGGCGACAGCCTGGAAAGCCTGCGCCTGAGCCTCGCCGACTACCTCGCCGAGGAAAGCCGCAGCCTGGTCGGCCAGCACGAAGCCGAAGCGCGCTTCGCTGAGCTGGACCAGTTGAAGATGTCCCTCGACCGCCTCGACGCGCGGATCAACCGCCTGACCCAGAAGATCAAGCCTGACGCATGAAGCTGCTCGCCTTCCGCCGCCTGCTGCGCATCCAGCGCGTAGCCATCCGCTACCGTCTGGACGACATGGTCCTCGAACTGCCCTTCCTGCCCTGGTGGCTGCGCCTGCTCGGCGGGCTGCTGCCCTGGCGCTGGCTGCCGCGCAAGCCGCTGGAGCTCAGCCGTGGCGCGCGCATCCGGCTGGCGCTGGAAGACCTCGGGCCAATCTTCATCAAGTTCGGCCAGATACTCTCCACCCGCCGCGACCTGCTCCCCGACGACATCGCCCTGGAGCTGGCCTTCCTGCAGGACAAGGTGCCGCCCTTCCCGCCGGAACAGGCCGTGGCGCTCATCGAGCAGCAGCTGGGCGCGAAGATCGAGCAGGTGTTCTCCCGCTTCGAGCGCGAACCGCTGGCCTCCGCCTCGGTGGCGCAGGTGCACACTGCGCAGCTCAAGAGCGGCGAGGAAGTGGTGGTGAAGGTCATCCGCCCGAACCTGGAGCCGGTGATCCGCTCCGACATCGCCTGGCTGCACATCCTCGCCCGCACCGCCGAGCGCATCTCCGCCGACGCCCGCCGCCTGCACCCGGCCGAAGTGGTCAGCGACTACGAGAAGACCATCTACGACGAGCTGGACCTGCTGCGTGAAGCGGCCAACTCCTCTCAGCTGCGGCGCAACTTCGAAGGTTCGCCGCTGCTCTACGTGCCCCAGGTCTACTGGGACTGGTGCCGCCCCAAGGTGCTGGTGATGGAGCGCATCTACGGCATTCCGGTGACCGACCTGGACACCCTGCGCGACCAGCGCACCGACTTCAAGGCACTGGCCGAGCGTGGCGTGGAGATCTTCTTCACCCAGGTGTTCCGCGACAGCTTCTTCCACGCCGACATGCATCCCGGCAACATTTTCGTCAGCACCCGCACGCCGTGGAGCCCGCAGTACATCGCAGTGGACTGCGGGATCGTCGGCAGCCTCACCGACGAGGACCAGGACTACCTGGCGCGCAACCTGATCGCCTTCTTCAAGCGCGATTACCGCAAGGTCGCCCAACTGCACATCGACTCGGGCTGGGTACCGGCGGAAACCAAGGTCAATGATTTCGAAGCGGCGATCCGCACCGTGTGCGAGCCGATCTTCGAGAAACCGCTCAAGGACATTTCCTTCGGCCAGGTGCTGCTGCGCCTGTTCCAGACCGCGCGGCGCTTCAACATGGAAGTGCAGCCGCAACTGGTGCTGCTGCAGAAGACCCTGCTGAACATCGAAGGCCTGGGCCGCCAGCTCTACCCGGAGCTGGACCTGTGGACCACCGCGCAACCGTTCCTGGAACGCTGGATGCGCGAGCGCGTCAGCCCTGGCACTCTGCTGCGCAACGCCCAGCAACACATCGAACAACTGCCGCACCTGGCGCAGATGACCCGTGACACGCTCGAGCGCCTGTCCCGCGAGCCGCAGCCCGAAACGCGCCTGACCGGCGTCCCGGTCGGCATGGCCGGCGCCTGGCCGGCGCGGCTGATTGGCGCGGTGCTGGTCGCCGGGGCCGCCGAAACAGGCCTCGCCACCCACAGCCTCGCGGCCTGGCCGGCGTGGGCGATGCTGGCCGGTGGTCTGTATCTGATTCTGCGCCGATAGCCAGTCGCCGCACTGGCTGGCACACTTAACCGCTAGATGAAGTGGCTTACGAAGTGGCTCTGGGCACCGCGCGTGCCCGCTGTACGGAACCCGAGATGAAAGACTGGCTGGACGAAATCAAGTGGAATGCCGATGGACTGGTGCCGGCGATCGCCCAGGACCATCGCACCGGCCGCGTGCTGATGATGGCCTGGATGAACCGCGAGGCCCTGGCCCTCACCGCCGCCGAGAACCGCGCCATCTACTGGTCGCGCTCGCGCGGCAAGCTCTGGCGCAAGGGCGAGGACTCCGGCCACGTGCAGAAGCTGCATGAGCTGCGCCTGGACTGCGACGCCGACGTGGTGATCCTGATGGTCGAACAGCTGGGCGGCATCGCCTGCCACACCGGCCGCGAGAGCTGCTTCTACCGGGTGTTCGAGAACGGCGCCTGGCAGACCGTCGACCCGGTCCTGAAGGACCCGGATGCCATCTACTCCCACGTAGGTACAGGAAAACCCCATGAGCACTGATACCCTCGCCCGTCTGGCGGAAGTCCTCGAAGCGCGCAAGAATGCCGCACCGGACAGCTCCTACGTGGCCAGCCTGTATCACAAGGGCCTGAACAAGATCCTGGAGAAGGTTGGCGAAGAGTCGGTGGAAACCATTCTCGCCGCCAAGGACGCCGCCGCCAGCGGTGACTGCACGGACCTGATCTACGAAACGGCCGACCTCTGGTTCCACTCCCTGGTGATGCTCGCCGCCCTCGGCCAGCACCCGCAGGCGGTACTGGACGAGCTGGACCGCCGCTTCGGCCTTTCCGGGCACGACGAGAAAGCCGCGCGCCAACCGTCAGCCTGAACCCGACAACTTTGCGAGGAAAACAAGATGGGCATCTTTGACTGGAAACACTGGGTCGTCATCCTGATCGTCGTCGTCCTGGTCTTCGGCACCAAGCGCCTGAAGAACCTCGGTTCGGACGTCGGCGAAGCCATCAAGGGCTTCAAGAAGGCGATGAACACCGAGGAAGACGAGAAGAAGGACCCGAACGCCGCTGCCGGCAACCCGCCGCTGAACCAGCCGCACACCATCGACGCCCAGGCGCAGAAGGTCGAAGAGCCGGCGCGCAAGGACTGATTCATGTTCGGTATCAGCTTCAGCGAACTGCTGCTGGTGGGCCTCGTCGCCCTGCTGGTGCTCGGCCCCGACCGCCTGCCGGGCGCCGCGCGCACGGCCGGCCTGTGGATCGGCCGGCTCAAGCGCAGCTTCAACGCCATCAAGACGGAAGTGGAGCGCGAGCTGGGCGCGGATGAAATCCGCCGCCAGCTGCACAACGAGTACATCCTGCAGATGGAACAGGAAGCCAAGAAGCTGATGGCGCCGCTGACTGACCTGCAGGAGCAGGCGCGGGAAACTTTCAACCCGCAACAGCCGGTCCAGTCCAGCGGCCAGAACGCACCTGCCGAGCCGCCCGCGGCGCCGAGCATCGCGCCCAACAGCCGCCTGAACAGCCTGCCGGGCGCGGGCCTCGCGCCTGCCACTGCGGAGGTTCCCGCCGCTGCACCGCAGGCGCCGGAAGCCGGCCAGCCGAGCCAACCGACTGAACCGACTGGCGCGAGCCAGCCACCCGCTTCGTCCGAGACGCCGCGTACCCCATGAGCGCCGAAAAACCCGACCAGCCCGAACACGACCAGGAAATGCCCCTGGTCTCGCACCTGACCGAGCTGCGTACGCGCCTACTGCGCTGCGTGGTTGCGATCTTCGTGATCTTCATCGGCCTGCTGTACTTCTCGCAGAAGATCTACGCGCTGGCTTCCGAGCCGCTGCGCCGCTTCCTGCCCGAAGGCGCGACCATGATCGCCATCGACCCGGCGTCGGCCTTCCTCGCGCCGCTGAAGCTGACCATGATCGTCGCCGTGCTGTTCGCCATGCCGGTGATCCTCGCCCAGGTCTGGGGCTTCATCGCGCCGGGCCTGTACAAGCACGAGAAGCGCGTCGCCCTGCCGCTGCTGGCCTCCAGCATCGTGCTGTTCTACGCCGGCATGGCCTTCGCCTATTTCCTGGTGTTCCCGTTGATGTTCCACTTCTTCCTCGGCTCGGCCCCGGAAGGCGTGACGCCGATGACCGACATCAACAGCTACCTGGACTTCCTCACCCTGCTGTTCGCCTTCGGCGTGGCTTTCGAGATTCCCGTGGCCACCGTGCTGCTGGTGTGGATCGGGGTGGTCAACGTGGCTTACCTGAAGAAGATCCGCCCCTACGTGATCATCGGCTGCTTCGTCGTCGGCATGATCCTCACCCCGCCGGACCCGCTGTCGCAGACCCTGCTGGCCGTGCCGATGTGGTTGCTGTTCGAGGCTGGCGTGCTGTTCAGCCACCTGATCCGCAAGCGCGGCCCGGAAGAGGAAGAAGAGTCCAAGGGCGACCAGCCTCCGGCCACCCGCTCGTGAACCTGCTGCTCCTCGACGACGCCGACTTCGTGGCGGCGGATCGCGTGATCCTGCGCGACCGCCGCCTGACCCACCTGCAGGAAGTCCACCGCGCCGAAAGCGGCGACCGGATGCGCGTCGGCCGCCTCGGCGGCCTGATGGGCGAAGGCCGCCTGCTGCGCCTGGAAGCCAACGAGGCCGAGTTGCAGGTCAGCTTCGACCAGGCCCCGCCAGCCAAGCTGCCGCTCACCCTGCTGCTCGCCCTGCCCCGCCCGAAGATGCTCCGCCGCGTGCTGCAGACTGTCGCCGCCATGGGCGTGCCGCGGCTGGTGCTGCTCAACAGCTACCGGGTGGAAAAGAGCTTCTGGCAGACCCCCTTCCTCGAGCCAGAGGCCGTGCGCGAGCAACTGATCCTGGGCCTCGAACAGGCCCGCGACACCGTGCTGCCCGAAGTGATCATCGAGAAGCGCTTCAAGCCCTTCGTCGAAGACCGGCTGCCCACGCTGGCCGCCGGCAGCCTCGGGCTGATCGGCCATCCCGGCCCGTGGCCCGAGTGCCCACGGGCGTTGAGCGAGCCGGTGACCCTGGCCATCGGCCCGGAAGGCGGCTGGATTCCCTACGAGGTCGACAAGCTGCGCGAAGCCGGCCTGAACCCCGTGCAACTGGGCGAACGCATCCTGCGCGTCGAGACTGCCGTGACCGCGCTTTTGGCACGACTGTACTAACGAAAAATGGCTAGAGGCCAGTAACCACGCGGCCTCCAGCGTGAACCACCAGTCAGAAAATTACCGTAAAACCCTTCAGTTCCCCGCAGCGAAGCCGATATCAGCGGTACCGGTCGTCCCCACTCTGCGCATTTCCTGCTCAGCCATGCGTACCGGCCCTGTTCATCGCTGGAGCGCCGCCTTCATGTTTCGCTGGTTCAACAACCTGACTGTCAAACTCAAACTCGCCTCGGGCTTCGGCCTGGTGCTGCTGCTCACCCTGCTGATCGCCCTCACCGGCTGGATCAACCTGGGCAACGTGATCGAACGGGGCGACAAGCTCGGCGAGATTTCCGAGCTGATCGCGATCGCCAAGGACCTGCGTATCGCCCGTCTGAAATTCCAGTCCACCCGCGCCCCGGAAGACGCCAAGGCGGTGCTCGATACGCTGGACAAGCTGGACCAGCGCCACCGCGCGCTGAACGAGCGGTTCACCGAGGCCGAGGACCGTCGGGTCATCGACCAGCAGCATGATCTGAGCGTGGAGTACCGCAAACTGTACGCCCAACTGCTGAAGTCCTTCGAAGAGCGCGACGCCGCCAAGCAGGTGCTGATCCAGGCCGCCGGCGCGGTCAGCGAAGGCATGCAGAAGGCCGAGCAGAAGCTGGTCAGCAACGGCAGTCCCGAAGGTCTGCAACATCTGCAGGACCTCTCCGGCCTCGGTCGCAGTGTCATGCAGGCGCGCCTGCAGGTCATGGCCTACACCAGCACCGACGCGCAGAACCTCGAGCAACCCGCCTTCGCTGCCCTGCAGAAGCTCATCGACGGCGTGAAGAGTGACATGAGCACCTCGCCGGCCGAGCTGAACAGCGAGTTCCGCGCCACCCTCGACGCGCTGGAGACCTACCGCAACGCGCTGACCAATTACCGCAACGAGGTCAACGACAGCCAGGCTGCTCGCGACCGCATGCGCGATGCCGGCCAGCAGATCGAGAAGCTCAGCAACGAACTGACCTCCACCCAGACCGCCAAGCGCGACGCCGGCGTCGCCCAGGCCAAGACCCTGCTGGGCCTGGCCGCGCTGATCGCCCTGGTGCTGGGCAGCATCGCTGCCTGGATCATCACCGGGCAGATCGTCAATCCGCTGCGCGACGTGCTGCGCCACGCCGAGCGCATCGCCGACGGCGACCTCAGCCGTGACATCCCCACCAATCGTCACGACGAACTGGGCCAGCTGCAAAAGAGCATGCAGCGCATGAACCTATCCCTGCGCGAGCTGATCGGCCGCATCCACGATGGCGTGACGCAGATCGCCAGCGCCGCCGAGGAGCTGTCCGCGGTGACCGAGCAGACCAGCGCCGGGGTGAACAATCAGAAGGTCGAGACCGACCAGGTCGCTACCGCCATGAACGAGATGGCCGCCACCGTGCAGGAAGTCGCACGCAACGCCGAGGAGGCCTCCGAGGCTGCCTCCGCCGCCGACCGCCAGGCCCGTGACGGCGAAGGCGCGGTGACCGAGGCGGTAACCCAGATGGATCGCCTGGCCGGCGAAGTCGGCCGCACCAACGAATCGGTGCTCAAGCTCAAGCGCGAAAGCGAGAAGATCGGCAGCGTGCTGGACGTGATCAAGGCAGTCGCCGAGCAGACCAACCTGCTGGCGCTCAACGCCGCCATCGAAGCCGCCCGCGCGGGCGATGCCGGCCGTGGCTTCGCCGTGGTAGCTGATGAGGTACGCGGCCTGGCGCAGCGCACCCAGTCCTCCACCGAGGAGATCGAGGAGCTGATCGCCGGCCTGCAGAGCGGTACCCAGCAGGCCGTGCAGATGATGGAAACCAGCCGCGACCTGACCGTCAGCACCGTCGACCTGACCCGCCGCGCCGGCGAGCGCCTGGGCGCCATCACCCGCACCGTGTCGACCATCCAGTCGATGAACCAGCAGATCGCCGCCGCTTCCGAGCAGCAGAGCGCGGTGGCCGAAGAGATCAACCGCAGCGTGATGAACGTGCGCGACATCTCCGAGCAGACCGCCGCCGCCAGCGAGGAGACCGCCGCTTCCAGCGTCGAGCTGGCTCGCCTGGGCAACGAGCTGCAGGTGCTGGTCAGCCGCTTCCGCGTCTGATCCGGCCTCGCCACGAAAAGGCCCGCGCACTGCGGGCCTTTTTTATTCTGCGCAGGGTTTCCGCTGCAGGAGCGACAGCCAGGGTGGCTTTTTTAGGATGGGTGGAGCGCAGCGATACCCATGCTGTCGGCGCGCGATGTTTGATGGGTATCGCTTCGCTCCACACCATCCTACGAGGCGCTGCAACGACGTTCATGGCAACAGGAAGCCGTACCGAGCCGGAAACATCGCGACAAATTCCCGCCTTCAGTTTCCCCTTTCGCCGCCGATAGCCTCTGACGCACGAAGATGCGTCCCGACAATTGCGCCTCGCCTCTGCACACTCGTTCTTGCCAGCCACGGGCCGTCGATCCCGTGGCAACGCCTGCCTGGAGTTTTCGACATGTACGATTGGCTAGTAGTACAGCTGGGACGCCTGAACGTCAGCCTGAAGCTGGTGGTGGGCTTCGGCATCCTCCTCTTCCTTACCCTGCTGGTGCTGCTCAGCGGCCTGCACAGCCTGGATAACCAGGCCGAGCGCGGCGAGCAGATGGCGACCATCACCGAACTCAACGACCTCAGCCAGCAGGCCAACCTCGCGCGCCTGCAGTTCGAGCTGGGCGGCGATCGCAGCCAGGCCGAGCGCGTCGAACAGCACAGCACGAAGATGCTGGAGCTGATCGAGCAGCGCCTGAAAGGCAGCGACGTCGATGCCAGGCAGCTGACAGCAGCGCGCCAGGCGGTCAGCGAGTACCGCGAGGCCTTCACCGCCCTGACCCGCGCCGTCGACCAGCGCACCCAGGCCCGCGGCACCCTGGTGGGCAGCGCACAGAGCGCCCTGCAGGCCTTCGAGGCGCTGGACAAGCAACTCTTCGAGCTGCTCGCCGAACAACCGGGCGACGCCCAGTTGCTGCACGGCGCCCAGGCCGTCGGCCAGCTGCACCAGCAACTGCTGGTGGTGCGCTATCAGGTACGGGGCTATGTCTTCGAACAATCTGCCAGCGCCGAACAGGCTGCGTTCGCCGCCTTCGACAAGCTGCGCGACACCGGCACGACCCTGCAGAGCCAGTTGCCGGCCATCGCCGCCGACGGCCTGGGCGCCGCGCTCAAGGACCTGCAGAACTACCGCAGCGGCATCGAGCACTTCCGCGACGGGGTGAACGCCACCCAGCAGGCCCGCAAGGCGCTGAGCGGCGCCAGCGATGCACTGCTCGCCGCAGCCGACCGCC
The DNA here is from genome assembly GCF_014851985.1 of Pseudomonas sp. PDM17. Lineage (NCBI taxonomy): Bacteria > Pseudomonadati > Pseudomonadota > Gammaproteobacteria > Pseudomonadales > Pseudomonadaceae > Pseudomonas > Pseudomonas sp. PDM17. The sequence goes on from NZ_JACVAT010000004.1 coordinate 167,371, forward strand.
TCTACGACGACACTCTGGCACGCAACGACGCCGAGACCGCTGCCGCCAAGACCCGGCAGATCCTCATCGCCGTGCTCGCCCTGGCCTTTGGCTTCCTCTCCGGCTGGGCCATCAACCGCCAGATCGTCCGCCCGCTGCACGAGGCCCTGGAACTGGCCGAGCGCATTGCCCAGGGCGACCTCTCCCAGGGCCTGTCGCGCGACCTCAACCTGCAGCGCAGCGACGAGCTGGGCCAGTTGCAGCGGGTGATGTTGCGCATGCGCGAGAGCCTGGCGCAGCTGCTCGGCCACATCGGCGGCAGCGTCAACCAGCTGGCCACCGCCGCCGACGAACTCTCCGCGGTCACCGAGCAGACCCGCGCCGGGGTGAACAGCCAGCGCGTGGAAACCGAGCAGGTCGCCAGCGCCATCCATGAAATGGCCGCTACCGTGCAGGAAGTCGCGCGCAACGCCGAACAGGCTTCCGCCGCCGCCCAGCAAGCCGACCAGCAGGCCCGCGAGGGCGACCAGGTGGTGCAGGACGCGGTCAACCAGATCGACCGCCTGGCCACCGAGGTGGATCGCTCCGCCGAGGCCATGGAACTGCTGCGCAAGGAAAGCGAGAAGATCGGCAGCGTGCTGGACGTGATCAAGTCGGTGGCTGAGCAGACCAACCTGCTGGCGCTCAACGCCGCCATCGAAGCCGCCCGTGCCGGCGAGGCCGGGCGCGGTTTCGCCGTGGTCGCCGATGAGGTGCGCGGCCTGGCCCAGCGCACGCAGTCTTCCACCGCCGAGATCGAGGGCCTGATCGCCGGCCTGCAGCGCGGCGCCCAGGAAGCGGTGACGCGCATGGACGACAGCCGCCGCCTGACCGGCAGCTCGGTGGAACTGACCCGCCGCGCCGGCGAGGCGCTGGGCGTGATCGCCCGCACCGTGGCCGACATCCAGGGCATGAACCTGCAGATCGCCTCGGCCGCCGAGGAGCAGAGCAGCGTTGCCGAGGAGATCAACCGCAGCGTGGTGCAGGTGCGCGAGATCGCCGACCAGTCCGCTGCCGCCAGCGAACAGACGGCCAGCTCCAGCACCGAGCTGGCGCGCCTGGGCAACGAGCTGCAACTGCAGGTGGGCCGCTTCCGTCTGTAAAGCGCCAGTCGCTCGGTGCGCCCGCGCCGACCGACAACGGCAGGACAGTTGTCATGCGCATGGCGTAGGATCGGTCACTCGCCAACCAGGGAGAGTGACCATGCGCCCGCTGACCATCGATATCGACGAACTGGCCTTCGCGCTCGATACCCAGGGTATCGATCACTACCTCGATCTGTTCAGTGGCCAGGTGCTGCTGATCCCCGAAGAAGACCCCGACCCGGAGCTGGCCGAGTTGCTGCACCGCGAGCCGGAGCGCCTGCTGCCCATCGAACCGCTGAGCAGTGGCCAGTCGCTGGAGCTGATGCGCGACTTCCTCCGCGAAGTGCCCGAACCCCACGCCTACTCCGCCCTGGCCAACGCTATCGAGGGGCGCAAGCCGTTCAAGGCCTTCCGCCATGTGCTGATGGGTTACCCGGAATTGCTGCAGGCCTGGTACGTCTACCAGGGCGAGCGCCTGCGCGAATGCGCGCTGGACTGGCTCGCCGACAACCAGATCCAGCCGGCGGGGCGCAGCTCCGGCGCTTACCTGTAGAGCCGCCTCAACCACCGGCGCAACCTGTAGGGCGCATAACGCCCAAGGCGTTATCCACCGTCAACACGGCGGATAACCCGTGCCGGGTTATCCGCCCTACGCGAACCACCAACAAAAACGCCGCCCCGAAGGGCGGCGTTCTCGTTTCCAGCCAGTAAGGATCAGCCTTTCGGCGCCTCGCTGGAGATCGGCCTGGCTTGCGCCGCCGTCGCCTGCCAGCCGCCGCCGAGGGCCTTGTACAGGTTGACCTCGCTGGTCAGCTGGTTGAGGCGGTCGGTGATCAGCTGCTGCTGGGCACTGAACAGCGAGCGCTGCGCGTCGAGCACGGTGAGGTAGTTGTCCACACCGGTGCGGTAGCGCTTGTCGGCCAGGCGGTAGTACTCGCTGGTGGCGTCCACCAGCGAGCGCTGCGCCTGCAGTTGCTCGTTGAAGGTGCCGCGCGCGGCGAGGCCGTCGGCGACCTCGGAGAAGGCCGTCTGAATGGCTTTCTCGTACTGCGCCACGTTGATGTCCTTCTGCACCTTGGCCAGGTCCAGGCTCGCCTGCAGGCTGCCGGCGTTGAAGATCGGCAAGGTGATCGAGGGCTTGAACAGCCAGCTGCCGGAGCCGCCGTCGAACAGGCCGGACAGGTCCGGGCTGAGGCTGCCGGCGTTGGCGGTGAGGCTGATGTTCGGGAAGAACGCCGCCCGCGCCGCGCCGATATTGGCGTTGGCCGCCTTGAGCTGGTGCTCCGCCTGGAGGATGTCCGGGCGGCGCTGCAGCAGGTCGGAAGGCAGGCCCGCCGGCACGGTGGCCAGCAGCTCGTCGGACAGCTGGCGGCCCTGGGGCAGGTCGCCCGGCAGACCGGAACCCAGCAGCAGGACCAGCGCGTTCTGGTCCTGCGCGACCAGACGGGTGTACTGCGCCAGGGTCGCCCGCGCGCTTTCCACCGAGGTCTGCGACTGGCGCAGGTCCAGGGCCGAGGCGACGCCCACTTCGTAGCTGCGCTTGGTCAGGTCGTAGCTCTTCTGGTAGGTGGCCAGGGTGTTGCGGGTCAGCTCCAGCTGGGCCTGGTCGGCGCGCAGCGTCAGGTAGGCGTTGGCAACGTTGGCCACCAGGCTGGTCTGGGTGCTGCGGCGGGCCTCTTCGCTGGCGAAGTAGGTTTCCAGCGCCTGGTCACGCAGGGCGCGCAGGCGGCCGAACAGGTCGAGCTCCCAGGAAGTCACGCCCAGGGTCGCGCCGTACTGGCTGCTGATCATCGAGCTGCCGGTGGTCGACAGGTCGGCCGGCAGGCGCTGGCGCGAGCCGGTGATGCCGGCGTCCACCGCCGGGAACAGGTCGGCCCGCTGGATGCGGTACTGCGCCCGGTAGGCTTCGATGTTCAGCGCGGCGACGCGCAGGTCACGGTTGTTTTCCAGCGACACTTCGACCAGTCGCTGCAGTTGCGGGTCCTTGAAGAACTCGCGCCAGCCGATGTCGGCGCCGGCGGTAGCCGGCTGCCCCGCATCGTAGGCATCGCCCTGCGGATAAGCCGCGGCCACGGGCGCCTCGGGGCGCTCGTAGTCGGGGATCAGCGAGCAGCCGGACAACACGCCGGCTGCTATGGCGAGGGACAGTAAGGACTTTCTCATATCAATGCCCCTTCTCGGTGGATTCCTGTTCCTTGGACGCGGCGTCCTTGAACAGGGTACTGACCACCACGTAGAACAACGGCACCCAGAAGATCGCGAGGACGGTCGCGGTGACCATGCCGCCGATCACGCCGGTACCGATCGCATGCTGGCTGCCGGAGCCGGCGCCAGTGGAAATCGCCAGCGGCACCACGCCGAGGATGAACGCCAGGGAGGTCATGACGATCGGGCGCAGACGCATCCGGCAGGCCTCGATGGCCGCCTCGACGATGCCCTTGCCCTGCTCGTGCAGCTCCTTGGCGAACTCGACGATCAGGATCGCGTTCTTCGCCGACAGGCCGATGGTCGTCAACAGACCCACCTGGAAGAACACATCGTTGGACAAGCCGCGCATGGACGTCGCCAGCAGCGCACCGATGACGCCCAGCGGCACCACCAGCATCACCGAGAACGGAATCGACCAGCTCTCGTACAGCGCCGCCAGGCAGAGGAACACCACGATCAGCGACAGGGCATAGAGCGCGGGAGCCTGCGAGCCGGACAGGCGTTCCTCGTAGGACAGACCGGTCCAGGCATAGCCGACGCCCTTGGGCAGTTGCTTGACGATGTCCTCGACCGCCGCCATGGCCTCACCGGTGGAACGGCCCGGGGCCGGTTCACCGAGGACTTCCATGGCCGGCACGCCGTTGTAGCGCGCCAGCTTCGGCGAGCCATAGCTCCACTCGCCGGTAGCGAAGGCGCTGAACGGCACCATCTCGCCGGAGCTGTTGCGCACGTACCACTTGTCCAGGTCTTCCGGGCTCATCCGCGCGTTCGGGCGGCCTTGCAGGTAGACCTTCTTCACCCGACCACGGTCGATGAAGTCGTTGACGTAGTTCGAACCCCAGGCGATGGAGATGGTGCTGTTGATGTCCGCCAGGGAGACGCCCAGCGCACTGGCCTTCTCGTCGTCGATCAGCAGCTTGTACTGCGGCTCGTCGTTCAGGCCGTTGGGACGCACGCGCTGCAGTACCGGGTTCTGTGCGGCAAGACCAAGGAACTGGTTGCGCGCCTGCATCAGCACTTCGTGGCCGACGCCGGCCTGGTCCTGGAGGAAGATGTCGAAGCCCACGGCGTTACCCAGTTCGAGTACTGCCGGCGGGGCGAAGGCGAACACCATCGCGTCCTTGAAGCTGAAGAAGTGCTGCTGCGCGCGCTGGGCCAGCGCGAACACGCTGTTCTCCGCGCCCGGACGCTCTTCCCAGGGCTTGAGCATGATGAACGCCATGCCCGAGCTCTGGCCACGGCCGGCGAAGTTGAAGCCGGTCACGGTGAACACCGAGTTCACCGAGCTGCTTTCCTTGTCCAGCAGGTACTCGCGCATGGAGTCCACCACCACCTGGGTACGCTCGGCGGACGAACCGGCCGGGGTCTGCACCTGGGCGAACAGCACGCCCTGGTCCTCGTCGGGGAGGAACGCAGTGGGGATGCGGGTGAACAGGAAGACCATGCCGCCGAGGATCAGCACGTACATCAGCAGGTACGGCACGCGGTGCTTGAGGATCGAGGTGACGCCACGCTCGTAGCCGTGGGTGGTGGAGAGGAACGCACGGTTGAACCAGCCGAAGAAGCCGCGCTTGTGCTCGCCGTGGTCGCCCTTCTCGATGGGCTTGAGCATGGTGGCGCAGAGCGCCGGGGTCAGCACCAGGGCCACCAGCACCGACAGGGCCATGGCCGAGACGATGGTGATGGAGAACTGGCGGTAGATCACCCCGGTGGAACCGCCGAAGAAGGCCATCGGCAGGAATACCGCCGAGAGCACCAGGGCAATACCCACCAGCGCGCCCTGGATCTGGCCCATGGACTTGCGCGCCGCCTCGCGGGGCGACAGGCCTTCCTCGGCCATCACCCGCTCGACGTTTTCCACCACCACGATGGCGTCGTCCACCAACAGGCCGATCGCCAGCACCATGCCGAACATGGTCAGGGTGTTGATCGAGAAGCCGAAGGCGGCGAGTACGCCGAAGGTGCCCAGCAGGACCACCGGCACGGCGATCGTCGGGATCAGCGTGGCGCGGAAGTTCTGCAGGAACAGGTACATCACCAGGAACACCAGCAGGATCGCTTCGCCCAGGGTCTTCACCACCTCATGGATCGAGGCGGAAACCACCGGGGTGGTGTCGTACGGGTAGACGATCTTCATGCCCTGCGGGAAGAACGGCTCCAGCGTGGCCAGGGTGGCGCGGATCGACTTGGCGGTGTCCAGCGCGTTGGCGCCGGTGGCCAGCTTGATCGCGATACCCGAGGCCGGCTTGCCGTTGAACTGAGCATTGATGCTGTAGTCCTGGCCGCCCAGGGCGACATCGGCGACGTCCTTCAGGCGAACCTGGGAGCCGTCGGCGTTGACCTTGAGCAGGATGTCCTTGAACTGCTCGGCGCTCTGCAGGCGGGTCTTGCCGATGATCGTGGCGTTGAGCTGCTGCCCCTTCACCGCAGGCAGGCCGCCGAGCTGGCCGGAGGAGATCTGCACGTTCTGCGCCTGGATCGCCGTTTTCACGTCGCCTGGGGTCATCTGGAAGCTGTTGAGCTTCGCCGGGTCCAGCCAGATGCGCATGGCGTACTGCGAACCGAACACCTGGAAGTCGCCCACGCCAGCGGTCCGCGACAGCGGGTCCTGGATGTTGGAGACGATGTAGTTCGACAGGTCTTCCTTGGTCATGCTGCCGTCTTCGGAGACAACGCCGACCACCATCAGGAAGTTCTTCACCGCCTTGGTCACGCGGATGCCCTGCTGCTGCACTTCCTGCGGCAGGAGCGGCGTGGCCAGCTGCAGCTTGTTCTGCACCTGAACCTGGGCGATGTCAGGGCTGGTGCCCTGGTCGAAGGTCACGGTGATGGTCATGCTGCCATCGGAGTTGGACTCCGAGGAGATGTAGCGCAGATGGTCGAGACCGTTCATCTGCTGCTCGATGACCTGCACCACGGTGTCCTGCACCGTTTCGGCGGAGGCGCCCGGGTAGCTCACCTGGATGGCGATGGCCGGTGGCGCAATGGCCGGGTACTGGTTCACCGGCAACTTGAGGATCGACAGACCGCCCGCCAGCATGATCACCAGGGCGATCACCCAGGCGAAGATGGGCCGGTCAATGAAAAACTTCGACATTACGAATCCCCTTGATTAACCCTGCTTGGCCGGTTGAGCGGCGGCGGGCTTGTCGGCGGCACCAGCGGTGGGCGCCACGTTCTTCGCGGGTACGGCCTTGGCCTGGGCGCCCGGCTGGACATACTGCAGGCCTTCGGTGATCAGGCGGTCGCCGGCCTTCAGGCCATCGCTGACCAGCCAGTAGGCACCGACGGTGCGGTCGGCCTTGATGGTGCGCAGCTCGACCTTGTCCTGGGCATTGAGCACCAGCGCGGTCGCCATGCCACGGAAGTCACGGGTCACGCCTTGCTGCGGCGCCAGGATGGCCTGCTTCTTGATGCCCTCTTCCAGCTGCGCATGGACGAACATGCCCGGCAGCAGCTCCTTGTTCGGGTTGGGGAAGATGGCGCGCACGGTCACCGAGCCGGTGCCCTGGTCAACCGAGACCTCGGAGAACTCCAGCTTGCCCTCGACGGGGTATTCGGAACCGTCTTCCAGGTACAGCTTGACCTTGGCGGCGTTGTCACCGGCCTTCTCCAGCTGCCCGGCGGCCAGCTCGCGGCGCAGGCGGATCAGCGAAGTGGAGGACTGGGTGACGTCGACATAGATTGGGTCCAGCTGCTGCACGGTGGCCAGTGCGGTGCTCTGGCCGTTCTGCACCAAGGCGCCTTCGGTCACGCTGGAGCGGCCGATACGGCCGGAGATCGGCGAGTAGACCTTGGTGTAGCGCACGTTGATCTGGGCGCTGTCGACGGTGGCCTTGGCCTGCAGGTAGGCGGCCTGAGCGTCGGCATACTGCTGCTTGCTCACCGCCTCGTCCTTGACCAGCTCCTTGTAGCGTTCGGCCTGCTGCTGGGTGGATACCAGGTTGGCCTGGGCGCTCTGCAGCGTCGCCTGATAGGTGGCCGGGTCGATCTGGTACAGCTGCTGGCCTTCCTTGACGTCGCTACCTTCCTTGAACAGACGCTTGAGGATGATGCCGTTCACCTGCGGGCGAACTTCGGCAATGCGATACGCGGTAGTACGGCCCGGCAGTTCGGTGCTCAGGGTGACTTCCTGCGGCTGCAGGGTCACTACACCGACCTCGGGGATCTGCTTCTCCTGCGGGGCCTGGGCTTTGTCGCAGCCGGCAAGAGTGGCCATGGCGACGAGCAGGGCCGGGACCAGGGCGCGCATGGCTGGCTTTCGTTGCATATCGTTGTCCTCGTGAGCAAAGCATCCGGTTTGGCTGTGGGCTTGCCGGTCCGGAAAAGCTGGCAAAAATACTTACATTCAGCTGTGTTTGTAAACGTCCGAAAGCCCTGAGGGAAACCTACTGAAACGTTTTAGCCTTTGGCTGATAACGCAGTAGGTTTCCCGCAAGGCAGTCGCGGCGATGAACAAAGTTGATAACATCAACTAAAATACGAAAAAATGGTTGAGCCGATCAACCTGATTTACACAAGACTTACCGTGACCGAGCCGATGACCCACAACGTGAATCCCGACCTGCCACAGACCCTGATGAAAGTCCTCGACCACCTGCGCGAGAGCCTCCAGGACCAACTGTGCGCGGAGGGCATCGACCTCACGCCGCCGGACATCCGCCTGCTCGAGCTGATCGGCGCCGATGCTGGCCAGAGCCTGCAGAGCCTCGGCCGCAAGATGTGCCGCGACAAGGCACTGGTGACCCGCAAGATCCGTGAGATGGAGACGCTGGGTCTGGTGCGTCGCGAGCGCAACCCGGGTGACCAGCGCAGCTTCCAGCTGTTCCTGACCGAGGCCGGGAGCCGTGTCGACGAGCGCACCCAGGCCATCCTCGCACGGACCCATGACAGTCTGTTCGCGCCGCTGGACGACGAGGAGCAACGCACCCTCACCCAGCTCCTGCGGCAATGCCTGCAGGGTCACGCGGACTGACAGCACAAACGAAAACGCCGGCAATCGCCGGCGTTTTCGCAATCCTGCGTCTTACTGACGCACCCCTTCTACCGACAGGGTCAGCTCGACTTCCTGGGAAGCCGGGCCAAGATCGCGCTGGATGTTGAAGTCTTTCAGCTTGAGGGTGGTGGTGCCGAGGAAGCCGGCACGGTAGCCGCCCCACGGGTCATCGCCCTGGCCGATCAGTTCAGCCTTGATGGTGACCGGCTTGGTCACGCCGTTCAGGGTCAGGTTGCCAGTGATCTCGGCATTCTTGCCATCGGCCTTCACGCCGGTGGATTCGAAGGTCGCGGTCGGGTTCTTCGAGACGTTCAGGAAGTCCGCGCTGCGCAGGTGCTTGTCACGCTCGGCGTGGTTGGAGTTCACGCTGTTGGTGTTGATGGTCACCTTGACCTTGTCGGCGGACGGGTTCTTCTCGTCGAAGGTGAAGGCACCGTCGAAGTCGTCGAAGCGGCCATACAGCCAGCTGTAACCCAGGTGCTTGATGCGGAACTCGATGAAGGCGTGCTGGCCTTCCTTGTCGATCTTGTAGTCCGCGGCCATGGCCTGGCCAGCGGAGAACAGGGCGGTACCCAGCGCCAGAGCGGCGAACGTCTTCTTCAGCATTGAAGCAATCTCCCTTTGAGGTGAGGTGTTATTTCGCGGCACGACCGAGCATGCGGACCAGGGTCTCATCACGGTCGAAGAAATGGTGTTTGAACGCCGCCAGGGCGTGCAGCACGGCCAGTACAACCAGGGTCCAGGCCAGGTACAGGTGAATGGCGCCGGCGATGTCGGCCTGGTCGGTGATGCCGCTCAGGGTGGCGGGCACGTCGAACCAGCCGAACACGCTGATGGGTTTGCCTTCGGCGGTGGAGATCAGGTAGCCGGCGATGATCACCGCGAACAGCAGCGCGTAGAGCGCCAGGTGGCCGAGCCTGGTGGCCAGGCGGGTCATCTGGCCGTGGTTGGCCGGGGTCGGTGGCGCCGGGCTGATGAAGCGCCAGAGCACGCGCACGATCAGGGCGATGGCCAGGAGGATGCCGATGCTTTTGTGGATTTCCGGAGCGCGGTGGTACCAGGTGTCGTAGTAGTCCAGCTCGCGCATCCACAGGCCCAGGCCGAACAGGCCGAAGACCACCAGCGCACTGCCCCAGTGCAGGAACAGGCTGACCAGTCCGTAGCGAGCGGGGGAATTACGCCATTGCATCGATCGACATCCTTGAAAACGGGAATTCAAGACTAGCGGTTAATCCATCGAAGAAAAGCAGAAAAATCTGCTTTGAAACATCGACTGACAAGATAGGTCCGAGTCTGAAACGCCCGTCCCAGAGCCAGAAACGACAATGCCGGCTTTCGCCGGCATTGTCTGGGTGGAGCAGGTTCGATCAGAACGGCAGCCAGGACATGATGCCCTTCTTCTCGCTCTTGGCATCAGCCGGCTTGTCGCTGGCGGCCGGCTTGTTGTCGGCCACCAGGGAGGCGCCTTCGAGCACCGGCGTCTTGCCGGCGTAGAGGTCGCGGACCTGGCTGGCGGCACGCTTGCCGCTGCGCAGGGCGCCTTCGATGGTGCCCGGGTAGAGTGCATCGGTGTGCTCGCCGGCGAAGGCCACGCGGGACACCGGGGTCTCCCACACACGCCAGAAGCGGCTGATCTGGCCCGGACCGAAGGCCAGGTAGGAACCGCCAGTGCCGGCGTCGGTGCTGTAGCGACGCATTTCATAGCCGTCGTAGGCACCGCGCATCTTCGGGTAGTACTTGTTCATGCGGATCAGCACCTGCTCGGAGAGCTGGCGGTCGCCGAAGGCCTGCATCACGCGGGCGTTGTCGCCGGACAGGTTGATCAGCACGTTGGCGCCGCCCTTGGTCGCGGGCTCGACCCAGATCATGCCCAGGCCCTGGTCGCTGTAGATCTCGCCGGACAGGCGCGACTTGTCGTCCCACACCGGGCGCTTGAACTTCATCAGGATCTGGTCGCGCCAGCCGTAGTTGGTGCCCTTGAGGGCCGCCAGCTGCTTCTCGTTCAGGCCCGGAGTCAGGGTGATGCTGCCCAGAGCGCGCAGCGGCACGGCCAGCACCAGGTAGTCAGCGGTGTAGCCGGTGGGGCCGACCTTCACGGTCACGCCGTCCTTGTCCTGGCTGATCGAGGTGACCTTGGCGTTGGTCTTGATGGTCTTGATCTGCTTGACGAAAGCCTGGGCCAGCACCTGGCTGCCGCCGGGCAGACGCGACGCGCGCAGGTCGCGGTCGTCGACGCCACGGTACACACGGCCCTGCTGGGCGAGGTAGAGCAGCGACAGGCGCGACGGTTCGTCGTAGTGCGAACGGATGCGCTGGTTGACCAGCAGGCGCGCGGTCGGCGACAGATTCAGCTTGTCCAGCCAGCGCGCGGCGGTGAGCTGGTCGAGGGCGAACAGGGTCTTGTTCGCCAGCGGGTTGAGCGGGTCGTCGATGGAGGCGGACAGCTCGTTCAGGGACTTCTCGAAGCGCTCGAGGTCCGCGGCGACGGCCGGCATCTTGGTCTTCAGGTCGGCGCTGGTGTAGTAGACGCCGTCGATCAGGTAGCTCGGGGTACGGACGAATTCCGGCGCCGGCACCGAATTCACCTTCAGGGTTTCCAGGTAGCCGTTGAGGGTCGGCTGGACCTTCTTGTTGCCGATCCACTCGCTGGTGGCCAGGCCCGAACGACCGCCCACCTGCGGCTTGGCTTCCAGCAGGGTGACCTGCCAGCCCGCCTGCTGCAGCTCGTAGGCTGCGGAAAGACCGGCGAGACCGCCGCCGACCACGATGGCGGTCGGTTGTTTGTCCTTGCCCAGCGCCACTGCGCTGAACACCCCCAGAGCAAGCAACGCGGCAGTGCGCAGCCATCCCATTTTCATCGCCAGACTTCCCCGAATTGGTGCAAAGGCGCGAAGCATACGTGAGCGCCCGAATGCCGAATAGCTGTGTTGGTCGGCTGCCCACGGCATGTGTCGTAGGACGTGTCCTTGTTCATCTCAGGTGCATTGAATAGGCTTGCCCGATCCGGGCGAGTCGACCGTCTGACGAGCCATTATTTCAAGGAGCAGACCATGGGCCTGAACGCCGAGTGGATGCAGCGCGATCTCGAGGTGCTGTGGCACCCCTGCACCCAGATGAAAGACCACGAGCGCCTGCCGGTGATCCCGATCCGCCGCGGCGAGGGTATCTGGCTGGAGGACTTCGAAGGCAAGCGCTACATGGACGCGGTCAGCTCCTGGTGGGTCAACGTCTTTGGCCACGCCAACCCGCGCATCAACCAGCGCATCAAGGACCAGGTGGACCAGCTGGAGCACGTGATCCTCGCCGGTTTCAGCCACCAGCCGGTGATCGAGCTGTCCGAGCGCCTGCTGCGCCTGGCACCGACCGGCTTCTCCCGGGTGTTCTACGCCGACAGCGGCTCGGCCGGCATCGAAGTGGCGCTGAAGATGAGCTACCACTACTGGCACAACCTCGGCCAGCCGGAAAAGAAGCGCTTCATCACCCTGACCAACAGCTACCACGGCGAAACCGTGGCGGCGATGTCGGTGGGCGACGTCGCGCTGTTCACCGAGACCTACAAGTCGCTGCTGATGGACACCATCAAGGTGCCGACCCCCGACTGCTACCTGCGCCCCGAAGGCGTGAGCTGGGAAGAACACTCACGGACGATGTTCGCCGCCATGGAGCAGGCGCTGGAGCAGCACCATAAAGAAGTCGCGGCGGTGATCGTCGAGCCGCTGGTGCAGGGCGCTGGCGGCATGCGCATGTACCACCCGGTCTACCTCAAGCTGCTGCGCGAGGCCTGCGACCGCTACGGCGTTCACCTGATCCACGACGAGATCGCCGTCGGCTTCGGCCGCACCGGTACGATGTTCGCCTGCGAGCAGGCCGGCATCACCCCCGACTTCCTCGTGCTGTCCAAGGCGCTGACCGGCGGCTACCTGGCGATGAGCGCGGTGCTTACCACCGACAAGGTCTACCAGGCCTTCTACGACGACTACGCCACCCTGCGCGCCTTCCTCCACTCGCACACCTACACCGGCAACCCGCTGGCCTGCGCCGCCGCCCTGGCGACCCTGGACATCTTCGAGCAGGACAACATCATCGAGGCCAACAAGGCCCTGGCGGCACGCATGGCCAGCGCCACCGCGCACCTGGCCGACCACCCGCACGTCTCGGAAATCCGCCAGACCGGCATGATCCTCGCCATCGAGATGGTCCAGGACAAGGCCAGCAGGACGCCCTACCCGTGGCAGGAGCGTCGCGGCCTGAAGGTCTTCCAGCACGGCCTGGAGCGCGGAGCGCTGCTGCGCCCGCTGGGCAGCGTGGTGTACTTCCTGCCGCCGTACATCATCACCCCCGAGCAGATCGACTTCCTCGCCGAGGTCGCCAGCGAAGGCATCGATATCGCCACCCGCGACAGCGTGAGCGTGGCGGTCAGCGAACGCTTCCCCGAGCATCGCGATCCGGGCTGAAAGCGGCGGCAGGCTTCAGGCCATAGGCTGCAGGCGATACACTAGCCAGCCTGTAGCCCTTAGCCTGCCGCCTGTAGCCCAAAAAATGCGCCTCTCCCGCTTCTTCATCGACGCCCCGCTCTCCCTCGGCCAGCACGAGCTGCCCGAAGCCCAGGCCCACTACATCGGCCGCGTGCTCCGGCACTCGGCCGGCGACGCCGTGCAGCTGTTCGACGGCTCCGGCCACGAATACCTGGGCGAACTGATCGAGGTCGGCAAGAAGAACGTCCGCGTGGAACTGCGCGAATCCTTTGCCGGCCAGGCCGAATCGCCGCTGCACATCCATCTGGGCCAGGGCCTGTCCCGCGGCGAGCGCATGGACTGGGCGATCCAGAAGGCCACCGAACTGGGCGCCAGCGAGATCACCCCGATCGTCAGCGAGCGCTGCGAAGTGCGCCTGAAGGACGAACGCGCCGACAAGCGCATGGCCCACTGGCGCCAAGTGGCGATCAGCGCCTGCGAGCAATGCGGCCGCTCGGTGCTGCCGGTGCTCAATGCGCCGATCACCCTCGCCGACTGGCTGGAGAGCTGCCAAGCACAGCTCAAGCTGGTGCTGCACCCGGTGGCCGAACCGCTGACCAGTCATGACAAGCCCTCCAGCCTGGCCTTCCTGATAGGCCCGGAAGGCGGCTTGAGCGATGCGGAGGTGGAGCAGGCCAAGAGCGCCGGATTCCACGCTGCCCGCCTCGGCCCGCGCGTATTGCGCACCGAGACTGCTCCGGTGGTTGCGCTGAGCGTAGCGCAGCAGCTTTGGGGGGATTTCTAACGGCTTCGGCGACTCAGACACCCCGCAACGCCAACCCCGCCAGCACCAGCAGTACCACCCCGCACAGCGCATGGCTGACCCGATGCCAGCGCGGTGAAGCGTTGCGCCGCAGCCAGTCCACCAGTGCCGCGCAGAGGAAGCAGCAGAGCACCGAGGCGGTCATGAAGCCGGCGAAGAACACCAGCGAATCGGCCAGCGACGGCACGCCGTCCACCAGCCCGGCCATGGCACCTCCCAGCGCGCCCCAGTAGACGATGTTCTTCGGGTTCGACAACGACAGCATGGCCCCGGATGCGAAAGCCCCGGCATTGTGTTCGCCGCTGTCGCCCTCCTCCGCCAGGCCGACCTGGCGAGCATCCAGCAGGCTCTGCACACCCAGCCAGGCCAGATAGGCCGCGCTGGCCAGGGTCAGCGGCAGGCGCAAGGTCTCGTGGCCCAGCAGCAGCGCCAGTCCGGTGAGGCCGATCAGCGCCCACACCGCGTCACCGATCAGGGAGCCGAACTGCACCAGCAGCGCCGGGCGGAAGCCGCCCTTCAGGCCACGGCGCAGGGTTTCGGCGAGGACCGCGCCGGGGGACAGGCAGAAGACGATGCCGAACAGCAGCGCGGCGAAGAACAGGGTCATGGATCAGCTCTCGAACCAGTAGGCGATGACGCGATTCTGCCTGGGCAGCGGCGGCGGGACTTGAACCGGATTGCTCAGCGCAGGGCGCGCTGGAAGTTGCCCGGCGACACACCATAAGCCGCGCGGAAGTGCCGGTTCAGGTGACTCTGGTCGGCGAAGCCCAGTTCGTGCGCCACTTCAGTGGCCGGCAGCCCCGTGCGCAGCAAGGCCTGGGCGCGCCGGGTGCGCAGTTGCATGGCCCACTGCCGCGGGCTCAGGCCGACCTGTTTCTGGAAGCTGCGCAGCAGGTGGAAGCGTGACAGGCCGAGGTGGGCGGCCATTTCGTCGAGGCTGGGTTGTCGCGCAAGGTCGGCGGCCAGCCAGTCCTGCAGGTCGGCAATCCGGCCGCCATTCTCCAGACTTTCCTGCGGCAGGCGCACGCCCATGGCGCGGGCGATCTTGGCCAGCAGCAGCGTCAGGCGTTCCTCGCCACGCTGGCGAACGAAGGCATCATCGCCCAGCACGCCCTCGACGGCGTCGGCCAGGGCAGCGGCCAGGGCGGGAAGGCGGTCAGTGGGCCGCTCGAACTCCAGGCGCTGCAGGCCGAGCATCGTGGCCAGCTGCTCAGGCGCGATGTAGAGGCTGACGAACTGCCAAGGCTGGCCTTCGTCAACACCGCCGCCCTGAATCTGGCCGGGGTTGTAGGTGGTGATGGCGCCGGGGCCGGCGTCGAAGCTACGGCCATCCAGCCATACGCTTTCCTCGCCGCGCAGGTTGGCGCTGATGACGAATTCGTCGTGGCTGTGGCGTTCGAAACGGTGGCCGCCGAGGGTGGCGCCGGCGACCTCGAAGCCGGGTTGGTCCCCCAGCTGGGCAAGGCGCAGGCCACCGGTCATGGCGGGCTCAGATCAGGCCGGAGTCGGCCAGCTTCTGCTCCAGCGCGGCCAGGTCGGGGATGCGCGCCTGGGCATCGCCCAGGTCCACCGCGTCCAGCTCCAGCGGCGCCAGCGGCACGTCGGCGCGCTTGAGATCACTGCCAACTTTCACCGAACGTGGGATGCCCTGCACCAGCAGGGCGAAGAATTTCACGTTGGGTCGCCCGCCCAGGGCGTTGACCACGATCACCCGCGCGCCGGGGCTGACTTCGGCCTGGCCGTCGGAGGCCGCCTCGAAGGACAGTAGCGGCAGGCGCAGGTCGCGCCAGGCCACCTGGCCCAGGTACCAGGACGGCAGGCCGTCCACCGGGTGCGGGGCACGGTAGGTGATCAGCTCGGCCACCGCCACGTTGGGCAACAGCAGGTTGCGGTCGGCCAGCGGCACCAGCAGCGCGGTCAGGCTGCTGGGGGCGGCGTTGGCCGCGGTAGCATTGGCAACCGCGCTATTGGCAACGCCGGCATTGGCGACGGGGAGATCACTCATCGGGCCTTATCTCACTGGGTGACTGCGCCGACGCATTGTTCGGCAAGGTGATTGACCAGCGCCGCCGCGAGCTCGCGCGGGTCGCCGGTGAAGAGGCTGTAGCCGCCTTCGCGCAGGCTGTCGGGCATGCTGGAGCAGGCGCAGCTATCGGCGCGCTGGGTCCAGATCGGCGCGCCCTGGCGGCGCACGTAGGCCGCGGCGGCGCTGCCGTCGCTGCACATGCCGCTGAACACGATCACGCCGCAACGCTCACCGTACTGCTGGGCGAGGTTGAGCATCATCTGGTCAATGGACGGGCTGTAGGGCTCGGGCCAGCTGCGATCTTCCACGCGCATGCGTGCCGAGTCATCGAAGCCCAGTTCGCGGGAGATAGGCACCACCACGACTTCGCCGCAACGCACCGGGTCGCCGTCGCGCACGGAGTTGACGTGCCACTGGCTGTGGCGGCCGACCGCTTGCGGCAGGTTGGCCTCGAAGGCAGCGTCGATGTGCTGGGCATACAGGAAGCCCACCGGCAGGCCGCCGGGCAGCGCATCGAGGAAGGTCTTCACCGCCGCCGGACCACCCAGCGAGGCGGCCAGCAGCCAGACCTGCGCGGCCGGTTCGCCGGCCTTGAGCGGGGAGGCCGCAAGGTCATCGGGCAGCGCTACGCGGGTCGGACGCTGCGCTTCGTCGAGCAGCGCAGCCAGGCTACGGCCGACGCCGGCGCTGGGATCGCCCACCAGCTTGCGCAGCTTGGAGACCAGCCGGCGTTCCCAGCGTGGGTAATGTTCGGAATGCCGCTCCGGCGCGTGGCCTTCGCCGAACAGCACGGGCACCCGCGACTGTTCCAGCAGGTTGTCCACCAGCGGTGAATCTTCCTGCTGCGCCAGGTCCACCAGCCACAGGTCGGTCTCACAGGCGTCCAGCTGCTCGCTTTCAAGGCGCGCCGGGTCGGCGTTGAGCACCACCTGGTAGCCGTGTCCGGCCAGGGCCTGCGCCAGCACGTGGCGCTGCAGCGAGGTATCGGCGATCACCGCAATCCGCGGCGTGCTCTGCTCAGACATGGGCCTTCACCAGCTTGTGGATATTCTCCAGCAGCTCGGATTCCTGGTACGGCTTGCCCAGGTACTGGTTGACGCCGATGGCCAGGGCACGGTCGCGGTGCTTCTCGCCGGTACGGGAGGTAATCATGATGATCGGCAGGTCCTTCAGCTGTTCATCGTGGCGCACCAGGGTGGCCACCTCGAAGCCGTCCATGCGCGGCATCTCGATGTCCAGCAGCATGATGTCCGGCTTGTGTTCCTGCAGTTGGGCGATGGCGTCCACCCCGTCCTTGGCGGTGAGCACGTTCATGCCGTTGCGCTCGAGCAGGCGGCTGGTGACCTTGCGCACGGTGACCGAGTCGTCCACCACCATGACCAGGGTCGGGCGCTGGTGCTCGATCTCCGCGGCGGCCGGGCCAGCCAGCTGGCGGCGCGGGGCGTGCTGGACATGCTGCGCATGGAGCACACGGATGGTCGCCAGCAGGTCGAGAATCACCACCACGCGACCGTCACCCAGGATGGTCGCACCGGAGATGCCGCTGACGCCGGCGAACTGCGCACCAAGGCTCTTCACCACGATCTCGCGCGAGCCCGCCAGGGCATCCACCTGCACTGCCACGGCGTGGTCCGCCGAGCGCACGAGGATCACCGGCAGCGGCAGCGACTGCCCGACCAGCTTGGGATGCTGGCCATTGTTGAGCAGGTCGCCCAGGTACTTCAGTTCATAGCTCTGGCCCGCGTATTCGAAGCTCGGCGCGGCGCCGGTCTCGTCGGCGGCAGCCTGCTCGTAGAGGGCTTCCAGCTCGTACGGGGAGACCCGCACGATACCTTCGATGGTGTTCAGCGGCAGAGCGTAGAGGTCTTCGCCGGAGAGCACCATCAGCGCGCGGTTCACCGACACGGTGAACGGCAGGCGAATGTCGAAGCGGGTGCCTTCGCCGATGCTGGAGTGGATGCTCATGGAGCCGCCGAGCTGCTTCACCTCGGAGTTCACCACATCCATGCCCACGCCACGGCCGGAAATCTGCGTGACCTTCTCGGCGGTACTGAAGCCAGCTTCGAGGATGAACTGCAGCACCTCGTGGTCGTTCAGCTCGCTGTCGTCGGTCATCAGGCCACGCTCGATGGCCTTGCGGCGAACTGCTTCGAGGCGGATGCCGGCACCGTCGTCGGCGAGGGTCAGGAGGATGTCGCCACCCTCGCGGCCCAGGGTCAGGCGGATGGTGCCCTGCTCGGCCTTGCCGGCAATGCGGCGCGCCTCGCCAGACTCGATGCCGTGGTCAACCGCGTTGCGCAGCATGTGCTCCAGCGGCGCGACGATGCGTTCGAGCACGGTACGGTCCATTTCGCCTTCGGCGTTGCTGACCACGAACTCGACTTGCTTGCCCAGCTCGCTCGCCACCTGACGGACGATCCGGCGCAGGCGTGGCACCAGGCGGTCGAAGGGCACCATGCGGGTGCGCATCAGGCCTTCCTGCAGCTCGGTGTTGACCCGCGCCTGTTGCAGCAGCAGCGTCTCGGCGTCGCGGTTCTTGGCGGCCAGGGTTTCCTTGAGGTCGAACAAGTCGGAAGCGGACTCGAACAGTGCGCGCGAAAGCTGCTGCAGCTGCGAGTAGCGGTCCATTTCCAGCGGGTCGAATTCTTCGTAGCCGGCGCGCTCGGCGTCGGCCTGGTGGCGCGAGAGGATCTGCGCCTGGGTTTCGGTATCGAGACGGCGCAGCTGGTCGCGGACCCGCTCGATGGTGGCGTCCATCTCGCCCAGTGTCGAACCGACGTCGCTCACCTGCTGCTCGACGCGACCACGGAAGATCGAGGTCTCACCGGCGAGGTTGACCAGGCCTTCGAGCAGTTGTGCGGGCACCTTCACCAGTTCCTGCGGCGCACGACGCGCGGCGGCTTCCTGGGCAGCTTCCTGGGCACGGCGGACGAAGGGCAGCACCACCGGCGCATCGATGCGCTGCGGCACGGCTGCGGCCATGATGGCTTCCGGCAAGGCTGGCAGGTTCACCGGAGCCGGTTGTTCGGCAACCGGTTCCTCGGCGATGTCTTCAGGCTGGCTTTCGGCGCTCTCGACCTCACCCAGGTGCAGGCGCAGCTGATCGACTTCGGCCTGCAGGCCTTCGAAGCCGGACTGCGCGTCCATCAGCAGGCTTTCCGGCCACGGCGCGCCCTGCTGCTGGGCTTCACCCAGGTGCTGTTCGAGGTCGTGGGCCAGGTCGCCCAGGCTGGTCTGGCCAGCCAGGCGCGCACCGCCCTTGAGGGTGTGGAGAATGCGCAGCAGCTCGTCGAGCGCACCGTTCTCGCGCTCGGCGTCCCAGCGGCCCAGGGCCTGTTCCATGGCTTCGAGCAGGTCGTCGGCCTCTTCCAGGAAGATATCCAGGATGTCGGCTTCCGGGCCTTCCGGCACGGCATGGGTGGAGCTGATCGCGTGCAGGCTGACGCTGCTGGGGATGCTCAGTTGTTCTTCGGGGTTGGCACGAAATCGGTGGATCGCGTCGATCAGCGATTCACCTCCCGGAATCCGGCGATGCTGCTGGACCGCTTCGAGCATCTCGGCGAGACGGTCGTGGCAGCGCTGCAGCAGCTCGAAGAGTGTCGGGCTCGCGCGCAGACGTCCGCCGCAGAGGCCTTCGTAGAGGAATTCCAGTTCGTGGGAGAGATCGCCGATGGGGCGGATCTCGGCCATCCGCGCGCCGCCCTTGAGGGTGTGCAGGTCGCGTTGCAGCGCTTCCAGCTCGACGCTGTTGTCGGGGTTTTCCATCCAGCGGTGCAGGGCACCGGAGGAGCTTTCGAGGATGTCGAAACCTTCCTCGAGGAAGATTTCCACCAGTTCCTGGTCGCGGTCTTCGTTCAGCTCGTACTCGCTGTCCTGTACGCCCGAGGCTTCAGGAACAGCAGCTTCCGGCTCGGCCGGCTGCACTCCGGCGACCTCGGTTTCGGCAGCTTCGAGGAAGGCCTGCAGGTCGAGGTCCTGCGCCGTGACTTCCAGCTCCGGCTCGCTGCTCTCGAGATCGATGCTTTCGAGATCGCTGGCCTCAGCCTCAGTTGCTTCGAGCTCGTCGGCCACTTCGGCTTCCGGCGCCACCTCGGCGGGCAGCTCCAGCTCGATGGCGTCTTCGATGACTGGCGGCAGCTCGAGGGTTTCGTCCTGCTCGGCCACGGCGTTCTGCTGCGCGGCCACGGCCTGCGGCAGGCTCAGGCCGGCGGCCGGGTTCTGGCGGAAGGTGCGGATGGTCTGCACCAGATCGGCCGGATCGGTCAGCGCCTGGCCGGCCTGCAACTGGTCGAGCTGGGTCGCCAGACGGTCGTGGCAGGTACGCAGCAGGTCACCTAGCGGCTGGCTGTGCTGGAAACGATGATCCAGCAGGCCTTCGTAAAGCGATTCGAGTTCGTGGGACAGGTCGCCGATCTCGCGGATTTCCGCCATGCGCGCGCCACCCTTGAGGGTGTGCAGGTCGCGCTGCAAGGTCGAGAGCGCGGCGAGGCCTTCGGGCGAGGCCAGCCACTGGTCCAGCGCCTGGCCGGCGTTATCCAGAATATCGACGGCCTCTTCAAGGAAGATCGCCACCATTTCCTCGTCCAGCGCCCGCGGCGGTTGCTGCGGGGCGGGATGGGCATGCGGGGTCTCGGCGGTGATGACGTCATCGTCGTCATCATCGGCGGCGCCGCGCGGGGCGCCATCATTGGCGTTGCGCGGCGACCAGCTCAGGCCGTCGGGCAGGTTGTCGTCGTCCACCGGGCGGCTGTCGAGCAGGAACTCCTCGTCCTCGGCCGGGAAGTCCTCGGCGGTGAGGCTTTCCAGGTCGACGAACTCGATGTCGGTGGCGTCCTGCAGGTCGTTCGCAGGCTCTTGCGGTGCGGCGACCGGGGCGTCCAGCAAACGATGCAGCGCTTCGACCTGTTCCGGGCGGGCGCTGACCTGCAGGGCCGCAGCCACCTGGTCCATCATGCCGATCAGCGCCTCGTGGGCGGTTTCGGCGGCGGAGAAGAAGGCATCGCCGGTTTCCAGGCGACCCTGGCGCACGGCGCCGTAGACCGCCAGCAGCGCATCGGCGAGTTCCGCCATCTGCGGCAGCTCGGCCATCTGCGCGCCACGGCTGAGGGTTTCCAGCTCGTCGTAGAGGGCGCCCAGCTCCTGACGCTCCTGCGGGTGTTCACGCCAGCGGCGCAGCAGGTCCTCGGCGTCGAGCAGAATGTCCATGCCCTCGGCGAGGAACATGCCGATCATCTGCGGGTCGTTGCCGCTGCCCTCGCCGCTTTCACCGCGACGCTTGGCCTCGGCGGCCTCCAGGCGTTCCTGGTGGATCTGCGCGATGCGCGCCAGCAGCTCCGGGCTGCCCTCGATGGGCGCCAGCGGGCGGCCTTCGACGAGCTGGTCGAGACCGACACGGAACAGGCCTTCGGCGGCGTGCAGCAGCTCGGCCTCGCGCAGGTCGACCTGCAACAGGTTGGTCTTGAATTCCTTCACCAGCCGCTCCAGCGGCGTGGCGATTTCGGCGATCGGCAGGATGCCGGCCATGTGCGCGCTGCCCTTGAGCGTGTGCAGGGCGCGCTGCAGGTCGTCGGTCACCGGCTGCGGCAGCTGTTGCGCGCAATCGGCGAGGAAGCCGACCAGAGTTTCCAGATGGGCTTCCGCTTCATTGCGGAAGATCTCCAGCAACTGCGGGTCGAGGCTCTCGTCGAGCCCCTCATTGGCTGCCTGCGCGGCAATCTCTTCGACTTCAGCCAGCTCGGGGGTGATGTCCTCGTCCTGCGGGGCCGATTCCGGCAACCCGCCACCCGGCGGCGGTACCGGCTGCCCCTTGGCCAATGCGTGGGCGGTGGCGGCCAGACGGTCGACATCGTCACGCTGGCGCTGGGCGCTGGCGGCGTACTCGTCGACCAGCTCGGGCATCAGCGCGACCACGTCCTGCACCACCTGCAGCACGGCAGGCGAGGCGGCGATGCTGCGGTCGAGCACGCGGTTGAGCAGGTTCTCGATGGACCAGGCCAGCTCGCCGATCACCAGCGCGCGGACCATCCGGCCACTGCCCTTGAGGGTGTGGAAGGCGCGGCGGATTTCGGTCAGCGAGTCGCGATCATCGGTGCTGGCCAGCCAGGTCGGCAGGTGCTCACCGATGGTTTCCAGAACTTCACCGGCTTCTTCGATGAAGACCTCGCGCAGCTCTTCGTCGATCGGTTCTTCGTCGGCGGGCGGCGGCAGCAGGCTGGGCGGCACGTCCTGGGCAGGCGGGTTGATCGCCTGGACCGGCGCAGCCATGACTTCGGCCAGGGACAGCGGCTTGGCCGGTGCCTCGGCGACCGGCTCGGGCTCGGCCGGCGGGCTGGGCAGTTCGACTTCCGGCAGGTCCAGGTCGGCGATGTTCTCGTCGCTCCAGGCTTCGGCCTGGAGGGCAGGAGTTTCAGCTTCGGCCAGCGACTCCAGCGTTTCCAGCTGCAGCGGCGCGTCGAGGCTGAGGTCGACGCCGGCGTCCAGCGCGGTCGGCTCGCTCAGTTCGCCCAAGGTCCAGTTGTCATCGCTGACCAGCGCGACTTGCGCGGTGGACGGCTCATCAGTGGCCGGTTGGGCGTCGAAGCTCAGGTCGTCCAGGGAGTCCAGGGTCGCCAGCGGCGCGGGTTCGAGTGCTTCCAGGCTGGCGAAGTTTTCGTCCAGTTCCAGGGAAGGCGCAGGCGACTCGGCAGCCGGCTGGGTCAGGTCGACGCTGAACCAGTCTTCCTCGGCAGGCTTCTCGCCAGCCGGGGTGAGCGTTTCCATGTCCCAGCTCAGCTCGTCTACCGGGGCCGGAGCGGCCTCCAGCGACGGCAGGCTGGCGAAGTCTTCGACCAGCTCCGGGGTTGCCGGGGTTTCGCTCGGCGCGGTGGACAGGTCCAGGGCTTCCCAGGACTGCTCGGCAACGACGGCCTCCGCCGGAGCCGGCTCGTCGAAGCGCGGCGCCTCGGCCAGCGGGGCGGCTTCGTCCAGGTTCCAGCTCAGCTCATCGGCCAGCGGTTGGCTGGGAGCTTCATCCAGCGTTTCGAGGCTGAACTCGATGCTGTCGGCCTTGTGGCTGTCGTCCAGCGACCAGCCTTCGTCGGCCAGGGTGGTGTCGGTGAGCGGTGCAGCCGGCTCCAGCTCGATGTCCCAGCTGAGGCTTTCCGGCTCCAAAGTGGCGGTCGGCGCGCTCGGTTCGGTAGCGGCGGCCAGCGGCTCGACCTCGTCCAGGGTCCAGGCGCCCAGTTCCGCGGACGGTTCAGCGGCCTGCAGGCCGGAGTCCAGTTCCAGGGATTCGAAGGTGAAGCTGGATTCGGCTTCGCTGGCAGTCCGGGCTTCGGGCTCCGCCGGGAGGTCGACGTCGGCCAGCAGCGCAGGCTCTTCTGCGGCAGCAGGCTCAGCGAGCGGCTCCAGGGGTTCGAACGTGAAGCTCTCTGCGTTTTCAGCGACGGGTTGCGGCGCGTCAAAGTCGGCCAGGTCGAGGATCGGTTCTTCGACCGGGGCTGGCTGTTCAACGGGGGCCCGTTCTTCCGGAGGAGCGAGCTCTTCCAGAGAAGCCATGGAGGAAGGCTGCTCGAACGACGGCTCCTCGAGCGCGGCGGTCTCGAAGCCGGACGACTCGAAGCTGTCGGCGATTTCCACCGGCGCGGCCAGTTCCGGGACTTCCTCCACCGGCACCGCTTCGGTCGGCTCGGCCAGCGGCTGGGCGGCCAGCACGTCGATCTCGTCGAGTGGGTTGTCCAGCGGAGCAGGCGCGAAGGCGCTCGGCTCGGCGTCGAGGATCGACGGGCGCGGCTTGAGCGAGTAGCCCAGGCTGTCCAGGCTCTCCTCGGCCACATCGAGGATCATGTCGCCCTGGGTGTTGTGGTCTTCCGACAGGCGCTCGAGGTAGTACTCGACGCTGGTGATGGCGTCGGCCAGGGTGTCCAGGCTGTGCCAGTCCGGCACGGCCTGGCGCACCAGCAGTTGTTCCTGGATGTAGCGATTGCAGTTTTCCAGCAGTTTCGCCGCACGTTCCTGGGAGATCATCGCCAGACCGCCGCGAACCTGCGTCAGCAGCTCCGGCACGCGGGCCAGGTGCTCGTGGTTCCACTGCGAGGCGATGAACTCGATGATCGCGTCCTTGGCCAGTTCCAGGCCGTTGCGCGCTTCCTTGATCACCACCTGGTGGATCTGCTCGACGTCAGTGGTCGGCAGGACGTTCTCTTCGCGGCCCGGCTCTTCGCTCGGGCCGACCATGCCGGCCAGGGTGGCCTCGACATACAGCAGCGCACCGGCGACATCCATCAGGGTGGCGTCGTTGGGCTGGCGCTGGCCGTGGGCGAGCGCGCTGACCACATCGATCTGGTCGAGGATGACCTTGCGCGGCTGGCCGAAGCCCAGCACGGCGAGGGTGTCGGCGATCTGCTTGAGCGGCGCCAGCAGGCTGCCCAGCTCGTTCACGCCGCTGCGGTCGCTGCGCACGAAGAGGTCAAGGCTGTCCTTGACCCGCACCAGCTCCTCGCACAGCGCACCAACGACGGAACGCATGGCGTCGCGGTCGGGGCCGGCGAGACGGGCGCGCTCCTCGTCCACCAGGGCAGCGCCCGGCAGGGCATCGTCCAGGCGGTACTCGTCTTTCACCGCACGCACGCGCGGCGACTGGTCCGACGCCTTGGCCACGTAGAACAGCAGGTTCTTGATCAGCTCGTCCGGCGCCGGCTGGTTCATGGCGTCGGCGCCCTGGTCGACCAGGCGCTTGAATTCGCGATCAACCTGGCGCAGCAGGTTACGCACCGAGGTGCCGTTGGCGATGCTGCCGTTGGCCAGGCCTTCGATCATCGCCGAGGCGATCACCCACAGGCGGCCCAGCGGGGCGTCCTTGCACAGGGATTCGAGGCGGGCGAAGACGCGCGCCAGGTAGCCCAGGTTGGTCGGCAGGTCCTGGTTGCGGATGACGCCGACCAGGGCGACCTGCAGCATCTGCCGCAGCTTGCGCAGCAGCGCCGGCAGTTCGGCGGTGCGCAGGCGCGCCAAGGCGTCCACCGGCAATACCGGGGATTCGCGGGACAGATCGGGGGAGAACAGGCTGGTTTCCGACAGCAGCTTCTCGCCACGGGCGGTGCGCAGGTCGTTGAGCAGCGGCAGGACCACCAGCGGCAGGTCGCGGCGGGCGCTCTGAATGCGCTCAAGGTACGCCGGCAGTTGCAGGATGGCCTGCATCAGCACTTCCAGCGCTTCGCTCTGGCTGGAGGTCGTGCCGTCGATCAGCGCCTGGGTCAGGTACTCCATTTCTTCGGCGAGCAGGGCTGCGCCGTAGAACTCCACCATCTGCAGAGTGCCGCGCACCTGGTGGATATAGGCCAGGCAAAAGCCCATCCGCGTCGGGTCCTGGGGATTCTCGACGTAGGATTCGAGGGCTTGCCGCGCCTGCTTGAGCGTTTCGGCAATCTCGCCTTTTACCCATTCCAGGGCGACATAATCGTGCCGATCACCCATAGCCACTCCACTCATGTGTCTGTGTCATCCCTTCCGGGTAAAGGCCAGAACGCGCTCATCGGCGACCGGTTCGAGCAGCGGGTGGTGCCAATCGGCAACCTCGCCCACTCCGATCACCAGCAGTCCCCCAGGCGCCAGCCGCTCGGCCAGGCGATTGAGGATTTCCCGCCGCCGCCAGCGGCGGAAATAGATCAGCAGGTTCTGGCAAAAAATCACGTCCATGCCGGACATTGGCGCCTTGGCCAGTTCCAGCACATTCAGCCGCGCGCAACAGACGCGCCCGGCGAGATCGGGTATCACACGGTATCGACCGTCATCCTGCGCGCTGAAGTAGCGCATGGCCAGTTCCGGGTCGATATCCGCAAGCTTGCGTGCCGCATACGTGGCCTCGCGTGCCCGGTTGAGGGCGCTGAGGCTGATGTCGGTGCCGGTCACGCCATACAGCGGCGCAAGACCTGCATCTTCCAGTACCTTGGCGGCCACCATGGCGAGGGAGTAGGGCTCCTCGCCGCTGGAACAGCCGACGCTCCACAAGGCCAGCGGCCGGCTCGGGCCGACCTGTTCGAGGCGCTGGAGCAGGTAGCTTTCCAGCACGTCGAAAGATGCCTTGTGGCGAAAGAAACGGGTTTCCTGAACGGTGAGGCGGTCCAGCAGGTTCGACCACTCGACGGCGCCGCGCGGGCCATCGGTGACCTGGCGGTAATAGGTGCCGTAGTCGGCGATACCCAGTTCGCGCATCCGCGCGCCCAGGCTGGTCTGCAGGAAGGCACGGCGTTGCTCGTTGACAACAACGCCGGTGCGGTCTTCCAACAGTGCCTGCCAGTCGCGGAAGTCCGCGGCCGACATGTCGGCCAACGGCTGCAACGACCAGACGCCACTTGCCTGCATGTCGCGCCCCTCGCTCAAGATTGTCGTGCGCTACCCGGCTACGAGCCGCGCACCTCCTCTGCTCAGGCCTGTTCGGCGGTGTCCGGCAGTTTGAAGCCGGATACGGAGTGGCGCATCTCGCCGGCCATCTTGGCCAGGTTACCAATGCTGCGCGCGGTGGCGGTGGTACCGGCAGAGGTCTGCGAGGTGATCTCCTGGATCACGTTCATGGTGTTGGAAATGTGGCCGGCGGAGGAGGCCTGCTGACGGGCGGCGTTGGAGATGTTCTGGATCAACGCTGCCAGGGTCTTGGATACCTTCTCGATCTCTTCCAGGGACACACCGGCGTCCTGCGCCAGGCGGGCACCACGGACCACCTCGGAGGTGGTCTGTTCCATCGAGATCACCGCTTCGTTGGTGTCGGTCTGAATGGTCTTCACCAGCGCCTCGATCTGCTTGGTCGCAGCGGAGGAGCGTTCCGCCAGGCGCTGTACTTCGTCCGCTACCACGGCGAAGCCACGGCCCGCGTCGCCCGCCATGGACGCCTGGATCGCTGCGTTCAGGGCGAGGATGTTGGTCTGGTCGGCAATGTCGTTGATGAGGCTTACGATGTCACCGATCTCCTGGGACGATTCACCGAGGCGTTTGATCCGCTTCGAGGTGTCCTGGATCTGCTCACGGATGTTGTCCATGCCGGTGATGGTGTTGTGCACCACTTCGTTGCCCTTGTTGGCGATGGCTACGGAACGTTCCGCTACCGCCGAGGACTCGGAGGCGTTCGCCGATACCTGGTCAATGGACACGGCCATTTCGTTGATCGCGGCGGAGGCGCCGGCGATTTCCTGGGCCTGGTGCTCGGAAGCCTCGGCCAGGTGCATGGCGGTGGCCTGGGTTTCCTGGGCGGCGGCGGCCACCTGCACGGCTGTCAGGTTGATGGTTTCCACCAGCTCGCGGAGCTGGTCGATGGAGTAGTTGATGGAGTCCGCGATCGCACCGGTGAAGTCCTCGGTTACCGTCGCGGCCACCGTCAGGTCACCGTCGGCGAGGTCGGCGATTTCGTCGAGCAGTCGCAGAATCGCCGCCTGGTTACGTTCGTTCTTCTCGGCGGTCTCGGCCAGTCGGCGGTTGGTTTCACGCACCATCACCAGGCCGATGAGGATGATCGCGCCCAGGGCGATGATGCCCAGCATGGCGCTGGCGACCTGGTTGAAGACACGGCCTTCGGTCAGGTTCTCGAAGCCGCTGGCCAGGCTGGAGGCCTTGTCCAGCAGGGTCTGCGAGCCACCGAAGATGGTGTTGGCGGCTTCACGGACCTGGAACAGTTCCGGGGAGGTCTCGAGGATCTCGTCCACCGAGCCGGAAACGAATTCGAAGAGCTCGGCGATCTCGTTGAGGCGGTCCACCGCTTCTGCGTTGGTCACCTTGGAGATGCTCATCGCCGCGTTGCCTTCCTTCATGCCCTTGAGTACGCGGCCGAAGAGGCTGGCGTCACGGCCGAAGCTGTCGGCGGCCTGCACGGAGTTCTCGTCACCGGCGAGCACCTTGTTCACCGAGCCGAGGATACGTTCGGCCAGCAGCGACTGGCGCTGGGCTACCGCAACCTGGTCGGCCGGGGCGCCGTTTTCCAGCAGGATGTCGACGACCTCTTCGTACTCCACCTGCAGCTGCGGGATGGTTTCGGCGAGGGTCGCGGCTACCTGGTGCAGGGACAGTACGGTCTGTTCGCTGGCGAGGATGGAGTCGGCGTTCTTGCGCAGGGTGTCCCAGTCCTTCTGTACATCCGCCATCTGCGGTTGTACCGAATCCGGGCTCGGCGGCAGGCCGGTGCTCTCGTCACCCTTGGAGAGGATGTTCCAGCGCTTCTCGAAGTCGTTGCGTGCTTCTTTCAGCAGCTTGAACGCCTCCGCCTTGCCCGCCGCGGCTTCCGTGGCGTTCTTGGCGATACGCTGGGACAGCACGCGCAGTTCGCCGGCATGGCCGATGTACTGTTTGTCGTGGTTCGCCTGGGTGTTGAGGTAAGCGAAGTTGGCGAACAGCAAGACGATCGCCACGATCAGGACCACGAAGAGTCCGAGGATCAGCGAGCTGCTACGCGCACCCGAAAAAAGACTGCCTGCCTTTATATTTTTCATATTCGGCCCCCGCCTGGACCCACCACGATTACGGTTTCCATGTCACAACAAGGGCCGGCAATGCCGGCCCAACCGGTCAAACTCTAGCTGGCGACGTCCAGGAACCCCGGGTGCTGAGCCAGCGCATGCGGACTGAACACGAGCCAGGGTTGCTCCCGATGGAAGACGCCATGGATAAAGGGCTGCAGGACCGCTTCCAGCGGCGGCAACTGCTCGGAGAAGGTGTCCACCGGGAAGTGCTGCATGCCGAACACCTCATCGACGATGAGGCCGGCGAAGACTTCCTGGTATTCCACGACGAGCACGCGCCGTTGCTTGCGCAGAGGCGAAAGCTCCGCGCCGAGGAAACCGCACAGGTCCATGATCGGCAACAGGCGGCCGCGCACGTTGGCGACCCCCTTCACCCAGTCACGGACACCGGGCAGCAGTGTGTAGCGCGGTTCATGAAGAACCTCGCCGACCTCCCCCATGGGCGCCACGAACAGGCGCCCAGCCATGCGAAAGCCGATGCCGTTCCAGCTCTGCACCACCTCGCGCTGCGCGGGCAGACCCGCGGCCAGCTGACGACAGCGCTGATCGATCTGGACGAGAACCTCGAAAGGACTCTGGACTTCCGCCATGCCGGCCCTGGCCTTCTCTAATAATTATGTTTTGTACGTACTGGACAGCTGTATCAGCCGGCCAGTACCGAATTGATGGTCTTGAGCAGTGTTTCTTCGTCCACCGGCTTGGTCAGGTAGTCGCGAGCGCCCTGGCGCTTGCCCCAGACCTTGTCGGTCTCCTGGTCCTTGGTGGTGACGATGATCACCGGAATCGCGCTGGTTTCCGGGTCCTTGGACAGCTGACGGGTCGCCTGGAAGCCGTTCAGGCCGGGCATGACGATGTCCATCAGGACGACGTCGGGCTTTTCCTGGCGAGCCAGGGCCACGCCATCGGCGCCATTTTCGGCCTTGAGTACCTGATGCGAGTGCTTTTCCAGCATCGCGGTCAGCTTGTACATCTCGGTCGGCGAGTCATCAACAATCAGAATTCGAGCCATTGTGGTCCCCATACGGAATAGGCGTCACCGGCGCTTGCGCCGGACTTCAGGAAGCGTGCTCCACCGGGGTGAAGTCGGGCACATGGGTCTTGATCGCGCCGAGCAGTTCTTCCTTGCTGAAGGGCTTGGTGAGGTACTGATCGGAACCGACGATGCGACCCTTGGCCTTGTCGAACAGGCCGTCCTTGGAGGACAGCATGATCACCGGCGTGGATTTGAATGCACTGTTGTTCTTGATCAGGGCGCAGGTCTGATAGCCATCCAGGCGCGGCATCATGATGTCGACGAAGATGATGCTGGGATGGGTATCGGCGATCTTGGCCAGCGCGTCGAAGCCGTCGATGGCTGTAATGACATCGCAGCCGACTTTCTTCAGCAGGGTTTCAGCCGTGCGACGAATCGTCTTGGAATCGTCGATCACCATTACTTTCAAACCGTCGGAATGCTGTTCCATGTTCGCCCTTACCATCTCGGTGAGTCGTTTTTCCGCTTTTTATTTCAGTGCGCAAGCGCCCTGCCACCGTCGGGCTGCGACCCAATCGTGGGAACCTTTTACCACAATCGTCAGAATCTTTACCACGCCCAGCAAATTCAGGCCATAAGACCCCGAACGCGCAGGCTTTTTCCTTGACCGAGCGCACATCCAGCGCCACCCTGAGCGTCCATTTTCAGCCTTTGCGGCGCGGCCTCGAGTCGCAGCCCCAAGCCGACGAATTCCCCCAGGAGGACATCCCATGAGCGTACGCCTCGGGATCGTGATGGACCCCATCGCGCAGATCAGTTTCAAGAAGGACAGCTCGCTGGCCATGTTGCTGGCCGCCCAGGCCCGTGGCTGGCAGCTCTTCTATATGGAACAGCAGGATCTTTACCAGAAAGAGAACGTCGCCCGCGGTCGCATGCGTCCGCTCAAGGTGTTCTACGATCCGGCCCACTGGTTCGAACTGGAAGACGAAGTCGACCAGCCGCTGTCGGACCTGGACGTGATCCTGATGCGCAAGGACCCGCCCTTCGACAACGAGTTCGTCTACTCCACCTATCTGCTGGAACAGGCTGAAACCGCCGGTACGCTCGTCGTCAACAAGCCGCAGAGCCTGCGTGACTGCAACGAGAAGTACTTCGCCACGCTGTTCCCGCAGTGCGCGCCGCCGACGGTGGTGAGCCGCCGGTCCGACATTCTCCGCGAATTCGCCGCGGAGCATCGTGACATCATTCTCAAACCCCTGGATGGCATGGGCGGATCGATGATCTTCCGCCACCGCGAGGGCGACCCGAACCTCTCGGTGATCCTCGAGACCCTGACCCGCCACGGCCAGGAGCAGGTCATGGCGCAGCGCTACCTGCCGGCCATCAAGGATGGCGACAAGCGCATCCTGATGATCGACGGCGAGCCGGTGGAATACTGCCTGGCGCGCATTCCCGCCCAGGGCGAGACCCGTGGCAACCTCGCCGCCGGCGGCCGTGGCGTGGCCCAGCCGCTGACCGAACGCGACCGCTGGATCGCCGCCCAGGTCGGCCCGGAACTGCGCAAGCGCGGCTTGCTGTTCGTCGGCCTGGACGTGATCGGCGAGAACCTCACCGAGATCAACGTCACCAGCCCGACCTGCATCCGCGAGATCGATGCGGCCTACGACACGCGCATCGGCGAGAGACTGATGGCAGTCATCGACGAAAAGCTCAAGGCGCGCAGTGCGTCATAGACTTTTATAAGCCTCGTCGGCAGACTTCCGCCCCACCCTGGCCCGTGCGATCCGCAATGAACGCTGCAACCCATCAAGACTTCCCTGTGTCCTCCGGCGTGCGTCCGGCGGACCGTCTGGGTTTCACCCTGTTCATTGCGGCCATCCTGCACGTCGCCGTGCTGCTGGGCGTGGGCTTCACCATGCCCTCGCCCAGCCAGCTGAGCAAGACGCTGGAAATCACCTTGGCCAGCTTCAAGAGCGACAAGGCGCCGGAAAAGGCCGATTACCTCGCCCAGATGAACCAGCAGGGCAGCGGCACCCTGGAGCACAAGGCGGTCCCCAAGACCACCGAGCAGGCGCCGTTCCAGGACACCGAAGTCAAGAAAGTGTCTCCGCCGACCACCCCTCGCCAGGCCAAGAGCCCGGAAGCGCCCAAGGCCGCCGTTGCCACCCGCACGCCGCGCCCGGACAAGGTGCAGACCAAGCAGCAGACACCCAAGGCCGAGACCGTCGCCAAGCCGGCGCCACAGTTCGACTCCGCCCAGCTCTCGGCGGAAATCTCCAGCCTCGAAGCCGACCTCGCCCGCGACCAGCAGGCCTACGCCAAGCGCCCGCGCATCCACCGCCTGAGCGCCGCCTCGACCATGCGCGACAAGGGCGCCTGGTACAAGGAAGAGTGGCGCAAGAAGATCGAACGCATCGGCAACCTCAACTACCCCGACGAAGCCCGTCGCCAGCGCATCTACGGCAGTCTGCGGCTGCTGGTGTCGATCAACCGTGACGGCTCGCTCTATGAGGTGCAGGTCCTGGAATCCTCCGGGCAGCCGACGCTCGACCAGGCCGCCCAGCGCATCGTGCGCCTGGCCGCACCCTTCGCGCCCTTCTCCGGCGACCTGAACGACATCGACCGCCTGGAAATCATCCGCACCTGGCGCTTCGAGCGCGGCGACCGCCTGTCCAGCAACTGAGCCAGCGCGCCCGAAGCGTCTACTGACGCTTTCAAGTCTTGTCCCTTTGGCCCCCAGGCCTGAAACTAGCCGGCATGAAAAGCACAGCCGCCAGCTACCTCAAGCACCATTTTCTGATCGCCATGCCGCACATGGCGGACTCCAATTTCGCCCAGACGGTGACCTACCTCGTGGAACACAACGAGCAGGGCGCCATGGGCCTGATCATCAATCGGCCCAGCGGCCTGAGCCTCGCCGACGTGCTCGAACAACTGCGTCCGGACGAACTGCCGCCGGTGCGTTGCCAGGGCGTGACCATCTATAACGGTGGCCCGGTGCAGACTGACCGCGGCTTCGTCCTGCACCCCGCCGGGCGTAGCTACCAGGCCACCCTGGAGCTGGGCGAGCTGTCGCTGTCCACCTCCCAGGACGTGCTGTTCGCCATCGCCGACGGCAGCGGCCCCGCGCAACACCTGATCACCCTCGGTTATGCAGGCTGGGAAGCCGGCCAGCTGGAAGCCGAACTCGCCGACAACGCCTGGCTGACCTGCCCCGCCGACCCGGCGGTGCTCTTCGAGGTGCCGGCCGAGCAGCGTCTCTCGGCGGCCGCCGAGCGCCTGGGGGTCAACCTCAGCCTGCTCACCGCCCAGGCCGGGCACGCCTGATGACCAGCAAACCCCTGCGCTTACTCCTGGGTTTCGACTACGGCACCAAGCAGATCGGCGTCGCCGTTGGCCAGGCTATCACCGGCCAGGCCCGCGAACTGTGCGTGCTCAAAGCACAGAACGGCGTGCCGGACTGGAACCGCGTCGAAGCCCTGATCAAGGAATGGCAGCCCGACGCCATCGTCGTCGGCCTGCCGCTGAACATGGACGGCACCCCCAGCGACATGAGCGAGCGCGCCGAGAAATTCGCCCGCCGCCTGCACGGCCGCTACAACCTGCCGGTACACACCCACGACGAACGCCTGACCACCTACGCCGCCAAGGGCGAGCGCCTGGCCCAGGGCCAGCGCGACGGTTACCGCGAACGCCCGGTGGACGCCCTGGCCGCCGCCCTGCTGCTGGAGGGCTGGCTGGCCGACAACGCCCCCGCCTGACCCGAGGCCGGCTCCCTTGACCTGAAGCAGCGCCAGGGGAGCGAAAGCCACTAAGCTTGCCGGACCACTCCTTCCCGGAACGGTCCGCCCCGATGGCCGCCCGCGCCGGGTGGCCTCGCCAACCGAACCGGAGACGTCATGACCCTGCCCAGCCCCGCCGAACTCATCCCCCGCATGGCTACCGACCTGCGCAACTACCTCGCGCAGCGCGGGATCGACTCACCGCGCTTCGTCGGCATCCACACCGGCGGCATCTGGGTTGCCCAGGAACTGCTCAAGGCACTGGGCAGCGACGAGATCCTCGGCATCCTCGACGTGTCCTTCTACCGCGACGATTTCAGCCGCAGCGGCCTGCACCCGCAGGTCCGTCCGTCGGAACTGCCCTTCGAGATCGACGGCCAGCACCTGGTGCTGGTGGACGACGTGCTGATGAGCGGCCGGACCATCCGCGCCGCGCTCAACGAGCTGTTCGACTACGGTCGCCCGGCCAGCGTGACCCTGGTCAGCCTGGTCGATTTGAACAAGCGCGAGCTACCCATTCGCCCGGATATCGTCGGCGAAACCCTGTCCCTGGCACCCAACGAGCGGGTAAAATTGCGCGGTCCCGCACCACTCGTCCTCGAGCGCACGCTTCTCAGCACCGCGCTGTAACTCCGCGCGCCCGGACCTCCACCCCCAACTTTCAGGGCCTGCCACATGCCGACCGACGCCAAGCGCCCGCTGCAGCTCAACGACCTGGGCCAGCTGCGCCACTTCCTCTCGCTCGACGGGTTGTCCCGCGAACTGCTGACTGAAATCCTCGATACTGCCGATTCCTTCCTCGAAGTCGGCGCCCGCGCGGTGAAGAAAGTCCCGCTGCTGCGCGGCAAGACCGTGTGCAACGTGTTCTTCGAGAACTCCACGCGCACCCGCACCACCTTCGAACTGGCCGCCCAGCGCCTGTCCGCCGACGTCATCTCGCTGAACGTGTCGACCTCCTCGACCAGCAAGGGCGAGACGCTCACCGACACCCTGCGCAACCTTGAGGCCATGGCCGCCGACATGTTCGTCGTGCGCCACAGCGACTCGGGCGCCGCGCACTTCATCGCCGAGCACGTCAGCCCCAACGTCGCCGTGATCAACGGCGGCGACGGCCGTCACGGCCACCCGACCCAGGGCATGCTCGACATGCTCACCATCCGCCGCCACAAGGGCAGCTTCAAAAACCTCTCGGTGGCCATCGTCGGCGACATCCTGCACTCGCGGGTGGCGCGCTCCGACATGCTGGCGCTGAAGACCCTCGGCTGCCCGGACATCCGCGTCATTGCCCCGCGCACCCTGCTGCCGGTGGGCCTGGAAGACCAGTACGGAGTGAAGGTGTTCACCGACGCCAACGAAGGCCTGAAGGGTGTCGACGTGGTGATCATGCTGCGCCTGCAGCGCGAGCGCATGGCCGGCGGCCTGCTGCCCAGCGAAGGCGAGTTCTTCAAGCTCTACGGCCTGACCCAGAAGCGCCTGCAGCTGGCCAAGCCCGACGCCATCGTCATGCACCCCGGCCCGATCAACCGTGGCGTGGAGATCGATTCCGCCGTGGCCGACGGTGAACAGTCGGTGATCCTCAACCAGGTCACCTACGGCATTGCCATCCGCATGGCCGTGCTGTCCATGGCCATGAGCGGCCAGAACGCCCAACGCCAGCTGGAACAGGAGGACGCGCAATGACCGTCAGTATTCGTGGCGCCCACCTGATCGACCCGGCCAGCGGCCTGGACAAGGTCTGCGACCTGCACATCGAGGCCGGCCGCATCGTCGCCATCGGCGACGCACCCGAAGGCTTCCGCGCCGCCCAGGAAATCGACGCCGCCGGCCTGACCGCCGCGCCCGGCCTGGTGGACCTGAGCGTCGCCCTGCGCGAGCCGGGCTACAGCCGCAAGGGCAGCATCGAAAGCGAAACCCGCGCCGCCGCTGCCGGTGGCGTCACCAGCCTGTGTTTCCCGCCGCAGACCAAGCCAGTACTGGACACCTCCGCCGTCGCCGAGCTGATCCTCGACCGCGCCCGCGAAGCCGGCAACGCCAAGGTCTTCCCCATCGGTGCGCTGACCAAAGGGCTCGCCGGTGAGCAACTGTCCGAGCTGGTCGCCCTGCGCGACGCCGGCTGCGTGGCCTTCACCAACGGCCTGGCGCCGATGGCGAGCAACCGTGTGCTGCTGCGTTCGCTGGAATACGCGGCGACCTTCGACCTGACTGTGGTGTTCACCTCCCAGGACGCCGAACTGGCGGCCGACGGCATCGCCCACGAAGGCCCGACCGCCAGCTTCCGCGGCCTGGCCGGCATCCCGGAAACCGCCGAGACCGTGGCCCTGGCCCGCAACCTGCTGCTGGTGGAGCAGTCCGGCGTGCGTGCGCACTTCAGCCAGCTGACCAGCGCTCGTGGCGTCGAGATGATCGCCCAGGCCCAGGCCCGTGGCCTGCCGGTCACCGCCGATGTGGCGCTGTACCAGCTGATCCTCACCGACGAGGCACTGGCGGACTTCTCCAGCCTGTACCACGTGCAACCGCCGCTGCGCTCGCGCAAGGACCGCGACGCCCTGCGCGAAGCGGTGAAGAGCGGCGTGATCCAGGCCATCGCCAGCCACCACCAGCCCCACGAGGCGGACGCCAAGAACGCGCCGTTCGCCGCGACCGACCCGGGCATCAGCAGTGTCGAACTGCTGCTGCCGCTGGCCATGACCCTGGTGCAGGACGGCCTGCTCGACCTGCCGACCCTGCTCGCGCGCCTCTCCAGCGGCCCGGCCGCCGCCCTGCGCCTGCCGGCCGGCAAGCTGGCCATCGGCGCGGCAGCGGACGTGGTGCTGTTCGAAGCCGAGGGCCAGACCCTGGCCGGCGAGACCTGGCACTCCCGTGGCCAGAACTGCCCGTTCCTCGGCCACTGCCTGCCGGGCGTGGTGCGCTGCACCCTGGTGGACGGGCACATCGTCCACGCGGTCTAGCGCTCCGCCGTCCCATGAAAAAGCCCGCCAATCGGCGGGCTTTTTCTTTTCCTGTGGCTCCACAGCGAACATCAGCACCAACCGGCGAGCGTAGGAGCTTCAACGTAGGATGGGTGGAGCGGAGCGATACCCATGCTGTCGGTGCCGCGGTTGATGGGTATCGCTTCGCTCCACGCCATCCTACAAGTGCGCCACGTTTCAGATCATCGCCAGGGCCTTGGCGAGGTCAGCGCGCAGGTCTTCCACGTCCTCCACCCCCACCGACAGGCGAATCAGCGAATCGCCGATCCCCAGCGCCGCACGGTTCTCCGGTGGGATGCTGGCGTGGGTCATGATCGCCGGATGCTCGATCAGGCTTTCCACGCCGCCCAGGCTTTCCGCCAGGGCGAACAGTTGGACGTTCTCCAGGAAGCGCCGCGAGCCGGCGAGGTCGGTGTCCAGGTCCAGCGAGATCATCCCGCCGAAGCCCTTCATCTGCGTGCGCGCCAGCTCATGCTGCGGATGTGACGGCAGGCCGGGGTAATAGACGCGCTTCACCTGCGGTTGCTGTTCCAGCCATTTCGCCAGCTCCAGTGCGTTGGCGCAGTGGCGCTCCATGCGCAGGGCCAGGGTCTTCACCCCGCGCAGGGTGAGGAAGGCGTCGAACGGCCCGGCGATGGCGCCCACCGAGTTCTGCAAAAAGCCCAGGCGTTCGGCAAGGTCGGGGTTGTCGCCGACGATGGCGATGCCGCCGATGACGTCGGAGTGACCATTGAGGTACTTGGTGGTGGAGTGCACGACGATGTCGAAGCCCAGGTCCAGCGGACGCTGCACGTAGGGGCTGGCGAAGGTGTTGTCGGCCACGCAGAGGATGCCGCGCTCACGGCAGGTGCGGGCGATGGCGGCGAGATCGGTCAGGCGTAGCAGCGGGTTGCTTGGGGTTTCCACCCAGACCATGCGCGTCTTGTCGGTCAACGCCGCTTCCAGGGCACCGGGCTGGGCCAGGTCGGCGAAGTGGAAATCGTGCCCTGCGCTGCGCCGGCGCACCCGCTCGAACAGGCGGAAAGTGCCGCCGTAGAGGTCGTTGCCGGAGACGATGTGCGAGCCGGCGTCGAGCAGTTCCAGCACCGCCGAGATCGCCGCCAGTCCCGAGGCGAAGGCGAACGCCTTGCTGCCGCCCTCCAGGTCTGCCACGCAGCGCTCCAGCGCCCAGCGCGTGGGGTTGTGCGAGCGGCCGTAGTCGAGCCCCTTGTGCACGCCGGGGCTGTCCTGGCGGTAGGTGGAGTTGGCGTAGATCGGCGGCATGATCGCCCCGGTGGACGGGTCCGGCTCCTGCCCGGCGTGGATCACGCGGGTGGCGAAACCGAGGCGGTCGTCGTGCTGACTCATGGGAGGGTCCTCCGCAAGTGGTTGAGCAGGTCGAATCGTGTGATCAGGCCGTGGAAGCCCGAGGCGTCGGCAATGATGGCCACCAGACCGCGGCCGAGCACCGCTTCCAGTTCGCCGAGGCTGGCACCGGGGGCCAGGGTTTCCGGGGCGTCGCTCATGGCGCTGGAGACTTCGCAACGGTAGTGCGCCGGATCGTCATGCACGCCCATGAGGATGTCGGACTCATCGATCACGCCGACCAGGCGTTTGCCGTCGAGCACGGGAAGCTGGGAGATGTCCGCAAGGCGCATGCGCTGGAAGGCGGTGAGCAGGGTGTCGCCGGGGCCGACACTGACCACGCGGCCCTCCTCGAAGCGCCGCGCAATGATGTCGCGCAGGTCGCCGTAGCGCTTGCGGTGCAGCAGGCCCTGGTCGGTCATCCACTGGTCGTTGTAGATCTTCGACAGGTAGCGCGTGCCGGTGTCGCAGACCAGGCTGACCACGCGCTTGGGTTCCCTCTGCTCGCGGCAGAAGCGCAGCGCGGCGGCCAGCAGCGTGCCGGTGGAGGAACCGGCGGCGATGCCTTCATTGCGCAGCAGTTCGCGGGCGGTGGCGAAGCTTTCCTCGTCACTGATCGAGTAGGCGTGGCGCACGCTGGAGAGGTCGGCAATCGACGGTACGAAGTCTTCGCCGATGCCCTCGACCGCCCAGGAGCCGGGCGTGCCGATGGCGCCGGAGCGCGAGTACTCGGCCATGATCGAGCCCACCGGGTCGGCGAGGACCATTTCCAGCTCGGGCTGGACCTTCTGGAAGAAGCGCGTGAGACCGGTCAGCGTGCCGGCTGAGCCGACGCCGACTACCACGGCGTCGAGGTCGTGGCCGGTCTGCGCCCAGATTTCCGGGCCGGTGCCGGTCTCATGGGCCAGTGGGTTGGCGGGGTTGTTGAACTGGTCGGCGAAGAAGGCGTCGGGCAGGTCTTTCGCCAGCCGCGCCGCGACGTCCTGGTAATACTCGGGGTGGCCCTTGCCGACGTCGGAACGGGTGATGTGCACCTCGGCGCCCATGGCGCGCAGGTGCAGGACCTTCTCGGTGGACATCTTGTCCGGCACCACCAGCACCACCCGGTACCCCTTGGCGCGGCCCACCAGCGCCAGGCCCAGGCCGGTGTTGCCGGCGGTAGCTTCGACGATCACGCCGCCGGGCTTGAGCCGGCCGTCGCGCTCGGCGGCCTCGATCATGGCGACGCCGATGCGGTCCTTGATGGAGCCGCCGGGGTTCTGCGATTCGAGCTTGAGGAACAGGGTGCAGGGTCCGGTATCGAAGCGCGTCACGCGGACCATGGGGGTATTGCCGATCAGGTCGAGTACGGCAGGACGGGGTTCGTTGCTCATGGCAGCCACTCCTTCTGGGCGAGCCGGGGATCGCCCGGCGGCGCCTGCTACTGTCCTCCTGACCTTAGGCGGGAGGCACAGGTCGCGCCAGGCGGCGCGACGAAAGACGGCGGTCAGGAATGGCATTCACCTGCAGGAGCGAGCCGTTTTCCATAAAGGCACTAAGGGCGCGATCGCGTCCATGGGGCGCTCCTACAGGGAAAAGCGCGGCGTCAGATACGCTGCGGCCCGTTGCGTTCGGAAATCTGGCTGTTCAGCGTCCAGAAGTCATACAGCACGCCGATGAAGAACAGCCCGCCGGTGAACAGGTAAAGGATGCCGGTGAGCCATTTGCCCATGTACATGCGGTGCACGCCGAACACGCCGAGAAAAGTCAGCAGGATCCAGGCGACGTTGTAGTCCACGCCGCCGGAACGGTAGCGCTGGTCCGCTGCGTCATCCATGGAGGGAATGAGGAACAGGTCGATGATCCAGCCGATGAAGAACAGGCCGAGGGTGAAGAACCAGATCGTGCCGGTGATCGGCCGGCCGTAGTAGAAGCGGTGCGAGCCGGTGAAGCCGAAGATCCACAGCAGGTAGCCGATGACCTTGCTGTGGGTGTCAGGGTTGGCGGACATGCCTTTCTCCCGTTGCGTTACAAGGCATCCAGCATAAACGAAAAGCCCGCACGGGGCGGGCTTCTCAAGGAGCAGGATCAGCGGAAACGGCGGTTGGGATCGTCTTCGCTCATCTCCAGGGTCAGGCCCTGGGTCATGGTGGTCAGATGGTCGGCGTCGGTCTCCGAACCCAGCTTGATCATCAGGCGCAGGTCGTTCGCCGAGTCGGCGTAGGCCAGCGCATCTTCGTAGGTGATCTCGCCCTGGGTGTAGAGCTGGTACAGCGCCTGGTCGAAGGTCTGCATGCCCTGCTCGGTGGAGCGCTTCATCAGCGGCTTGAGCTCGTGGACCTCGCCCTTGCGGATCAGGTCGGCGGCCAGCGGGGTGTTCAGCAGCACCTCGATCACCGCACGGCGGCCCTTGCCGTCCGGGGTGGGCACCAGTTGCTGGGCAACGATGGCCTTGAGGTTCAGCGAGAGGTCCATCCACACCTGGCCATGCCGGTCGGCCGGGAAGAAGTGAATGATCCGCTCCAGCGCCTGGTTGGCGTTGTTGGCGTGCAGGGTCGCCAGGCACAGGTGGCCGGTTTCGGCGAAGGCCACGGCGTGGTCCATGGTCTCGCGCGAGCGCACCTCGCCGATCATGATCACGTCCGGCGCCTGGCGCAGGGTGTTCTTCAGGGCCACCTCGAAGGTATCGGTATCCAGGCCCACTTCACGCTGGGTGACGATGCAGCCCTGGTGCTGGTGGATGTACTCGATGGGGTCTTCGATGGAGATGATGTGGCCGGTGGAGTTCTTGTTGCGGTAGCCGATCATCGCCGCCAGCGAGGTGGACTTACCGGTACCGGTGGCACCAACGAAGATCACCAGACCGCGCTTGGTCATCGCCAGCTTCTTGAGGATTTCCGGCAGCTTCAGGTCATCGATGGTCGGGATGTTGGTCTCGATGCGGCGCAGCACCATGCCCACCAGGTTGCGCTGGTAGAACGCGCTGACACGGAAGCGACCGACGCCACGGGCGCTGATGGCGAAGTTGCACTCGTGGTTCTCGGCGAAGTCGCGGCGCTGCTGCTCGTTCATCACCGACAGCACGGTCTCGCGGGTCTGCTCCGGCGACAGCGCAGTCTTGGTGACCGGCAGCACCTTGCCGTTGACTTTCATCGAAGGCGGCACGCCCGCCGTGATGAACAGGTCGGAGGCTCCCTTTTCCACCATCAGGCGCAACAGCTTCTCGAATTCCATGATCTTTCTCGCCGAGTTCACGCTGACTACGACAGGGCTGTCGGATCACGAAGCGGGTGCGTGTGGCGCGCTCCGTGCGCCGGGCCGCAAAGGCCCGGTGGGATTAGAAGTTTTCCGGGATCTTGGCTTTTTCTTTCGCCGCGTCGCGGGTCACCAGGCCCTTGGCGACCAGGCCCTTGAGGCACATGTCGAGGGTCTGCATGCCGATCGCGCCGCCGGTCTGGATGGCGGAGTACATCTGCGCGACCTTGTCCTCGCGGATCAGGTTACGGATCGCCGGGGTACCGATCATGATCTCGTGGGCCGCGACCCGACCGCCGCCGATCTTCTTCAGCAGGGTCTGGGAAATCACCGCCTGCAGGGATTCGGAGAGCATGGAGCGGACCATGGATTTCTCCTCGGCGGGGAACACGTCGACGATACGGTCGATGGTCTTGGCCGCGGAGGTGGTGTGCAGGGTGCCGAAGACCAGGTGGCCGGTTTCCGCGGCGGTCAGCGCCAGGCGGATGGTCTCCAGGTCGCGCATCTCGCCCACCAGGATGATGTCCGGGTCCTCACGCAGGGCCGAACGCAGGGCCTCGTTGAAGCCGAGGGTGTCGCGGTGCACTTCGCGCTGGTTGACCAGGCACTTCTTCGATTCGTGGACGAACTCGATCGGGTCTTCGACGGTGAGGATGTGGCTGTACTTGGTGTTGTTCAGGTAGTCGAGCATCGCTGCCAGCGAGGTGGACTTGCCCGAACCGGTCGGGCCGGTCACCAGGACCAGGCCGCGCGGCACGTCGGAGACGCGCTTGAAGACTTCGCCCATCCCCAGGTCTTCCATGGTCAGTACCTTGGAGGGAATGGTCCGGAACACGGCGCCGGCGCCGCGGTTCTGGTTGAAGGCGTTGACCCGGAAGCGGGCGACGCCCGGCACTTCGAAGGAGAAGTCGGTTTCCAGGAACTCTTCGTAATCCTTGCGCTGCTTGTCGTTCATGATGTCGTAGATCAGCGCGTGAACCTGCTTGTGCTCGAGCGGCGGCAGGTTGATGCGGCGAACATCGCCGTCGACGCGGATCATCGGCGGCAGGCCGGCCGAGAGGTGCAGGTCCGAAGCGCCCTGCTTGGCGCTGAAGGCGAGCAGCTCGGTAATATCCATGGGACTCCCCAATCAAGAGCAAGCAGGTAGAATGCCGCAGAACACGCAGCAGCCGGGCGGAAAAGCGACGGTAATGTCCACGATAGCAGAGAATATTGCAAAGGTTCGCGTACGAATCCGTGAGGCGGAACAAGCGAAAAATCGCACGCCTGACTCGGTGCAGTTGCTTGCCGTGAGCAAGACCAAACCCGCCGCCGCGATCCGCGAAGCGTTTGCCTGCGGCTTGGCCGATTTTGGCGAGAACTACCTGCAGGAAGCGCTGCTCAAGCAGACCGAGCTGGCCGACCTGCCGCTGACCTGGCATTTCATCGGACCCATCCAGTCGAACAAGACCCGCCCCATCGCCGAGCACTTCGACTGGGTGCACTCGGTGGACCGCCTGAAGGTCGCCCAGCGCCTCTCCGAGCAGCGACCGGCGAACCTGCCGCCGCTGAACGTGCTGCTGCAGGTAAATGTCAGCGGCGAGGACAGCAAGTCCGGCTGCTCCCCTGCCGAGCTGCCCGCCCTCGCCCAGGCGGTTGCGCAACTGCCTCATCTGAAACTGCGCGGCCTGATGGCCATCCCCGAACCCACCGAGGACGTTGCCGCGCAGCACGCCGCGTTCGCTCGCCTGCGCGAGCTGATGCAAGCCCTGAATCTCGGCCTGGACACCCTGTCCATGGGCATGAGCCACGACCTCGAAGCCGCCATCGGCGAAGGCGCCACCTGGGTGCGGATCGGTACCGCCCTGTTCGGCGCCCGCGACTACGGCGCCTCCCACTGAATAAAGGAAGCGACTCCATGAGCAGCACTCGCATTGCCTTCATCGGCGCCGGCAACATGGCCGCCAGTCTCATCGGTGGCCTGCGCGCCAAGGGCGTCGCCGCGAGCGACATCCGCGCCAGCGATCCGGGCGCCGAGCAGCGCGCGAAGATTGCCGCCGAGCACGGCATCGAAGTGGTCGGCGACAACGCCAGCGCCGTGGCCGGTGCCGATGTGGTGGTCCTGGCGGTCAAGCCGCAGGTCATGAAGGACGTCTGCCTGGCGCTGGCACCGGCGCTAACCGAGAACGCGCTGATTGTCTCCATCGCCGCCGGTATCCCCTGCGCCAGCCTCGAACGCTGGCTGGGCGAGGCGAACGGCCAGCCGCGCGCCATCGTCCGCTGCATGCCCAACACCCCGGCGCTGGTCGGCCTGGGCGCCAGCGGCCTGTACCCCAACGCCAGCGTCAACGCCGCCCAGCGCGAGCAGGCGGAGCAACTGCTGAGCGCCGTGGGCATCGCCCTGTGGCTCGACGAGGAGCGCCAGATCGACGCGGTCACCGCCGTCTCCGGCAGCGGCCCGGCCTACTTCTTCCTGCTGATGGAAGCCATGACCGCCGCCGGCGAGAAGCTCGGCCTGTCCCGCGAAGTCGCCGGCCAGCTGGCCCGTCAGACCGCCCTGGGCGCCGCGCAGATGGCCACCACCAGCGATGTCGACCCGGCCGAACTGCGCCGCCGCGTGACCTCGCCCAAGGGCACCACCGAAGCCGCCATCACCACCTTCCAGGCCAACGGCTTCGAGGCACTGGTGGAGAAGGCAGTCGGCGCCGCCGACCATCGCTCCGCCGAGCTGGCCGAACAACTGGGCCGCTGATTGCGATGACGCACGCCGTCCGGCGACCAGGGAAGGTCGCACTGCCCCTCGCTGTCTGTGTCCTGCTGGCCAGCGCCGCCACCCAGGCGGCGCAATGCCCGGTTGCCCCGCCCATCGACGAGGCCGCGCGAACTGCCTATCAGGCCATGCAGCAAGCCATGACCAGCGGTTTCACCGACGATGCGGACAACACCGTCACGCCAGCGCTCAGCCAGGCCATCGAACACTATAAACAGACGCTGGCCGAAGCCTTCGACGCCCACCTCGCCTGCGCCCAGGCCGCGCCAGACCTCGATGCCCTGCAGGCCGACCTGCGCCAGCGCCTGTTGCCCGCGCCGAAGCCGGTCAGCGAAGACGAAGTGGCGCTGCCCGACCAGAATGAGATCGTCGTCAGCCTGAGCGGCAGCCCTACCCCGCTGCTGCTGGTCAGCGGCGGCTTCGCCATTCCCTGCGGCAGCGACAACGTCCTGCGTGGTTATCGCCGCGAAGGCGATGCCTGGGTGCGTGCGCTGGCCTGGCAGAGCGGTCCT
Source organism: Pseudomonas sp. PDM17 (assembly GCF_014851985.1). Classification (NCBI taxonomy): domain Bacteria; kingdom Pseudomonadati; phylum Pseudomonadota; class Gammaproteobacteria; order Pseudomonadales; family Pseudomonadaceae; genus Pseudomonas; species Pseudomonas sp. PDM17. The sequence goes on from NZ_JACVAT010000004.1 coordinate 211,026, forward strand.
TACCAAGACATCTCCGGCGCCTACGGCGACCTGTACCTGTACGAACGCCTGTCCAGCGGCGACATTGCACTGATGCACGGCACGCCCTGGTGCACTTCGCGCTGGAGCCACCTGGCAGTGGAAGTGATACGCCCGGCCACGGCCGACCAGGCCCAGCGCACCCTGCTGCACAACGAGCACGACTACGTCCGCGATGACCACGAAGTGAAACTCAAGGCCCGCCCCGACGGCTTCGAGTGGCGCGCCGATGTCGGCAGCCTGGACGGCGACCTGCTGACCCGACCGGGCATCTTCCGCTTCCGCCAGGACGGTGAAGCCTTCCAGCGCACCCAGCCCGCCGCGTCCAATGGCCGCGGCTTTGTGGATGAATGGTTGCGAGTGGACACCACGCTTGCCCGCGCCTGGGCCGACCCGGCCGGAGCCGACACGGCACTGACGGCGCGGGAAGAACTCATCGAGCTGAACAAGCGCACCGGCGTCACACTGACCTACACCGCCGTGCGCGCCTGCAAAAAAGACCCGGCGCGCTTCCAGGTGGACATCGAGCTGGACAGCCCGCAGCCCCTGGCCGAAGGCAACCAGCGCTATGTCAGCATCCGCCAGGAAGCCAACGGCTTTACCCTGCTGGGCCTGAGCCGAACCGCCGACCCAGCCTGCAACGGCCGCGACCTGATGGCCAGGCGGGGTTGAAATTGCACGTGACGAAACACACTTACACGCGACCGGCGACGATGAATTCCCTACAGTATGGCGTTACAGCGCCGTCGTTGACCGACCGCCCGATTCGCCCGGCCCTGCGCGCCGGCGCCCAACGTTCACCAAGGACCGCCCAATGACCGGACTTTCCACAGCCGCCATCTATGTGATCCAGACACTTGGCAGCCTGTACCTGCTGATCGTGCTGCTGCGCTTCATCCTGCAGCTGGTCCGCGCCGACTTCTACAACCCGCTCAGCCAGTTCATCGTGCGCGCCACCAAGCCGCTGCTGAACCCGTTGCGCCGCATCATTCCCGGCTTCGGCGGCATCGACTTCGCCTCGCTGGTGCTGGCGATCCTGGTCCAGCTGGTGCTGATGGTCATCACCCTGACCCTGATGGGCTACGGCGTCGGCGGCTACATCCTGCAACTGCTGGTGTGGTCGATCATCGCGGTCACCTCGCTGTTCCTGAAGGTATTCTTCTTCGCCCTGATCATCAGTGTGATCCTCTCCTGGGTCGCCCCGGGCAGCCACAACCCCGGCGCCCAACTGGTGAACCAGATCTGCGAGCCCTTCCTGGCGCCCTTCCGCAAGCTGCTGCCGAACCTCGGCGGCCTGGATATCTCGCCGATCTTCGCGTTCATCGCGCTGAAGCTGATCGACATGCTGGTGATCGGCAACCTGGCCGCGATGACCGGGATGCCGCAGATCCTTTCGCCCTTCATGTAAGCAGGCATGCCGTTCTATCACTGGGACGGCGAGGACCTGATCCTCGACTGCCACCTGCAGCCCAAGGCGAGCCGCGACGAGTTCGCCGGGCTGCATGGTGAGCGCCTGAAGATCCGCCTCACCGCGCCACCGGTCGAAGGCAAGGCCAACGCCCACCTGCTGGCGTTCCTCGGCAAGGCCTTCGGCGTACCGAAAAGCGCGGTGAAGCTGGAAAGCGGCGAGCTGAACCGCCAGAAGCGCGTGCGCATTCCCCGTCCGACGAAACTTCCGGCAGAACTCGGGATAGCCGCTCGGTAACCTTGGCCGACCTTACGCGTAGGAATGTGCTGTAGGCCAATTGCTATTCCTACGCCCCGACGCATAATCCACGCCATCCATTCCCCGCGCAGGACGCGCCAGCCCAAGGAACGCCCGGATGAGCATGGAACGTCTCAGTCAGCAGATCGATGCCTACGTCACCTGGAAGCGCGAGCTGGTCCGCGAGATCACCCGCTATCGCAGCTGGCTGGAGCGCGCCCGGCTGAATACCCCGGAAATCGAGAACCGCCTCGAACGTACCCTGCGCCTGCTGCGCGTCGACCACATCACCCTGGCCTTCGTCGGCGAGTACTCGCGCGGCAAGACCGAGCTGATCAACAGCCTGTTCTTCGCCGGGTTCGGCCGCCGCATGCTGCCGTCCCAGGCCGGGCGCACCACCATGTGCCCCACCGAGCTGTTCTTCGACCCGCGTTCGGAGCGCCCGTACATCCGTCTGCTGCCCATCGAGACCCGCGTCGCCGATGCCAGCGTGGCGCAGTTCAAGCGCATTCCGCGGCACTGGGTGAACATCCCGCTGGATACCTCGGACCCGGCGAACATGGCCGAGGCCTTCGCCCAGGTCGCCAAGACCAAGCCGCTGCCGGTGGAACAGGCGATCCAGCTGGGCTTCCACCCGGACATGCTCGAAGCCACCGACAAGCCCGGCATCGTGCTGGTGCCGGCGTGGCGTCACGCGCTGGTGAACTTCGACCACCCGCTGCTGCGCCAGGGTCTGCGCATCCTCGACACCCCCGGCCTCAACGCCCTGGGCAGCGAACCGGAGCTGACCCTGTCGATGCTGCCCAGCGCGCAGTCGATCCTCTTCCTGCTGGCCGCCGATACCGGCGTCAGCGCCTCCGACATGGCGATCTGGCAGGACCACGTGCGCCAACTCGGCGAGGACGGCCATACCACCCTTTACGCGGTGCTGAACAAGATCGACGTGCTCTGGGACGACCTGGCCGGCGAAGCCTTCGTGCAGAACGCCATCCGCCACATCCAGGACACCACCGCGCGCCAGCTGGGCATCGCCCGCGAGGACGTACTGCCACTGTCGGCCAAGCAGGCGCTGCTGGCCAAGGTCCGCGGCGACCGCGAATTGCTCGCGCGCAGCCAGATGGAGTCCCTGGAGGACCTGCTCTGCGAGCGCATCGTCGCGCAGAAGGAACGTCTGCTGGAAACCGCCGTGGTCGGCCAGGTGCTGGCACTGGTCAACAACAGCCAGCACAGCCTGCGCGTGCGCCTGGACAAGGTGAAGGAGCAACAGGCACTGCTCAACGACCAGCAGCAGGACAGCGGCCAGCTGCTATTCGAGCTGACCGCGCGGACCAAGGACGACCACAACCTGCACCACAAGCGCCTGCTCAGCCTGAAGACCAACCAGCGCCTGCTGCGCCACCAGGGCGAGCAGTTGCGCGAGGCAGTGCGCGCCGAGCGCCTGGAACAGCACCTGAAGAAGGTCCACGACAAGCTGCGCGGTAGCTGGACCACGGTCGGCATCCACCAGGCCATCCTGCAGTTCTTCCGTACCGTGGAAGGCGACCTGGTCGCCCTCGGCCACGAAGCGGAAACCGCCAACCGCATGGTCGCGGCCATCTACCAGCGGCACAACGAGGAAAACCCGCTCAACGCGCTGGACGCCCCGCAGTTCCGCGTCCAGCGCTACCTGCGCGACCTCGCCAAGCTGCAGGAGAAGGCCGATCGCTTCCGCCTGCACCTCAAGACCCTGCTCACCGAGCAGCGCCTGCTGACCCGACGCTTCTTCGCCACCGTCGCCCAGGAAGTCATCGGCCTGCACCAGCGCCTGCGCGAGGAAGCCGAGCAATGGGCCGCCGACGCCCTGATGCCGCTGATGCAATACAGCCTGGAACACAAGCAGATGCTGGAAACCCACATGCTGCGCCTCAAGGCCCTGGCCCAGGAAACCCAGCAGGCGCGGCAGCGCTCGCTGCTGCTGGGTCGCTATACCGAGGAGCTGGAACAGCAGCTCGCCGAGGCCACCGATATCCTCCGCCAGCTGCGCCGCCCGGCGCCGCTGCAGCGCCAGGCCAAGGTCGTTACCCTGCCCACCTCCCAGCGCGCCTGAACCCCGCGCGGCGCCCGCCCCCGACGCCTCCGAGCGCGCTTGCCGCAGGGGGCGGCGCTCTTTAGACTGGCCGTCCTTTTTTATTCATGAGCTGGGTCGATGCCAACAGTCTTCCCCGAAGATTCCGTCGGTCTGGTCACCCCCCAGACGCTGCAGTTCAACGAACCGCTGCCCCTGGCCTGCGGCAAGACCCTGCCCGAATACCAGCTGGTGATCGAGACCTACGGCGAGCTGAACGCCACGGCGAGCAACGCCGTGCTGATCTGTCACGCCCTCTCCGGCCATCACCACGCCGCCGGCTACCACAGCGAGGATGAGCGCAAGCCGGGCTGGTGGGACAGCTGCATCGGTCCGGGCAAGCCCATCGACACCCGCAAGTTCTTCGTCGTCGCGCTGAACAACCTGGGCGGCTGCAACGGCTCCACCGGGCCGACCAGCCTCAACCCCGCCACCGGCAAGACCTACGGCGCAGACTTCCCGGTGGTCACCGTGGAGGATTGGGTCAACAGCCAGGCACGCCTGGCCGACCGCCTCGGCATCCACAGCTGGGCCGCCATCGTCGGCGGCAGCCTGGGCGGCATGCAGGCGCTGCAGTGGACCATCAGCTACCCCGAGCGCGTGCGTCATTGCCTGTGCATCGCCAGCGCACCCAAACTGTCGGCGCAGAACATCGCCTTCAACGAAGTCGCGCGCCAGGCGATCCTCTCGGATCCGGAGTTCTTCGGCGGCCACTTCCAGGAGCACGACGTGATTCCCAAGCGCGGCCTGCGCCTGGCGCGGATGGTCGGGCACATCACCTACCTCTCCGATGACGCCATGGGCGCCAAGTTCGGCCGCGACATGAAGTCGGAGAAGCTCAACTACGACCTGCACAGCGTCGAGTTCCAGGTGGAAAGCTACCTGCGCTACCAGGGCGAGGAATTCTCCACCCGCTTCGACGCCAACACCTACCTGCTGATGACCAAGGCGCTGGACTACTTCGACCCGGCCGCCGCCAACGGCGACGACCTGGCACGGACCCTCGCGGGGGTGAAGGCGGACTTCTGCCTGATGTCCTTCACCACCGACTGGCGCTTCTCCCCGGCACGTTCACGGGAGATCGTCGACGCGCTGCTGGCGGCAAAGAAGAACGTCAGCTACCTGGAAATCGACGCACCGCAAGGCCATGACGCCTTCCTGATGCCGATTCCGCGCTACCTGCAAGCCTTCAGCGGTTACATGCACCGCATCAGCGTATAAGGACCACCATGCGCGCCGACCTGGAAATCATCCAAGACTGGATCCCCGCCGGCAGCCGCGTGCTCGACCTGGGCTGCGGCGATGGCGAGCTGCTCGCCTGGCTGCGCGACCACAAGCAGGTCGGCGGCTACGGCCTGGAGATCGACCCCGAAAAGATCGCCAAATGCATCGAACGCGGCGTCAACGTCATCGAACAGGACCTGGACAAGGGCCTGGGCAACTTTGCCAGCGACAGTTTCGACGTGGTGGTGATGACCCAGTCACTGCAGGCGCTGCGCTACCCGGACAAGGTGCTGGCGGAGATGCTGCGCGTGGGCAGGACCTGCATCATCACCTTCCCCAACTTCGGTCACTGGCGCTGCCGCTGGTACCTCGCGCGCAATGGCCGCATGCCGGTGTCGGAGTTCCTTCCGTACACTTGGTACAACACGCCGAACATCCACTTCTGTACCTTCCGCGACTTCGAGGCGCTCTGCCACGAGCAGCACGCGAAGGTACTGGACCGCCTGGCGGTAGACCACGAGCACCAGCATGGCTGGGCCTCGCGAATCTGGCCTAATCTGTTGGGTGAGATCGGCATCTACCGAATCAGCGGCGCTGGCGTGCAAGACCACCGCATCGCCGTCTGATCGCGGCTATCTGATAGAGCCCGGGAGAAACATCATGCGCCGCCTGCTTACCCTCCTCGCCTGCCTGGTCCTCTCCGTGCCCGCCTTCGCCGAACAGGTGAAGCGCCTGGGTGATCTGCAGGTGCATTACAGCGTGTTCAATTCCAGCTTCCTCCAGCCCAATGTCGCGCAAGCGGTGGGTGTGGTGCGCAGCAAGGCCCAGGGCGTGGTCAACATCGTGCCGCTGGACGCCAGCGGCAAGCCAGCCAACGTCACCGTCGCCGGCTCCGCGAAGAACCTGATGGGGCAGACCGTCCCCCTGACCTTCAAGCGCGTGGTCGAGGAAGGCGCCGTCTACAACCTGGCGCAGTTCCCCATCGAAGGCCGCGAAACCCTGACCTTCTCCATCCAGGTCCAGTCCGGAAACGAAGCCCCGCAAAGCTTCGATTTCATGCAGGAAATCTTCCCAGACGAATGATCAAGCTCGAACAACTGGTGCTGGCCAGTCACAACGCCGGCAAGCTCAAGGAACTCCAGGCCATGCTCGGAGCCCACGTAAAGGTGCGCTCAATCGGCGAGTTCAGCGACGTGGAGCCGGAAGAGACCGGCCTGTCGTTCGTCGAGAATGCCATCCTCAAGGCCCGCAACGCCGCGCGCATCTCCGGCCTGCCGGCGCTGGCCGACGACTCGGGCCTGGCGGTGGACTTCCTTGGCGGCGCGCCGGGCATCTACTCCGCGCGCTACGCCGACGGCAAGGGTGACGCGGCGAACAACGCCAAGCTGCTGGACGCCCTGAAGGACGTGCCGGACGAGCAACGCGGCGCCCAGTTCGTCAGCGTGCTGGCCCTGGTCCGCCACGCCGACGACCCGCTGCCGATCCTCTGCGAAGGCCTCTGGCACGGCAGCATCCTGCGCGAAGCCCGCGGCGAGCACGGCTTCGGCTACGACCCGCTGTTCTGGGTACCGGAGGCGGAGTGCTCCAGCGCCGAGCTGGCGCCCGAACGCAAGAACCAGATCAGCCACCGCGCCCGCGCGATGGCCCTGCTGAAGCAGCGGCTGGGTCTATGAGCCAGGCAGGAAGCCACGGGCTCGACGCAGGGCCGGTGGTTTCCGGCTTTCGCCTGCCACCGCTGTCCGCGTACGTGCACATCCCCTGGTGCGTACGCAAATGCCCCTATTGCGACTTCAACTCCCACGCCGCCGGCCCGGAGCTGCCCGAGGACGCCTACGTCGAGGCGCTGCTGGCAGACCTGACGGCCGATCGCGGCTACGTCCATGACCGCAAGCTGACCTCGATCTTCTTCGGCGGCGGCACGCCCAGCCTGTTCTCCGCCAAGGCACTGGGCCGCATCCTCGAAGGCCTGGAGCGGCAAGTCGGCTTCGAGAGCGATATCGAGATTACCCTGGAGGCCAACCCCGGCACCTTTGAACAGGCCAAGTTCGCCGACTACCGGGCGCTGGGCATCAACCGCCTGTCCATCGGCATCCAGAGTTTCCAGGCCGAGAAACTCAAGGCACTGGGCCGCATCCACGATGGCGACGAAGCAGTACGCGCCGCCGAAATGGCCCGCCGCGCCGGCTTCGACAACTTCAACCTGGACCTGATGCACGGCCTGCCGGAGCAGAGCGTCGCCGACGCCCTGGCCGACCTGCAGCAGGCCATCGACCTGGCGCCGACGCACCTGTCCTGGTACCAGCTGACGATGGAACCGAACACGGTATTCTGGAGCCAGCCGCCGGAGCTGCCCGAGGATGACCAGCTGTGGGAAATCCAGGAAGCCGGTCAGGCGCTGCTCGCCCAGGCGGGCTACGCCCAGTACGAAACCTCGGCCTATGCCCGTGACGGTAAGCGCGCGCGGCACAACCTGAACTACTGGACCTTCGGCGACTTCCTCGGCATCGGCGCCGGCGCCCACGCCAAGCTGAGCACGCCGCAAGGCCGCATCCTGCGCACCTGGAAGACCCGGCTGCCGAAGGATTACCTGAACCCGGACAAGCCCTTCCAGGCCGGCGAGCGCGACCTGGAAGCGGACGATCTGCCCTTCGAATTCATGATGAATGCCCTGCGCCTCACCGAGGGCGTGCCGGCGGCGACCTTCGCCGAGCGCACCGGCCTACCGCTGGCCGCCATCGAGGAAGCCTGCCGCCAGGCACGCCAGGACGGCCTGCTGTTGAACGACCCGCAGCGCCTGGCCCCGACCGAACGCGGCCAGCTGTTCCTCAACGACCTGCTGCAGCGCTTCCTGCCTTGAGAATGCGTCGGGCGACGCTGCCGTCGCCCGCCGTGTACACTCCCCGGCGACTCTGAATCCCAAGGAGCCCCAATGGACTTCGCGCTCGACCTGATTGCCAACGTCTCCCGCTGGTGCCGCGGCCACCTGTCCGACATCGCCCTGGCGATCATGGCGACCGTACTGGTGCTGTTCGGCCCGGCGATCAACGCCTGGGTACAGCAGCGCATCGGCAGCCTGAACTTCGTCTTCCGCACCCTGCTGTTCGTGCTGATCTGCGCCGTGGGCTACGGCCTGGCGATGGTCTTCGTCACCCCGTGGCTGGCCAAGGGCCTGGGCTACTTCAACAACTACACCCTGGCGCCCGTCCTGCTGCTAGTGTTCTTCGTGATTGGCATGATCGCCGACCGCAGTTGAGCTGCGTTCCTCCGGCGGTTGGCCACCCACCCGCCGGAGGACACATGAAGCCGATCAAGCATCTCTACCTGCACTTCTCCGATGGCCAGCGCCTGGCGCTGCGCTTCCCGCAACAGAGCGACGACCCCGCCGAAGTGGCCCGCGGCATCCGCAAGCAGATGGAGTCGCCGGTGATCAGCATCGAGGTGGACGGCGACCTGCTGATCATCCCGCGCACCAGCATCAAGTACCTGCAGATCAGCCCGGCGCCGATGCGCATGCCGGAGACCACAGTGCTGGGAGCCGAGCTGATCGAGTAGGTCCGGCGCCGGAATCGATGCTCTTCGCAGGAGCGCGCTTGCTCGCGAACCGCCCCAGCATCGGCGCCGCCAGGGAGAACGTTCGCGAGCCATAACGATGGCGTTCCCCCTAGACCCTACAACAGCCCACACCCACCAATATCTCGCGGATAGGCAAAGGCCGCCTCGCGGCGGCCTCTGCTGGACTCAGTTACCCTCGCGGCGCAACGCCTGCGGGGTGAAGTCGCGCGGCCCCAGCGGCACCTTGAAATCGTACATCGGCTCGTTGTTGTCCAGGCCGTCGACGAAGTAGCGCGCCCCTTCGAAGTCGTAGAGCGCTTCCAGGGTGCTGAGCACCATGGGCACGTCGTAGTAGTTGATCGGGTGCACTTCCTGGGCGCGGATCAGCTTGCCGTCGGCGTTGTAGATATCCGAGGCGAGGATCTGCCAGCTGTCTTCATCCAGGTAGAAGCGACGCTTGGCGAACGGATGGCCCATGCCCTTGCGCAGGGTCGCCTCGACCACCCAGACGCGGTGCGGCTCGTAGCGCAGCAGCTCGGGGTTGAGGGTCTTGGTCCTGAGGATGTCGGCGTAGGGGATGCCCTTCTGGTGCACCGCGTAGCTGTTGTACGGCACCAGCATCTCGCGCTTGCCCAGCAGCTGCCACTCGTAGTGGTCCGGCGCGCCGTTGTAGACGTCCACGGTATCGGCGGTGGCCAGGCCATTGGTGTCCGGCTGCAGGGTGTCGTAGGCCAGGCTCGGCAGGCGGCGCACGCGGCGCTCGCCGCTGTTGAAGCGCCAGGCCTTGCGGATCGACAGCACCTGATCGATGGTCTCCTGCACTACCAGCGCGGAACCGGCGAGCTTGGCCGGGGCGACGATGTTGTACTTGTAGTAGAACAGCGTGTTGTTCAGGTCCTGCGGGGTCATGCCCTCGCGACCGTAGTTGAAGTACACGTAGCGGTCGAGCTTGAGCAGGTTGTAACTGCCGCTGGCGAGCACGGCGGCCTGGTTGGTCACCATATGAATCTGCTCGCCACGGTAGCGCATGATGTGGTTCCAGATGGCTTCCAGGCCGGTCTTCGGCATCGGGAACGGCACACCGGCGGCGGCACCCTGCACGCCGTTACCGTCGGCGATCAGCTCGGCGTTCTCGGCATTGAAGCGCGTGGCGTCATAGATGCGCTGGGGCAGCGACGCACTGCGGCGGCTGGGGAAGACGCGCAGGTAGTAGTCCGGGTTCTCCTGCAGCAGGGCCTGGGTGCCCGGAGTGAGCAGCGCCTGGTACTGCGCAAGATTCTTGCTGTCGATCTTGTACTGCACGGCATCGGCAGCGTACGGATCGAGGTGGTGGGTGCCAGGCTGGTAGCCCGCCGGGGCGCTGGTGATGCCACCGGTCCACGCGGGGATGGTGCCATTGGCGTTGCCGGCCATTTCCGCCCCCATCGGTGTCAGGTCGCGGCCCAGTCGAGCGGCCTCGGTGGCATCGACTTTCGCCTGCGCCGGCAGGACCCACGCCCCCGCCATCAGCAGTACAGCAAGTTTCTTCAACACAGCAGACTCCTTTGCGACGGACTCCTGTCCATCACTCTTATTTTCGTCCGCGGCGGATGCCGCTTTTTATTCAGGAGGTGAGGGTGGCCTTTGCGGCCTGCCGGGTGGTCCCGGTCTATAGGCTGTTCATCCGTGAAAAAGGCCTGCTGCGCAGGCCTTTTTCCGCTGAATCAGTCGACACGCTCGAACTTCAGGTCCCAGACGCCATGCCCGAGTCGCTCCCCGCGACGTTCGAACTTGGTGACCGGGCGCTCTTCCGGGCGCGGCACATAGGTATTGTCCGCCGAAAGGTTGCGATAGCCGGGTGCGGCATTCATCACTTCCAGCATGTGCTCGGCATATTGCTCCCAGTCGGTGGCCATGTGCAGCACACCGCCGACCTTCAGCTTCTGCCGTACCAGCTCCGCCCAGGCCGGCTGCACGATGCGACGCTTGTGGTGACGCGACTTGTGCCACGGGTCCGGGAAGAACAACAGCAGGCGGTCGAGGCTGGCATCGGCCACGCAGTCGCGCAGGACTTCGATGGCGTCGCAGCTGTAAACGCGGATGTTGCTCAGGTCCTGGGTCAGCATGCCGTTGAGCAGTGCGCCGACGCCCGGACGGTGCACTTCTACGCCGATGAAGTCCTGCTCCGGCGCGGCAGCGGCCATCTCCAGGGTCGCGTGGCCCATGCCGAAACCGATCTCGAAGGTACGCGGCGCGTGGCGCCCGAATACCTGGTCGAAGTCCCGTGCACCGTCAGCCAGCTCCAGGCCGTACTTCGGCCAGCCCTGGTCGAGGCCGCGCTGCTGGCCTTCGGTCATGCGCCCGGCGCGCATCACGAAGCTCTTGATGGCGCGCATCGGGCGGTTGTCGGCGTCGGGCTGGTTCTCGGGCTGATTCTCGGGAATGTCACTCATGACTCGGACCTTGCGGGTAAATGCACGCGCGGGCCGGCTGCCCTCGGCATACCGGCCCGCGCGTCGGGATGGAAATGCTTAGTTGATCAGACCCGTCATCGGCGACGACGCGCTCGCATACAGCTTGCGCGGCATGCGGCCGGCCAGGTAGGCCAGGCGGCCGGCGACGATGGCGTGCTTCATGGCCTCAGCCATCATCACCGGGTTCTGCGCGTGGGCGATGGCGGTGTTCATCAGCACGGCCTCGCAACCCAGCTCCATGGCGATGGTGGCGTCGGAGGCGGTGCCCACGCCGGCATCCACCAGCACCGGAACGCTGGCTTCTTCGAGGATGATGCGCAGGTTGTAGGGGTTGCAGATGCCCAGGCCCGAGCCGATCAGGCCGGCCAGCGGCATCACTGCGATGCAGCCGATCTCGGCCAGCTGACGAGCGATGATCGGGTCGTCGCTGGTGTACACCATGACGTCGAAGCCGTCCTTGACCAGCACTTCGGCGGCCTTGAGGGTCTCCACGACATTGGGGAAGAGGGTCTTCTGGTCGGCCAGGACTTCCAGCTTGACCAGGTTGTGGCCATCGAGCAGCTCGCGGGCCAGGCGGCAGGTACGCACGGCCTCGACGGCGTCGTAGCAGCCGGCGGTGTTCGGCAGGATGGTGTAGCGATCCGGCGGGATCACGTCCAGCAGGTTCGGTTCGCCCGGGTTCTGGCCGATGTTGGTGCGGCGCACGGCAACAGTGACGATCTCGGCGCCCGAGGCCTCGATGGCGACACGGGTCTCCTCGAGGTCCTTGTACTTGCCGGTGCCGACCAGCAGGCGGGAATTGTAGGTACGGCCAGCCAGGGTGAAGGGCTTGTCGACCGGCAGGTTGGAGTTGGGTTGGCTCATCGGATCACTCCTGAAGGAAAGGCGGGCGGGGCCTGAAAGTCTGGGAGGCGGCTGCTAGCCGCCGCCGATGGCATGCACCACTTCCACCTGGTCGCCTTCGCTCAGGGCGGTGGCGGCGTGCTGGCTGCGCGGCACGATGTCCTGGTTGAGCTCGACCGCGACACGCTTGCCGGTGAGGTCGAGACGCTCGAGCAGATTGGCGACGCTGTGGCCGTCGGGCAGCTCGAAAGGTTCGCCATTCAACTGAATACGCATGGGCGGGACGGTCGTTGCTGGAGGGGTCGGCATTCTAGCCCGATCGCGCCGGATGACCAAGGTTCCGGAGTGCCGCACTCGGGCTTTTCTGACGCTCGGGTCAACCCAGCTGGAAGGCCGCTACCAGCAACAGCGCCCAGCCGATGAGGAAGAACAGCCCGCCGATCGGAGTGATGATACCCACGCCCAGGCCGGCCAGGGTCAGCAGGTAGAGGCTGCCGGAGAACAGCAGGATGCCGACGGTGAAGGCCCAGCCGGCGAGACTGATCAGGGTGCCGCCGATATGCGCGGTGAGCAGTGCCACGCCAAACAGCGCCAGGGCATGCAGCATCTGGTAATGCACGCCGGTCTGGAACACCGCCAGGTACTCCGGGGTGAGCTTGCTCTTCAGGCCGTGGGCAGCGAAGGCACCGAGGGCGACCCCGGTAAAACCGAAAAAGGCGGCGAGCATCAGGAAAGTACGCAGCATCGGAAAGCTCCAGACAGGTGAGTGCCGCTATAATGGCCCGCTCATCCGCCCAGTCAAAGCCTCGCATGCGCAACGTCCTCCGCCGCCTGTTCAAGATTGCGCTCTGGTTCGTCGCCATCAGCGTGGCGCTGGTCATCATTCTGCGCTGGGTACCGCCGCCGGGCACCATGGTGATGATCGAGCGTAAGGTCGAGTCCTGGTTCAACGGCCAGCCCATCGATCTGCAGCGCAGCTGGCGCTCCTGGGACGAGCTGCCGGACAGCCTCAAGCTCGCCGTGATCGCCAGCGAAGACCAGAAGTTCGCCGAGCACCACGGCTTCGACGTTCCGGCGATCCAGAAGGCCCTGGCGCACAACGAGCAGGGCGGCAGGGTCCGCGGCGGCAGCACCATCAGCCAGCAGGTGGCGAAGAACGTCTTCCTCTGGACCGGCCGCAGCTGGGTACGCAAGGGCTTCGAGGCCTGGTTCACCCTGCTGATCGAGACCTTCTGGTCCAAGCAGCGGATTCTCGAGGTCTACCTCAACAGCGTGGAATGGGATGCCGGCGTCTTCGGCGCCCAGGCCGCTGCCCAGCACCACTTTGGCGTCGACGCCAAGCGCCTTTCGCAACAGCAGGCCAGCCTGCTGGCGGCCGTGTTGCCCAACCCACGCAAGTGGAGCGCCGGCAAGCCCGGCCCCTACGTGCGCCAGCGCGCCTCATGGATCCGCCAGCAGATGTGGCAGCTGGGCGGCAGTGACTACCTCGAACGCCTTTAAGGCGCCTCGCGGGTCTTGAGGGTATCGCGCGGCACCACTCGCACCCACTGCAGGGTGCCGTCGCGATGCAGCAGGGTCATGCCCTTCTCCGGATAGACCCAGGCCTCACCGCCATCCACCTGCAGGCGCAGGCGCGGATCGCCCAGGCTCACCGCCAGGCGACCCACCGCGAGGTCTTCCTGCGGCGCCAGCGCCAGCTCGGAGACCGGCTTGTTGCCTAACTGGCCCATCAGCTCCGCGCTCAGCGGCTGGTCCTTGCTGTTCGGCTGCATGCCGGTGGCCTTGGCCAGGCTGGCGTGCTCGGCGGCGCTAAGCGCCAGCTCCGCCTCGACGTGCCAAGGGCCCTCTTCCGTCACCAGCCGGCCGCGGTAATGCAGTTGCGGGCCGTCCTGGCTGGCGGTCAGCCACAGCTCGCCCGGCTCCTGATCCTGCAGCTCGTTCAGGGTCAGTTTGTCATCGGCCAGCGGCTCGAAGACCTTTTCCTTCCAGTCGTTGAACCACTGCGGCGGCTTGGGCGGCACCGAGGTGCGGGCGACCCAGGAACCGAGGCCGAAGGCCAGCAGGGCGATGACCAGGAAGAACATCCCGTGGACGGGACGCAGGCGCGGCATGGGACTCTCCAGACGCTGATTGCGGGCAGAAAAAAACCGCACCAGGGTGCGGTTCGCGACTCGCAGGGCGCGTCGAAGCCGGTCAGGCTTCGATGCGACCCTTGAGTTTGTTCATTGCGTTCTTTTCCAGCTGACGGATCCGCTCGGCGGACACGTTGTACTTGGCCGCGAGATCGTGCAGGGTCGCCTTCTCCTCGGCCAGCCAACGCTGGTAGAGGATGTCGCGGCTGCGGTCGTCCAGGCCTTCCAGCGCCTCGTGCAGGCTGGCGGTGGAGCTGTCGCTCCAGTCCGCTTCCTCCAGCTGGCGCGCCGGGTCGTAGCGATGATCTTCCAGATAATGCGCCGGGGACTGGTAGGCGCTCTCGTCGTCGGCATCCGCCGCCGGGTCGAAGGCCATGTCCTGCCCGGTGAGACGGCTTTCCATCTCGCGGACTTCGCGGGCCTCGACACCGAGGGTTTCCGCGACGCGGTGCACTTCGTCATTGCTCAGCCAGGCCAGCTTCTTCTTCTGGCTGCGCAGGTTGAAGAACAGCTTGCGCTGCGCCTTGGTGGTCGCGACTTTCACGATCCGCCAGTTGCGCAGGATGAACTCATGGATTTCCGCCTTGATCCAGTGAACGGCGAACGACACCAGGCGCACACCCATTTCCGGGTTGAAGCGCTTCACGGCCTTCATCAGGCCGACGTTGCCTTCCTGGATCAGATCGGCCTGGGCCAGGCCGTACCCGGAATAACTCCGGGCGATATGCACGACGAAGCGCAGGTGCGCCAGAACCATTTGCCGTGCCGCTTCCAGATCTTGCTGGTAGAAGAGGCGTTCGGCCAGTTCGCGCTCCTGCTCCGGCGTCAGCAGCGGAATGCTGTTCACCGAGTGCACATAGGCTTCCAGGTTCGCACCAGGAGCCAGGGCATAGACAGGTTGCAGAGAAGTGGTCATGCGAATCCTCCGATTCACGAAACTCGCGCAGTGTAGCACTGCGAAATCTGACTGCAAGCGGGTGTAAAAGTTCCTTTACACCCACTTAACCCCTGCAAAATCAGGGGGTTTCAGCGCGGCGCCAGCTCGCGCAGGTGGCGCGCCACGGCCAGCCAGGCGCCGATCCAGCCCAGCAGCACAGCGCCGATGGTGAGCGACAGGCCGTCGTCGACCGGTACGCCCGCCAGGCCGAAATCACTGCCGTACAGCCCGGCCAGGTTGACCACGGAGCTGTTCAGCCAGTCCAGGCCGAAGGCCAGCAGGGCCCAGGACAGGATGCCCGCGCCCAGGCCGTACAACGCCCCCATATAGAGGAAGGGGCGACGCACGTAGCCGTCCGTCCCGCCGACCAGCTTGATGACTTCGATTTCGTTACGGCGGTTTTCGATGTGCAGGCGGATGGTGTTGCCGATCACCAGCAACAGGGTCAGCACCAGCAGGAGGGTCAGGCCGAAGACGAAGCGGTCGCCCAGCTTGAGGATCGCCGACAGCCGCTCGACCCAGACCAGGTCCAGCTGCGCCTGTTGTACACCCGGCAGCTCCGACAACCTTTGACGCAAGGCATCCAGCTGGGCCTTGTCGATCTGCTTGGGCGTCACCGAGATGACCGCCGGCAGCGGGTTGTCAGGCAATTCCTTCAGCGCCTCGCCGAGACCGGACTGCTCCTGCAGCTCTTTCAGCGCATCGTCGCGGCTGATCAGCTGCGCTTCGATCACGTCGGGCATCTTCTCGATCTGTTCGCGCAGGTCCTGGCCCTGGGCCTCGCTGGCCTTCAGGTCGAGGAACAGGGAAATCTGTGCGGCGCGCTGCCAGGAGCCGCCAAGGCGCTCGACGTTGTTCAGCAGCAGCGACAGGCCCATGGGCAGGCTCAGGGTGATGCCCATCACCAGGCAGGTGAAGAAGCTGCCAAAGGGGTGGCTGACCAGGCGGTGCAGGCTGTCCATCAGGCTGGCGCGGTGGTTTTCCGCGTAGGCCGAAAGGGACGCGCTGTGGTCCTGGTGTTCGTTGTCCTCCGGGCGCTCGCGGGTGTTGCGCGTCGGGGTGCCTTCTTCGTCGCCGCGGGGCAGGTCATTGGCGCTCATCAGGCGTTCTCCTCACGGTCGGCGATGATCCGGCCGCGCTGCAGGGTGATCATCCGGTGGCGCATGCGCGCGATCAGTGCCAGGTCGTGGCTGGCGATCAGCACGGTGGTGCCCAGGCGATTGATGTCTTCGAACACGGACATGATTTCCGAGGCCAGGCGCGGATCGAGGTTGCCGGTGGGTTCGTCGGCGAGCAGCAGGGCCGGACGGTGCACCACCGCGCGGGCGATGCCGACGCGCTGCTGCTGGCCGGTGGAGAGATCGGACGGACGGTCCTCGGCCTTCTCCTTGAGGTTCACCCGGTCCAGCGCCGCTTCGACGCGGTAGGCGATGTCCGCCTTGGGCAGGCCGAGGATCTGCATCGGCAGGGCGACGTTCTCGAACACGCTGCGGTCATCGAGCAACTGGTGGTTCTGGAACACCACGCCGATCTGCCGGCGCAGGAAGGGAATCTGCGCGGTGGAGATGCGCGAGACGTCCTGCCCGCCGAGCAGCAGCTTGCCGGAGGTGGGTCGCTCCATCGCCAGGATCAGGCGCAGCAGGGTGCTCTTGCCCGCACCGGAGTGTCCGGTGACGAACATGATCTCGCCGCGCGGCACGCGGAACGAAATCTCGTGCAGGCCGACGTGGCCGTTGGGATAGCGTTTGCCAACCTGCTCGAAACGGATCATGCGATTTCCCGGGTCTCGAAGAGTGCACGGACGAAAGCATCGGCTTCGAAGGTTCGCAGATCGTCGATCCCTTCGCCGACACCGATGTAGCGGATCGGCAGGCCGAACTGCTTGGCCAGGGCGAAGATCACCCCACCCTTGGCGGTGCCGTCCAGTTTGGTCAGGGCCAGGCCGGTGAGTTCCACGGCATTGTTGAACTGCTTGGCCTGGTTGATGGCGTTCTGCCCGGTACCGGCGTCGAGCACCAGCAGGACTTCGTGGGGAGCCGTCTCGTCCAGCTTGCCGATCACGCGGCGCACCTTCTTCAGCTCTTCCATCAGGTTGTCCTTGGTGTGCAGGCGACCGGCGGTATCGGCGATCAGCACGTCCACGCCACGGGCCTTGGCGGCCTGCACGGCATCGAAGATCACCGAGGCGGAGTCCGCGCCGGTGTGCTGGGCGATCACGGCGATGTTGTTGCGCTCGCCCCAGACCTGCAGCTGCTCGACGGCGGCGGCACGGAAGGTGTCACCGGCGGCCAGCATGACTTTCTTGCCATCGAGCTGCAGCTTCTTCGCCAGCTTGCCGATGGTGGTGGTCTTGCCGACACCGTTCACACCGACCACGAGGATCACGTAGGGCTGCTTGTCGCGAGTGATGGTCAGCGGCTGCTCGACGGGGCGCAGCAGGCCGGCCAGCTCTTCCTGCAGGGCCTTGTACAGCGCTTCGCTGTCGGCCAGTTCCTTGCGCGCCACGCGCTTGGTCAGGTTCTGCACGATGGTGGTGGTGGCCTCGACGCCGACGTCGGCGGTCAGCAGGCGGGTCTCGATCTCGTCGAGCAGGTCGTCGTCGATGGCCTTCTTGCCCAGGAACAGGCTGGCCATGCCTTCGCCGAGGCTGGCGCTGGTCTTCGACAGGCCCTGCTTGAGGCGGGCGAAGAAGCCAATCCTGGCCGGCTCGCTGGCAGCAGGCTTGGCCTGCGGCTCGGGCTCGGGCTGCGGAGCGGGCTCCGGCTCCGGCTCCGGCTGGACGACCACAACGGGGGCTTCGGCAACGGGTTCGGGCTGAACCGGCGCGGCGACAGGTGCCGGTTCGACCGCGGCGACCGGCTGGACAGCCGGCTGCGGCGCCTCGGCAACCACTGGCGGCGCAACGGGTTGCGGCTCAGGCTGCGGCGCGGGCTGAGCTTCAGGTTGCAGAGCGGGCTGCGCCAGCGGCTCGACCGGCACGCTGGCCGGTACCACGTCGACTATCGGTTCGGGCGTCGGCTCGGGCGTCGGTTCCGGAGTCAGCTCGGCGCGCGGGGCAACCGGCTCGGCCTGGACGGCGGGAGCCTGCTCGGAGGCGGGGGCCGGTTCGGCGGCAACAGGCTGTTCAGCCTGTGGCTCGGCTTGCGCGGCGGGTTGTTCCTCGGCCTGGGGCTTCTTGCGCCACCAGCCGAACAGACCCTTCTTCTCCCCGGCTGGCGGGGCCTTCTTGTCGTCGTTGGAACCAAACATGTAGGGATCGAATCTCTAGGGGGCGCCACACAGGCAGGCAACAAAGAGCCAGGCAGAAAAAAGCCTCGAAACAGCTTTGAGAAGCCCTGAACGTGGCCGCCCGGAAAACGGATGGGTATCCTAGCATCTCCTCGCCCGCCGGGGTTAAGAGGCTGGCCGCCAGCCTGCATAGACCCCGCGGACAGCCCGAAAGGTTCAGTCCACGATGAAAACCCTTGCACGCCGCCACGCCGGCCTGCTGCTCGGCTCCCTGTTGCTGCCGCTGATGGCGAGCGCCGCGGAACCACAGCCCACCCACGAATACACCCTGGACAACGGCCTGAAGGTCGTTGTCCGCGAGGACCACCGCGCCCCCGTGGTGGTTTCCCAGCTCTGGTACAAGGTCGGCTCCAGCTACGAGACGCCCGGCCTCACCGGACTCTCCCACGCCTTGGAGCACATGATGTTCAAGGGCAGCCGCAAGCTCGGCCCCGGCCAGGCTTCGCTGGTGCTGCGCGACCTCGGCGCGGAAGAGAACGCCTTCACCACCGACGACTACACCGCCTATTACCAGGTGCTGGCCCGCGACCGCCTGCCGGTGGCGCTGGAGCTGGAAGCCGACCGCATGGCGCACCTCGCCCTGCCGGCCGACCAGTTCAAGAGCGAGATCGAGGTGATCAAGGAAGAGCGCCGCCTGCGCACCGAGGACAAGCCCAGCGCGCTGGCCTTCGAGCGCTTCAAGGCCGCCGCCTACCCCGCCAGCGGCTACCGCACGCCGACCATCGGCTGGATGGCCGACCTGCAGCGCATGACCATCGACGACCTGCGCCACTGGTACGAGGCCTGGTACGCGCCGAACAACGCCACGCTGGTGGTGGTCGGCGACGTCAGCGGCGATGAGGTGAAGGCCCTGGCCGAGAAGTATTTCGGCGAGATCCCCAAGCGCGACCTGCCCGCCGCGCGCAAGCCGCTGGAACTGGCCGAGCCGGGCGAGCGCCGCCTGAAGCTGCACGTGCGCACCCAGTTGCCCAGCCTGATCATGGGCTTCAACGTGCCGACCCTGGGCAGCAGCGATGACTCGAAACAGATCAACGCCCTGCGCCTGATCTCGGCGATCCTCGACGGCGGCTACAGCGCGCGCCTGTCCGCGCGCCTTGAGCGCGGCGAGGAAATCGTCGCCGGCGCCTCGGCCTCCTACGACGCCTTCTCCCGTGGCGATGGCCTGTTCTTCCTCTCGGCCACCCCCAACGTGCAGACCGGCAAGACCCTCGACCAGGTCGAGGCCGCGCTGTGGAAGCAGCTGGAAGACCTCAAGCAGAACCCGCCGAGCAAGGAAGAACTGGAGCGCGTGCGCGCCCAGGTCATCGCCGGGCTGGTCTACGAGCGCGATTCCATCGCCGGACAGGCCAGCACCATTGGCGAGCTGGAAAGCGTCGGCCTCGGCTGGCGTCTGGCGGACAAGGACCTGGAAGCCATCCAGGCCGTCACCGCCGAAGACATCCAGCAAGCCGCCCGCACCTACTTCACCCGCTCCCGCCTGACCCTCGCCCAGGTCCTGCCGGAAGTCGCCACCGACAAGGAGCCGAGCCATGAGTGAACGCAATGGCCTGCGCTACGGCCTGGTCGGGCTGATCGTCATCGCGCTGATCGCCGGACTGGTGCTGTTCGTTTCCCGCCCCGCCGCCGAGACGGCGGCTGCCGCGCCCGCCCCCACGCCAGCACCTGCAAAGCCGGCTGCCGCCGAAGCCGCCGCGCCCACCGGCCTGCAATCCCTCGCCGAGGCTGCCGGCAGGGCGCCCAGCCACCGCAAGCTGAACATCCAGCAATGGCAGACCGTCGAAGGCGCCCGCGTGCTGTTCGTCGAGGCCCATGAGCTGCCGATGTTCGACCTGCGCCTGACCTTCGCCGCCGGCAGCAGCCAGGACGGCGACAGCTACGGCCTGGCCATGCTGACCAACGCCATGCTCAACGAAGGCGTGCCCGGCAAGGACACCAGCGCCATCGCTGCCGGCTTCGACGACCTCGGCGCCAACTTCGGCAACGGTTCCTACCGCGACATGGCGGTGGCCAGCCTGCGCAGCCTCAGTGAGCCGACCAAACGCGACGCCGCGCTGGCGTTGTTCGACCAGGTGATCGGCCAGCCGACCTTTCCCGAGGACGCCCTGGCACGCATCAAGAACCAGGTCATGGCCGGCTTCGAGTACCAGAAGCAGAACCCCGGCAAGCTGGCGGGTCTGGAGCTGTTCAAGCGGCTCTACGGCGACCACCCCTACGCCCACTCCAGCGACGGCAACGAACAGTCGGTGCCGAAGATCAGCGTTGCCCAGCTGCGCGCCTTCCACCAGAAGGCCTACGCCGCCGGCAACGTGGTCATCGCACTGGTCGGCGACCTGACCCGCGAGCAGGCCGAAGCCATCGCCGGCAGCGTCTCCAGATCCCTGCCCAAGGGCCCTGCCCTGCCCGCACCGGGCGAGCCGCAGATGCCCAAGGCCGGCGTCACCCACATCGAGTTCCCGTCCAAGCAGACCCAACTGATGCTGGCGCAGCTGGGCATCACCCGTAACGACCCGGACTACGCCGCGCTCTACCTGGGCAACCAGATCCTCGGCGGCGGCGGCTTCGGCACCCGTCTGATGGACCAGGTGCGCGAGAAGCGCGGCCTGACCTACGGCGTGTACTCCGGCTTCACCGGCATGCAGTCGCGCGGGCCGTTCACCATCGGCCTGCAGACCCGCGCCGAGATGAGCGAAGGCACTCTCAAACTGGTCCAGGACATCGTCCGCGACTACCTCGACAAGGGCCCGACACAGAAGGAACTCGACGACGCCAAGCGCGAGCTGGCCGGCAGCTTCCCGCTGTCCACCGCGAGCAACGCCGACATCGTCGGCCAGCTGGGCGCCATCGGCTTCTACAACCTGCCGCTGGATTACCTGGAAACCTTCCTCGGCCAGGTCCAGGGCCTGAGCGTGGAACAGGTGAAGCAAGCCATGCGCCGCCACCTCGACCCGGACGCTTTCGTGATCGTCACCGCCGGCCCCACCGTGCCGCAGCAGCCGCTGCCGCCGCCCACCGACAAACCCGCCGCGCAACCTGCCGGCGTACCGGAGCACTGATGAGCAAACGACCCGGCGGCGCCCCGCGCGCCGCACAGAAGCCCCACGGCGGCCAGGGCCAGCTGCGCATCATCGGCGGCGAATGGCGCAGCCGGCGCTTCGCCTTCCCCGACGGCCCGGGCCTGCGCCCGACGCCCGACCGCGTGCGCGAGACCCTGTTCAACTGGCTGGCGCCCTACGTCCCCGGCGCCCGCGTGCTCGACCCCTTCGCCGGCAGCGGCGCGCTGTTCCTCGAAGCGCTGTCCCGTGGCGCCAGCGCGGGCCTTGCGCTGGACACCAACGGCGAAGCGGTGGCCGCCCTGCGCGGCACCCTCGACACCTTGAAGTGCGCCACCGGCCAGTTGGTGATGACCGACGCCCTGCGCTACCTGGACAACCAGGCCGCGCAGCCTTTCGACCTGGTCTTCCTCGACCCGCCCTTCCACCAGGACCTGCTGCAGAACGCCTGCCGTCTGCTGGAAGAACGCGGCTGGCTGGCCAATGACGCGTGGGTCTACACCGAAAGCGAAGCCGTGCCCTCCAGCCTCGGCCTGCCGGGCAACTGGCGGCTGCACCGGGAGAAGAAGGCTGGCTCGGTGCATTACGCGCTGTGGCAGCGGGAAGGTTGACGGATGCCGGATGCCCTTCGCGAACAGCTGCTGGCGCTGGACGAACGCTGCTTCGCGCAGCCCGTCAGCGACTGGGCCGGCGACATCACCCTGCCTGCCGAGCTGGAACGCTTCTACCGTGAAGTCGGTCCCTGCGACTGCACCCTGGACACCGCCGGCAACCCGTTCTTCATTCCCTCGCTGGCGAAGCTGTGGAAGCAGCAGGCCGGCTACCGCTGGCACGGCCTGACCGGCGAGCGGCTGGCAGGGTGGAGCGAGGACTGGATCGTGGTGGCGGACCAGGGCGCCGATCCCTTCATCTTCGAGAGCTCCACCGGCCGCATCCTCTTCGACCAGCACGGAGGTCCCTGGGACCCCGCGCCGATGTTCGATGACCTCTGGCAGATGACCGCCTGCCTTGCCACTTTCGCCCGAGTGTGGCGCGGCGCCGGCGAGGCCATCTACGCCGAGGATTACAGCGTCAACCCGCTGTACCGCCGCGGGCTGATCGACGAGCTGACGCCGCTGCTCGGCGACGCCCGCCGCGCGCAGGACCTGGCCGACGAGTTCGGCTGGTAGCGAGCCTTATTGGCTCGCCGGCCCCGTCGCGTCTACTGCCTCTGCTGCGTCGGCCGCGCTGGCCTCCACGGCCTCCGGCTCAGGCGAGGCGTTGTCCACACCGCGACCGGCATGCCGGCGATCCGGCGCGCCGGAGCAATCGGCAGTGCCGGACAGCTCGCCATCCAGCGCGGCGTGGCCCCAGTTCTCCAGGCGGGTGTACCAGGCCGCGTCCTCGGCAGTCTTCAACCAGGCGATGGCTTCCGCGTCCTGCTGCTGTGCGGCCTTTTCCAGCCAGAGCCGCGCCTGCAACTTGTTCATCCCCGAACCAGCGCCGTTCCAATAGGCCTCGCCGACCTTGAACTGGGCGCGGGCGCTGCCCCGGGTCGCCGCCTTGCAGAACCACTGGAAGGCCTTTTCGCGGCTGGCGGCGTAGCGGTCCAGCAGGGCAGCTTCTTCGTCGTTGGCGGCGCCATAGACTCCCTGCGAATCGTCCAGGTAGAACCAGCCCAGGTTGGTCTCCGCGTCTTCACTACCGGCCTTGGCCGCGCGCTCGAACCAGGTGCCGGCCTTGACCCGGTCCTTGTCGACGCCTTCGCCGCTCCAGTAGAGGACGCCCATCTCGTTCTGTGCGCCGGCGTTGCCCTGCTCGGCCGCTCTGGCGAACCAGCGCGCCGCTTCGGCCTTGTCCTGCGGACCACCGTCGCCGTCGCGATAGAGCATGGCCAGCTGGATCTGCGCACGGGCCAAGCCGGCCTCGGCAGCCTTGCCCCACCATTTGCGCGCACCGGCGTAGTTCTGCTGGTGGTAGAAATAGGCGCCGAGATCGAACAGGGCCTGCGGCTCGCCCGCTGCGGCGGCCTGCTGCAGGCGGGTGAACTCGGCGAACAGCTCTTCACCGCGCGGATCACTCTGCTCGGTGCTGGGCGACGCCTCACTGAAATCGGATGAGGCGTCCTCGGCCCAGGCAAATGCGGGCAAGGCGAATGAGAGAGCGGACAGGAACACCCAACGGCTGAACATACGTGACAATCCTCATGTCGGTTGAAGCGGTCGGCCATCCCGGCGCGACCTCGTGGCGGTGGTTTGGGGACCTCAGATTGACTTGCCGACATCGACGGTGCTGGTGCGCACCAGCTCCACGCCGTCGACCACCATCTTCCATTGGCTACCGTCCTGATAGGGTGGTTTCGAGACCTTGAAGTGCGTATCGAAGGGACCGAAGCCCACGGTGAAGCCGTCGGCTTCGTAGCTCTTGATCGGCGCCTCGATGGACCTCGACGTACTGCCCGCCACCCGCTTGTAGGCGACGCGACCATCCGCCGTCACCAGCAGACTCATCTGCGGCGCGGTCCACAGGCCGACGTAGGAGCGATGCTCCTGCGGCACCGGCTCGCCGCACGCGGCCAGCCACACCAGCAGGCTCAACGCCGCGATTTTCTTCCACATTCCTTCCCCTCCTTTGCGTGGGTTTTCCTGACGACGGATGCAGGAGGCCTCCATCGCACGGCCGAGTTGGCGTTACTATCACGACTCGTCGGCCCCATTCGATCCGTGATGACTATACCCTCCCCGTTCAAACCCGCCTGGTGGTTACCCGGCCCGCACCTGCAAACCCTCTATGGCTCGCTCGCACGCAAGGCGCCCAGCCTCGAGCGCACGCGCGAGCGCCTGTGGCTGGAGGATGGCGACTTCATCGACCTCGACTGGCACGGCCCGCACGAGGCGGATGCGCCGCTGGTGCTGGCGCTGCACGGGCTGACTGGCTCGTCGTCCTCGCACTACATCCTCGGCGTGCAGCAGCAGCTGGCGGCGCAAGGATGGGCCAGCGTCGCGCTGAACTGGCGCGGCTGCTCGGGCGAGTCGAACCTGCTGCCGCGCGGCTATCACTCGGGCGTCAGCGAAGACCTCGCCTCGGTGGTCGCCCACGTCCGCGCCAAGCGGCCGATGGCGCCGCTCTACGCAGTGGGCTATTCGCTGGGCGGCAACGTATTGCTCAAGTACCTGGGCGAAGCCTCGGACAGCTGCCCGCTGAAAGGCGCGGTCGCGGTGTCGGTCCCCTTCCGCCTGGACCAGTGCGCCGACCGCATCGGCATCGGTTTCTCCAGGGTCTACCAGGCGCACTTCATGCGCGAGCTGGTGACCTATGTGCAGACCAAGCGCCAGGCCTTCGCTGCCGGCGGCCACGCGGAAAACCTCGCCGCGCTGGAGCGCCTCGGGCCGCTGGACGGCATGCGCACCTTCTGGGACTTCGACGACCGGGTGACTGCGCCCCTGCACGGTTTCGCCGACGTGCACGACTACTACCGGCGCGCCTCCAGCCGCTATTACCTGGGCGGTATCCGCGTGCCGACGCTGATCATCCAGTCCAGCGACGATCCGTTCATCCACGCCCACAGCGTGCCGCAGCTGGACGAGCTGTCGGCTTCGACGCAGATGGAGTTGCTGCCCCATGGCGGCCATGTCGGTTTCATCGGCGGCTCGCCCGGGCGCCCGGACTATTACCTGGAGCGGCGCATCCCGCAGTGGCTGCGCGAACGGCGGGAAGCCTGACTGCGCTGGGTCAGCCCCTGGACGCGGGAATGAGGCAGACTGAAGGTGCACCCGGAAGGAAACGCCAGAAAGGAGCGCCGCCATGCACGACACGCCGCTGACGATTCTGCACAACGAACCGCTGAGTGATGCCCAGTGCGCGGGCATCGCCGCGCTGTACCGCGCGGTGGGCTGGGGTTCGCCCGGCACCACGGCGGAACTGCGCGATCTCTACGAGTTTTCCAGCTACTTCCTGCTGGCCGTGGACGGTGAGCAGGTACTCGGCCTGTTGCGCGCGGAAAGCGAGACAGCGCAGACAACCTGGCTGGCGGAAATCGCCGTGCTGCCGGGTTTCCAGTCACGCGGGATCGGCCTTGCGCTGATGGCGCGCTTCCTCGCCGATCACCCCAACCGCACGCTCTACACCGATGCCACCGAGGGTGTGGAGGCGTTCTTCCTGCGCCACGGCATCGCCCTGCGCCGGCCAAGGGTGCCGGGGCCGCGCCAGGTGGATGCTTAACGTGTTGGGCAGTGCGGTCGGCGGATAACGCTGGCGCGTTATCCGCCCTACGAAACGGTTGAGTGTTAGGCGGATAACCGTTCACGGTTATCCGCCGTCTGAAGATCAGTCTTCCAGCGGCACGTACAAGCGGTCGAACACCGCCGCCACAGCCTCGCGGAACGCCGGGGCGATGTGGCCGCTTTCCAGCGCCAGCACCTGGTAGATACCGCGCCGCATCAGCGCTTCGCTGAGGTCATTGGCCACTTCGCGGGTGGTGCACAGGTAGCGCACCCAGGAAGTGAGGATGATCCAGGCGTTGAGGGTCAGGGCCTCGAGCTGGGGTTCGTCCATCTGCAGGATGCCGGCGTCGACGAAGCCCCGGTAGATCCCCTTGGCGTTGTCCATCGCGCGACGGGCGAAGGCGCGGTAGCCGGCGGCCAGTTCCGGGTCGGAATCCAGCAGGTGTTCCAGGTCGCGGTGCAGGAAGCGGTAGTGCCACATCGCGGCGAGCAGCGCTTCCAGGTAGAAGGTCTTGTCCTCCACCGTCAGCGCGCGCCCCTCGGGCAGGTGCAGGAACTGGTCGACGTGGCTTTCGTACTCGGCGAACAGCTGGGCGATGATCACCTGCTTGTTGCGGTAGTGGTAGTACAGGTTGCCCGGCGAGATACCCAGGTGCGCGGCGATGTGGTTGGTGGTGACGCTGCGCTCACCCTGGGCATTGAACAGCTCAAGGCTGGCCTGGGCGATGCGGTCACGGGTGTTGATGCGTGGTGCCATTGCCAAAACTCGTCGAAGCGGATTGCGCGGACGCAAAGGTACACCGATTGCTACCACCTGACACAACTGTCGGGCTCGCCCAACTTTTCGTTGGCTGGGCCCGGCGGCGCGGAACCGGCATGCTGATTGACACTCTAGAGCAATTGCTCTAAAAAACCAGCGACAGCATAAAAACGCGAGGCATCCGGGATTCCTGTGCGAATCATCCGAGAGCCTCCCCACCACGCTTGCGCCAGGAGCCCGTCATGGTTGCCGATATCGCCTACCTGCAGCAGACCCAGCAGCAGATCAGTCAGCTGGAAACCCTTCTCGAACGCCAGCGCCAGGCGTACCGCGCCAACCCGATGCCTGACGCCGGCCAGCGCATCCAGTGGCTGAAGAGCCTCGCCAACCTGCTGGTCACCGAGCAGAAGGCGATCATCGATGCGATCAGCAGCGACTTCAGCAACCGCTCCGCCGACGAGACCCTGCTCGCCGAAGTGATGCCCAGCCTGCACGGCGTGCACTACGCGACCAAGCGCGTGAAGAAGTGGATGAAACCGTCGCGCCGCAGCGTGGGCATGCAGTTCATGCCGGCCTCGGCCAAGGTCATCTACCAGCCGCTGGGTGTGGTCGGCGTGATCGTGCCGTGGAACTACCCACTGTTCCTCGCCATCGGCCCGCTGACCGGGGCGCTCGCCGCCGGCAACAGGGTGATGATCAAGATGAGCGAATCCACCCCGGAATCTGCCCGCGTGCTGAAAGAGCTGCTGGGCAAGGTATTCCCCGAAGACCTGGTCGCCGTGGTGCAAGGTGAAGTGGATGTGGGCGTGGCCTTCTCCAAGCTGCCTTTCGACCACCTGCTGTTCACCGGCGCCACCAGCGTTGGCAAGCACGTGATGCGCGCCGCCGCCGAGAACCTCACCCCGGTCACCCTGGAGCTGGGCGGCAAGTCGCCGGCCATCGTTTCCACCAGCGTGCCGATGAAGGACGCCGCCGAGCGCATCGCCTTCGGCAAGTCGCTCAACGCCGGCCAGACCTGCGTGGCGCCGGACTATGTGCTGGTGCCGCAGAACCGCGTCGACGAGTTCGTCGAGAGCTACCGCCAGGTGGTCCAGGGCTTCTTCCCGAAACTGGAGAACAACCCCGACTACACCGCGATCATCAACGAGCGCCAGCTGTCGCGCCTGAACAGCTACCTCGCCGACGCCCAGGCCCGCGGCGCCACCGTCGTGCCGCTGTTCCCGCAGGCCCAGGGCCGCCGCCTGCCCCAGGCACTGGTGCTGAACGTGACCGACGAGATGAAGATCATGCAGGAAGAGATCTTCGGCCCGCTGCTGCCGGTGATCCCCTACCAGAACCTCGACCAGGCGCTCAGCTACATCAACGAACGCGACCGCCCGCTGGCGCTGTACTACTTCGGCTACGACAAGCGCGAGCAGGACCATGTGCTGGCCCAGACCCACTCGGGCGGCGTGTGCCTGAACGACACCCTGCTGCACGTTGCCCAGGACGACATGCCCTTCGGCGGCGTCGGCCCGTCCGGCATGGGCCACTACCATGGCCACGAAGGCTTCCTGACCTTCTCCAAGGCCAAGGGCGTGTTCAGCAAGCCGCGCTTCAACGCCGCGCGGGTGATCTATCCGCCCTACGGCAAGGCGCTGCAGAAGCTGGTCTACAAGCTGTTCATCCGCTGACCGCCGCCATCCACCACAGGTGCCCTCTACACAGGTGACAGAACAAGAATGACAGACACCTCCCTGAGCGCGCCGGGACTCTCCCGGCGCGGCGTGCTCAAGATCGGCCTGCTGGGCGGGGCCTTCCTCGCCACGGCGGGCGTCACGGCCACCCTGAGCGGCTGCTCGGCCAGTACCCCGGCCAACGGTTTCGCCGTGCTGCGCGATTCCGACATGCCCTTCCTGCGTGCGCTGATTCCGGTGATGCTGGCCGGTGCCGTGCCCGCCGAGCGCATGGCCGAGGCGGTCAAGGGCACCATCGAAAGCCTCGACAACAGCCTCAACCACCTCTCCCCGGAGATGCTCAAGCTCACCGTGCAGCTGTTCGACGTGCTCGCCCTGCCGGTCACCCGCGGACCGCTCACCGGCATCTGGGGCAGCTGGGACAACGCCAGCGCGGACGACGTGAAGAACTTCCTGCAGCGCTGGCAGAACAGCTTCATCTCCCTGCTGAAGATGGGCCACAGCTCGCTGCTGCAACTGGTGATGATGGCCTGGTACGGCCGCACGGAGTCCTGGGGCCACTGCGGCTATCCCGGACCGCCGAAGATCTGATGTCACCAGAACAACAAGAATTTGCCTGAGAGATTTCCGATGCCCGTACCCGATCTGTTCGCCGAGGGCCTGGCCCGCGGCTGGAAAGTCCACAACGGCTCGCGCCTGGACAAGGACCTGATCCTGGAAGCCGATGTCGTCATCGTCGGCAGCGGCGCCGGCGGCGGCACCACTGCCGAAGCCCTGAGCGCCGCCGGCTACAAGGTACTGCTGGTGGAAGAAGGCCCGCTCAAGACCAGCACCGACTTCAAGATGCAGGAGTCCGACGCCTACCCCAGCCTGTACCAGGAAGGCATCGGCCGGATGAGCAAGGATGGCGCCATCACCATCCTGCAGGGCCGCGCCGTGGGCGGCACCACCCTGGTCAACTGGACCTCCAGCTTCCGCACCCCCGAACCGACCCTGGAACACTGGGCCAAGGAACACGGTGTGAAGGGCCACAGCGTCGCCGAGATGGCGCCCTGGTTCGAGAAAATGGAGCAGCGCCTGGGCGTCGCGCCCTGGATCATGCCGCCCAACGCCAACAACGACGTGATCCGCAATGGCTGCGAGAAACTCGGCCTGCACTGGAAGGTCATCCCGCGCAACGTTCGTGGCTGCTGGAACATCGGTTACTGCGGGATGGGCTGCCCGACCAACGCCAAGCAGTCGATGCTGGTAACCACCATCCCGGCGACCCTGGAAAAGGGCGGCGAGCTGCTGTTCCTCGCCCGCGCCGACCGCCTGTTGCACGACGGCAACAAGGTCAGCGGCCTGGAATGCTCGGCCATGGACGAGCGCTGCGTCGCCCCCACCGGCCGCAAGATCACCATCAAGGCACGTCACTACGTGCTCTCCGGCGGCGGCATCAATACCCCGGCGATCCTCCTGCGCTCCAAGGCGCCGGACCCGAACGGCCGCGTCGGCCAGCGCACCTTCCTGCACACGGTGAACTTCAGCGCCGCGTTGTTCGACGAGGTCATCAACCCCTTCTACGGCGCGCCACAGTCGATCTATTCCGACCACTTCCAGTGGGACGACGGCGCCACCGGGCGCATGTCCTACAAGCTTGAAGTTCCGCCGCTGCAGCCGGCGCTCAGCGCCACCCTGCTCGGCCGCTTCGGCGAGGACAACGCGCTGCGCATGGAGCAGCTGCCGCACACCAACGTGATCCTGGCGCTGATGCGCGACGGCTTCCATCCGGACAGCGCGGTCGGCTCGGTCAGCTTGCGCGGCGACGACACCCCGGTACTCGACTACCAGATGACCGACTACACCTGGGACGGCATCCGCCGCGCCTTCCACACCATGGCCGACATCCAGTTCGCCGCCGGCGCCAAGGCTGTGCTGCCGCTGCATGCCGATGCCGACTACGTGAAGAGCGCCAAGGAAGCCCACGCGCTGATCGACGGCCTGAGCCTGGAGCTGTACCGCACCCGCCTGGGCAGCGCCCACGTGATGGGCGGCTGCGCCATGGGCGAGGATGCCAAGCAGTCAGTGTGCGACAGCCTCGGCCGCCACCATCAGCTGGAGAACCTGTCGATCCACGACGGTTCGCTGTTCCCCACCAGCATCGGCGCCAACCCGCAGCTCTCGGTCTACGGCCTCACCGCACAACTGGCCGACGCCCTGGCCAAGCGTCTGGGCAAGGCCTGACACGCCACCCGAGCGCCCATGCCGACTCCTGCGATCCCGCAGGGCGTATAACGCGCCAGCGTTATCCGTCGCAGGTTGGCCGGCGGATAACCCGTTCCGGGTTATCCGCCCTACGAAACAGAGCAGCATCAGGCAAGACAGCACGCGCAGGCTCTGGCACGGGGCCTGCGCGTGACGCATCGGTCTCTCGCCGGTTATCTCAGGTAGTCCGTTCACAGAAGCACTACCAAGGTCGCTTGGCCCCACGGACATGCTGCGTTACCATCCGCCCGCTATTGCACCAGCCTGCCAACAAGAGCCGACCAGGACGCCGCGATGAATCGAGTGTTGTACCCGGGTACCTTCGACCCCATCACCAAAGGCCATGCCGATCTGGTCGAACGCGCCTCGCGACTGTTCGACCAGGTGATCATTGCCGTCGCCGCCAGCCCCAAGAAGAATCCCCTGTTCCCGCTGGAACAGCGCGTCGAGCTGGCCCGCCAGGTCACCTCGCACCTGCCCAACGTGGAAGTCGTCGGTTTCTCGACGCTGCTCGCCCATTTCGCCAAGGAACAGAACGCCAACATCCTGCTGCGCGGCCTGCGCGCGGTGTCGGACTTCGAGTACGAGTTCCAGCTGGCCAACATGAACCGCCAGCTCGCCCCCGACCTGGAAAGCATGTTCCTCACGCCGTCGGAGAAGTACTCCTTCATCTCCTCCACCCTGGTGCGCGAGATCGCGGCACTGGGCGGCGACATCACCAAGTTCGTGCATCCCGCGGTGGCCAGCGCCCTGGCCGAGCGCTTCAAGCGCTGAGCCGCACACCGCCAAGGATGGCGGTTTCCGTCAGCTGACTCCCTGATTGCGTGCACTACGCGCGCCGATACGGCACAATTTCACCATTGTTGCTAACGATCGCCATGGCTGCCGTCATGGTTGGAGTTGTTCGATGTCCCTGAAAATCACTGACGATTGCATCAACTGCGACGTCTGCGAACCCGAGTGCCCCAACGCCGCGATCTCCCAGGGCGAGGAGATCTACGTCATCGACCCGAACCTGTGCACCGAGTGCGTCGGCCACTATGACGAGCCGCAGTGCCAACAGGTCTGTCCGGTGGACTGCATCCCCCTCGACGAAAGCAACGTCGAGAGCAAGGATCAGCTGATGGAAAAGTACAAGAAGCTCACCGGCAAAGCCTGACTTCGCGCGTTTCGACACTTTTTCATTGAGTTCTCACAAACCCGGGGCGTTGTGGATTGTCTATCCTCCACCTTCGCCCCGTTTGGTTTTCCAGCCGGCCCTGCCGGCGGTTCGTGAGATGCCATGTCCCTGTTGAACTCCCGCTCCCGCGCCTCCCTGCTCGGCTTGTGCAGCCTCCTGCTGCTGAGCTTCGCCCTGCACGCCGCGGAACATCCCGCCCAGGCCAGCGTCGCCAGCGCACACCCATCGGCCACCGTGGCCGGCCTGGAGACCCTCGCCGACGGCGGTAACGCCTTCGACGCCGCCGTGGCCATCGCCGCCGCGCTGGCGGTGGCCGAACCCTACGGTTCGGGTCTGGGCGGCGGCGGTTTCTTCCTGCTGCGCAAGGCCGGGAGTCCGCCGACCTACCACTTCATCGATGCCCGCGAACGCGCCCCGCTGGCCGCCCACGCGCGGATGTACGAGCGCAACGGCAAGGTCGACCCGCAGCTGTCGCTCAACGGCCCGCTGGCCGCCGGCATCCCCGGCCTGCCCGCCGCCCTGGCGGACATCAGCAGCCGCTATGGCCGCAAGACCCTGGCGAACAACCTCGTGCCGGCGATCCGCCTGGCCACCGATGGCGTGTCCATCGACCGCGTCTACATCGACCGCGCCTCCTGGCGCCTCGACGCGATGCGCAAGGACCGCGAGACCGCGCGCATCTTCCTCGACCAAGGCAACCTGCCCGAGGAATACAGCCTGATGCGCCAGCCGCAGCTGGCAAACACCCTAGAGAAGCTGGCGCGCTACGGCCGCATCGGTTTCTACGAAGGCGAAACCGCCGAGAAACTGGTGGAAGGCGTGCGCGCCGCCGGCGGCGTGTGGAGTCTGGAAGACCTCGCCAGCTACCGCACCGTCGAACGCCAGGCACTGCGCTACCCGCTGGCCGACGGCCGCGAACTGATCAGCGCCCCGCCACCCTCCGCCGGCGGCGTGGCTCTCGCGCAGAGCCTGGGCATGCTGCAGCAATTGCCGTGGCAGAAGGCCGAACCGGTGCAGCGCGTGCATTACGTGGTGGAAGCCCTGCGCCGCGCCTACCGTGACCGCGGCCTGCTGGGCGACCCGGACCGCGTCGCCAACCCGGTCAACCAGCTGCTCGCGCCGGATTACCTGAAGCGCCTGGCCGCCGGTATCGATCCGCAGCGCGCCACACCCAGTTCCTCTCTGCCGCCGGCACCTGCCTGGCGCGAAGGCGATCACACCACCCACTTCGTGGTGATGGACGCGGACGGCAATGCCGTGGCCGCCACCCTGTCGGTCAACCTGCCGTTCGGCGCGGCCTTCACCGTGCCGGGCACCGGCGTGCTGCTCAACGACGAGATGGACGACTTCGCCACCGACGTCAGCGGCGCCAACGCCTACCAGTTGGCCGGCAGCCAGGCCAATTCGGTGGCCGCCGGCAAGCGCCCGCTGTCGAGCATGAGCCCGAGCTTCATCGAAAGCCCCACCGAACTGGCCGCCTTCGGCACGCCGGGCGGCAGCCGGATTCCCAGCATGGTGCTGCTGGCGATGCTGGACTACCTGGACGGCAAACCGGTGCAGCGCTGGGTATCCACGCCGCGCTACCACCACCAGTTCCTGCCCGACGTGATCGAGCATGAACCGCGCGCCTTCACGGCCACTGAAATGGCCGACCTGCAGCGCCGTGGCTACACCCTCAAGGATGTCGGCCGCGCCTACGGCAACCAGCAGGTGCTGCTGTGGAACAAGAAGTCCGGCGAAGTGCAGTCCGCCAGCGACCCGCGCGGCATCGGCCTGGCGACCGAACTGGCGGCGCCGCTGCGCTGATCAGGGCAGGATGAGGGCCGGAGCGTCGTCTTCGCGGGTATCGAACAGACCATGCTCGGTGCCCAGTTGCAGCACGTTGCGCAGGCTCTGGATGATCCGGCTGACGTAGCCCAGGTCGTTCATCAGCGAGCTCATCTGCAGGCCGTCCAGCTCCTGTCGGCGTACCGCCGCGAACAGACGCTGGCGGAACGCCGCGTCGAACTCCGCAGCGCTCTCGTCGAGCAACTGCAGACGCGCCAGCAAGGCCTCCTCCGGCAGCTCGCCACCAAGCAGCGAGCCCAGCGCGCGCACTTCGCGCAGCATGCCGATCAGGTGCCGGCGCAGCTCGACGTAGGCTTCCCGTAGCGCCGAGGGCTCGCCGTGCAGTGCCTGGCCAAGGTTCTTCTGAAGGTGCTTGGCGTCCTTCACCGCGTCCACCAGTTGCAGCGCCACCACCTGGCAGGACAGCCAGAAGCGCTGGTGCTCCTCGTCCAGCGGCACTTCCAGGCGACTCATGAAGCTCAGCAGGTCGCCGTACACACCCTTGATATGGCGCTGGTAAAGCACTTCCGCGGCCAGCGCATGGCGATCCGGCGCAGCCTGCAGCTGGCTTTCGTCCACCCGCGGCTGGTTGAGCATCTCCACCGGCAGGTACAACGCGTGGCAGATCACCTCGATGCTCAGGCGCCCCAGGTGGCGCAGCTCCTGCAGCACCGCGCTGGCGGCGGCGTCAGCGGAATCCAGCGCGCGCTCATTGAGGTAGCGCGCATGGGTACGTTCGATGGTGGGCAGCGCCGGGGCCATGTCGGTGATCAGCACTGCCGGTTCCTCGACCTCCGGCAGCCAGCGCACCAGCGCATTGGCCAGTGCGCCCTGGATCGGCCAGAACAGCACCACGCCCATGCCGTTGAACAGGGTATGGAACAGCGCCAGCTGGATCATCGGGTTGCCCGCCAGCCCCACCGGCGTCACCAGCCAGTGCACCAGCCAGGTCAGCGGCGCGAGCAGGAGGAACGCCAACACCCCGGTCACCACGTTGAACAGCACGTGCGCCAGCGCCAATCGCTGCCCGCTGCGGTTGCCGCCCAGGGAGCCGACAAACGCCGTGGTGACGCTGCTGCCAACGTTGGAGCCGATGGCGATCGCCAGGCTCTGGCCCAGCTCCAGCTGGCCTCCGGCGAGGGCGGCAAGCGTCAGCATCAGGGTCGCGTGACTGGACTGCAGCACCACGGTGATGAGGATGCCGAAAGTGACGAACAGCAGCGCGCCGAGCATGCCCTCCGAGCGCAGATCGCTCATGTCCATGGCGTCGCCGAAGCTGCCGAAGCCGTCCTTGATCTGGTCAATGCCCAGGAAGATGAAGGCGATACCCAGCAGGATGCGCCCGGCGGCCTTGCTCTTGGCGCCGTTGAAGCCCATCAGCACGCCGAATACCAGCAGCGGCAGCGCCAGGGGACTCAGGCTGAGGTTCTGCCCGGCCAGCGCCAGCAACCAGATGCCGCTGGTGGCGCCGAGGTTGGCGCCAAAAAGAATGGCGATGCCACCGGCCAGCTGGATCAGCCCGGTGCTGATGAAGGCGATGGTGAGCAGGGAAACCAGGGTGGAGGATTGCAGCAGGAAGGTGCCGAACAGCCCGAACAGCAGGCTCTTGCCGCGAGTCGCGGTGCTCTTCTCCAACCAGCGCTCAAGCTGGCTGCCGGCGAGGTCACGCAGGCCTTCTTCAAGGCACTGCATGCCGAACAGGAACAGCGCCAGGCCCGCCCCCAACTGCAGCAGACCGGCACTGGACCAGAAGGTGTAGCCCAGGATGACAGCGACCAGCAGCAGAAGCAGCGGACGCAGGTGCTTCTTCAGGCCACTCAGCTTCATGGGCAACCTACGGGACTTACCCGGCAAGCCGGGCTGGCGAGGCGGACACGCCGCCCCGGAGCAGGACGACGGATCAGTCCTTCTTGTAGCCGCTGGTGGTACAGCCCAGGCAGCGCACGAAGGCGGCCTTGCCCGGATCGACGACCAGCGCCTTGCCCGCTTCGCCGATGTTGCCGCCGGCTGCGCTGAACGGCAGGGTCACCACGAAGGCAGCGGTGCCGACTACGGTGGCGGCGATCAGCAGCGGACGTGCGATCAGCAGGTCGCCAATCATGGAGTAGAACGGCGGGGCCGAGACGACATAGGTCGGGTCACCGCTGACGTTGCTCACTTCTTCCTGAGCAACGGCCGGCAACACCGAGAATGCACAGACCAGGGCCATTGCAGTGGCGGCGGTGCGGAACACGTTCATGGAGGGAAGTCCTTTTTTGTGTAGTTGGGCAGGCAGACTGCCATAACTATAACAGCGCTCCGTGACTTGTCGCGTGACAGCCTTCAATCGCCGAAGAATGCGTATTCAGGCTTTTTCGGCACGAAAGGCCGGTAGAAGGCCAGCATGCGGCGCAGGTCAGCGGACTCGTCGCCGGTGGGCCGGAATGGCTCGCCGATAACGATGCGCCGACCGGGATAATCCAGCGCCGCCAGCACGATGGGTACGCCCGCGCCACGGGCGATATGGTAGAAGCCCATTTTCCAGCGCTCGACCTTCTTGCGCGTGCCCTCCGGGGAGAGGATCAGCATCATTTCGCGGTTGTCTGCGAAGGCCTGGATCGCCTGGTCCACGGTGTTCAGCTTGAGGTGGCGCTGGATCGGGATGCCGCCCCAGCGGCGCATCAGACCGCCAAGGGGCCCGCGGAAGAGGGTGTGCTTGCCGAACCAGCGAGCGTTCAGGCGCAGGACGAACTTGACCGCCAGGAACAGGATGAAGTCCCAGTTGGACGTGTGGTGTGCGCCGATCACCACGAACTTGTCGAGTTGGGGCAGCGCACCTTCGATGCGCCAGCCGGCCACGCGCAGCATGCTATGGCCGAGCGCCTCGGCGAACGGGTTGCGGGGCAGATAGTTGCCAGACATGAATCACCTGCAGGCCCCTCGTCGGGGGCCCTTGTTGTTATGGCGAGGGAGGATCGGGCAGATCGGGGCGGCAGCTTAACGGACGCCCCAGCGCCTCAGCGTTGGCAGCGCGAACAGTAGACGCTGGCGCGCTGGCCGAGACGCACTTCGCGCAGGGTCGAACCGCAGACTTTGCACGGCTCGCCGCCGCGCCCGTAGACGAAGAGTTCCTGCTGGAAATAGCCGGGCTGGCCATCGCCGCCGACGAAGTCGCGCAGCGTGGTGCCGCCGCGCTCGATGGCAATGGCGAGGATGCGCTTGATCTCCTGGGCGAGCTTCACGTAGCGCGCTCGTGAGAGGGTCCCGGCCTCGCGGCGTGGGTCGATGCCGGCGGCGAACAGCGCCTCGGTGGCGTAGATGTTGCCCACGCCGACTACCACGGCGTTGTCCATGATGAAGGGCTTCACCGCCATGCTGCGGTTGCGCGACAACTGGAACAGGCGCTCACCTTCGAAGGCGTCGGTCAGCGGTTCCGGGCCGAGGTGGCGCAGCAGTTCGTGCTCCAGCGGCGTCAGGCTCCAGAGCAGCGCACCAAAGCGACGCGGGTCGGTGTAACGCAGCGCCATGCCCGATTCCAGCTCGATATCCACATGCTCGTGGCGCGCGGCCGGTGTTCCGCACTCCACCAGGCGCAGGCTGCCGGACATGCCCAGGTGGCTGATCAGCGTCCCCACCTCGGCATTGAGCAACAGGTACTTGGCGCGCCGCTCCACCTGCACGATACGCTGCCCGGACAGGCGAACGTCCAGGTCCTCGGGGATCGGCCAGCGCAAGCGGCGCTCGCGGACGATAACGCGGCTGACGCGCTGGCCTTCGAGGTGAGGTGCGATACCCCGGCGGGTGGTTTCAACTTCAGGTAATTCGGGCATGGATGACGATATCTGAGGGACTTTTACGTAGGAGCGAGCTTGCTCACGAACTGCCCGGCAAGTAAATGCCGGGCGTATGCCTACCGGATGAAACGCAGCTCAGTCCAGCGCGCGAGTCAGCTGGATCAGGTCTGCGCGCCAAGGTGCCGCCTTGGGCAGCGCCAGGAAGGACTCGTTGAGCAGACTCTCCCGAGCTTCATAGGTGAAGGGCTCGCCGCGCACGTCCAGCACTTCGCCGCCAGCACCTTCCAGTACGCCCTGGGCCGCCGCGGTGTCCCACTGGCTGGTCGGTGCCAGTCGCGGGTAACAGTCCGCCGAGCCTTCGGCGAGCAGGCAGAACTTCAGCGAGCTGCCGATGCTGGCCAGGTTCAGGTCGCCGAAGCGCTGCGCCAGGCCGGCCAACAGGCTTTCCTGCTGCGGGCTGGAGTGGCGCTTGCTGGCTACCACGGTAAAGACATCCTCCGGCTCGGTGCGCACTTCGATGGCTTCGGGCTCGTCGCCGCGGTCCTCGCACCAGGCGCCCAGGCCAGCACCGCCGTAGTAGCAGCGGCCGCTGGCCGGTATGCCGACCACGCCGAAGACCACCCGGCCGTGCTCGATCAGCGCGACGTTGACAGTGAACTCGTCACTGCCGGAGATGAACTCCTTGGTACCGTCCAGCGGGTCCACCAGCCACCAGCGAGTCCACTGGGCGCGCTGCTCGAAGGGGATGTTGCAATCTTCCTCGGACAGCACCGGCACATCCGGCGCCAGCGCACGCAGGCCGTCGGCCAGTACGCGGTGGGCAGCCAGGTCGGCGGCGGTCACCGGCGACTCGTCGGCCTTGCTCTGGATATCCAGGTCGCCTTGCCAGAACGGCAGGATCACATCACCCGCCTTGTGTACCAGGTCGATCACGGCGGGCAGAAAAGCATTCATCACGGCTGGAATTCCCCTCGTTGGGTCAGCAGGTCACGTACCAGGTAGAGCGCGGCCAGGGCCCGCCCTTCACTGAACTGGGCATTCTGCGCAAGACTGGAAAGCTCGCGCAGGCTGATCTTGTCCACGCCCATCGGCTCGGGCTCGTCGCCGGGCAGCGATTCCTCATAGAGGTCGCGGGCGAGCACCACCTGGATGCGCTGGCTCATGTAGCCAGGCGACAGCGACAATTCGGTGATGTACTCGAGCTGACGGGCGCCATAGCCGGCCTCTTCCTTCAGCTCGCGGTTGGCGGCGTCGAGGATGTCCTCGCCCGGCTCCACCAGGCCCTTGGGCAGCGACAGCTGGTACTCATCGACCCCGGCGCAGTATTCCTCGACCAGCACGGCGTGTTCGGCATCGAGCATGGCGATCACCATCACCGCGCCGTAGCCCTGCCCCTTGCCCACCAGGCGCTCGTAGGTACGCTCTACGCCATTGGAGAAGCGCAGCTGCAGCTCCTCGACGGCGAAGAGCCGGCTTCTGGCAACGATCTCTCGGGCGAGGACCGTGGGTTTCTGACGCATGGGGCGACTCCTGGGGGTGGCCGGGTCGGCTATGATAACCCGCCTTTTCCGATTCTCCGTGTCAGATATCGCGCCGATTCCGTCCACCGGCGGCGCAATTGCGACACCCTTTTGCGAAAGCCCAGCATGCCACGCCTGCCCTGGAACCAGATCGACACCGTCCTGCTCGACATGGACGGCACCCTGCTCGATCTGCATTTCGACAACCACTTCTGGCTCGAACACCTGCCGCAACGCTACGCCGAACACCATGGCATCAGCCGTGCGGAGGCAGACGCCGAGCTGCTGCCGCTGTTCCGCGACAACGCAGGCCAACTCAACTGGTACTGTCTGGATTTCTGGAGCCGCGAGCTCAAGCTGTCGATCCTCGACCTCAAACACGAGGTTGCCGACCTCATTGCCCTGCGCCCGGACGCCGACCTGTTCCTCGCCGAACTGCGCCGCCACGGCAAGCGCGCAGTGCTGATCACCAATGCCCACCGTGATTCGCTGTCGCTGAAGCTGCAGCGGGTGGAACTCTCGCCCTGGTTCGACCGGCTGATCAGCTCCCACGACTACGGCTTCCCCAAGGAAGACCAGCAGTTCTGGCAGGCGCTGCGGGCGGACGTCGGTTTCGATCCGGCGCGCAGCCTGTTCATCGACGACAGCCTGCCGATCCTGCGCTCGGCGCGGGCCTTTGGCGTCGCCCAATTGCTGGCCGTGCGCCAGCCGGACAGCCGCCAGGGACCGAAGGACACCGAGGAGTTCGCCGCCCAGGAAGACTACCGGGCGCTGCTCGAAGGGTTGTGAACGAGGGCTGCAGAAACAGCGAGCCCGGCGCTGGGCCGGGCTCTCTGGCTTTACTCCGGAATCCGCAGCACCTGGCCGGGATAGATCTTGTCCGGATGGCTGAGCATCGGCTTGTTCGCCTCGAATATCTTCATGTAGGCGT
Source organism: Pseudomonas sp. PDM17 (assembly GCF_014851985.1). Taxonomy (NCBI): domain Bacteria; kingdom Pseudomonadati; phylum Pseudomonadota; class Gammaproteobacteria; order Pseudomonadales; family Pseudomonadaceae; genus Pseudomonas; species Pseudomonas sp. PDM17. The sequence continues at coordinate 250,448 of NZ_JACVAT010000004.1, forward strand.
TGGCGTTGCCGTACTCGGCCTTGGCGATGGCGCTCAGGGTGTCGCCCTTCTTCACGGTGACGAAGCGCGCCTCGGCAGCAGGAGCCGCAGAAGCGGCGACGGTGATGTGGTCTTCCACACCGGAAACTCCCGCGACGTTGCCCAGGGTGAGCAGGATCTTTTCCTTCTCTTCCTGACTGGCCACTTCACCGGTGGCAATCACCTTGTCGCCCTCGACGCTGACCTGGATATTCGGGTTGCCCAGGCCAACCTTGGCAATGTGGTCCTTGAGCGATTCGGCGGCCTGCGCCTCCTGGCCCACAATGCTTTCCCACAGCTTCTCGCCGGCTTCCTTCACGAACGCAAAAATGCCCATTTCCAACCTCCCTACGGTTACAGTGACAGGCGGCCGGCATTGGGCAGACCGCGCGCCCCTGGAGTCTAGACGGCGACTTCCGCAGCGCCTGACGGAAAAGTCCTAATCCTTACCCGACCCGACAGAACGCCCCGGAGCCTTTCCGCCGATGGACATCAAGCAGCTGAAATTCCTCTGCGCCCTGGACGAGACGCGACACTTCGGCCAGGCGGCAGCGCGCTGCCATGTCACCCAGCCGACCCTGTCCATGCGCGTGCGCAGCCTGGAGGAAGAACTGGGCCTGGAACTGGTGCGCCGTGGGCAGCGCTTCGAGGGTTTCACCGAAGCCGGTGAGCGTGTGCTGGCCTGGGCCCGCAGCCTGCTCGCGGCCCACGATGGGCTCTACGCCGAAGCGGCCGCGTGTCGGGGCCAACTGGTCGGCACCCTGCGCCTGGGCCTGGTGCCACTGGCGGGGTTCGACCCCATGCGGCTGATTGAGCTGTTCGCCCAGCGCCACCCGGAACTGCGCTTCCAGCTGTTCGCCCTGAGCTCGGAGAACATCCTCGAAGGCCTCGGCCGCAACCAGCTGGACCTCGGTCTGTCGTACCTGGACCGCCTCGACCGCGAGCACTTCGAAAGCCTCGAACTGGCCGCCACGCGCATGGGCCTGCTGCACGACCGCCGGCACTTCCAGATCGACAGCCCGACCCTGAGCTGGGATGCCCTGGCGGAGCTGCCCCTGGGCCTGCTTTCGGCCGGCATGCACTTCCGCCAGTCCATTGACCACGGCTTCCGCAGCCGCGGCCTGACCCCCCAGGCACGCCTGGAGACCGACGCCGTGCACCAGCTGGTGCAGGCCGTGGAGCGCGGGCTGTGTTGCGCGATCATGCCGTTGGGCAGCGGGCTGGATACCCAGGGCGAACACTTCGTCCTCACCCCGATAGAGGACGCGCGCACGCTGTCGCCGCTGGGCCTGATCCTGCGCCGCAGCGAGCCGCGCTCGGCACTGGCCGAAGCCTGCTTCCGCGAAGCCGCGGCTCTGCTGGGCGGCTCCGAAAGCGACCGATAAACGCCATCTATCGCAACATCGACAGCAGCCATTAGACGCTGCCCCGGCATAGGCATAGGCTGGTCGCATTACTAGAACCACAGGGCTCAGCCCATGCCTTGCCTGATCACCCGCCCGGCCAGCGCCGCGGTCCGGGATGCCGTCGTGCCTGCCGACGGCTACAGCTTTGCCGAACTCACCCCGGAGGGCGACACCGGTCGCGCCGTGCTGGCTGGGGAAATCGCCCTGGCGATTGCCTACAACGGGCTCAGCCAGGCGGTCATGATGGTCTCGCCGAACGACCTGGAAGACTTCGCCTACGGTTTCAGCCTCGGCGCCGGCCTCATCGACTCCATCGACGACATCTATGACGTGCGCCTGACGCCCCACGGCGACGCCATCGCAGCCGAGCTGCAAGTCAGCAATCGCGCCTTCTGGGCCCTTAAGGACCAGCGCCGGCAACTGGCCGGCAATACCGGCTGCGGCCTGTGCGGCGTCGAGGCGCTGGACCAGGCACTGCCCGGCCTGCCGGTGTTACCGTCGGCGCCGCTGCCGCCCGCCGCGCACTTCGAACACCTGCGTGAACGGGTCAACGCCGTGCAGGAGATCGGCCGCCGCAGCGGCGCCCTGCACGCCGCGCTGTTCGTCGATGCCGCCGGCGAGATTCGCCTGTGCCGCGAGGACATCGGCCGCCACAACGCCCTCGACAAGCTGATCGGCGCGCTCAAGCGCCAGCGCCTGGACCTGGCCGGCGGTTTCGCCGTGGTCACCAGCCGCTGCAGCCTGGAACTTATCCACAAGGCCGTGCGGGGCGGGCTGTCGACCCTGGTCAGCCTCTCCGCGCCGACCGCACTCACCGTGCAGTGGGCCCGCGAGCACAACCTGAACCTGATCCACCTGCCGCACCGCAGCGCGCCACGCATCTACAGCCCGGCTCCGCCAGCCGCCTGATCGCCCGCTTTCGAAGACAAAGAGACCCCATGAGCCTGCAGCAAGAGAATCCCCGCTACCAACCTTACAAGGGCGCAGCCGCCGGCTGGGGTGCGCTCATCAGCGTCACGCGCTTCTGGCTGGACAGCAAACAGCCGTTCAAGAACCTGCGTGCGCTGCTCAAGACCAACCAGAACGGCGGCTTCGACTGCCCCGGTTGCGCCTGGGGCGACTCGCCGGAAGACGGCCGGGTGAAATTCTGCGAGAACGGCGCCAAGGCGGTGAACTGGGAAGCCACCAAGCGCCGCGTCGACCCGGCCTTCTTCGCCCGCCACAGCGTCAGCTCGCTGCGCGAGCAGAGCGACTACTGGCTCGAGTACCAGGGCCGCCTGACCGACCCGATGCGCTACGACCCGGCCACCGACCGCTACCAGCCGATCGCATGGGACGATGCCTTCGCCCTGATCGCCCAGCACCTGAATGCCCTGGAAAGCCCTGACCAGGCCGAGTTCTACACCTCTGGCCGGGCGAGCAACGAGGCCGCGTACCTTTATCAGCTGTTCGTCCGCGCTTTCGGCACCAACAACTTTCCCGACTGCTCGAACATGTGCCATGAGGCCAGCGGCGTCGCCCTGGGCCAGAGCGTCGGTGTCGGCAAGGGCAGCGTGACCTTCGACGACTTCGAGCATGCCGACGCGATCTTCGTCTTCGGCCAGAACCCCGGCACCAACCACCCGCGCATGCTCGAACCGCTGCGCGAGGCGGTAAAACGCGGGGCCCAGGTGGTCGCCTTCAACCCGCTGAAGGAGCGCGGCCTGGAGCGCTTCCAGCACCCGCAGCACGCGCTGGAAATGCTCACCAACGGCTCCGAGCCGCTGAACACCGCGTTCTTCCGCCCCGCCCTGGGCGGCGACATGGCCGCCGTGCGCGGCATGGCCAAGTTCCTCCTGCAATGGGAACGCGAAGCCCAGGCCAAGAGCGAGCCGGCGGTGTTCGACCATGAATTCATCGCCGACCACACCCAGGGCGTCGACGCCTACCTCGCCGCCGTGGACGACACCAGCTGGGACCACATCGTCCAGCAGTCGGGCCTGAGCCTCGAGGAGATCGAGCAGGCCGCGATCATGTACCGCCGCGCCGAGCGCGTGATCGTCTGCTGGGCCATGGGCATCACCCAGCACCACCACTCGGTGCCGACCATCCAGGAACTGGTCAGCCTGCAACTGCTGCGCGGCAACGTCGGCCGCCCCGGCGCCGGCCTGTGCCCGGTGCGCGGCCACAGCAACGTGCAGGGCGACCGCACCATGGGCATCAACGACCGCCCGCCGGCCGCGTTGCTCGACGCCATCGAGCGCCGCTTCCAGTTCAAAGTGCCGCGCGAGAACGGTCACAACACCGTCGAGGCGATCAACGCCATGCTCGATGGACAGTCGAAGGTGTTCATCGGCCTGGGCGGCAACTTCGCCCAGGCGACCCCGGACAGCCCGCGCACCCACAGTGCCCTGCAGAGCTGCGCGCTGACCGTGCAGATCAGCACCAAGCTCAACCGCAGCCACCTCACCGTGGGCGGCGACGCGCTGATCCTGCCTTGCCTGGGCCGCACCGATATCGACCGTCAGGCCGATGGCCCGCAGGCGGTGACCGTGGAAGATTCCTTCAGCATGATCCACGCGTCCTTTGGCCAGCTGGAGCCGTCGTCGAAGCAGATGCGTTCCGAGCCCGCCATCATCGCCGGCATCGCCAAGGCCACCCTGGGCAACCACCCGGTGGACTGGGACGCGATGATCGCCAACTACGACCGCATCCGCGACCTGATCGCCGACACCATTCCCGGCTTCAGCGACTTCAATCGCCGCGTGGCCAATCCCGGCGGCTTCCACCTGGGCAACTCGGCCGGTTCGCGGCGCTGGAACACCGCCAGCGGCAAGGCCAACTTCCACCACCATCCGCTGCCGGCGGACCTGGTCCACGCGAAGATCCGCGAGACCGGCCAGGAGCCGCACCTGATCCTGCAGACGCTGCGTTCCCACGACCAGTACAACACCACCATCTATGGCCTGGACGACCGCTACCGCGGCGTGCGCGGTCATCGCGAGGTAGTGTTCGCCAATGAGGCCGACATCCGCCGCCTGGGCTTCGAGCCCGGCGAGAAGGTAGACATGGTGTCGCTCTGGTCCGACGGCGTGGATCGCCGCGTCAGCGGTTTCACCCTGCTGGCCTACGACATCCCCGCCGGCCAGGCCGCCGCCTACTACCCGGAAACCAACCCGCTGGTGCCGCTGGACAGCCACGGTGTGGGCAGCCACACACCAACCTCGAAGTTCGTCGCCATCCGATTCGAGAAGGCGCGGGCGAGTCTGCGGATCGTTTGACGGCACCTTCCTCACGGCGCCCTCATCAGGGCGCCGCTCTCCTACGTCTCGAAACGCCCGCTCTTACAGGGGATTTCGTGCGTGCAGCAAAAGACCACCCTGCGAAAAATCCGCTGGATTTGCGTCACATCAGAAAGGGATGAAAGGTAAACTCGGAAGGACCAGGCCAATTCCCGTGAAAAGCCATCATTTCAATGGCAATTTGTGAGAAAAACACCTCACAAATGGAACCCTGGAATAACACTCAGACCGCCCGAAATCGAAAAAGTTCTGACCATAAATCAAATACTTGCAATATTTGATGAAAGTCGTGTTACTCGTCGGAACCCCCTTGTCAGAGCCTTCGCACGACCCGAGGATCGCTTCCAACATCCCCACAGAGAGATCCTCTCTATGAAGTACTCCTCGATGCTCCTGTTGTCTCTCGCGCTGGTCGGTGGCACCGCCTACGCGGACGGCGACACCCGTGCCGGCGTCGGTGGCGCCCTGGGCGGGGTATTGGGTTCGGTCATCGGCCAGTCGGTCGGTGGCAGCACCGGCGCCGCCATTGGTAGTGGTCTGGGCGGTGCGGCCGGTGGCGCGGTCGGTGCCCGCCACGGCAACAAGACAGAAGCCGCCATCGGCGGCGGCCTGGGCGCAGCCGGCGGCCAGGTGATCGGCAACAAGATGGGTGGTACCACCGGCGGCCTGATCGGCGCGGCCCTGGGTGGTGGTGCCGGCGGCGCACTGGGCAACCATTACGCCGACAACAACCGCGACGACGATGATGACGATTACCGTCACGGCTACCGTCGTGCCCGTTACGACGACCATCGCCACTATGATCGCCGCTGGCACGACAACGGTCGCCACCGTGGCTGGTACAAGCACAAGCACCACCGTCGCGACTGGGATTGATCCGCGGTCCCTCTAACCGCGATCAGTCCACGGAAACGACGACTGACAGCCGGGCCTGATTGCCCGGCTGTTTTGTGTGCGGGACAATTCTCCCGATAATTCCTACTTTCAGGTTCGCAACATGCGTAAGACTCTTTCTGTTCTGGCACTGGCCCTGCTGGCCAGCCACGCCGTGGCCGATGACACCAAGACTGCCATTGGCGGCGGCATCGGTGGCGCCCTCGGCAACGTGGTCGGCGGCGCCCTGGGCGGCTCCACCGGTGCGGCCATCGGTGCTGGCGTAGGCGGTGCGGCTGGCGGCGCGATGGGCGCGAAGAACGGCAACAAGACCGAGGCGGCCATCGGTGGCGGCCTGGGCGCAGCCGGCGGCTCGGTCATCGGCAACAAGGTCGGCGGTTCCACCGGCGGCGCCATCGGCGCGGGCCTGGGTGGTGCAGCCGGCGGCGCACTGGGCAACCACCTGGCCGACGATAACGACGATGATCACCACAGTGGCAGCAAGAGCCATCACAAGGGCAAAGGCCACTACAAGCACAAACACAAGCATCACGACGACTGACGGATGCCCCTGTGAAAAAGCCCGCCTATTGGCGGGCTTTTTCGTTCAGGCCTTCAGCTTCAGGCGCAGGCTGGCAAACAGGACAACAGCGCGCCCAGCTCGGCCGGCGGACGTCGCTCGACGCGCCGGTACTCACCACCATCCGGGGTACGCGTGAGCCAACCGCCGTCCACCAGCGCCCTGCGCAGCAGCAGGTGGTCGCCCAGACATTCCTGGGCGCGCAGCCGTTCGTTGAGCTCCTTCTCGCTCCAGCGCTGCCGTGCCGGCAGTCGCGACCACAGTACCCAGAGGCAGGCCTCGCGGTGGCTGTGCCTCTTCGGCCAGCGTTGCAGGCAGCCGGCGTCATCGAAATAGCGCCGCCATTGCTCGATACGGCGAAAATCCACCACGGCTCCAGGCTCGGCTTCACGGGCCAGTCGCGTCTCGGCCTGATGGCTGGCGCGCAACGCCTGGTAGTTGCGGAAGCCCACCGCGCGGGCGAGCAGGTTGAGCAGTTCGACATGACCGGGGCGCTCGGGCGAATCGTCGAGCTGGCGCGCCAGCGATTTCGCCAGCGCGGAGATGTCGGGGGCGTGATAGGGCAAGCGTTGCCTGGACACAGTGCAATCCTCGTTGCGTGCCAAGACCTCGCGCAGGAGGTAATCGGGGGTCGCCATTCCGATGCGGCACGGGGAAAGTGTGTCGGATCGTTGAAAGTGCGGGGAACCGCGCGGCAGGTTTAGCGCTCTCCATACGGAGGCGGCGACGCCTGGGTGAACTGCCGACCGGCCGCCAGCATAGGCCGGACGCGCCGCCCGGGACAAGCCCCGTGTCATCCCGCGAGTCTGGTATAGGCTTGCCGGGGAGGGATCACTGCCGACAAGGAGTTACTCGTGAAAGCTCTTGCTGCCGCCGGGCTGCTGCTGACGCTCTGCGCCGCGCAGCCCGCGTACGCCGGGGACTGGCAGGTCTGCCAGCTGGAAGTGGAAATCACCGGAGCACTGAAGCTGCCCGTGCGCGGGCTGGAAGGCCGGGTCGCTTCGGCCAAGCCGCGCTCGGCGGGGACCAAGTGCCCGAGCCCGGGCGAGGTCATCGCCTTCGAACCGGAAAGCGCCGACTGGCAGAGCCGCATCCCGCGCCAGCACTGGCCTGGGGCCGGGCAACGGGTGTGGATGCGCTACCAGTACCTGGACGGCATCTGCAAGGGCGACGGCAACAGCCGGCCCTGCCGGATCGAGCATTATCCGATGGGCTGGTGAGACGTCCTGCCCTGCAGCTCAGCCTCGAACCAGCACTTCCATCGCCTCGCGCAGCGGCGCCGGAATCGCCACCGGCCGGTTGCTCGCCCGATCCACGAACACATGCACGAACTTGCCCGCCGCGCAGGCCAGTTCATCGCCCTCGCGGAAGATCGCCAGTTCGTACTGCACCGAGCTGTTGCCCAGCTTGCCGACCCGCAGCCCAACTTCGATGCGTTCGGGGAAGGCCACCGGCGCGAAGTAGTCGCAGCTCGAACTGACCACGAAACCCACTACGTCGCCGTCGTGGATATCCAGGCCGCCGCGCTCGATCAGGTAGGTATTCACCGCCGTGTCGAAGAAGCCGTAGTAGGTCACGTTGTTCACGTGGCCATAGATGTCGTTGTCGTGCCAGCGCGTGGTGATCGGCTGGAAGTGCGCGTAGTCGGCGCGGCTGGGGTGCTGTTCGCTCATCGGGTTCTCAGAAGGCGGCTCGGTAGATGGCCAGCGCGTCGCTCTCGCTGACTTCGCGGGGATTATTCACCAGCAGGCGCTGCTGCAACATCGCATCGGCGGCCAGGCGCGGCAGGCTGTCCTCCGGCACGCCGGCATCGCGCAGGCGCGACGGCAGGCCGCTGCGCGGGCTGAGGTCGGCCAGCTCGGCAATGAACTGCTCGGTGCGGTCGGCATCGCTGCGCAGGCGCTCGCCCAGCAGCAGCGGCGCCAGCTCGGCATAGAGCGGGCCAGCGTTGGGAGCATTGAAGCGGATCACCTCGGGCAGGACCAGCGCATTGCTCAGGCCGTGGGGAATGTGGAAGTGCCCGCCCAGCGGGTAGGCCAGCGCGTGCACGGCAGCTACCGGGGCGTTGGCGAAGGCCTGCCCGGCCAGGCACGCACCCAGCAACATGGCCTGGCGCGCCTCGCGGTTGCGGCCGTTGTGCACCGCCTCGTCGAGGTTCAGCGCCAGCAGGCGCAGGGCTTCGCGGGCCAGCAGGTCGGACAGCGGGTTCTTCTTCAGCTTGCTGGTGTACGCCTCGATGGCGTGAACCATCGCATCGATGCCGGTGGCGGCGGTGACCGCTGGCGGCAGACCGAGGGTGAGGTCGGCGTCGAGCACGGCCAGGTCCGGCAGCAGGTAGGGGCTGACCACGCCCATCTTGGTGGTCTCGCCGGTGGTGACGATGGCGATCGGCGTCACTTCCGAGCCGGTACCGGCGGTGGTCGGCACCTGGATCAGCGGCAGGCGCGGGCCACGGGCGTTGCCGACGCCGAAGACATCCTTCAGGCCTTGTGTCGCCAGCGGCTGCGCCAGCAAAGCCACCAGCTTGGCAACGTCCATCGAGCTGCCGCCGCCGAAGCCGACCACCAGCTGCGCGGCCATCCGGCGCGCCTGGTCGGCAGCTTCCAGCACGATGCTTTCCGGTGGGTCGGCCAGCACCTGGTCGAAGACTTCCACAGCCACGCCGGCCGCGGCGAAGCCCGGCAGTACGCCGTCGAGCATGTTCAGGCGGGTGATGCCGGGGTCGGTGACGATGAGCACGCGCTGGGCGCCGCGCTCGCGGCAGAGTTCACCCAGGCGGGCGGCGGAGCCACTTTCGCAGAGAATCTGCGCGGTGGTGGCGAAGCTGAAAGGCTGCATGACGGTCCCCGGTCTTGTCGTTGTAGTGCGGAAAATCCGTAGGCCACCGTTCGGCGGCCCGCCGGGGCAGCATAGCAACGCGATGTAGCCTCATGGAACCTCGTACCGCCTGGCGAAACAGTTATTCACAGGATGAATGCTGCGGCACGGCAGGCAGGTTCGTGGAGCGCAGGAACAGGTGCCGGGAGACGCCCGACACCGGATTCACCTGCAGGAGCGCCCCTGGGTGCGATCGCGGGCATGGCCCGCTTCTACATTGAAACGCTTGTGCCGAGCCTGAAATGAAAAAGGCCGGCATTGCGCCGGCCTTTTCTTCAACGAGGACAGGTCAGACAGCGACCGGCGCCTTGATGTGCGGGTGAGCTTCGTAGCCGACCAGCTCGAAGTCCTCGAAGCGGAAGTCGAACAGGTCCTTCACCTCGGGGTTGATCTTCATGGTGGGCAGCGGCAGCGGCTGGCGGCTCAGTTGCAGGTCAGTCTGCTCCAGGTGGTTGGCGTACAGGTGGCAGTCGCCGCCGGTCCAGATGAATTCGCCGGGCTGCAGCCCGGCGACCTGCGCGACCATCAGGGTCAGCAGCGCGTAGCTGGCGATGTTGAAGGGCACGCCGAGGAAGATGTCGGCCGAACGCTGGTACAGCTGGCAGCTGAGCTTGCCGTCGGCCACATAGAACTGGAACAGCGCGGGCAGTTTTTCCGGACACCGATAAACGGTAGCAATTTTTTTTGTAGGCTAAATCAGATACTTAGCTACCTGAGTATTGTAGAACAATACAGTACTAATTTGACACCGAACCGCACAGGACTACGGTCTGCTCATTAGATAGCAGGCGCGGAATCCAAAATGGAATTTTCAATTGATCAAGTGCGGTGCGTAATATCTTTTACTTTTCCGTCATTAACTAGACGAGGAAGTTCCACGATTCAAATCTGCTACCCACCAAACACGAGCTTAGACATCCTTCAAAAGCTATCCCATGGCGTCGTTACTGCCACTATCGGGTTTACCAGCAACTCTAAGCTGGGAAGAATTTATTTTTTCAAACGTTTCTTGAGTTTTGCGACACGTAGAGGACTACCCTCCGCAATGTCACCTGAGTGGGTTCAATTCACCCTAGAGTTTTTTGAGAATTACATTCGGGGAACTCTTCACGGAAAAAAATGCAAGCTGCGAACTAGGCAGATGGAATGGTCAAACGGAATAGCGTTGATCGAAGAGTGGAAAAACACCGCTCTTATGCCTAAATCCGTCCCTATTCCCTCATCAAGAATACGCGCCCCATCAAGCGAGACTCATGGATCGCGAGAGCAAATTCTTGGCGAGTCAATTAGAAGGACGAAGCATAGCGACGTAGACATTTCGAATAAGTACATTCTTAACATGTCCTACGCCCAACCCCTAGATATTCAACTAGATGAAATACACAGCGAAATAAGCAGAAAATTTAAAGTAATTAAAGACATTGCCATAGCTCACTGGAACAAAGTCAGGGAATGCAGGCGCATTGGAATTGAGTTGATGTCCAAAATTACGGAGCAAGAAATAAACGACGCGCTTAACGACCCCAACTTTAGCAAAAACTTAAAAAAACGCAGCAACAAGTACAGAGTCTCCGTGATTTTAGCAGCCGCACGCCACCAGATATTTACAAATGGCGTCAGGCCCTCCATCACAGCCCTTAGTGAACATCCCTTCTTCGATAAAAATATCGCTCGACTTTTTAGAGTAAGAATATTTGAAGACACGGTTCGAGAACTGACCTTCGGAAACATGCCGAAAGGTTCTAACCTGGGAGCAATGCTCAATCTACTATTAGGAATCCCGTTCTTTAGGGACTTCGCAGCAGCCGCAACCATCATAACTTGCGATCACCCTCAGTTCACGGCAACGTCGTTGTGGTGGGCAAAACTCCTAGACAAGCATGAAAAAAGCTATGTAACGATAGTCGGAAAAAATCACGGAACACATTTTGAAATCGAAAAAAAAAGAGCGCACGCAATCAAACAAGCCATACTTTCCGACATATCAGAATCGGTTCTGCATGACATCATAGAAACCACACAGCCAATGCGTGAAATATTGAATCAGAGCAATTCACATCACGCACATATGCTTTTTTTAAGCTCTGACAATGTGGGATTCGGGATAGGCTCATCAGTTTCGTGGGCAATGAATGGAAAGAAGGGCGCTAGTTTTTACAATCTGTACGAAGAAGAGTTTCTCGCTGCTGGCCTAGATCGAAGCTCTGTCTGCCTATCAAAAATACGCGCAACCTGTGGAATACTTAATTGGTTTAAAACCGGGTCTATATCCAGCTTCGCCAAAACTCTCGGCAACACCGAGCGCGTGGTGATGAGATCATATATGCCGACTTGGCTTCTAAACAAATACAATGAGCGCATAATACGTAGGTTCCAGCAGATGCTCATCATTAGCAGCACTGCTAAATCACCCGTACTTCTGCATGCAACTGACTTCACCAATATGACTGATCTTGTAAAATTTATTGAAAGCTCACTAAAAGAGTGCAGAAACAACGACCCATTCTCCAGAGCTTTTGTTGAGAGCGTTTCCGGTTTCTCCCTGCCAGATATAGATGAATCGATTCGAAGAAACCTGGCTATTAATCTTTCTGTTGAGACAGTGACATTACTGTATGAGATAAATGCATGGGCTTGCAAAAACCCAGATCGTGTAGCGGAGGCGGACAAACTGCTGCCAGATGAGCTTTCAGTTTCCGCGCTTTCATCTCTTGCAAAACTGATAGAGACCTGCAGTACTAACCCCCCAGACTCCACACAAGAATATACAATAAACTCAAATATCAACGGTGGTTCCAACTATAATTTACGCCAGATTCATAACCAGGCACTTCTCCATCTTGAACAAAATCAAAATCTGTTAAATTCTCTCCCGATAGTTCTAGGGGGAACAAACTGATGCCCACTATCAGACCTCCGTCCGACTCTCTCGTCCAAATTAACGATAGCGTACTCGAAGATACATCAATTCTGCTATTGATTCAGCAAGCTCGAGATGAGTTGAAAGCTCACAATGGAGAATTTAAAGCAGAATGGCTTATCGAGGGCGACCTTGGGTCTAACTCCTGGACAACCAGAAATTCAGGCCACGAAGAATTCAAAGACGGAAAATGGAGAAATACCATTAACGTCAACTTCAATGCTCGAATGCCTGATGGGTCTTATCTTACCGCCCCCCAGAACAAGCAGCTTCTGACAGCAGCCCAAAAGGTCGCGTTTCTATCGAGGAATGGAAACTTAAATTGGAATGAGTCTCCTAGAGGATGGAAGTGCCTAGTCCACTGGATAGTAAATCTGTGTGCTTGGGCTATTCTGCACAAAGACCAACTTAATCCAGAAAAACATGGCCTAGCCCTACTAGACCAACAGCTGCTTGAAAAACTTTACGTCCAGTACTTGCATGATGGGGCATGGGTAAGCGCTTTAGAAATGATCCCTAGAGCTCTAGACACTATTCTTCACCTTTCCTTTGAAAAAGGCACTATTCCTGCGATAGAGAATCCGTACGAAATCCCACCACCAATACTTGAAAAAATTCGAAAGTCTCTGACAGAGATAAAGGTTCTAGATGATAACAAAAGCACAATCTCAAGGATCTGGATATTAAATAAATTACATATCCCCAAGGCTCAAATAAATAATATCTTAGTTTTACGATTCTTTAACCAGTTCGCCGAAATCGGGAGAGTTCAAGGAATCGATAAGCGCGAAAAAAACTCTCATAGAAAGAAGCGCTCCCGGAAAGGTAAGAGTTCCCAGGTTACCAGACCCACAGGCGTAGGTGTCCGCATAACCACTTACTGCAGGTTGCTTTGCGATGCACACCGTCACTCTCCATCCTTATTCCCTGCGCCCGAGATATTTGACTTCGAGCGGCTGGCGACTAAAGCAAAATCGCTAACCAAGAACTCACGCCACACCCCTGTAATGCCTATTAACCTCGGTTTAAAAATTCTCAAGGACGCCATCGAGTGGGTCATTCTTTATGGTGACGCAATTGTCTCTGCGACCACACGATTTTGCAAATTCTCGGAATCTTTAAAAAATACGAAGGTTAAAATTTATGACAGGGTCACCCCCAGAAGGGAAGCCCTACTGTCCATCTTATCGAACTCATATATTTTTGATACCGAAAAAAAATCTGACAGCACACTCACCCTTTCAGACATCTTCAAAATTAAAAAAGTAAATGGCAACTCTGCGGAATTTGGATTTCGATCCATATTGAGCGCATATATAGGCGCCTGCGTAATTTGTATTGCATTCCTAAAACCCTCAAGAATTGACGAAATTGCAAAGCTGCCACATGACTGTTTGGAAGAAGTTATCTATAAAGGCATAGCCTATTGGTTAAATTATGATCTGGGGAAAAGCGGTCAAGCTGGATTAAACGCGGAGTCACAAAAGCCTATACCCTTCATCTCAGCTCTTGCAATCTCGCAACTACAGCGACTGCGAGAGGGTCTCATCCCAATATTCGGTGACTCATCAAAATCAACTGACCTGCTCTTCTATGTCCCCGTTGGCAGCAGTCTGACCAAGCCCACAACCACGAACATGGTCGACAATTTAAATCGATATTTAGACGTATTCTGCGATTACACAGAAACTCAGACAGATGATTTAGGGCACAGGTGGTATGTCCGCGTCCATGAAATGAGAAAGTTCTTCATAATCATGCTTTACTGGCATGGACGATATCAAGTATTGGACGCAATTAGATGGATTGCAGGGCATACATCCCCTAGCCATGCGAAAGATTACGTTGAGTCCAACTCACCTGGCAGGGAAATCTGCCAGATTGAGGCTGAATATGTTGACCTTAAACTTTTGAGGCTCGAAATGGAAGCGATCCCTGGTAATGGTAATGAGGGTTTAGTTAAGCTTTACAAAGATGTCTGCAGCACATTTAGGGTCTCCAAAATTGAGTCTATTCAGCGCAAAGACTATCTTGAATTTCTTACAGCACTAAGAGAATCAAATTCGCTTGACATAAGACCATACTCAATTACGACAACCGAAACCTCAAATAACAGTGAAGTATCATTCGAGATAGCTGTACGATACCAGGATAAATACGATGAGAGATTCTACGATTAAAAACTTGCGATCGCGATTGGATTGGTTGGCATCGATAGTGTCAGGGTCGCCCCCTACAAACGGCCAAATCGAATATCTATATGACATGAAGGCGTTTTGCAAACTGTCAGTCACTGGATTCTTTTCAACAATCTCGTACAACACCCTAAGAATTGCAGCAGAGAGTTTTCCACCAACATCAAGTAATGTTTTACATGCCACTACCTGGGATTACTTGAAAGAACTACGCAAGGAAGCTTATGAAATATCCTCACGTTCTACAAGCCAAGAACCTAGCGAAAAAGATCCGCTTAGAGAATCTGCAAAATTAAAGGAATCCCTAATATACTCACAACTATGCGCTAACGCATATTTCGACATTATAGGAAAACTAGAAAGATTCCTATTAACCCCGTTCACCGATCATCATATCGACCGCCAAAGAATAAGCCAGATATTAAACGAAAATCGCAGTCTATTTCGGGACATCAATTCTTCGTGTGCCCCGAGTACAGACTCTGGCCTACTAATACTTCAAGGGGGAAAGCAATGAACCCCAAAACAAGTCTGATACATATAATCGATGAATATCGAAACCCTTCACGTATTTCCGGGACTGCGAAAAGAATAAAAGCCCGTATAGTTTATGATGAGATTCAAAACTTTCCTCTGCTAATTTGGCCTGATGGTAGACCTTGCCTACTGGCTAATTCTTGGCTGCTTGCCAAAAATGAAACAGCATCATCTCCGACATCACTGCGGACATACGCCTACCAACTCGTTCATATAATTAGATACTGCCACCATGGACAAGTTGACTTTCAAGACCTAACTGACGACCACCTAAAATCTTTTTCTATGAGCCTTTGCGACGAATCTGATGAGTTTGGAAGGGCCAAAAGATCCAATAGCACATGCCGATCCATACTCAGCACGACTCTATATTTCCTACTATGGATCCAGACAGCCCGCCTCGCAAATAGAGATTTCAGACTGATAGGCTTGGCGGAGGAGCATTGCCAAGTCACCATCAAGTGGAAGCGCAGCGGTAAGAGTGGAAAGAATTTCATCTGGCATAGATCATATCCTTCAATTGGCAAGAAACAGAGAACTAAGTTTCCAATGCCAGATAGATACATAGAAGAAATAGAGTCTAAAATATCAGAGGAACTGTATCGAAATTTGCCACCTTCCGACTACCCTCATATTCAGAGATACGTGAATGAGCGTAGACTATTCACACACTGGATGTTCAAGAGATTCGGACTTCGCCCTGCCGAACTCGTGCTGCTCGACACAACAGACAACCAATCCATACAAAAGACCTTGATACTGAAAATTCCGACCAAAAAAACTCGCAACAGACACGAGGCACCTCTTCGGGAACTGCTAATCTCAACTACAGATGCATTTAGGATAAGCAGATACCTTGATACCCGCCTGAAGCTTCTAGACGAAATATTAAAAAAGAACAGAAGAGCTACTTGTACAACCAAAATGCTTGTGGGATTAAGTGGAAACGAGCTTAAGGCCGGCACTCTAGTGAAAGAGATGTCACGGATCAGCAAAAGAACGACCTTTCCCACCGCGAAGTGCTGTTTATCCATGTATCGCCACCGATTCATAACTCGCGACATATTGGTTAGTCTACATCACATAATTCAAGACCACCCACACAACCTTTTATCAACTGACGCAACAATAGAGGCGGTACTCAGGAGAACAGCGCAAAAAACAGGCCATCGAAGCCTGGAGTCATTATGGGATTACGTTGAGCTTGCATGGGAAGGATATAATTTATTCACTGGAGCGGACAAGGCACTGAGTCTTCGTTACGAACTAGACGGGCTAACCAGTGAGCTTCGCCAAGCTATTGTGGCAAATGATGCCTTCCATGCGCCACTTGTTGAACCGTTACTTAACAGAATTGCGGCCGTTATACAGCATCTGGACTAGCCCGCCATTTAATCTTTAATATTAATCACTCCGACACAGCACGACATACCTATGGAGATTACCACTTTATTATTCTATGGGTCAGAATAGGGCTCACGCCTACATTTTGGATTATCATCTCGTCGCGCCTTACAAGTTTTAGCACTTGTAGAATACCCATGGAGTAATCCGAATCGCCTTAGCATTACCGCCGAAGCTCTTGATCGCCCCCATTTATTGCATTGCCATCTTCCGGTGCCCCGCTTGGGGCTGGGTTAGCCAAGCAGCCTGACAGTTATCCTACATCCGGAGGAATCATACTCAGGCTCATCAAGACAACCATCGCTGGAGGTCTGTTCTTCATCCTGCCACTGGTTCTCATCGTCATCCTAGATGAGATAGCCATTCGCCTACTGAGCGGCTCGCTTCAAGGGGTACTTCCATTGTTCGCCGGGTTCGGCGTCGCTACCGTCACCTCCGTAACGCTCGCAGCGATCATCGCTCTGGCCGCCATTTGCTTCGTTGTAGGCTGCGGCTCCTGCTGCAAGGGCCGCTTCGTACCGCTAACGTTGAGTGAGACCAGCGCCTGGCTGGCGAGAGGGGGAGATGTCGCGATATTCGTCGAGGCATTCGCACAATACCCATCGAGAGCGAGTGATCCCGAGTATCTGCACCACAGCGCTCGCGCCGCCCAGGTAACTTCAGGCTCTGCTGTCCTGAATGTGATCGCCGTTTTTGCTGGCTCAGCTCAGCCAGCCTGCCCGAACCTTGATGAGCAGAACACCTGCACGATCTATGAGGATCGTCCTCTTGTGTGCCGCATCTACCCGATGGAGATCAGCCCCTTCATCACCCTGAAGCCCAGCGAAAAGGATTGCCCACCTGAGTCCTGGAGTGACCAGGCAAAAGATCTTCTGATTGCGAGCGATGGGAGTGTGAGTGCCGAACTCAGCGCTTTAATTGAGGCCTCGCGATCAGCAGACTGCTGCGATGCGCTGCAGAAGGTGTCCATTTGCGAGCTGCTCGGATTCAACGTCACGGCATGGAAAGGAAACGGTTACGCACTCTATCTTCCTGAGCGCCGTCAGCTCTCCGAGGCAATTGAGCGATCAGCGGCCACCCAGCTCCAGCAACTCATCTAGGGATATCGGCGGCTCGTAATGATCGGCAGCAGGGCTTGGGAAGCCACCCGCAGCACGGCAGGAGAGCGCAGGGATGGAGGAGCGCGTGCCCCCGCCACTGAGGGGCTGCATGCGGAGAATTTTCATAGGTTTCAGCCAGCAATTACTGTATGCATATACAGCATATGCTGACATTGAAAACCTTGCTCGACCACTCCCCCTGGTCGGCAGGGGGCCAGGAAGCCCTCGCCGGCAACACAAAAGCGCGTGGTGTTCAGGAGCTCCCTCGGACAGTCTTCCCTAGCGACCGTTTCCGCCCGGAAGAGCAGCAATCAAAGACAGATTGCCCAGTTCTGACCCACTGAGTTGCGACTCATGAGGGGGAAATTGTTCGAGTGGCAGCTTGAAGGAAGCTGAAACCACCCCCCGCGATACGTAATACATAGTCATTAGGTGACTAGCTCGGTGGCCTGTGCTCCATCCTATGATGGCCAGCAAGTTGGATGCCTGAGTTTTTCTCATAAACTCCTCGTTGGCTGGATTATTTATAGCCCTACCGCTCGAAAGCTCATTCAGTAGTTTCTTAAAGAAATCATCCTTCATAGCAACCTCCTACCATTTTAGTGGCGTAGCCAGCTCAAGATAGCCCGCAAAACTAGTTACTCCAATGCACCCATTGCGACTCACATCACCCGCCCCTGACACAACGCAAGAAAGCCAAGCACATGATTTAAATTCATAAGTCATTGATCCAAAAGGAAACCCCAATGGAAACTGTGCAATTCCCATAAAAAAGAGCCGAATCAACACCACAGCCCACAATTAACGCAGAGAAGAACAGCCAAAACTCACAACCCATTGATTTAGAACAGCAACGCACAGCAGGGTTCGCAATTAACGAGAAAAGGAACTTATTCAAAGAAACTTGCTTGCATATTATAAAATAGTAATAAAAAGGAGACCCAAACACTTCTGTGCTGACCTAGAGTGCTAGAGCCTCTCTCATGGAGCATCGACATGGTAAGTCCTGGCGCAAACTCACAAGAGCAAGAATCCCCATTTATCAAGTACCGTGAGTTCTTACTGGCTGGGCACTCCAGCTCCGAGCGGCAGTTTCAAGGCCTGCTGCTGGATGCTTATGGAGAAGAAAGCTATGGATTCCACTTCGGCTGGATAGCCGGGTATGACCGACGGCGGCAAGAAATGCTCCTTGAGATCATCGCAAGCCTTTGCGCACACGGGGCTAAAGCCCCCGGCTTCCAGGAACTGTGCCAAAAGATCATCGATCAGCGTAGGCGTGAGGCATAGGCGCAGGCCTGACCGACCGGCCTTACAGGGCAACGCCTCCACCAGCCACTAGGGTGCCGGAGGCGTTGTGTTTAGCGGGGTATGTAGACGGCGAATCTGTCGTCTACGAGTATCCAGACAAGGTGGGTCTCGCTATCAACCGCGACGTCACCAGGCTGGAGGTAAAGGATATACATCATCGTTATCTCCATTCAGGGGGAATTCCTCGCTCATCCTTGAGCGAGGTGTCCTGACATATTTATTTATCAAACCAGCCCTGAAACACGACCTTAATGGGGAAAATCATCGGTCACTCTCGGCCCAGCCGGTCGCCCCCTGCCGAAGTCTAAACAAGGGTTAAATACAAGATAAAAACGGATGTAATATCGCGACATTTGAAGGTATAGTCGCGGCACTCAAAGAGCGGGCCGAATGCCATGGAAGATCTCGCAACAAAAATTATCCCATTGGTGCAGATGCTGATACCGGGCTTCGTCTGCACAATGATTTATTACTGGCTGGCAGATATGAAAAAGCCAGGCCAGTTCGAACGCACTATCCAGGCGCTGATCGGCACTGGTCTGATCACGCTGCTCGTCTCTGGCATCCGGGTCTTAATGGAGTACATCGGAGCACACTGGTTCGTGCTAGGGGAGTGGACGCCAACCGTTGAAAGCGCCTGGGGCGTCGGTCTGGCGGTGCTTCTTGGACTAGGCTTGGCTTACGCATCGAATCATGATTATCTCTACAGCATCGCCCGAAAGAGGGGACTGACCTCTAGGGCGTCGTACCCGGAATGGATCTATGCATTTCGGAAACGTGAAAGCAAACATGTTGTACTCAACTTCCTAGATGGCCGGCGCCTTTACGGGTACCCATCTGTATGGCCGACTGACCCTAAGGATGGTCACTTCCTGATTACTCAGCCCTGCTGGATGAACGAGGAAGGCGAATGGGTTGAGACACCTGGAATCGAGAGCTACCTAGTAAATAACTCGGATATATATTGGGTTGAATTTCTTGAGTAGGAACACGCAATGACAAATCAAAATCGGCCGACAGAACACGTTGTCAGGCACCCCACGCATGACGGGATGAACGTAAACCCTCCCGCGCCAACCAACGTCCGGCCCGCAGTCCCGCCGCCGGCCCCACCCAAAGCGCCAAGTCGGTAAGCGGCCATGTACGAACAGAGGGGTATATCCCCGCCGCCGCCGCCGAGAAACGATGGCCGCCCGCAGCAGCAGTCGGTTCATGAACGTCCCGCGACGCCGCCTAAAGCACCACCGCCGGCACCACGACGTACTCAAGGAGATTAAGGTTGAGCACGAAACCACCAAGGAAGCCCGTGAACAACGGTGTAAATCCGCCCACCACGACTACCGGCGCTAGGCCGTCAGCCCCTCCAGCCGCACCACCGCCTGCACCGAAAAGATGAGAGACATCGTGAGCAGCTGACCTGTAGCAGAATTGCTACGGTCAGCTGCTACAAGAACTACAGCCCGGAGATACGAAGGCATACCTCACAAAGAAGGCAGTAATCGCGGTACTCTTGACCACTCACCTCTGCGCCGATTGGTTTACCGTCGCCACCAACAAGCTCGCCATACTGATTAAGGGTAAAGTCACATACCAGTATTGGCTCTTCCGAAACAGGGTTGCGGACGATAACCAATACCTGCCCCAAGCAGTCAGCATCGTCCATCTTCTGTACAAATTTAACGGTAAATGCACGCCCCAAGTACTCTCCGACCAGCTCCAGCTGACTTCTTGCCTCTAGAGTGACCTTCCATGAAGCTGTGGCTTGATTGCTATTCTTCAGCCAGATCTCCGACATATCCACAAATGCAGATACGCACTGCCTCCATGCATAAGCAGTGTTCTGAAGAGACTTCAAATACTCCCTAGTCTGGGCGTACCTTAGCACCATAATTAGCTATCCTTTAGATAAAATCCGTCACTGACCTGAAAGCTCGGCAAGCTTCCTTTTAGCCTCAATCAAGGCCGATTTAGCATTCAACAAATCAGCCTCAGCTTTCAGGCTATTGAGCGGGCCATTTCGTTTAGACTCTGACTCTTTGTCTTTAGCCTCTCGCTTCTTAGCTACAAATCCATCTATCGTTGCAGCTGAGCCTGCAGCGGCTGCAGCAATCTTCTCGAAACGGCTTTCCTCTCCGTACTCACCTGTCTCCAGACCGCCACTTTTAGAAAACGTCAGAGCGATATTATTAGACTGGAAAGGCCCATTTTTGAGAGGTATAACAGAGAAGCGACCGAACTGGGCCGCAAAAGACATTTGGGAGGCAAGTGTTTGGGAAGAATCACTACAAATCCCATCGCACACTTTAACAGTGATGGGAACTGGCTCTCTGTAAATTACCCCTTTTTCTTTCAGCCCTGTTGGTAGATTATCGACCTTGGTAGGAGTACCGATTACTTCCAACCCAGTTACAATGGGATGGAGATATTCCCAGTTTTGCTGTAGCACCCACTTACCAAAGTCTTTATCTTCAAGTGTATACGCCTCGGGCTTGTCATTTGCCCTTGGTATAAACTCTTCCTGCCTAACAATCTGCAAAGTCTCTTTTGCAGTCGTAATCACAGCGGCAGCTGACGCGCGAGCCTTGTCATCCTTGGATGGATCTAATAGATCTTTAACCGCTGCGTTCTTCGCGACCAAAGCAGAATCAGTAGAAGGGTTACATAATGTGCCAGCTGTGGGCTTATTTCCCATAATCCCCATTCCAGCAATCCTCACCACATTCGTTGCTGTATTAACCACCCCGCCCAGCACTTCAGCTTCCTTACTTACAGCACTGGCACCAATCGTGTGCAGAGTTCCATTATCGTACAGAGTACGCTTCAACGAAGTTGTTTTCCACCCAGAGGAA
Source organism: Pseudomonas sp. PDM17 (assembly GCF_014851985.1). Classification (NCBI taxonomy): domain Bacteria; kingdom Pseudomonadati; phylum Pseudomonadota; class Gammaproteobacteria; order Pseudomonadales; family Pseudomonadaceae; genus Pseudomonas; species Pseudomonas sp. PDM17. Next base: position 271,796 of record NZ_JACVAT010000004.1, read on the forward strand.
AGCGTCTTAATTGGTATTGAATAATGCTGATCACGATCAGCAATAGACTCCTCCGTTATAGTTGCACTCTGCCGAACAGTAAAATTCACGCAGTCCACAACTTCGTACGTAATAGTAATAATATATTTCTGTTTGGGCAGATAGTAATCGAACCCAGGAGCGGTCGGCTGAGCACCTACTTCAACTTTCTCATATGTCAGCGACGTAGTGCAGCCTGATAATAAGGCGAATGCTGTCACAGCAGATGCGATAGCCCTCATTTTCCCCTCCCTGAGAAACTGATTCTCTTAAATTAAGCCACACCAGAATGACATCGCCATGATGGCACGCCATGGGAGCTTGTCCAGCACAGGCGAAGAGAGGGGTGGGGAAGTAGATGCGGCGAGCGCTCCAAATCGCAATGGATCTCCCGCAAGCAACGGCAAATAGCGACTGGCTCGCGAGCTCAGGAACCCATAAAAGGCCTCGTGGATCAAACATTCTGTCGAACCACGATGTGCACAGCTTGAGAAACCTAAGTGGCGCCGCATCCTTGCGGCGCCAAAACCCGTTACTCCTCGTGATGGCCCAAAAGCAGGCAGGTAAAGGTGCCCTCACCCCCATCCCAGCAGGAGGGAGCCTCAGCTTTACTCAGCAGACAGGCAAACAGAACGACAGCAGACACGTAGAGCAGACGATTCATAAGGTTACTTCCTTGGTTTAGGAAACCTCAGTTAATCGCGCCAAAAAACCGTTTTGGGACGAGTCTGCGCCCAGTTCAGGGACACGGACTTCTATATCGCTCCCGAACCAAGGGTTTTCACCTGATGGCCGCGCCGATTGAGACGGGCAATGAGCTGGTCTTCGTTAATAAGCGGGTTCGTGTTCTCGATACTCAGACGTAGACCGAAAGCCCGGAACACCGAGGTGAGTGAGTGTATGGTCGGGTTCCCAACGTCAGCCTCGAGATTGGCAAGCGTCCTGGTCGACACCTTGAGCACCTTAGCAAAGACGTCCTGCGGTAGGTCTGTGCACTCTCGTCGCAACCTGCGGATGGCCTTGCCAAAGGTCAGCCGCCCCTCGGCGACCTCGATCTGGATCTCATTGATGATTCTCTTGCGCTCCAGGATGTCAGGCACTCTCAGCCTCAGTAGCCGCTTCTGTCCCTCAAAGGTGATCCATTTTTCTATGTACCGGCGCTCACTCATTAGAAGAGACTCGCAAGGACTCGCCAATCACACGTAGCACGTGCGCCCCGACCAGAGAGCACATAAATCGTGTTCATCGACTCAAACAGATGACCTTCTACAAAACTCAACTCGAAGGTACTTCGGATCCACCGGGGGCGATCAAAACGATCTGCCTGGTCATCAACAACCTTACCGGCGTAGACAACGCGAGGCAGCGCTCCTTCGGGCACCTCCAAGTCCTCCGTATCGCTTAAATCCACCAAGACCCACTCACGAACCAGGCAGTACGGTTTGGAGGGGAAGAGCTCGCGGGCACGAGCGATCAACTCAGCATCCGTGTATTCGCTTGCCCCGATTTTATCCGCTTCGTCACAGATGCCGACGGCGATGCGAGCCAGCGCCATAAACTTATCCATACCCGAAATGGTCGATGCGTTAAGGATGCGACCTTTGCTCATTACTACCTCATCTGATCAGGACTGCTGATCGTTATCGAATGCTGCCGACTGCGGACACCCCCTGGGCCCTGGGGGGCAGCACCAGCAAGTCCAGCAGGCATATGAGCAACATGAGCAACATGACTGCTTGGGTCGCAGAGAGCAGCGGCGTACTCCGCACCATTCTCAGTTCCTGGGTAGTTGCATTGTTGTTCTTCGGTGCGTTTCCTGGACAACGAATTCAACCCGCTGCAGGAGCGGATTGGTAATCGAAAAAAGGTATGCAGAGATACTCTCGCCGCATCAGGCGGCTGGTTTGCCGGCGATGGGTGCACCTTCAGGTGCATGACCAAACTTTCAGCCTACGAATCGTCCTGCGCAAGGACTTGCAGCAATGGCACTTCGACCTATCATTGCCATCTTGGTGCCGCTACACGAGAAAAACAAAAAATGCGCTCATTCAGGCTACTGGGATGCACCTCGATCTACCTGCTATCTATTTTTTTTAGCCATGATCTTTTTGCATTCCAGATAAACCCATGCCTTAGAATTCTTACTTATAAAAAAGACACTCTCGACAGTGAGGCAATCCGGGGATGGAACAGATGCTCCATCTTAGGATTCAACTCAGCTCACGAGCATATGACGCAGTTTTCAATAGACATGTACATGAGCGACAGCAAGCTCCCTTACACCCCATACAGCACGGCAGACAAGAGTGGAGTTAGGAGATACAATTTTATTCAAAGCGCTAATTGGCAGCACGACGAAAAAGGAAGAGTCCATACCGCCAAGGGCCTTATCTATGGAAGCTGGTGGAATGATGATCCACTGATGTATATGCAGGGGCAAGGCTCTGACTTTGGTATGGGCGCCTACTACCTCAGAAAAATAAAAGGCGACAGCCAAAGCTATAGGGGTGGGGTACGAAAGTGTGATGTCCCCGCTAGACAGAGCCTCTTCTGGAACACGCATAAGGGAACTCTTCAGCACCTGCACTTCATGACAGTCATGCCTAGGAAAACTCCACCCACAGAGGCTTTGTCAGACACCACCGGGCGGGCTCTCGAATGGATTGAGTTCGCCTACTCAGTGGCCTCAATGAAAAGAGACCCTGACTCACAATTCCCGCCAGACGAGCAAGCCCGCCTCTGGATTCCACCTTTGAAGGAAAACTACTGCCTTCGCGACCCCTACAATGCGAAAGTGAAAACACTATTCACCCGAGCCGGCTCCGACCATCGAAACGAGCTTACTCCGGACATGGCGCTGGGAAGCATATTGCATATAATCCAGGACTCCTTCTCTCCGTCTCACACCTGCAGAGTCGCTCAGTTAGTTGATGGGAAAAAGATGGCCCTCCTAAACAATGTTTACAACTATAAGAATCAGCTCGTAGATGATGGCGGATCTACACAGCACGAGGAGAAGGATGAGTATCCAGTTTGGCTTTTTGCTTACTATTTCTCTGGCAATAACACCTACGCCAATGACCCTATAATTGAAGGAAAATGGATTATTGATGCCGCAGATCACGGAACTGACTGGAGCATCGTGAAGCAACATCTCAAAGACAAAGTTTTCAAAACCGTCGACCATCCCTCGGAAGACGCAAATGTGAAGTGTATCTAAGGACAGTAGTGTCCCATCACGAAATCCGGAGATAGACCACTCATAGCCCCAACCCTAGCTGTAAAAAGGCCTGGGTTTCGCGGCATACGATTCCGCTCGACCTCCAACTAGAACAGACGACCGAACTGCACCCCACTCGCTCCAGTTACAAAAAGGTCTCTCAGAATGAATCAGGCCGTGCAATTGCACGGCCTAATTGAAATCTGCGGGACGATTAAATGGCCACGTCCGCCTTGATGCCTGGGTACGGATCGTATCCAACGATTTCGAAGTCTTCAAAGCGATAGCCGTAGATGCTGTCCGGCTTCCGCTTGATGTTCAAAGTCGGTAGCGCTCTCGGAGTACGAGAGAGCTGCGTTTCGATCTGCTCCATGTGATTGGAGTACGCGTGCGTATCACCGGTAGTCACGATAATTTCGTGGGGGATCAGGTCGCACTGCTGCGCCAACATGTGGGTCAGAAGCGCCAGCGCTGCCGTGTTGTAGGGCAGGCCCAGGAACACATCCGAGCTTCGGATATAGAGCTGCATCGACAGGCGATTGTCAGCAACGAAGGCCTGATAGAGAAGATGGCAAGGCGGCAGAGCCTGCAGGCCATTAGCGGCATTCTCTTGCGGGCTTTTCTTCTCGTCCGGAAGGTATTCAACGTTCCAGCCATGGAAGAGGATTCGACGGCTGTTCGGATTGTTTTTCAGCGTATCAACTACGTAGTCGATCTGATTGATGGTGCGGCCATCTTTAGTCGGCCAGGCAGTCCACTGCTTGCCATAGACCGGGCCAAGATCGCCGTCTTCGGTTGCCCATTCATCCCAAATCGACACGCCGTTTTCGTTCAGCCATTTGACGTTGGTGTCACCGTTCAGCATCCAAATGAGCTCATTTGCGATGCTCTTGAAATGCAGCTTCTTAGTCGTCAGCAGAGGGAAGCCATTCGCAAGGTTATGGCGGAACTGCCTGCCGAAGACAGCTTTAGTCCCGGTGCCAGTACGGTCACCTTTCTCGAAGCCGTTCTCTAGAACATCTTTCAACAGGTCGTGGTATGCCTTCATGCTTTTTCTCTAATCACTGCAGTTTCCCCAGGATGTGGGGATGGGGTCTTCCAAGAGGGATCACACCGCTCAACCTTACCTCGACAGGTTGGGGGCGACTATCGCCTTACGCTACGAATTTGACACTGGACGCGGCGTTGTCTGGAAAATGGCACGGCGGCAGGGCCATTTCGTCGATCAGCGCGGGGTTCCACGCGGAGACGATCAGGCGGCGCGAATCCGGGTTGTTCTTCAGCATCTGCATCAGGTTGGCGATCTGGTCGATGTGGCGACCGTCCGGCGCCGGCCAGGAGCGCCACTGGTAGCCGTAGACCGGGCCCAGGTCGCCATTCTCGTCGGCCCACTCGTCCCAGATCGAAACGCCGTTTTCCTTCAGGTAGGCGATGTTGGTCGAACCTTTGAGGAACCACAGCAGCTCATGGACGATCGATTTGAGGTGGCACTTCTTGGTGGTCACCAGCGGGAAGCCTTCGGCGAGGTCGAAACGCATCTGGTGGCCGAACACGCTGTAGGTGCCGGTGCCGGTGCGGTCGCTCTTGAAGGTGCCGTGTTCGCGCACGTGGCGCATGAGGTCGAGATACTGTTTCATCGCTGCGGTTTCACCCAAAAGCCGGTCGGTGAGGCTCTGCGGCGCGGCTCCGGGGTGGGCCGCCGGCAGGAGCAATCGCCCGGCAGAATCTGAACAAGCGGCAATACTAAGGGCCTGGGCACGCTATCGCCAGTCCGACCGACGGACCGGCTACGTGGCCGATGGAAGCACCCAGCGTCAGGATTCAAGCGGCGACAGACCGCGTTCCCCAACCGTTCGCCTGTTGCAAGAGAGGTCGTCATGTCCGAGGCACAGCTGCCCGCCTTCCCCCTTTCTCGGCGCCGCCTGCTGGCGGTGGCCTGCGCCAGTGCCGCCCTCGGCGGTGTGCTGCTCAGCCCCGCCGGGCGCACCTGGGCCGCGCTGACGCCCCAGGCGGAGAAGGCGCTGGAAGGCTTCATGACCCTGTCCCAGCGCCTCACCGGGCGCAGCAACCTCGACCCGCGTATCGGCCAGCGTCTGTTCCAGGCCCTGGCGCAGCGCGACACCGCGCTCAAGCAGAGCCTGGCCGAGCTGCTCGAGCGCCTGGGCGACGCCCCGGACAGCTGGAACGAGCGCCAGCAATGGCTGGCCCGGCAGATCCTCGGCGGCTGGTACCTGGGACAGGTCGGGGATGACACCAGCGCCACGGTCGTCACCTACGAGCAGGCACTGATGTTCCGCGCGGTGGACGATGTGCTGGTGATCCGCAGCTACTGTCCGAACAAGCCAGGCTTCTGGGCCGCGCAGCCTACCGAGCGGGGGGCATGAGCATGGCCGAGACGCAACGCGCGGATTTCGTGGTGGTCGGCTCCGGTGTGGCCGGCGCCCTGGTCGCCCATCAGCTGGCACTGGCCGGCAAGGACGTGCTGATCCTCGAAGCCGGCCCGCGCATGGGCCGCTGGGAGATCGTCGAGCGCTTCCGCAATCAGGCGGACAAATCCGACAACCAGGCGCCCTACCCGTCCAGCGCGCACGCGCCACATCCGCAGTTCAAGCCGGACAACCACTACCTGATCCAGAAGGGCGAACACCCCTACGACGTGCAGTACATCCGCGCCGTGGGCGGCACCACCTGGCACTGGGCGGCGTCCGCCTGGCGCTTCCTGCCCAACGACTTCAAGCTGCTCAGCCTCTATGGCGTGGGCCGCGACTGGCCCATCGAGTACGCCGAGCTGGAGCCGTGGTACCAACGCGCCGAGGAGGAACTGGGCGTCTGGGGCCCCGGCGACGAAGAGCTCGACTCGCCCCGCAGCCAGCCCTACCCGATGCCGCCGCTGCCATTGTCGTGGAACGAGCAGCGCATCAAGACCCTGCTCAACGCCAACGGCTACCGCGTGGTCACCGAGCCGGTGGCGCGCAACAGCCGTCCTTACGATGGCCGGCCGACCTGCTGCGGCAACAACAACTGCATGCCGATCTGCCCCATCGGCGCCATGTACAACGGCATCGTCCATGTCGAGAAGGCCGAGGCCGCCGGTGCGCGGCTGATCGACAACGCCGTGGTGTTCAAGCTGGAGAAAGGCGACGGCGGCCAGATAGTCGCAGCGCTGTACAAGGACCCGCAGGGCAACGAGGTGCGTGTCGAGGGCGACACCTTCATCCTCGCCGCCAACGGCATCGAGACGCCCAAGCTGATGCTGATGTCCGGGGTTGGCAACAGCTCGGACATGGTCGGCCGCAACCTCATGGACCACCCCGGCACCGCGGTGCGGTTCTACGCCGACGAGAAGCTCTGGCCTGGGCGCGGACCGCAGGAAATGACCTCCATGGTGGGCTTTCGCGACGGCGCCTTCCGCAGCGAGTACGCGTCGAAGAAGATCCACCTGTCCAACCTCTCGCGTACCGACCAGGTCGCTGCCGAGCTGATCCGCCACGGGCCGCTGCTGCTGGGCCATGACCTGGAGGCGAAGATCCGCGACCGCGCCGCACGTTTCGTGCGCTTCGACAGCTTCCACGAAATCCTCCCGCACCCGCAGAACCGCATCGTGCCCAGCGCCACCGAGCGCGACGCGGCGGGCATCCCCAAGCCCGAGTTCACCTATGCGATGGACGACTACGTGCGCAAGAGCGCGGTGCACACCCGCGAGGTCTACGCCCACGCGGCCAAGCTGCTGGGCGGCGAGGAGGTCAAGTACGACGACAGCTTCGCCAACAACAACCACATCACCGGCACCGTGCTGATGGGCACAGACCCGAAGGACTCGGTGGTGGATGCCCAGTGCCGCAGCCACGACCACCCCAACCTGTTCATCGCCAGCAGCGGCGTGATGCCCACCGTCGGCTCGGTGAACTGCACCCTGACCATCGCCGCCCTGGCCCTGCGCCTGGCCGAGCACCTGAAGCGGGAGGCCAAGGCATGAAACCTCTCCTGCTGCTCGCCCTGCTGGCCGCACCGCTGGCCACCCATGCCGCCAAGGCCCTCGACCCGGCGCCGGCGGAGTTGCTGCAACGTGGCGAATACCTCGCCCGCGCCGGCGACTGCGCAGCCTGCCACACCGCGCCGGGCGGCAAGCCCTTCGCCGGCGGCCTGCCGCTGGCCACGCCACTGGGTGCGGTGTACTCCACCAACATCACCCCCGACCCGAAGACCGGCATCGGCAGCTACAGCTACGACGACTTCGCCCGTGCCGTGCGCGAAGGCGTGGCCAAGGGCGGCACGCGGCTCTATCCGGCGATGCCCTACACCGCCTATTCGAAGATCACCGACGAGGACATGAAGGCGCTCTACGCCTGGTTCCTCGAAGGCGGCGTACAGGCGGTCGCGCAGCCCAACCAGGATTCCGACATCACCTGGCCGCTGGACATGCGCTGGCCGCTGGCGATCTGGAACCTGCTGTTCCACGACGATGCGGTCTACCAGAACAACCCGAAGCAGAGCCCGGCCTGGAACCGTGGCGCCTATCTGGTCCAGGGCCTGGCCCACTGCGGCACCTGCCACACGCCGCGCGGCATGGCGTTCCAGGAGAAGGCCACGGACGAGCGCGGCACCGGTTTCCTCGCCGGCGCCGCACTGGGTGGCTGGTATGCCTTCAACATCACCCCCGACACCCACAGCGGCATCGGCGGCTGGAGCGACGCGGAGATCGTCCAGTACCTCAAGACCGGTCGCGTACCGGGCAAGGCGCAGGCCGCCGGGCCCATGGCGGAGGCGGTGGAGCACAGCTTCCAGTACATGACCGAGGCTGACCTGCAGGCCATCGCCAGCTACCTGCGCAGCGTCCCGGAGGTCAGCGATGGCGAACGCAAGGCGCGCTTTGCCTGGGGCCAACCGGCGGACGACCTGGTGACCCTGCGCGGGGAGGACTTCGCCGCACAGAAGCACGAAGACGGCGCCCGCCTCTACCTGGGCAACTGCGCCAGCTGCCACTCCTGGACCGGCGAGGGGGTGAAGGACGGCTACTACCCGATGCTGTTGAAGAACAGCGCCGTCGGCGCCCTGCAGCCGGACAACCTGGTGCAGGTCGTGCTCGGCGGCGTGCATCGCAAGGTGGGCAATGACAACGTGTTCATGCCCGGCTTTGCCGGCACGCTGAACGACGAGCAGATCGCCACCCTGGTGAACTACCTGACCGCGCAGTTCGGCAATCCCGAAGTGAAGGTCGATAGCGCGAGGGTCGCCGAGATTCGCCAGCCCTGACCCCGACGTAGTGGCGGGCCGCCAGCCACCAGAAATGAGGCCCGCCCGCGTTGACAGCTCCCACCGGCTCGCGGAAGCTCCTGTACCCACGGAGTTGCCGCGGAACAACGGATGTCCATGCGCCACAAGACCAAGAAGCCTCGCACCGTCTCTGCCCCCGCTCCCGCCGCCGCGCAGCCCGAAGGGTTCCGTCGCGCCTGGCTCGCCGTCGTCGTCGGGGCACTGCTCCTGGCGACCATCGGTGCATGGATCTGGGTCGAACAGGACAGCGGCGTCCAACTGCCCAGCGGCCATCCCCCCATTCCGACCACCACGGCGAAGCCTCCTGCACCGACACCCGCGGCGCAAACCGCGACGCTGGTGGATGAAGCCGCCTGCAGCGGCTGCCACCAGTCGCAGATCAAAGACTGGCAGGGCTCCCATCACCAGCAGGCGATGAAACCGGCCACCGAAGGCAACGTCCTGGGCGACTTCGCCAATGTCACCTTCAAGGGCGAGACCGAGACCAGCCGCTTCTTCCGCAAGGACGGCGAGTACTGGGTCAACACCCCCGGCGCCGACGGCAAGCCGGCGGATTTCAAGGTCGCCTACACCTTCGGCTTCGAACCGCTGCAGCAGTATCTGCTGGCGTATCCGGGTGGCCGCCTGCAGGCCCTCGGCGTCGCCTGGGATAGCCGCAAGCACCAGTGGTTCCAGCTGATGCCCGGCCAGCGCATCGACTTCAAGGACGAGCTGCACTGGACCCGCCCCGCGCAGAACGCCAACTTCATGTGCGTCGAGTGCCACACCACCGGTTTCAAGCGCGACTACGATGCGAAGACCGACAGCTTCGCCAGCCACTGGAACAGCCTTGGCGTCGGCTGCCAGGCCTGCCACGGCCCGGCGTCCAAGCACCTGGAATGGGCACAGAAGCCCGACGGTAACGCCGCCAGGGGCTTCGATGTGCCGCTGCAGAACGCCAGCCAGAGCACCATCGTCGAGACCTGCGCACGCTGCCACGCACGCCGCGCGCCACTGGGCGACGGCTACCAGAACAACCACCGTTTCATGGACGATTACCTGCCCAGCACCCTGACCCGCGAGCTCTACGAGATCGACGGCAAGATCAAGGACGAGGTCTTCGAGTGGGGCTCCTTTACCCAGAGCAAGATGTTCGCCAAGGGCGTGCAGTGCACCGACTGCCACAATCCCCACAGCGGCGAGCTGAAGGCGCCGGGCAACGGCGTCTGCCTGCAGTGCCACAACACCGCCGGCAAGGCGGTGCGTCCGCAGATCGACGGCAAGGGCCTGCAGGCGAAGAACTACGACTCCCCCGAACACACCCACCACCAGCCCGGCACCCCTGGCGCGCAGTGCACGTCCTGCCACATGCCTGGGCGCTACTACATGGTCAACGACTACCGCCACGACCATGGCTTCACCCTGCCCGATCCCGCGCACGCAAGGCACATCGGCGCACCGGACGCCTGCCTGGCCTGCCACAAGGACACCCCGGCGAAGAAGATCAGCGACCAGTTCCGCCAGTGGTACGCCAGCGAGCTGCCGGCCAAGGCCAACGCCTCCAGCAATCCCGTCCCGCGCTATGACGACACCCTGTGGAAAGCCCGCAATGGCAAGCCCGGTGCCTCCCGCGCGCTGCATCTGCTGCTGGCCGACGCCAGCCTGCCGGCGATCCGCCGCGCTACGCTGATGGCCGAGCTGCCCAGCTATCCCAGCCAGCGTTCGCTGGAACTGGCCGCACTGGCCCTGAAGGATGCCGACCCGCAGGTACGTACCGCCGCCATCAACGTGCTCCTGCCGCTCGCCAACGGCCCGCAGCAGGGCCTGGTGCTGCCGACGCTGCTGGCGCCTCTGCTGGACGATCCGGTCCGTGCCGTGCGCATCGCTGCCGCCTGGCAACTGGCGCAGTTGCCGCCGCAGACCCGCGCCGGCCTCAACTCCGCGCTGGAGAAGGGCCTGGGCGAGTATGAAGAGGTGCAGAACGACCTGAGCGAACGCGCCGAGGCGAACCTCAACCTCGCCATGCTCTACCAGCGCACCAACCGCCCGGAAAAGGTGGAGCCCGCCCTGCGCGCCGCCATCGCGCGCAATCCGGCATTCCTGCCAGCCACGGTCACCCTGATCCAGTGGCTGGAGGCCAACGGGCGCCAGGACGACGCTCGGCAGTTGCTCGATGAAGCCCTGCGCCAGAACCCGGCGTCCGGGCTGCTGCATCACGTCAATGCCCTGTCCCTGGTCCGCCAGGGGCAGCGTCCGCAGGCCCTGAAAGAGCTGCGTGAAGCGGTACGCCTGGCTCCGGAGGACGACCAGTTCCGCTATGTGCTGGCCATCGCCCTGCATGACAGCGGAGATGCCGACGGCGCCTGCCATGAGCTGGAGACCCTGCTGCAGAAACACCCGGCCAATCGCGCGGCGCGCCTGGTACTGATCGATTATCTTCGCGAATCCGGGCAGTTCCAGAAGGTGCAGCAGTTCACGGCGGAGCTGGAGCAGCAAAACCCGGATGATCCCTCGCTCAAGCGCGAGTGATCGCTCCGGCGACAGATAGCTGCGAAGACAGGCAGCTTCGGTGACAGACATTTCCGACGACAGGAGGGAACCGCGGAAATTTCCGAAGCTCTGAGTGGCGCGCAATCACTCAAGGAACCATCATGCGTCGCCGTTTTGTCCCTGCTGTCGTAGCCCTCACCCTGCTCCCCCTCACCTGTGCCATGGCCGAAGATCGCGACTTCTGGCGTTCGGTCCTGACCTCCGGCGCCACCACCGCCTCGAGCTACCTGACCAGCCGTGACGATCACAAGCTGATCGGCCCGGCCCAGGACGATGCCGCCAGCTTCATCGCCACCGACGGCGCCATCCGCGGCCCCTACCTGGAAGCCACGCTGCAGCAGATGCGCAGCGCCGACCCGGCCCTGGCGCAAGCCAGCGACGCCGAACTGGCCTCGGCGATCCTCGCCGCCCAGCGCTGATCGACGCGGTCCGCGCGGGCGACCGCTCGCGCAGACCGTCGCAGGAAAGTTGGAACTCCCGCCAACCCACGCGCCTCTCACCTGTACACGGACCTTGCGGAGGTGTACCCGATGCGTACCGCGAAACTGGCCACGGCCTTTGCCCTGATTGCCCTGCCCGCCGCCTCGGCCATGGCCGACGGCGACTTCTGGCGCGACGTCATCTCGTCCGGCGCCACCACGGCGTCGACCTACCTGACCTTCAAGCACGACAAGCTGATCGTCGCCGCCCAGGACGATGCGAGCGCCTTCGTCGCCAGTGACGGCGCCATCCGCGGCCCCTACCTGGAAGCCGCCCTCACCCGCCTGCGCAGCGACGACGCCGCGCTGCAGGACCGCAGCGACATGGAGCTGGCCAACGCCATCCTCGTCCGCCGCGATGACGCACCCACCCAGTGACACCCACCGGCGCGGCCCGTGGCGTTCGCCACGAGCCACGCCAGGCGGTGCAGGCTGTGTTCTACTGACACTCCGCCTACGACACGGAGTGTCCCATGAACGATCCCATCCAGCCGCTGAAGATCACCCTGATCCTGCTGATCGTCAGTGAAGGTTTCTGGCTGCTCAGCCGCCTGCTCAGCGTGGTCGGCCTCGAGATCTACTCGCTGCTGCCCTCGGCCGTCTACAACCTGATCGGCATGCTCAGCAACGTACTGATGATCCTGCTGTTCGTCTTCCTGATCCGCCTGATCGGCCGCTTGCAGCTCAAGCCCTGAGTCCCGCCGCAGGCACCAGCGCCCCTCTCGAAAACGCGCCTGCCGCGAACGCCACGTTGCGCCGTCGAACGGTACGCAGGATTGGCGGAGCCTAAGCGATACCCATGCTGTCGGCGCGCGGCGGTTGATGGGTATCGCTGCGCTCCACACCATCCTACGCCGTGCCTCGGTCCGCAGCGGAATCAACCTGTAGGTGCGGACCATGCCAGCGATCGCGCGCATGGCGCGCTCCCACAGGGGAACGCCCGCGCTAAGGGTTTGCCTGTAGGAGCGAGCTTGCTCGCGAACCCGCCCAGCGCCTGCGCCGCCGAAAACTCCATTCGCGAGCAAGCTCGCTCCTACGAAAAGCCCAATGAAAAAGCCGCCCGAAGGCGGCTATTTCGTTCATCGCACAGTCACTTCAGCGCACGGCTCACTCGCGGTAATCGTCCACCGGCACGCAGGCGCAGAACAGGTTGCGGTCGCCGTAGACGTTGTCCACGCGGTTCACCGCCGGCCAGTACTTGAAGGCGCGGGTGTGCTCGGTCGGGGTCACTGCTTCGGCGATCTGGTAGGGGCGGTCCCACAGCCCGGTGACGTCCGCCAGGGTGTGCGGAGCGCGCTTGAGCGGGTTGTCCTCGGCCGGCCATTCGCCGGTCTCGACCTTAGCGATCTCCGCGCGGATCGACAGCATCGCCTCGATGAAGCGGTCCAACTCGTGCTTGGACTCGCTCTCGGTGGGCTCCACCATCAGTGTGCCCGGTACCGGGAAGGACATGGTCGGCGCGTGGAAGCCGTAATCCATCAGGCGCTTGGCCACGTCTTCCTCGCTGATCCCGGTCTGCGCCTTGAGCGGGCGCAGGTCGAGGATGCACTCGTGGGCGACCCGCTCGTTGCGGCCGCGGTAGAGCACCGGGAAGGCGCCATCGAGCTGCTGGGCCAGGTAGTTGGCATTGAGGATCGCCACTTCGGTGGCGTCAGCCAGCTGCGGGCCCATCATGGCGATGTACATCCAGCTGATCGGCAGGATGCTCGCGCTGCCCCAGGGCGCGGCGCTCACCGCGCCGTTCAGCGGGTTCGGGCCTTCGATGCGGATCACCGGGTGGTTGGCGACGAAGGGCGCGAGGTGCTTCTTCACGCCGATCGGGCCCATGCCCGGGCCGCCACCGCCGTGGGGAATGCAGAAGGTCTTGTGCAGGTTCATGTGCGACACGTCGGCGCCGATGTCCGCCGGGCGCGCCAGGCCCACCTGGGCGTTGAGGTTGGCGCCGTCCATGTAGACCTGGCCGCCGTGGCCGTGGATGACCTCGCAGATTTCGCGGATGCCTTCCTCGTACACGCCGTGGGTCGACGGGTAGGTGATCATCAGGCAGGACAGCTGCTCGCCGGCTTCGGCGGCCTTGCGTTTTAGGTCCTCCATGTCGACGTTGCCGCCCTTGTCGCACTCGACGATGACCACGCGCATGCTCGCCATGATCGCCGAGGCCGGGTTGGTGCCGTGGGCCGAGGACGGGATCAGGCAGATGTTGCGGTGCGCGTCGCCACGGCTCTCGTGGTACTTGCGGATCGCCAGCAGGCCAGCGTACTCGCCTTGCGCGCCGGAGTTGGGCTGCATGCAGATGGCGTCGAAGCCGGTGATCGCGCAGAGCCAGCTTTCCAGCTCCTCGATCATCAGGCGGTAGCCCTCGGCCTGCTCACGCGGCACGAAGGGGTGCAGGCTGGCGAACTCCGGCCAGGTGATCGGGATCATCTCGCTGGTGGCGTTGAGCTTCATGGTGCAGGAGCCCAGCGGGATCATCGACTGGTTCAGCGCCAGATCCTTGCCCTCGAGCTGGCGCAAGTAGCGCAGCATCTCGGTTTCGCTGTGATGGCGGTTGAACACCGGGTGGTTCAGGTAGTCGCTGCTGCGCTGCAGGGCGGCGGGGATGCCGTCGGCAACCTTGCCGGCGTCGAGCTGGGCGACGTCCAGGCCGTGGCCGGCACCGAGGACAATGTCGAACAGGCTGGCGAGGGTGTCGGCGCTGCTGGTTTCGTCCAGGCTCACGCCCAGGCGGTCTTCGCCGACGATGCGCAGGTTCACGCGGGCGGCGCGGGCGCGCTCGACGATGGCCTGCTGCTGGGCGCCGACGTCCAGGGTCAGGGTGTCGAAGAAGTGCTGGTTGACGACCTTCACGCCCTTGGCGGTCAGGCCGGCAGCCAGCACGGAGGTCAGCCGGTGCACGCGCTGGGCGATGCGCTTGAGGCCCTGCGGGCCGTGGTAGACGGCGTACAGGCTGGCGATGTTGGCCAGCAGCACCTGCGAGGTGCAGACGTTGGAGTTGGCCTTCTCGCGACGGATGTGCTGCTCGCGGGTCTGCAGTGCCATACGCAGCGCGGTGTTACCACGGGCGTCCTTGGACACACCGATGATGCGGCCCGGCATGGCGCGCTTGTAATCGTCGCGGCAGGCGAAGAACGCCGCGTGCGGGCCGCCGTAGCCCATGGGCACGCCAAAGCGCTGGGCGCTGCCCAGGACCACGTCGGCGCCCAGCTCGCCCGGCGGGGTGAGCAGCAGCAGCGCGAGCAGGTCGCTGGCGACGCAGGCGATGGCCTGCTGGGCGTGCAGCGCGTCGATCACCGCGCGCAGGTCACGGATTTCGCCACGGGTGTCCGGGTACTGCAGCAGTGCGCCGAACACCGTGTGCTGGCCGAGGTTGTCTACCTCGTCGACCACCACGTCGAAGCCGAAGGCTTCGGCACGGGTCTGCACCACGGAGATGGTCTGCGGGTGGCAGTTGACGTCGACGAAGAACAGGTTGCTCTTGGCCTTGGCCACGCGCTTGGCCAGGGCCATCGCTTCGGCGGCGGCGGTGGCCTCGTCGAGCAGCGAGGCGCTGGCGAGGTCCAGGCCGGTGAGGTCGATGGTCATCTGCTGGAAGTTCAGCAGGGATTCGAGACGACCCTGGGCGATCTCCGGCTGGTACGGGGTGTAGGCGGTGTACCAGCCCGGGTTCTCCAGCACGTTGCGCAGGATCACTGTCGGGGTCAGGGTGCCGTAGTAGCCGGTGCCGATCAGGCTGGTCCACAGCTCGTTCTTGCCCGCATAGCCCTTCAGCTTGGCCAGCGCGCCCTGTTCGTCGAGGGCGGTCGGCAGGTCCAGCGGCCGGTTCAGGCGGATCGCCGGCGGCACCGTCTGCACGATCAGGTCGTCGCGGTTGCCGAGCCCGAGGGTGTCGAGCATGGCTTGCTGCTCGGCGGCGTCGGGGCCCAGGTGGCGGGCGAGGAAGGCATCAGGCTGGTGCAGCTGGGAAAGCGAAGGGGTGTTCGACATGGCCACGGTCTCGAAAGGTCGGTCCGTAAAAAAGAACAGGCCCCGACGAGTCGAGGCCTGTGTTTACAGCAGTGTCTTACGCGTCGGCGTCGCTGGCAGCGCGGTAGCCGGCGGCGTCGAGGAGCTTGTCCAGCTCGGCCGGGTTGCTCGGCTTGAGCTTGAAGAACCAGGAACCGTACGGGTCGTTGTTCACTTCTTCGGGGGTGTCGGCCAGCACGTCGTTGACGGCGATGACTTCGCCGCCCACCGGGGCATAGATGTCCGAGGCGGCCTTCACCGACTCGACCACACCGGCTTCCTGGCCGGCGGCGAGGGTCTTGCCCACTTCCGGCAGTTCGACGAAGACCACGTCGCCCAGGGCTTCCTGGGCGTGGTCGGAGATGCCCACGGTCACGGTACCGTCGGCTTCCAGGCGCGCCCACTCATGGCTGGCGGCGTAACGCAGGTCGGCGGGGATATTGCTCATGTTGTTTTTCCTCGGTGACTGGGCGACGGGCGGCGGTGCCGCCCTATTCAAGTTAGATCATGCAATTTAGATCAGGGCTTTGCCATGACGCACGAAATTCGGCTGAACGACGCGAACCGGGTACCACTTGCCACGGATCTCCACCTCGGCGCGGTCGCCGGTGGCCGCCGGCACGCGGGCCAGGGCGATGGATTTGCCCAGCGTCGGGGAGAAGCTGCCGCTGGTGATCTCGCCATCGCCGACACCGGCGACGCGCACGACCTGGTGGGCGCGCAGCACGCCGCGCTCTTCCAGCACCAGACCGACCAGCTTGGGCGTATCGCCCGCGGCTTTCTGCGCTTCCAGGGCCTTGCGGCCGATGAAGTCGCGCTCGGCCGGCTCCCAGGCGATGGTCCAGCCCATGTTGGCGGCCAGCGGGGAGATGTCTTCGTCCATGTCCTGGCCGTACAGGTTCATCCCGGCTTCCAGGCGCAGGGTGTCGCGCGCGCCCAGGCCCGCCGGGGCAATGCCGGCGCCGACCAGTTCGTTGAGGAAGCCCGGCGCCTCGGCGGCCGGCAGCATGATTTCCAGGCCATCCTCGCCGGTATAGCCGGTGCGGGCGATGAACCAATCACCGTCGGCCTTGCCCTGGAAGGGCTTGAGTTCGCGGATCAGCGCGGCGCGCGAAGGGGTGACCAGCTCGGCGGTCTTCTCGCGGGCATTCGGGCCCTGCACGGCCAGCATGGCGAGGTCCGCGCGCTCGGTCAGGGTGACGTCGAAGCCTTCGGTATGGGCCTGCATCCAGGCCATGTCCTTGTCGCGGGTGGAGGCGTTGACCACCACGCGGTAGCCGTACACGCCGAGGTAGACGATCAGGTCGTCGACCACCCCGCCACGGTCGTTGAGCATGCCGCTGTACAGCGCCTTGCCCGGGGTTTGCAGTCGTTCGACGTCGTTGGCCAGGAGTCGTTGCAGGTATTCCTTCGCCTGCGGACCGGTGACGTCGACCACGGTCATGTGGGAAACGTCGAACACGCCGCAATCGCGACGTACCTGGTGGTGCTCTTCGACTTGCGAACCGTAGTGCAACGGCATGTCCCAACCGCCGAAATCGACGATCTTGGCGCCGAGGGCGACGTGCAAATCATAGAGCGGCGTGCGCTGTCCCATGGGTGTTCTCCTTCCGGGCGAGGCGGGTGCGGAGCGCGAGTACGGCCCGCACGAAACGCGCGCATTGTAGTCGCATGGCAGGACTCTGGACAGCTTGTCCGACGGCCGATTCTCAGGGCCGCGAAGAACCGCTCTGGCGCGCGGATCGACGGATCAGGCCGATCACCGGGAACAACCCCACCAGCACTAGCGTCAGAGCAGGCAGCGCGGCACGCGCCCACTCGCCCTCGCTGGTCATCTCGAAGACGCGCACGGCCAGGGTGTCCCAGCCGAACGGGCGCATGAGCAAGGTCGCCGGCATCTCCTTGAGCACGTCGACGAACACCAGCAGCGCGGCGCTCAGCGCCCCCGGCAGCAGCAGCGGCAGGTAGACGCGAAAGAACAGGCCGGCACCACCGACACCCAGGCTGCGGGAAGCTTCCGGAAGCGACGGGCGAATTCTCGCCAACGCACCCTCCAGCGGGTTGTAGGCCACCGCCATGAAGCGGATCAGGTAGGCCACCAGCAGCGCCCCGAGGCTGCCCAGCAGCAGCGGCTTGCCGGCGCCGCCCATGGCGCTGGAGAGCGGGATCACCGCGTGATTATCGAGCCAGCTGAAAGCCAGCATGATCGCCACCGCCAGCACCGAGCCGGGCAGCGCATAGCCAAGGTTGGAGATACCCACCGCCGAGCGCACTGCCGGCGTCGTCGACAGCCGCCGGGCGAAGGCCAGCAGCAGCGCCACGGCCACCGTCAGCACCGCCGCGAAGCCCCCCAGGTAGAGGCTGTGCAGGATCAGGCCCCAGTAGCGCTCATCGAGGTCGAACCGGCCCTTCTGCCAGACCCAGACCACCAGCTGCAGCACCGGAATGACGAAGGCGCAGGCGAACACCAGCAGGCACCAGGCGCTGGCGGCGAAGGCCTTCCAGCCGTGCAGCCTGTAAAGCGCCGCGCCGCGCGGACGCTCGTTGGGCACGCCGCTGCGGCCACGGCTATAGCGCTCGCCCAGCAGCACCAGCATGACGAACAGCAGCAGCAGGCTGGCCAGCTGGGTAGCGCTGGAGAGACTGTAGAAGCCGTACCAGGTCTTGTAGACAGCAGTGGTGAAGGTATCGAAGTTGAACACCGACACGGTGCCGAAATCCGCCAGGGTCTCCATGATCGCCAGCGCCAGCCCGGCGCCGATGGCCGGCCGGGCCATCGGCAGGGCGACGCGCCAGAAGGCCGCCAGCGGCGACAACCCGAGCACCCGCGCCGCTTCCATGAGCCCGCGTCCCTGGGCGAGGAAGGCGGTTCGCGCGAGCAGGTAGACATACGGATAGAAGACCAGCACCAGCACCGTGATAACGCCGCCGGTGGAGCGTACGCGCGGCAGCCGCAGGCCGCTGCCGAACCACTCGCGCAGCAGCGTCTGCACGGGGCCGGAGAAGTCCAGCAGACCGACGAAGACAAACGCCAGCACATAGGCCGGCACCGCGAAGGGCAACATCAGCGCCCAGTCCAGCCAGCGCCGGCCGGGGAATTCGCAGAGGCTGGTGAGCCAGGCCAGGCTGACGCCCAGCACGGTCACGCCAACGCCCACGCCGGCCACCAGCACCAGGGTATTGCCCAGCAGGCGCGTCATCTGGGTTTCCCACAGGTGCGACCAGATTTCGCGGTCGATCTGGGCCCAGCTCAGCAGCAGGACGCTGATGGGCAGCAGGACCAGGGCGGCGACGGCGAAAGTGATGGGGTACCAGCGGTTGGCGCGCATGCGTTGGGTGTTTCCAGAACATCAGGGGGTCGTGGGAAGTGCCGCCGGGCTGCCGTCGGAAATTTCCCTCATTGAAATCGAATTCGCCCGATCCTCACCTGGCAGGGATAAAGCGCAAGGTACAGCGGTCGAATCGGCCACTCTGCCACCGCCGTCCCCAAGGAAAAAGTCCCATGTCGTCACTCTGCCGCCTGTCCGGCCTGCTGCTGTTGCCGCTCTGCAGCCTGGCCCTGGCCGACGAACCCACCCCTGTCGAATCCTGCCTGGCCATGGCCATCGGCAAGGTCGCCGCGGACCCGCAGCTGCAGGAGCGCTGGCAGCAGACCTGGATCGAGCCGGGCTCGATCCGCGAGGAAGCCTATGAAGGCTCGGTCGACGGTCAGACGGCGAGCAAGCGGCTGGTCGCGCAACTGCGTCGGGGCGAGCAGTCCGACGGCGAATTCATCTGCCTGCTGAGCGGTGAGGGCAAGGCACTCTCCGTCAGCCATTCGGACGATGCCGGCGCCCGTTGAGGCGCCGGATTCCGGTCAGTTCCAGCCGGCGCGATCCATCAGCTTGATCGCTTCGGCCTGACGCTTGCCGGCGATTTCCACCGGGATGCTGTCGGCCTTGAACTCACCCCAGGCCGCCACTTCCTGCGACGGCGCCACTTTCGGGTTGGCCGGGAATTCCTGGTTGATGCCGGCGAACAGCGACTGGGCGTCCGGCCCGGTCATCCACTCCACCAGCTTCTTCGCGGCTTCCGGGTGCGGCGCATGCTTGGTCAGGCCGATGCCCGACAGGTTGACGTGCACGCCACGGTCGCCCTGGTTCGGCCAGAACAGCTTCACCGGCAGCTGCGGATTGTCCTTGTGCATCCGGCCGTAGTAGTAGGTGTTGACGATGCCGACGTCGCACTGGCCGGCGGCGATGGCCTGCAGCAGCGCGTTGTCGTCGGAGAACACGTCGGTCGCCAGGTTGTTCACCCAGCCCTTGAGGATTTCCTCGGTCTTTTCGGCGCCATGGGTCTCGATCAGGGTCGCGGTCAACGACTGGTTGTAGACCTTCTTCGCGGTGCGCAGGCACAGGCGGCCTTCCCACTTCGCATCGGCCAGCTTTTCGTAGGTCGACAGTTCCTCGGGCTTCACCCGCTGGGTCGAATAGGCGATGGTCCGTGCGCGCAGCGACAGGCCGGTCCAGCTGTCGGTGCCGGAGCGATACTGCGGCGGGATGTTGGCATCCAGGGTCGGCGAATCGAAAGGCTGCAGGATGCCCATCTTCTCGGCCTGCCAGAGGTTGCCGGCATCGACGGTGAGCAGCAGGTCGGCCGGGGTGTTGGCGCCTTCGGCCTTGATCCGCGCCATCAGCGGCGCTTCCTTGTCGGTGATGAACTTGATCTTCACCCCGGTCTTCTCGGTGTAGGCGTCGAACACCGGCTTGATCAGTTCGTCGATGCGCGAGGAGTAGACCACCACTTCGTCGGCGGCCTGGGCGGTGCTACCGAGGGCGGCCAGCAGGAGGGTGGCGAGAAGACCTTTGCGCGCGAGCATGGGCGTGTCCTTTACGGGAAAGATATCCCTCAAATGATAAGGAACCTCATTTGCTAACGAGCCGCGTGATTGTGTCGGGGTGTTTCGATGGGGTGCGGTCTGGGGTCGCGGGCGCCCTGATCACACCCGCGCCAGATTCGGCAAGTCCCCCGACAGCCCCAGCGCCTGGCGCACGAACACGCCCTTGGCCTCATGGTGCTTGTCCACCAGGCGCAGCCCGGCGTTGCGCAACCAGCGCACCGCCAGCGGGTCGGCCTGGAACAGGCGCTGGAAGCCTTCCATCGCCGCCATCATCGCCAGGTTGTGCGGCATACGGCGACGCTCGTAGCGGCTCAGCACACGTTCCTCGGCAATGTTCTCGCCACGGGCGTGGGCATGCTCGAGCACCTCGGCGAGCACCGCGGCATCCAGGAAGCCCAGGTTCACGCCCTGCCCGGCCAGCGGGTGGATGGTGTGCGCGGCGTCGCCGATCAGCACCAGCCCCGGCTCCACGTAGCGCTTGGCGTGGCGCTGGCGCAGCGGGATGCACAGGCGGCGGTCGGCATGCTCGATGGCGCCCAGGCGCTGCTCGAAAGCGAGGCCCAGAGCCTTGCAGAAGCCTTCGTCGTCCAGCGCCATGAGCTTTTCCGCCTGCTCCGGGGTGGTCGACCAGACGATCGAGCACCAGTGTGCGTCGCCCTCTTTCGCCAGCGGCAGAAAGGCCAGCGGGCCGTCGTCGGTGAAACGCTGCCAGGCGGTGGCCTGGTGCGGCTTCTCGCAGCGCACGCTGGTGACGATGGCGTGGTGCAGGTAATCCCACTCGCGGGTGGCGCAGCCGGCCAGGCGGCGTACCGCGGAGTTGGCGCCGTCGGCGGCAACCACCAGGGGTGTGCGGATTTCGCGGCCGTCGGAAAGGCTCAGCAGCCAGTCGTCGCCGGAGTGGCGCAGCTGCTCCAGGCGCGCATTGGGCAGCAGGCCGAGGGCGGAGTCATGCAGACGCTCCAGCAGGGCGTCCTGTACCACGCGGTTTTCGACGATGTGGCCGAGCATCTCGGCATGCACGCTGGCGGCGCTGAAGTGGATCTGCCCGGTCCCCGAGCCGTCCCACACCTGCATCTCGCAGTAGGGCTCGGCGCGCCGTGCGGCGATGCCGTCCCAGGCATGCAGGCGCTGGAGGATGCGCCGGCTGGCCTCGGACAGCGCACTGACGCGCGGTTCGAAGGGCGCTTCGCGGTCGAACGGCTTGACGCTCAGCGGCGAGCCGTCGAGCAGCAGGATATCCAGCCCGCTGCCTTCCAGGGCCAGGGCCAGCGCGCTACCGACCATTCCCGCCCCGACGATAACCAGATCCGCGTGCATGTGCGTTCCTTCTTCAGCGGCCCGCGCAGCAACTGCGCGGGCATCGAAATTCAAGCGGCCTGCCGCGCGCGCGGCTTGAGCCGGACGTACAGGGTCTTCTGCACCCGCGCCACCAGGGTGCCTTCGCCGTCACGCACTTCAGCGTGCAGGCGCGGCAGGTATTTCTCGCCCGTGGCGGTCTGCTCGCGGATGTCGTCGAGCAGGTGCTGGTCGATACGGAAATCGGCATACACCGGCCCCTTGCCGGGGCTGACGAATTCGATGTTGGCAGCCTTGTCCCAGACGATGTAGTCGCGCCCCAGGTTCTCCATCAGCATCAGCATGAAGAACGGGTCGGTCATGCTGTACAGGCTGCCGCCGAACTGCGTGCCGACGTAATTGCGGTTGAACAGGTTCAGGCCCATCTTCACGCGGATCTCGCGAAAATCCGCGCTGATGTGACGCACTCGCACTCCGGCGCCGAGGTACGGCGGGTAGAGGTTCAGGCCGATGCGCAGCAGGCGGGCGCGGTGCGGGCTCTTGCGTGCTTGCATCGACTCAGACCGGTCGGGCGCCCAGGCCCATGGCCTGGCGGGCGAACCAGCGCTTGGCCGGTGGCAGCAGGTCGAGGCCGAGCAGGCCGATGTTGCGGCCGGTGGCCAGCAACGGCTGGGCATTGGAGAACAGGCGGGTGACGCGGTCGGAGAAACCGACAGTCATTTGCTGGTCCAGGCGCTGGCCATCCAGGTAGCGCTGCAGCACGGCGAAATCGCCCGGCGCGGCCTCTTCCTGCAACAGGCAATCGCCCAGGGCCTTGGCATCGCGCAGCGACAGGTTGAAGCCCTGCCCGGCAATCGGGTGCAGGCTGTGGGCGGCGTTGCCCAACACGACGAGGTGCGGGCGAATCTGCTCGTCGGCCTCGGTCAGGCTCAGCGGGTAGCCATAGCGCACGCCAACCTGGCGCAAGGTGCCCAGGCGATAGCCAAAGGCGTCCTGCAGTTCGGCCAGGAAGGCCGCGTCGGACAGCTCGCGCAGGCGCTCGGCGTCACTGCCGTTGCGGGTCCAGACCAGCGCGCAGCGGTTTTCTGGTAGCGGCAGCAGGGCCAGCGGGCCGTTTTCGGTGAAGCGTTCGAAGGCCTGCCCGCGATGGGCCTCGGACGGGCTGATGTTGGCGATCAGCGCGGTCTGCCCGTAGGACGAGGAGCGCACGTTGATGCCCAGTTGCTCGCGCAGGCCGGAGCGGCCGCCGTCGGCCAGCACGGCGAGGTCGCAGTCCAGCTGCGAGTCGTCGTCCAGGGTCAGGCGGTAGCCGTCGCCCAGTGCATCCATCCGGCGCACTTCGGCCGGGCAGCGCCAGCTCACCACTTCCGGGTCGAGCGCATGCCACAGGCACTGGCCGAGCCAGGCGTTCTCCACCACGTAGCCGAGGGCGGGAACGCCCTCTTCCACCGCCGTCAGGCGCGCGGCGCCGAAGCGGCCGCGGTCGGAGACGTGGATCTGGGTGATGGGTTCGGCGCGCTGCGATATCTGTTGCCAGAGCCCCAGGCGCTCGTAGATCTGCCGGCTGCCGAAGGACAGCGCCGAGGAACGCGCGTCATAGCTGGGCTGGTAGGCATCGCCAGGGGCGAAGGGCTCGATCAGCACGATCTGCCAGCCGCGCGCGCGGGCACCGGCCTGGAGGATCAGCGCAAGGCTTGCGCCGACGAGCCCGCCACCGATGATGGCCAGTTGCGTACGTTGCATGTC
Source organism: Pseudomonas sp. PDM17 (assembly GCF_014851985.1). Classification (NCBI taxonomy): domain Bacteria; kingdom Pseudomonadati; phylum Pseudomonadota; class Gammaproteobacteria; order Pseudomonadales; family Pseudomonadaceae; genus Pseudomonas; species Pseudomonas sp. PDM17. Next base: position 295,239 of record NZ_JACVAT010000004.1, read on the forward strand.
AGGCGGCCTGGGCCTTGGCCTCGGCCATCAGCGCTTCGATCTCAGCGACGGTTTTCGGCACGCCGTTGGTCAGCAATTCGCAACCAGTTTTCGTCACGACCACATCGTCCTCGATGCGTACGCCAATGCCGCGCCACTTCTTCGGCACGTCGGTGTTGTCCGGGGAGATGTAGATGCCCGGCTCGACGGTCATCGCCATGCCCGGTTCGAGCACGCGCCACTCGCCGCCGACGCGGTACTCGCCGACATCGTGCACGTCCATGCCCAGCCAGTGGCCGGCACGGTGCATGTAGAAGGCCTTGTAGGCTTCGCGCTCGATCAGCTCGTCGACGTCGCCCTTGAGCAGGCCCAGCTCCACCAGGCCGGCGGTGATGACCCGCACGGTGGCCTCGTGGGCTTCATTCCAGTGGCGGCCCGGAGCGATGTAGTCGAAGGCCGCCATGTTGGCATCCAGCACCAGCTGGTAGATGGCCTTCTGCTCGGGGCTGAAGGTGCCGCTGGCGGGGAAGGTGCGGGTGATGTCGCTGGCGTAGCAGTCGATCTCGCAGCCGGCGTCGATCAGGATCAGGTCGCCGTCCTTGATCTGCGCGTCGTTCTCCCGGTAGTGCAGGATGCAGGCGTTGCGGCCGGTGGCGACGATGGAGCCGTAGGCCGGCATCTTCGCGCCGCCCAGGCGGAAGGCGTATTCCAGCTCGGCCTCCAGGTGGAACTCGTAGAGGCCCGGACGGCAGGCCTGCATGGCGCGGATGTGCGCACCGGCGGAGACTTCCGCGGCATAGCGCATCACCTTCACCTCGCCGGCGCTCTTGTACAGGCGCTGGTCGTGCAGCAGGTGGTCGAGGGCGACGAATTCGTTTGGCGGCTGCGCGCCCTGGCGCGCCTTGGAGCGGATCACGTTGATCCAGTCCATCAGCCGGCGGTCAAATTCCTGGTTGGCGCCCAGCGCGTAGTACACGCGGTCGCGGCCCTCGATCAGGCCGGGAAGGATGTCGTCGATATCGCCGATGGGGAAGGCATCGTCGGCGCCGAAAGTGCCGATGGCACCGTCCTGGCCGGCGCGCAGGCCGTCCCAGAGCTCACGCTCCGGATCGCGTTCGCGGCAGAACAGCACGTACTCGCCATGCTCGCGGCCGGGGATCAGCGCCATCACCGCTTCCGGCTCGGGGAAGCCGGTGAGGTACTGGAAATCGCTGTCCTGGCGGTAGACGTGCTCGACGTCGCGGTTGCGGATGTACATCGGCGCCGCCGGGAGAATGGCGATGCTGTTGGGTTCCATCTGCGCCATCAGCGCCTTGCGACGACGGGCGTATTCCGACTTGGCGATACGGATCATGCGCGACCTCAATGCAGGGAGGGTTTCTCGGCCGGTGCCGGCACCTTGCCGAATTCGGAGAACAGCAGCAGCGGGGCGACGCGCAGGTATTCCTGCACTTCCATGTAGTCGGCCTCGCCGTCTTCGGATTCTTCCAGCTGGCCGCCGACCTGGGCGATAGCGGCGATGTCCTGCAGCACTTCATCGGCTTCGTCCGACAGGCTGGGGGAGCGCAGCGCCAGGCCGAAGCCGGCGAGGAAGCCCTGGCACCACTGGCCCAGGGCCACGGCGCGATCGGCCAGCGGCGCGTCGTCGTTGGGCAGCATCAGCACCACGGCCATCTCGCCCTGGCTGAAGTCCTGCTGGACCATGCCCAGCAGGCCACCCAGCGCCGCGCCCAGACGTTCGCCCGGTTCGCCGCCGAGCAGCTCACCGGCGGCCTGCAGCCATTCGCCCTGGTCAAAGCCAGACCCGGCGCAGACACGGCCGAGCAGGTGGCCGTGCAGTTCGGCGGGGGAAATGGGCAGGGCAGCCTCGGCGAGCAGGGCGGCGAAGGCGGTATAGGCGGAGCTGGAAGTGGACATGATCGAACCCGGGTGACGGCTAGGCGCCATCAGGCGCCGCGCATAGAATATGGTCCGTTATCCTAGCACCGGCGCACACCGCAAGACCATGTGACGACGCGCCGGGCAGCCGTGCGTTGACCCACCCCCACGGCAGTCCTATATAGTTCTCGATTACTTAAGCAACTCCCAAGCGAGAGCCCATGGAAGACGCCGACCTGCACGCGCTGATCGCCAAGTTCGACCTGCTGCTCCAGCGCCTGGAACAGCTAAAGGCCGAGAACCGGCTGCTGCGGGCGAACGAGAAAAGCTGGCGGGAAGAACGCGCCCATCTGATCGAGAAGAACGATTTGGCTCGGCAGAAGGTCGAAGCGATGATTTTGCGTCTTAAAGCCCTGGAGCAGGACTCATGAGCCAGTCGAATACCCTGAACGTCCAAATCCTCGACAAGGAGTACTGCATCGCGTGCCCTGCGGACGAGCGCGTCAACCTGGAAAGCGCCGCGCGCTATCTGGACAGCAAGATGCGCGAGATCCGTTCCAGCGGCAAAGTGATCGGTGCCGACCGCGTCGCGGTCATGGCGGCCCTGAACATCACCCACGACCTGCTGCACAAGCAGGAGCGCGTGGAGCACGACAGCGGCTCCACCCGTGAACGCGTGCGCGAATTGCTCGAGCGCGTGGATCGCGCCCTGACCACAGACACCCCTACCACCGATAAAGACCAGGGTGAAGTCTGACCAGGGAAATTTCCTTGGGGTATAATCGCCTCGCTCCCTGGTGTGTTTGCCAGTCGGTGATGTCCCTGAGCCGATAATTGCAACAACGGGGGTTGCCAGTTGGGCTGGTGTGCATGTCCGCACGACGGAAAGCCTTAAAGCCTACTGCAACCACCACCTTGAACTCTCGGGTTCAAGGGCTAACCCGACAGCGGCATGTCCGGGGAGCTTTACCCTTCCATGATTCACTCCGATGGTCTTCCCCGCCCTGCCCTGCGCCGCCAGCTGCGCCAGGCCAGACGCGCGCTCACTCCCCTTCAGCAACGTCTCGCCGCCCAGGCCCTGTATCGCCAGCTCGCGCAGCATCCGCTTTTCCGCCGGGCGAAGCACATCGCCCTGTACCTGCCGGCTGACGGCGAAATCGACCCGCGCCCGCTGATGAAGGCTGCGCAGAAGCGCGGCAAGGCGACCTACTTGCCGGTGCTCTCCGACTGGCCGCGCACGCACATGACCTTCCAGCAGGTAGGCATCGGCGAGCGCTGGGTACCCAACCGCTTCAACATCGCCGAACCGCAGGCCGACCGCGGGCGCCAGCGTCCGGCCTGGGCGCTGGACCTGCTGCTGCTACCGCTGGTCGGTTTTGATCCACAAGGCGGCCGTCTCGGAATGGGCAAGGGGTTCTACGACCGGACCCTGGCCTACCTGGGCATGCGCAAAAATTGGCAGAAACCGACATTATTGGGCCTGGCGCACGAGTGCCAGAAGGTCGACAAGCTGGAGCTGGCGAGCTGGGATGTGCCGCTGATGGGCATAGTGACGGACGGCGGCTGGTATGGCCGTCTCGCGACGGAATCGCGTTCCTTGCGATAACCGTGGCGGCAGCAGTCCCCTGGATCAGGGCTGCTGGGTGACCTGCACCGGGGCGTTGCCCTGGCGTTGTTCCCACAGGCTCTGGGTGTAACCGGTAGTGACGACACCCAGACCGAAAAGTATTACCAACACCCACAAAAGATCAGGCTTGCGTTTCATCGATTGCCTCCCCCTTCCAGGCAAACTGTCAACGATGGCCGGCGGTGGTTTTTTTATCCGTCCGGCAGGCCAAGCTAAAAACGGCGGCATTCTCCGACAATGAAAAGCTTCTCGCAATTCTGACGCCAACCGATCGTCGGAGGAGCAGTCGCCCCCAAAACTTCCGGCACTTTCAGGCAATGTTCATGCCGGGATTCCTACATCTTCTTCCTACAATTTGTTTCCGGCGATCCGGCAGCTTGTCGCAGGGAAACGCCTGCCCGCCTACCCTTAGCCAAATCAGAAAAAGATCATTACCCGCCACGCACAAGGAGACCCTCGCGGATGGCACGCGCTTACTGGCTGATGAAATCCGAGCCCGACGAACTCTCGATCCACGACCTGCAGCGCCTGAAAACGGCGCGCTGGGACGGCGTGCGCAATTACCAGGCACGCAACTTCATGCGCAGCATGCAGCCGGGCGACCTGTTCTTCTTCTACCACTCCAGCTGCCCCGAGCCGGGCATCGCCGGCATCGCGCAGATCGACGGCGAGCCGTACCCCGACCCGACCGCGCTCGACCCGAAAAGCCACTACCACGACCCCAAGGCCAGCGATGAGAAGAACCCCTGGACGGCCCGCGACGTGACCTTCGTCGAGGCCTTCCGCTCGGTGTTGCCGCTGGGCACGCTCAAGGCTCAGGCCGGACTGGAAGAGATGCCCCTGGTGCAAAAGGGCAGCCGCCTGTCGGTGATGCCGGTCACTGCCGAACAGTGGGCGATCGTCGTCGGCCTGGCGCACAAGTAGAGGCACTGTGCTATTAGGTTACTGAAGCCCCCGGAATTCGCCGCATGCACCGCCTTCAGTCCTCACTAGCTTCCTACCTCGGGCTTGGCGGTCTGCTCTGCGTGCTCCTGCTTGCCAGTGCCTGGCTGGGTGAGGAACTGGCGAGCAGCGAGCGGCAGCGCGTACAGGAGCGCCTGACCTACCAGGGACGCAGCCTCGCGCACCAGCTGGAAGCCAACCTGCACGAGCAGGTCCAGGGCCTGGACCTGCTTGCCCAGCTGTGGACCCACCACGGCCGCATGCCCCGTCCCGAATGGGAACTGGACGCACGCTTCTACGTGCGCAGCTTCCCCGGCTACCAGTCGATCCAGTGGGCCGACCCGGAGCTGCGCATCCGCTGGCTGGAACCGCTGCAGGGCAACGAGGCGGCGCTTAACTTCCGGCTCTCCCCGCAGCACCCCAACTACGCGACGGCGATGTCCGCCCGCGACAGCGGCAAGCCGCGCCTGAGCGACAGCGTGGAGTTGGTCCAGGGCGGACGCGGCTTCGTGCTCTACACCCCGGTTTACCTGCGCGATGCCAACAACCAGCTGCAGTTCGACGGCTTCATGCAGGGCGTCTTCCGCGTCGGCCCGCTGATGGACAACCTGCTCAGGCAAGCGGACAACCACCTGTTCAGCGTGCGCCTGCTGGAGCACGGCCGGCCACTCTACGTGCGCGACCAGCCCGCCGGCGATGCCGAGCAGACCCTGCGGGTACCGCTGCGTCTACTCAACAACCGCAGCTTCGAGCTGGAGCTCAGCCCCACTCCGGCCCTTGTGCAGTCTCTGTCCACGCCGTTGCCGATGGTGGTGTTCGGCGGTGGCGTCGCCATCAGCCTGCTGCTGGTGGCAGCGCTGTTTCTCGCTCGCGAGAACGCCCGCCGCGCCACCGCGCTGAGCGCCAGCAACCAGTTGCTCAGCCAGGAAGCAGAGCAACGCCAATCGGTAGAGGCCAACCTGCGCGACAGCCGCGAACGGCTACAACTGGCGCTGGACCTCACCGACTCCAGCCGTGACGCGCTGTTCATCTTCGACCTGCAACAGCGCGAGCTGCTGCACATGAACCGCGCCACCTACAACGGCCTGGGCTACAGCGCCGAGGAGTTCCGCCACCTGCTGCGCGATGACCCGGAGCGGCTGATCCCCGGCTTCCACGCCTGGCTCCAGCTGGTGCAGCAGGCGCATCGGTTGAACCTGTCGATGATCTTCCAGCGCGAGATGCAGCGCCGCGACGGCAGCCTGCAGCCGGCGGAGATCAACACCCAGCTGATCCACCAGGGCGACCGCGACTACCTGATCGCCGTGGCCCGCGACAACAGCGAGCGCCTGCAGCTGGAAGCGCAGCTGCACAAGCTCTCGCAACAGGACGGCCTCACCGGCCTGTTCAACCGCCGCTATTTCGACCGCCAGTTGCAGAGCGAGTGGCGCCGTCTGCGCCGCGCGGACGCGCCGCTGGCGGTGCTGATGCTCGATGTCGACCACTTCAAGCGCTTCAACGACTGCCTCGGCCACCTGGCCGGCGACGATGCGCTGCGGCGCCTCGCCAGTTGCCTGCAGGAGTGCCTGCAACGCGAAGGCGATGTGGCATGCCGTTATGGCGGCGAAGAGTTCGTCATCATCCTCACCGACACCGGACTGGATGGCGCCAGCCACGTCGCCGCACGCATCCACCAGCGCGTGGCGGAGATGGGCATCGCGCATCCGGCCGGCGAGCTGGGACGGCTGACGGTGAGTATCGGCCTGGCCATCGCCACGCCGGGGCAGGACGCCGAGCCGGACCAGTTGATCGCTCAGGCCGACCAGGCGCTGTATGCCGCCAAGCACAGGGGACGCAACCAGACCTGCGTGTGGCCGGTGGATATGGCCGAGCGCACGCTCTCCTGAAAATCACTCGGGCCTGGCATGGGCACTCCACTGCAGGAACAGCAGCTCAGGCCATCTGCCCGATGGTCCGACGGAAGCGCCAGAGCGCGCCGAAGAAGAAAGCCGCACCGATCCCGACGATGGCCAGCAATTGCGGCCAGACGATCGACAGGTCGGCGCCGCGATAGAGGATCGCCTGGGCCAGGCTGACGAAGTGCGTGGTCGGCGCTGCCAGCATGATGTTCTGCACCAGCTCGGGCATGCTCTCGCGCGGCGTGGTGCCGCCGGAAAGAATCTGCAGCGGCATCAGGGTGAGGATTACCAGCAGCCCCAGTTGCGGCATCGAGCGGGCCACGGTGCCGATGAAGATGCCCATGGAAGTGGTGGCGAACAGGTGCAGCGCCGCGCCCAGCAGGAACAGCCCCACCGAACCGCTGATCGGCACGTCCAGCCAGCCGCGCACCACCAGTTGCAGCGAGATCGCCGCCGCCACCAGCACCACGGTGCCCATGGACCAGACCTTGGCCATCATGATCTCGAACGCGGTCAGCGGCATCACCAGCAGGTGTTCCACCGTACCGTGCTCGCGCTCGCGGATCAGCGCGGCGCCGGTGAGGATGATCGACAGCATGGTGATCTGGTTGATCACCTCCATCACCGCGCCGAACCAGGCCTGGGTCAGGTTCGGGTTGAACTCCATGCGCACTGCCAGCTCCGCCGGCATCGCTGGCTCGGCGCGGTAGCGGCTGACGAACTCGCTGACCTCGGTGCCGACGATGTTCTGGATGTAGCCGGCGCCGGAGAAGGCCTGGCCGGTCTGCGTTGCATCGACGTTGACCTGGATCGCCGGCTGCCGCCCGGCCAGCACGTCGCGCTGGAAGTCCGGCGGGATATCCAGGGTGAAGGTGTACAGGCCAACGTCCATGCCGCGGTCCATCTGCGCGTGGCCGATCATTTCCGGCACCCGGAAGTACGGCGGCTGGAAGGCGTTGACGATGCGCGAGGAGAGCTGCGACTGGTCCTCGTCGACGATGGCGATGGGCGCGTGGTGCAGGGTTTCCGGCACGCCGGTGGCCGAACTGTAGACGCCCAGGGTAAAGGCCCAGGCGATCAGGATCAGCATCGCGTAGTCGCGGCCCAGGCTGCGGAATTCCTTGATGCCGAGGTTGAAGATGTTCGCCAGCTTGTTCATCTCAGACCTCCTGTTTCTTCAGGCAGGCCACGCTGAGCAGCGTCAGCACCACCACCATCGCCAGCAACGGCAGGTAGTAGACCCACAGGTCGGCAAAACCCAGCGCCTTGGAGAAGGCGCCACGGCTGACGATGAGAAAATGCGAGGTCGGGTAGAGCTGGCCGATCACCGCCGCCGCGCCTTCCAGCGAGGACACCGGGTGGATCAGCCCGGAGAACTGGATCGCCGGGATCATGGTGGCGATGGCGGTGCCGAACACCGCGGCGATCTGGCTCTTCATGAAGGTCGAGAGCAGCAGGCCGAGGCCGGTGCTGGTCACCACGTAGAGGAACGCGCCGACCAGCAGCGCCAGGAAGCTGCCCTTGAGCGGCACCTGGAACAGCAGCACGGCCATGGCCAGCATCAGCACGAAGTTGATCATGCCCATGCCGATGTACGGCAGCTGCTTGCCGAGCAGGAACTCCAGGCGCGTGACCGGGGTGACGTAGAGGTTGGTGATCGAGCCCAGCTCCTTCTCGCGCACCACGCCCAGGGCGGTGAGCATCGCCGGGATCATGATCAGCAGCAGCGGGATCACCGCCGGCACCATGGCCTTGAGGCTCTCCACGTCCGGGTTGTAGCGGAAGCGCACCTCGGTGCTCGCCGCCGCGCTGGCGGCGCTGCTGCCACTCTGCCGCGCGAGGTCGGCCAGGTAGCTGGCGTGCAGCCCCTGCACATAGCCGACCACGGTGTTGGCGCGGGTCGGCATGGCGCCGTCGATCCACACGCCTATGGCCGGGTCGGCGCCGCGCTTCAAGTCACGGCCGAAATTCGGTGGGATCTCCACGGCCAGGCTGATGTCACCGCTGCGCAGGCGCCGCTCCAGCTCCTCGGGGTTCTGGATCGGCGCCTTCTCGATGAAGTAGCGCGAGCCGGAAATGTTCAGCGCATAGGCCTGGCTGGTGGTGGTCTGGTCGCGGTCGAGCACCGCGTAGGTGAGGTCCTCGACGTCCATGTTGATGCCGTAGCCGATGATGAACATCAGCAGCGCAGTGCCCACCAGCGCCAGGGTCAGGCGGATCGGGTCGCGGCGCAGTTCCATGGCCTCGCGGCGTGCGTAGCTGAACAGGCGCAACCAGCTGAAGCGGTCGCTGCCCTTGTAGCGGGCGGACTCGGCGGGCTGCTCGGGAGCCGGCGTGGCGTCGGGCACCGGGGCGCTGCCGGCGGCCTCCTCCAGGTAGGCGATGAAGGTGGCCTCCAGGGTCGGCAGGCCACGCTTGTCGATCAGCCGTTGCGGGGTGTCGCTGTCGAGCACCTTGCCGGCGTGCATCAGCGAGATGCGGTCGCAGCGCTCGGCCTCATTCATGAAGTGGGTGGAGATGAAGATGGTCACGCCGTCGTTGCGCGACAGCTCCACCATCAGCTCCCAGAAACCGTCGCGGGCCACCGGGTCGACGCCCGAGGTGGGCTCGTCGAGGATCAGGATTTCCGGTTTGTGGATCACCGCCACGGCCAGCGACAAGCGCTGGCGGATGCCCAGCGGCAGGCTGTCGGGCAGCTCGCCCTTGACCTTGCCCAGGTCGAAACGCTGGAGCATTTCCTCGACGCGCGGGCCGATCTGCTCGTGGGGGATGTGGAACAGCTTGGCGTGCAGTTCGAGGTTCTGCAGCACCGTCAGCTCGGCGTACAGCGAGAAGGCCTGGGACATGTAGCCGACGCGCCGGCGCGTCTCCATGTCGTTGGCGTTCACCGGCTGGCCAAACAGCGCGCAGGTACCCTCGCTGGCGGGCAGCAGGCCGGTGAGCATCTTCATGGTGGTGGACTTGCCGCAGCCGTTGGAGCCGAGGAAGCCGAAGATTTCCCCGCGCTCGATGCGGAAGCTGACGCGGTCCACCGCGACGAAATCGCCGAAGCGGCAGGTCAGCCCCTCGGCCTCGATGGCGATCTGCGGCGCGCCGTCAGGCTGCGGCCGCGGTGGAATCACCAGCTTGTGGTGGCCGGCGCGCTTGCTCTCGGGCAACAACGCGATGAAGGCTTCTTCGAGATTCTGCGTACCGGTGTGCGCGCGCAATTCGGCGGGCGTGCCAGTGGCGAGCACCTTGCCGTCGTCCATCGCCACCAGGTGATCGAAGCGCTCGGCCTCCTCCATGTAGGCGGTAGCCACCAGTACGCTCATGCCTTCGCGGCCAGTGCGGATGCGCGCGATCAGCTCCCAGAACTGGTTGCGCGACAGCGGGTCGACGCCGGTTGTGGGCTCGTCGAGGATCAGCAGGTCTGGGTCGTGGATCAGCGCACAGCACAGCCCGAGTTTCTGCTTCATGCCGCCGGAGAGCTTGCCTGCCGGGCGCTCGGCGAAGGGCGCAAGGCCGGTGCTGTGCAGCAGGTCGGCGATGCGCCGCTCGCGCTCGGCCTTGTCGTGGCCGAACAGGCGGCCGAAGAAATCGACGTTCTCGAACACCGAGAGCGTCGGATAGAGGTTCTTGCCCAGGCCCTGCGGCATGTAGGCGATGCGCGGGCACACGGCACGGCGGTGGCGCGCATCGCGCATGTCGCCGCCGAGCACCTGGATTTCGCCGTCCTGCATCTTCCGCGCACCGGCCAGCAGCGCCAGCAGGCTGGACTTGCCGACGCCGTCCGGGCCGATCAGGCCGACCATGCGGTTGGCCGGGATTTCCAGGGTGACGTCGTCCACTGCGCGGGTCTCGCCGTAGCGCAGCGAGACGCCAGCCAGACGGGCCACGCAGTCGGCGGCGTTCATTGCGGGACCTTGATCTGCAGCTCAGCCGGCCACTGCACCTGCGGGTCGAGACGCAGGTAGGCCATGCCCGGCACGCCGGTCTTCACGTAGGTGATGTACTTCTCCAGCAGGCCCGGATCGAGGCGCGCCTTGACCCGGAACATCAGCTTTTCGCGCTCGTTGGCGGTCTCCACGGTCTTGGGCGTGAACTGCGCGACGCTGGCGACGTAGGACACCTTGGCCGGGATCACGTACTCGGGCACGGCGTCGATCACCAGGTGCACTTCCTGGCCCAGAGCGACCTTGCCGGCCTGGCCCGAGGGCAGGAAGAAGGTCATGTAGACGTCGGCCAGGTCGACCATGTTGAGCAGCTTACCGCCGGCCGCCAGCACTTCGCCCGGCTGCGCCACGCGGTACTGCACGCGGCCGTTGCGCGGGGCCTTGAGCAGGCTGTCGTCGATATCTGCCTGCAGGCGCTCGACGCTCGCAGTGGCAGCCTCGATGGCCGACTGCGCCTCGATCACCTGGGAGCGCGCGGCGGAGATGCCGGCCTGCGCCGAGACCACCTGAGAGCGAGCCGCGGCCAGCGCCGCCTGGGCGCTTTGCAGAGTGGCGCGGTCGTCATCCTGTTGCTGTTGCGGCAGCGCATTTCGTTTGACCAGCTGTTCGGTGCGGGTGAAACGCTTCTGCGCGGCGGTGAGCTCCGCCTGGCGTTGCGCGACTATGGCTTCGGCGGTGGATTTCTCGCTGGTGCGCTGGGCCACCAGGGATTGTGCGGTGAGCTGGGCGTTCTGCGCCCGCCGCACTTCCGCCTGGGCCTGGGCGAGCTGGGCCTGGAGCACCTGGGTGTCCATCTTCGCCACCACGTCGCCGGCCTTCACGAAGTCGCCTTCGTCCACCAGGATTTCCGCCACGCGGCCGGGCAGCTTGGTGGCCACGTCGACTTCGGTGGCCTCGATGCGCCCATTGCCACTGGCGAAACCTTCGGGCAGCCCCGTCGGCTTGAACGTCTGCCAGGCCAGCGCGGCGAGCACGGCCACCACGAGCACCGCGAGACCGCGGGTGCGCCAGCTTTTTGCCTTTCCTGTCATCCGATTTCCCCTTTGTCCAGACGCTCGAATTCGAGCGGATCATGAGGGGATGTTCGGCGACCAGCGGCAAACGGGGTTTGATTCAGGTCAGGCGTGCGCCGGAAATTTCCTACGCGCCTTGTGAGGCGGGGCTTTCAGCCCGGCATTGCGGCGAGCAGCCGCAGCCGGGTGTCGCTTGGCCTGCATGAGGCGCACTCATGCAGCGCAGCCCGGAGGGGATCAGGGCTGGACGATCAGGTTGTTGAACAGCAGGTCGTCCACCAGCGGCTTGCCTTCCTCCTGCTGGAGGGCGGTCTGCACCTGCTTGAGGGCTTCCTGGCGCAGTTTCTCCTTGCCGTCGACGCTGCCGAGGGAGTCGTCGGTCTGCTGGGCGAACAGCATCACCAGTTGGTTGCGGATCAGCGGCTCGTGATGCTCGACCTTCTCGGAGGCCTCCTTGCCGGTGACCTTCAGCGCGATGTCGGCCTTGAAGTACTTCAGGCGCGGACCGCTGCCGTAGTTGCCCACCAGCGCGGGGGTGAGGTCGACGAATACAGGCTTGTTGGCGTCTTCCGGCTTGGCTTCCTCGGATTCGGAAGCCATGACGAAGGTACTGAAGGAAAAGGCCAGCAACAGGGCGAGGAAAGCTCTCAAGGCGATGTCTCCGGATTCGATGGGCAAAGGATAGCCACACTCGCGCCGCCGCCCAAGCTATATCGGGGCATAAGCCCAGGCCATGGTGATTTGCCCTCTGTGCCCGCGCTCCTACACTGGCCCTCTACTCACAAAGAAGAACCTCCAACGGAGTACGTCCTCATGAAAGCCGTGCTGTGCAAAGCCTTCGGCCCCGCCGAAACCCTGGTGCTGGAAGACATCGCCAGCCCCGAGCCGAAGAAGAACGAGGTCCTGCTGCAGGTCCATGCCGCCGGGGTGAACTTCCCCGACACCCTGATCATCGAGGGCAAGTACCAGTTCAAGCCGCCCTTCCCGTTCTCCCCGGGTGGCGAGGCTGCCGGGGTGGTCGGCGCGGTCGGTGAGAAAGTCAGCCACGTGAAGCCCGGCGACCGCGTGATGGCGCTGACCGGCTGGGGCAGCTTCGCCGAGGAAGTGGCGGTGCCCGGCTACAGCGTGATGCCGATCCCCGACGGCATGGACTTCGCCAGCGCCGCCGCCTTCGGCATGACCTACGGCACCTCCATGCACGCGCTCAAGCAGCGCGCCAACCTGCAGCCGGGCGAGACCCTGCTGGTGCTCGGCGCCTCCGGCGGCGTGGGCCTGGCCGCCGTCGAGATCGGCAAGGCCATGGGCGCCAAGGTCATCGCCGCCGCCAGCAGCGAAGCCAAGCTCGAAGTGGCCAAGGCCGCCGGCGCCGACGTGCTGATCAACTACAGCGAAGGCAGTCTGAAGGACAAGCTCAAGGAACTCACCGGCGGCCAGGGCGTGGACGTGATCTACGACCCGGTGGGCGGCGACCTGTTCGAGGAAGCCTTCCGCTCCATCGCCTGGAACGGCCGCATGCTGGTAGTCGGCTTCGCCAGCGGCACCATCCCGTCGCTGCCAGCCAACCTCACCCTGCTCAAGGGCGCCTCGCTGGTTGGCGTGTTCTGGGGCTCCTTCGCCCAACGCCAGCCGCAGGACAACGCAGCGAACTTCCAGCAGCTTTTCGCCTGGTTCGCCGAGGGCAAGATCAAGCCGCTGGTGTCCCAGACTTACCCGCTGGAACAGGCGGCCGACGCGATCAATCACCTGGGCCAGCGCAAGGCGGTGGGCAAGGTGGTAGTGACCGTTCGCTGAGCGCTTCCCATGACATGAAAAAGCCCCGCATCAGCGGGGCTTCTCGCTCTGGCGCTCCTACAAGGGGATACCGGCGTTGAGCTGTTCGCGAGCACCATAGGGCGGATAACCCGGAGCGGGTTATCCGCCCTACCAGAGTCTGCCGGGAGGCGCGCCATCCTACGGAAGAACGCCCTGCGCGCGATCGCAGGCATGGCCCGCTCCTGCAGAGCGACTTCTGCGATCAGGAATACAACGCCTTGAACTGCTCGCGCAGCACATTCTTCTGCACCTTGCCCATCACGTTGCGCGGCAGCGCGTCGACCACCATCACCCGCTTGGGCTGCTTGAAGCGCGCCAGCTTGCCGTCCAGCGCGGCAAGTACCTGCGCCTCGGTCGGCACCTCGCCTTTGCTGGCCACCAGCACGGCGGTCACGCCTTCGCCGAAGTCCGGGTGCGGTACGCCAATCACCGCCGATTCGGCCACGCCGGGCAAGGTGTCGAGGATTTCCTCCAGTTCCTTGGGATACACGTTGAAGCCGCCGCTGATGATCATGTCCTTGTTGCGGCCGACGATCTGCACGTAGCCGCGGTCGTCGACGAAGCCGATATCGCCAGTCATGAAATAGCCGTCCGCACGCAGCTCCTCGGCGGTCTTTTCCGGCATGCGCCAGTAGCCCTGGAATACGTTCGGCCCGCGCACTTCGATCATCCCCGGCTCGCCCTGGGGCAGCAGGGTCGGCTCGGCCTGGCCCGGATCGGTGATGCGCAGCTCGACGCCCGGTAGCGGGAAGCCGACGGTGCCGGCGATGCGCTGGCCGTCCAGCGGGTTGGAGGTGTTCATGCCGGTCTCGGTCATGCCGTAGCGCTCGAGGATGGCCATGCCGGTGCGCTCGGAGAACGCCTTGTGGGTCTCGGCAGTAAGCGGCGCGGAGCCGGAGATGAACAGGCGCATGTGCGCCACCGCCTCGCGGGTCAGTCCGGGCTGGTCGAGCAGGCGCGTGTAGAAGGTCGGCACGCCCATCAGCAGGTTTACCTGGGGCAGCAGCTTGAGCATCTGCGCCGCGTCGAACTTGCTCAGGAAGAGCATCGATCCGCCGGCCATCAGCAGGCTGTTGCAGGCCACGAACAGGCCGTGGATATGGAAGATCGGCAGCGCGTGAAGCAGCCAGTCCTCGCTGGTGATGCTCCAGTAGTCCACCAGCGCGCGGGCATTGGAGACCAGGTTGCCGTGGCTGATCATCGCGCCCTTGGAACGCCCGGTGGTGCCGGAGGTGTAGAGGATCGCGGCGAGATCGGAAGCAGCACGCTCGACATCGGCAAAGCGCCCCGGCTTGCCATGTACCCTGGCCATCAGCGAGCCGTCGCCGGCATCACCCAGGGTCTCCACGTGGGCCACGCCGCTGACTTTCGCCAGCTCCCGGGCCTGGTCCTCGAAGGCCGGCGCACAGACGAACAGCGAAGGCTCGGCATCATCGAGGAAGTAGCGCAGCTCCTCGCCGGTGTAGCCGCTGTTCAGCGGCAGGTAAACCGCGCCGACGCGCAGCACGGCGAGGTACAGCATCACCGTCTCGGGGCTCTTGTCGACCTGCACGGCGACGCGGTCGCCCGGCTGCACGCCGAGCTCCACCAGCGCATGGGCGAACTGCGAGGTGCTGCGCAGCATGTCGGCGTAGCTGTAGCCGCCGCCTTCCGGGGTACGGATGAACGGCTTGGAAAGGTCGCTGGGCAGGTGTTTGCCGACTTCGGCGAAAAGGCTCTGGTTCATGGTGAGGTCCTAGCGTTTTGTTTTCGCCGACAGGGTGGCCAGTTTGCGCACCTCGGGTGAGGCGGTGACCGCGCCCTGGTTGGCGTAGGCTTCGTGGTTCTTTTCGATCTGGCGCAGTTCGTAGCGGTAATTGACCATCAGCCCGGCGGCCTGGCGCAGGCCGCTGGTGGAGAGGTCGCCGCGCCAGTTCAGACGTTCCAGGCGCGCGCCGTTGCCCAGGTGGAAGCGCGCCACCGGGTCCAGCGGGAAACCCGCGCCGTTGCGGGCATGCAGGAAGTATTCGGCGGCCAGCGCCAGCATCGGTTGCTCCGTGCGTGGCGGCGGCGCGGCGTCGGGCTTGAGTGCCTTGAGCAGCTCGGCGGCTGTCGCGCCCAGCTGCGGGTCCTCCCCCAGGCTGTCGAGCCAGCGGCGGAAGCCGGGCACCGGCGACAGGGTGACGAACTGGCGCAGGCCGGGAATCTCCCGCGCCAGCTCCTCCACCACCTGCTTGATCAGGAAGTTGCCGAAGGAGATGCCGCGCAGTCCGTCCTGGCAGTTGCTGATGGAATAGAACACCGCGGTATCGGGCTCGTCTGCCGACGCATCAGCCGGCTTGCCCTCCGGACTCTTTGTTTCCAGGATCTCTGCAATCGCACCCGGCATGGCGCGGGTCAGCGCCACCTCGACGAAGATCAGCGGCTCGTCGGCCAGAGCCGGGTGGAAGAAGGCGAAGCAGCGGCGGTCGGCCGGCTGCAGGCGGCTGCGCAGGTCGTCCCAGTCCTTGATGGCGTGGACGGCCTCGTACCTGATGATCTTTTCCAGGATCGATGCCGGGGTCGACCAGTCGATGCGCCGCAGCACCAGGAAGCCGCGGTTGAACCAGGACGCCAGCAGGTGCTGCAGGTCGTGGTCCACGGCTGCCAGCTCCGGATTGGCTTTGAGCTCCTGCAACAGCAGGCGGCGCATGGCGATCAGCTCGGCGGTGCCGCCGGGTGCCTGGTTGAGGCGGCGAAACAGCTCCTGGCGCGGCGGTTCGCTGGCTTCGAACAATGCCGTGGTGTTGGCCGACGACGGCTCGTCGAGGTAGCGCTGGCAGGCTTGCGCCAGCGCATCGTGGGGTGGTGCGAAATCCTTCAGCAGGGTGTCGAAGAAGGCCTTCTGCTGGTCTTGCGGACAATCCCGGTAGGCGCACAGGACCTGCTGCGCCAGGGCCACGCCCGAGGCTTCGCCGTGGCTGGAGATCAGCTTGTGGCAAGCCTGCGCCAGCGCCTGGGCATTGCCCGGCGCCGGCTCGCGCGACTCCAGCAATTGCCGGCCGCGCTCGGTGATGCTTTGCAGCAGTTCCTGGAAGAAGCTGATATTCATGCGTCCCCCTCAGCTTGTGGATAACGGAGTTACACCCCCGCCAGCATGGGCGGCGGGCAGCGCTGATACCAGCGCGCGGCCTGCTCGTAGGCGTGGGCCAATTGCAGCACGGCCATGTCGGCCTGGTGCCTGCCGATGATCTGGATACCCATGGGCAGGCCCTGCTCATTGAAGCCCACCGGTACGTTGGCCGCCGGGCAACCGGACAGGGTGGCCGGGATCACCACTTCCATCCAGCGGTGGTAGGTGTCCATGGACTTGCCGGCGATTTCCTTCGGCCAGTCCCAGGTCTTGTCGAACGGGAACACCTGGGCGCTGGGCAACAGCAGGTAGTCATAGCGCTCGAACAGCTTGTTGATCGCACGGTACCAGTCGCTGCGCGCGGCGGAGGCGCGGAACACGTCCATGGCGGAGAGCTTCAGGCCGTTCTCCACTTCCCAGATCGCCTCGGGCTTGAGCAGCTCGCGCTTGGCCGGGTCGGTGTAAGCCGCGCCGAGGGAGCCGGCAACCATCCAGTGGCGCAGGGTACGCCAGGTGTCCCAGAGGCGCTCGGGCGCGAAGCCCATGGCGGTCTCCTCGACGTGGCAGCCGATGGCTTCGAAGTCGGCGAAGGACTGGCGGCACAGCTCCAGCACGCCCTTCTCCATGGGCAGGTGGCCGCTCAGATCGCCCAGCCAACCCAGGCGTGCGCCCTTGAAATCACGCTCCAGCGAGCCTGCGAACTGCTCGCCGCTCTCGGCGATGGACAGCGGTGCACGGGCATCGCCACCGGCCTGTACCGACAGCAGCAGCGCCACGTCGCGGACGCTGCGGCCCATGGGGCCTTCGTAGCCCATCTGGTCGATGAACAGGTCGGCGCTGTCGTCGAAGGGCACGCGGCCCTGGGACGGGCGGAAGCCGACAATGTTGTTGAAGGCCGCCGGGTTGCGCAGCGAGCCCATCATGTCGCTGCCGTCGGCCACCGGGACCATCTGCAGGGCCAGGGCCGCCGCCGCGCCACCGCTGCTGCCGCCGGCGGTGCGGTCGGGCGCGTAGGCGCAGCCGGTGGCACCGAAGATCGGGTTGTAGCTGTGGGAGCCGAGGCCGAATTCGGGGGTATTGGTCTTGCCGATGATGATCGCGCCGGCCGCCTTGATGCGCTCGACCATGATGCCGTCGCGTTCGGGCAGGTAGTCGCGGAACAGCGGCGAGCCGAGGGTGGTGCGGATGCCCTGGGTCAGCGACAGATCCTTCACCGCGTGGGGCAGGCCGTGCATCCAGCCACGGTACTCGCCACGGGCCAGTTCGGCGTCGCGCTGGTCGGCTTCGGCCAGCAGGAGGTCGTCCGGCTGCTGGCTGACGATGGCGTTGACCGCCGGGTTGTAGCGCTCGATCTGCTCGAGGTGCGCCTGCATCACTTCACGGCAGGAAACTTCGCGCAGGCGGATGCGCTGGGCCAGTTCGTGGGCCTGGAGCTGGACGAGTTCGTTTTGCTTGTTCTTCTGGCTCATGGAACGAGGCCTTTTTTCATCAGGATTTCCCGCAACGGGAAGGTTCGGTCGGGTTCAACGACCCCATCAGCGGATGGGGCTTGTAGCGAATATCGTGTTCGCCGGGCCGCACGCTGCCGGCACGCCCACCAAAATGGACGCGAGCAGCGGCGGTCTGTGGCTTTCCCGGTCGGGGATCAGCGCATCAGGTTGGTCCAGATACGGTCGGCCAGGCGGATCGCGCCTTCGCCGCAGGTCTTGCTGAACACCACCTTGGTGCCCTCGGGGATGTGCAGTTCCGGCGCATCCTTCAGGCTGGCGTCGAGGAAGGGTTCAACGCCCTTGATCGGGCTCTGGTGCTTGAGGAAGTTCTGGGTCATCGCCGAGTTTTCCGGCTGGCTGAGGAAGGCGATGAACTTCTTCGCGTTCTCCGGGTGCTTGGCGCCGGCCGGGATCACCAGGTTGTCCACCCAGGCCATCACCCCCTCTTTCGGGTAGAGGTACTTCAGGCTGGATTTCATCTCACGCGCACGCATCGACGAGCCGCCCCAGAACATCGACATGTCGACCTCGCCCGAGGCCAGGTTCTCGCGGATCGAGCCTGCCTTGGAGCTATAGGTCTTCACGAAGGGCTTCTGGTTCTTCAGCAGGGTCAGCACCTGTTGCATCTGCTTGGGATCCTCGCTGCACAGCGGAATGCCCAGGTAGAGGCTGGCGGTGTCGATCACTTCGCTCGCCGAGTCGAACATGTTGATCCTGCCCTGCAGCTCCGCCGGCGGGGTGAACAGCACCGAGTAGCTGTCGGCCGGGCCGCTGTACTTGGCGCTGTCCAGCACCACGCTGGTGGTGCCCCAGATGAAGGGCACGGCGTAGGCGCCTTCCGGGTCCCAGGTGGGCTTCTTCAGGTTGTCCTCGACGTTGGCGTAGTACGGCTGGCTGGCCGGGTCGAAGCGCTCCAGCAACTTCTCCTGGATCAGGATCGGCACGAACTGGTGCGAGGGAATGGCCACGTCGTAGCCGGTGCCGCCCTGCTTGAGCTTGGCCAGCAGCGTTTCGTTGGAGTCGTAGGAGTCCACGGTCACCTTGATGCCGGTTTCCTTCTCGAACTTCTCGAGGATCTGCGGGGTGAAATAGCCACTCCAGCTCACCACGTTCAGTTGCTCGGCGGCGTTCACGTTGGCCACCAGGCCCATGGCCAGCGAGGCCCCTACAGCAGCGATCAGTTTGCTCATCTTCTACTCCGGTATGTGGGCTCAGGCCTTCTTCTTGCCGAGCAGGTAGGACAGGGTTACGAACAGCACGGACACGCCGAGGATCAGGGTCGACACCGCATTCACATCAGGCGTCACGCCCATGCGCAGCAGGCCGAAGATGAAGATCGGCAAGGTAGTGGTGCCGGCCTGGGAGACCATCATCGAGATCACGAAGTTATCCAGCGAGACGATGAAGGCCAGCATCAGCCCGGAGAAGATCCCCGGCATCAGCAGCGGCAGGGTCACCTTGCGGAAGGTCCGCCAGGGGCCGGCGTAGAGGTCGGCGGCGGCCTGCTCCAGGGACAGGTCCATGTCGTTGAGACGGGCACGGATCGGCAGGTAGGCGAACGGGATGCAGAACACCGTGTGGGCGATGATCAGGTTGCCGTAGCCCAGCGACAGGCCGAGGGTGGAGAACAGCGCCAGGGTGGCGACGCCGACGACGATCTCGGGCAGCACCAGCGGCAGCATGATCGCCCCCATGGACAGGCGCAGGCCCTTGAACTTGGCGCCGCGCGAGGTGCCCAGCGCGGCCAGGGTGGCGATCACCGTGGCGATCACACTGGCGCACACGGCGATCAGCAGGCTGTTGCCGGCGGCCTGACGCAGCGCCTGGTTGGCGAAGGCGCTGCGGTACCAGTCGAGGCTGAAGCCGGTCCACACGGTGGCGGACTGGTTGGCGTTGAACGAGAGCACCACCAGCACCACGATGGGCGCGTAGAGGTACAGGTAGAACAGGAAGCTCAGCGCGCCGAAGCCACGAAAATCCTGCACACCCAGACGGCGTTTGGTCAGCAGCGAGAGCATCATTCACCTCCCCGGGCAATGCGCAGGCGTTCGGCGCGCATCGCGTAGAACATCAGCACCAGCATCACGGCTCCCATCAGCACCAGCGACAGCGCGGCGCCGAAGGGCCAGTTCCGCGAGTCGCTGAACTGCCGGAAGATCAGGTTGCCGAGCATCATCTTGGTGCCGCCGCCGAGCAGTTCGGGGGCGATCATCGCGCCCAGGCACGGCACGAAGGTGAGGATGGCGCCGGCCAGGATGCCCGGACGGGCAATGGGCAGGACCACCTTGCGCAGGGTACGGATGCGTCCGGCATAGAGGTCCTGGGCCGCTTCGAGCAGGCGCATGTCCATCTTCTCGAGGGTGGCGTAGATCGGCAGCACGACGAAGGGCGCGTAGGTGTAGACCAGGCCCAGCAGCACGGCGCCGTCGGTGTAGAGCAGGTTCAGCGGCTGGTGGATCAGCCCTAAGCTCATCAGTGTGCCGTTGACCACGCCGGTGCCACGCAGCAGCAGGATCCAGGCGTAGGTGCGGATCAGCAGATTGGCCCAGAACGGCACGGTGATCAGGAAGATCAGCAGGCCGCGACGGTGCGCCGGCTGCATGGCCAGCCACACCGCCACCGGGAAGCCCACCAGCAGGGTGATGACGGTGGTCGCCGCGGCGATGCCGATGGAGCGCAGGGCGATCATCACGTAGGAGTCGGCAAAGGCCAGGCTGTCGTCGAGTTGGCGCTCGAACAGCAGCGAGACATAGGCGTCAATGCTGAAGTGCGGGTTCACCCCACCGTAGGGGTTGGCCTGCATCAGCGAGTAACCGACCACGATGAAGATCGGCACGATCAGGAACAGCCCGATGGAGACCAGTGCGGGCGACACGCCGAGGAAGCTGCGCAGCGCCTGGCGCCGCTCCAGCGAATTGCCGGCGGTTGTGGATAACCGGTTCATGTTCACCTCCGCTCAGTCGACCAGGACGCTGGCGCTGCCTTTTTCAAAGAGCAGCCCGGCGCGTTGCCCGGCGGCCAGGCGCCCGCGTTGCCCGGCGCTGTTGGGCGCACGGACTGTCAGGCGGGTGCCGTCGGCAAGGCTGACCTGGTACTGCAGGTCAGTGCCCAGGTAGATCTGCTGGACGACGGTGCAGGGTGTGGCGGACGGGGTGTCCTCGGCCACCAGCTGCAGGCGCTCGGGGCGGATCGACAGGGTGACCTCGGCGCCGACCTTGAGGCCTTCGCGAGCCTGGGCCTCGATCAGTTGGTCGCCGGGGATCCGGTACTGCGCGCAGTCGCCGGTGAAGTTCTCGACCCGCGCCGGGAGGAAGTTGGTCTCGCCGATGAAGTCGGCGACGAAGCGGTTGCGCGGGTTTTCGTAGATGTCGTCCGGGCGGCCGACCTGCTGCACCTCGCCCTCGGAGAGCACGGCAATGCGGTCGGACATGGTCAGGGCTTCTTCCTGGTCGTGGGTGACGAAGATGAAGGTGATACCGGTCTTGGCCTGGATCGCCTTGAGCTCTTCGCGCATGGCCTGGCGCAGCTTGAGGTCGAGTGCGGACAGCGGCTCGTCGAGCAGCAGCACTTTCGGATGCGGCGCCAGAGCGCGGGCCAGGGCGACGCGCTGTTGCTGACCGCCGGAGAGCTGGGTCGGCTTGCGCTGGGCGAAGCGTTCCATCTGCACCAGGGCAAGCATCTCGTGGACGCGCTCGGCGACCTGCGCCTTGCTCATGCGCTGGCCCATCGGGTGGGATTCCAGGCCGAAGGCCAGGTTCTCGGCGATGGTCATGTGCGGGAACAGCGCGTAGTGCTGGAACACGGTGTTCACCGGGCGCTCGAAGGGCGGCCGGTCGGCGATGTTCTCGCCGTAGAGCTGGATTTCCCCGGAGGTGGGGAACTCGAAGCCGGCGATCATCCGCAGCAGGGTGGTCTTGCCGCAGCCCGAGGGGCCGAGCAGGGTGAAGAACTCATTGTCGCGGATGTCCAGGTCGACGCATTTGAGCGCGACGGGACCGCTGGCCGGGTCGCCGTAGACCTTGCGCACGGAGCGGATGGAAACCGCCGCCGTCTGCAGGCTGTGCAGGGCATTCATGGTGAAACCTCCGCATCCTTCCCGTTTGCCGCACGCTGGCAGCCGGGGGATCTTGTAGTTGTTCTGGCAGGGCTGGAGTAGTCGCTGGATGCAGCGCTGGCCGTGGGTTCGGCTCGATATTGTGGTGATGCTGCTGGAGCGGATATTCGAAGAAAGGTGGTTGAGCGAAAAGCTCAATTTTCTTACATTCGATATTAAATAATTTAACAACAGAAAAACTGACACCCCTGAGGCCAAGCCCATGTCCATCCAGCGTCTTCCGCCGCTCAATGCCGTCCGCGCCTTCGAGGCCGCCGCCCGGCTGGGCAGCTATGTCGCCGCCTCGAAAGACCTGCATGTGACGCAGCCGGCCATCGGCCGTCACGTGAAGCTGCTGGAGGACTGGCTGGGCGTGCAGCTGTTCGAGCGCACCCCGCGCGGGGTGAGCCTGACGCCGGCCGGGCAGCGCTACTACGCGAAGATATCCACAGCCCTGCAGCAGATCGCCGACGCCGGCCATGAACTGGCCCCCGGCGGCACCGCACGGTGGCTGAAGATCCTGGTGGTGCCGGCCTTCGCCAAGCGCTGGCTGATGCCGCGCCTGGAAACCCTGCGCCAGCAGCGCCCAGGCCTGAAAGTGGCGGTGGAGCCCAACCCGACTTTCACCGAAGTGGACGGAAAAAGCGCCGATCTGGGGATTGTCTACGGGCTTCCCGGCGTCTATCCGCAGTGCCACAGTACCCTGGTGCGGCCGGCGGTTTTCCCGGTGTGCTCGCCCTCCTACCTCGAAGAGCACGGCCCGCTGAGCAGCGTGCACGAACTGGCGCAGCACAAGCTGATCCACGTTGACGACGGCGAATGGTGGAACCTCTGGCTGTCCACCATCGGGCTGGACTTGCGGGTGAACTCCGACGTGCTCTACGTCAGCAACGACCACGCGCTGTCCATGGCCGAGGCTGGCCACGGCATCGCCCTGGCCAACCTGGTGCTGGTGAAGCACCAGTTGGCCACCGGCACGCTGGTGCGACCGCTACCCGAGGAGGTGCCGCTGGAGAGCTACCAACTGCTGCTGCCCACCGGCGCGGTGAGCGCCGACGTGGCCTGGTTCGAGGACTGGATTCGCGCGGCTTTGCAGGAGGAGTTCTCGCCACATGCCACCCACGAGACTGAGTCGACTGAATAGCTAGGCGGAGTGCCGAAGACAGTGCGACTGGCACGGCGAGGCGCTCCAACGACGCTAGACAGTTGAATCAGCCTCGTGGGGCGTAGGCGAAGACGTCGGCGCGCATTTGATGCGGGTCCATGCCCGCCGCCACCAGCGCGTCCAGCGTGCCGTAGACCATCGCCGGCGAGCCGCTGGCGTAGACGCGCAGGCCGGACAGCTCGGCGAAATCCTCGCACACCGCTTCATGCAGCAGACCGCAGCGCCCCTGCCAGCCGCACAGGTCGCTGACGATCTTGTGCAGATGCAGGTTGGGCACGCTTGCCCACTGCTCCCAGTGCGGCAGCTCGTAGAAATCCTCCGGGCGCCGCACGCCCCAGTACAGGTGTACCGGGTGGGCGAAACCAGTGGCGCGGCAGAACTCGATCAGACTGTGCATCTGCGCCATGCCGGTGCCGGCGGCGATCAGCACCAGCGGGCCGTCCGGCAGATCGGCCAGGTGCGCGTCGCCGAAGGGCATCTGCACGCGGGCAAAGCGGTCGCGCTGCAACTGGGTCAGCAGGTCGATGGCGCTGTTCTCGCGGGCCAGGATGTGCAGCTCCAGGTCACGCCCTTCCTGCGGCGCGGAGGCCAGGGAGAAGGCCGCCGGGTCGCTGCCTTCGCGCTCGAGCAGCACGTACTGCCCGGCGTGGTAGCGCGGCGGCTTGCCGGCCGGGGCACGCAGGCGCACGCGCCAGACGTCGCCGCCCACCGGCTCGCAGAGGCTCAGCTGGCAGGACAGCCTGCGCACCGGCAGCTCGCCGGGGGCCAGCACACCGTCCCAGTGCAGCACGCAGTCTTCCAGCGGCTCGGCCAGGCAGGTGAAGAGCTCGCCGTGGTCGCGCACCTCGCCGTCCTGGCGCACGCGGCCTTCCACCAGCAGCGCCGCGCAGATATGGCAGTTGCCGTTGCGGCAGCTCTGCGGGCACTCGTAGCCCAGGCGCCGCGCACCGTCGAGGATACGTTCCCCGGGCCGCAGCTCAAGCTGGGCGCCGGAGGGTTGCAAGGTCACTTTCAAGCGATGTTCTCGTTCTTCTGATTTCTCCGGAGCAACCGATTTCTTCTGGATGCTCCGTGCCAGCACTTCCCCCTCACCCCAACCCTCTCCCTCAGGGAGAGGGGGTAGACCGTGCCGGCTGACACCATGGCGTCATCCTGTAGCGAACGGTCCCCTCTCCCGCTTGCGGGAGAGGGTTAGGGTGAGGGTGAGGGGCTCTTGATCTCGCCTGTTCGCGAGCAAGCCCGCTCCTACAAGGTTACCCGCGCATCAGTCGATGCCCAGGCTCGCCCAGATTTCGTCGACGCGACGGGTCACCGCCGGGTCCTTCTCGATCACCCGGCCCCATTCACGGCTGGTCTCGCCCGGCCACTTGTGGGTGGCGTCCAGGCCCATTTTCGAGCCCAGGCCGGAGATCGGCGAGGCGAAGTCCAGGTAGTCGATCGGGGTGTTGTCGATCATCACCGTGTCGCGCTTGGGGTCCATGCGCGTGGTGATGGCCCAGATCACGTCGTTCCAGTCGCGGGCATTGATGTCGTCGTCGGTGACGATAACGAACTTGGTGTACATGAACTGTCGCAGGAACGACCAGACACCGAGCATCACGCGCTTGGCGTGGCCGGGGTACTGCTTCTTCATGGTCACCACCGCCATGCGGTACGAGCAGCCCTCGGGCGGCAGGTAGAAGTCGGTGATCTCGGGGAACTGCTTCTGCAGGATCGGCACGAAGACTTCGTTCAGCGCCACGCCGAGGATCGCCGGCTCATCCGGCGGGCGGCCGGTGTAGGTGCTGTGGTAGATCGGTTTCTGCCGGCGGGTGATGCGCTCGACGGTGAACACCGGGAAGCGGTCCACCTCGTTGTAGTAGCCGGTGTGGTCGCCGTACGGGCCTTCATCGGCCATCTCGCCGGGATGGATCACCCCTTCGAGGACGATCTCGGCGCTAGCCGGCACCTGCAGGTCGTTGCCGATGCACTTGACCAGCTCGGTCTTGTGCCCGCGCAGCAGGCCGGCGAAGGCATACTCGGAGAGGTTGTCCGGCACCGGGGTCACGGCGCCGAGGATGGTCGCCGGGTCCGCGCCGAGGGCCACAGCCACCGGATAAGGTTGGCCGGGGTGCTTCTGGCACCACTCGCGGAAGTCCAGCGCACCGCCGCGGTGGCTGAGCCAGCGCATGATGACCTTGTTGCGGCCGATCACCTGCTGACGGTAGATGCCCAGGTTCTGCCGCTCCTTGTTCGGCCCACGGGTGACCGTCAGGCCCCAGGTGATCAGCGGCGCGACGTCACCAGGCCAGCAGGTCTGCACCGGCAACTTCGACAGGTCGACGTCGTCGCCCTCCTCGATCACTTCCTGGCACGGCGCGTCCCGCAGGACCTTGGGCGCCATGTTGATGACCTTCTTGAAGATCGGCAGCTTGGACCAGGCGTCCTTCAGCCCCTTGGGCGGCTCGGGCTCCTTGAGGAAGGCCAGCAGCTTGCCGATCTCGCGCAGTTCGGAGACGTCCTCGGCGCCCATGCCCAGCGCCACGCGCTCGGGCGTGCCGAACAGGTTACCGAGTACGGGGATGTCATAGCCGGTGGGCTTTTCGAACAGCAGGGCCGGGCCCTTGGCGCGCAGGGTGCGGTCGCACACCTCGGTCATTTCCAGCACCGGGGATACCGGCGCCTGGATGCGCTTGAGCTGTCCGCGCTGCTCCAGGGCAGCGATGAACTCGCGCAGGTCGCGATACTGCATGAGGGTCTCGATGGCGGCAGGATGATGCGACAGTCTACCGCCTATCAGCGCCTTGCAGAAACACGAAGGCCGGGTTTCCCCGGCCTTGTGCGGTTCGAGAGGCGCTTACTTGCTGCGCTTCATCGAATCGAAGAACTCATCGTTGGTCTTCGTCTGGCGCAGCTTGTCCAGGAGGAATTCCACAGCGGCGATCTCGTCCATCGGGTGGAGGATCTTGCGCAGGATCCACATGCGCTGCAGCTCTTCCTCACCGGTGAGCAGTTCTTCGCGACGGGTGCCGGAGCGATTGATGTTGATCGCCGGGAACACGCGTTTTTCCGAGATGCGACGGTCGAGGATGAGTTCCGAGTTACCGGTACCCTTGAATTCCTCGTAGATCACTTCGTCCATCTTCGAGCCGGTTTCGATCAGCGCGGTAGCGAGGATGGTCAGCGAACCGCCTTCCTCGATGTTGCGCGCGGCGCCGAAGAAGCGCTTGGGCTTTTCCAGGGCGTGGGCGTCGACACCACCGGTGAGCACCTTGCCGGAGCTGGGGATCACGGTGTTGTAGGCACGGGCCAGACGGGTGATGGAGTCCAGCAGGATGATCACGTCCTTCTTGTGCTCGACCAGGCGCTTGGCCTTCTCGATCACCATCTCGGCAACCTGCACGTGGCGGGTCGGCGGTTCGTCGAAGGTGGAAGCGACGACTTCGCCGCGCACGGTGCGCTGCATCTCGGTCACTTCTTCCGGGCGCTCGTCTATCAGCAGGACGATCAGGTGGCACTCGGGGTTGTTGCGGGTGATGTTCGAGGCGATGTTCTGCAGCATAATGGTCTTGCCCGCTTTCGGCGGGGCGACGATCAGGCCGCGCTGGCCCTTGCCGATCGGCGAGCAGAGGTCGATCACACGGCCGGTGAGGTCCTCGGTGGAGCCGTTGCCGGCCTCCATGGTCAGGCGCTTGGTCGGGAACAGCGGCGTCAGGTTCTCGAAGAGAATCTTGTTCTTCGCGTTCTCCGGACGATCGAAGTTGATCGAGTCGACTTTCAGCAGGGCGAAATAACGCTCGCCTTCCTTCGGCGGCCGAATCTTGCCGATGATGGTATCGCCCGTACGCAGGTTGAAGCGACGGATCTGGCTGGGCGAAACGTAGATGTCGTCGGGGCCGGCCAGGTACGAGGAATCGGCGGAGCGCAGGAAGCCGAAGCCATCCTGGAGAATCTCCAGCACGCCGTCACCGGAGATTTCCTCACCGCTTTTCGCATGCTTCTTCAGCAGCGCGAAGATGATGTCCTGTTTGCGCGAACGGGCCATGTTTTCCAGGCCCATGGCATCGGACATTTCCAGCAATTCGGCAATCGGCTTTTGCTTGAGTTCGGTCAGATTCATAGAAGGGACGTAAATACGCTGAAAGGGGAAAAGGGAACAAGCGTAATGCTTGAAGAGCCGCGCCGTAGATGACGGACAGGATCGCTTGGAATTCGAATGGGAAGTGCGTCGGCGACGGCTTGCAGGGGACAACAAAATAATCGTTGTGCGCCCGAATTTAACACCCGAGTTTCGGAGCGTCTAGGGGCAATAACGAAAAAACCCCGCGCATTGGCGGGGTTTTTCGGGCTTCTTCGACTTAGATGTTGCTGTCGAGGAAGGCAGCCAGCTGCGACTTGGACAGCGCGCCGACCTTGGTCGCTTCGACGTTGCCGCCCTTGAACAGCATCAGGGTCGGAATGCCACGCACGCCGTACTTCGGCGGGGTGTCCTGGTTCTCGTCGATGTTCAGCTTGCAGACTTTCAGCTTGCCCTGATAGTCCTTGGCGATCTCGTCGAGTACCGGGGCGATCATCTTGCACGGGCCGCACCATTCGGCCCAGTAGTCGACCAGCACGGGACTATCGGACTTCAGTACGTCCTGCTCGAAGCTGGCATCGGTAACATTGACGATATGTTCGCTCATGTATTCTCTCCGTCAATCGGATGCGAAAAAGTGTCCGCCATCATATCCCGCCTCGGCCCACACCGAAAGGCGCAGCCGATTGAGTGTATCTATCGCTGCCGCGGTGACTTCTGATCGGTGACAACCCCTTCATTGGCACTACCTGCCTAAAATGGCAGGATGTCTCCCGTATTTATCCGGACCCGCCCCTATGCCCCATACCCCTGCCAAGACCTTTCCGATGATCGCGGCCATTGACCTTGGCTCGAACAGTTTCCACATGGTCCTGGCGAAGGCCGATCACGGCGAGATCCGCATCCTCGAGCGGCTGGGCGAGAAGGTCCAGCTGGCCGCCGGCATCGGCGAGGACCGCATGCTCACCGCGGAAGCCATGCAGCGCGGCTACGACTGCCTGAAGCAGTTCGCCCAGTTCATCAATGGCATGCCGCCGGGTTCGGTTCGAGTGGTAGGCACCAACGCCCTGCGCGAAGCGCGCAACCGTGCCGAATTCATCCGCGAAGCCGACCAGATCCTCGGCCACCCGGTGGAAGTCATCTCCGGCCGTGAAGAAGCGCGCCTGATCTATCTGGGCGTGTCCCACACCCTGCCGGACAACCCCGGCAAGCGCCTGGTGGTCGACATCGGCGGCGGCAGCACCGAGTTCATCATCGGCCAGCAGTTCGAATCGCAACTGCGCGAGAGCCTGCAGATGGGCTGCGTGAGCTTCACCCAGCGCTACTTCAAGGACGGCAAGATCACCCCGGCGCGCTACGCCCAGGCCTACACCTCGGCCCGCCTGGAGCTGATGAGCATCGAGAACAGCCTGCGCCGCCTGGGTTGGGACGAGGCCGTCGGCGCCTCCGGCACCATCCGCGCGATCTGCCTGGCGATCCAGGCCGGCGGCCATGGCAACGGCGAGATCAACCCCGAAGGACTGGCCTGGCTCAAGCGCAAGATGTTCAAGCTGGGCGAGGTCGAGAAACTCGACATCGACGGCATCAAGCCGGACCGCCGACCGATCTTCCCGGCCGGCATGGCGATCCTCGAGGCGCTGTTCGATGCCCTCGAACTGACCCGCATGACCCACTCCGAAGGCGCCCTGCGCGAAGGCGTGCTCTACGACCTGCTGGGCCGCCACCACCACGAGGACGTCCGCGAGCGCACCATCGGCGCCCTCATGGAGCGCTACCACGTCGATCCGGAACAGGCTGCGCGCGTCGAGGCCAAGGCGCTGGAATCCCTGGACCAGGTCGCCAAGGCCTGGGACCTGAACGACGAGGGCCACCGCGAGCTGCTGATGTGGGCCGCGCGCGTCCACGAGCTGGGCCTGGACATCGCCCACTACCACTACCACAAGCACGGCGCCTACCTGCTGGAGCACTCGGACCTGGCCGGCTTCTCGCGCCTGGACCAGCTGACCCTGGCGCTGCTGGTGCGCGGCCACCGCCGCAACATCCCGGTGGACAAGTTCAACGAGCTCGGCGACGAGGGCGACAAGTTGATCCGCCTGTGCATCGTGCTGCGCTTCGCCATCCTCTTCCACCACATCCGTGGCACGCAGGAAATGCCGGCCGTGGCCCTGAAGGCCTCCGGCAAGTCGCTGGACGTGCGCTTCCCGGACGGCTGGCTGGCCGCCAACCCGCTGACCCAGGCGGACTTCGAGCAGGAAGCCGAATGGCTCAAGCGCGTGGGCTATTCGCTCAGCGTGAGCTGATCTCCCCCGCGACAGACGAAGGCCCCGGCGCTTGCGCGCCGGGGCCTTTGCATTTCCAGGCATGACCTGCAGGAGCGGGACATGCCCGCTCCAACAAAAACACGCCCATGAAAAAGCCCTGCCAAGGCAGGGCTTCTTTATGCAGCGACGGCAGATCAGCGAACGCTGATCACCGGCGTGCACAGGCGCTCCAGCAGGGTCGCCTGGGCATTGCGGGCGTTCTGGTTGCCGCTGGGGCTCTGGCGCACGTAGCTGCCGTCGGACTGCAGCACCCAGGCCTGGGTGTTGTCGCTCAGGTAGGACTCCAGCTCCTTCTTCACGCGCAGCACGAGCTTCTTGCCTTCCACCGGGAAGCAGGTCTCCACGCGCATGTCGAGGTTGCGCTCCATCCAGTCGGCGCTGGAGAGATAGAGCTTCTCCTCGCCGCCGTTGAGGAAGTAGTAGATCCGGCTGTGCTCCAGGAAGCGGCCGATGATCGAACGCACCTGGATGTTGTGCGACACGCCCGGCACGCCCGGACGCAGGCAGCACATGCCACGTACCACCAGGTCGATCTTCACGCCGGCCTGGCTGGCCTTGTACAACGCGCGGATGACCTTGGCGTCGGTCAGCGAGTTGACCTTGGCCATGATGTGCGCCGGCTTGCCTTCGGCAGCCTGGGCGGCCTCGCGGTTGATCATCTCCAGCAGGTTCTTCTTCAAGGTGAAGGGCGCGTGCAGGAGCTTCTTCATGCGCAGGGTCTTGCCCATGCCGATCAGCTGGTTGAACAGCTTGTGCAGATCCTCGCAGAGCGCCACGTCGGCGGTCAGCAGGCTGTAGTCGGTGTACAGGCGGGCATTGCCGGCGTGGTAGTTGCCGGTGCCCAGGTGCGCGTAGCGGCGCAGCTCGCCGTCCTCGCGACGCAGGATGAGCATCATCTTGGCGTGGGTCTTGAAGCCGACCACGCCGTAGATCACCACCGCACCGGCCTGCTGCAGACGGCTGGCCAGCTGCAGGTTGGATTCTTCGTCGAAGCGCGCCCGCAGCTCGATCACCACGGTGACTTCCTTGCCGTTACGCGCGGCTTCCACCAGTGCGTCGACGATCTCGGAGTTGGCCCCGGAGCGGTACAGCGTCTGCTTGATCGCCAGCACACTGGGGTCCTTGGCGGCCTGGCGCAGCAGGTCGACCACCGGGGTGAAGGACTCGAACGGGTGCATCAGCAGCACGTCGAGCTTGCCCAGCACGTTGAACAGGTTTTCCTTCTTCTGCAGCAGCTTGGGGATCGCCGGGGTGAACGGCGGGGACTGCAGCTCCGGATGACTGGCCAGACCGGTGACACTGAACAGGCGGGTCAGGTTGACCGGCCCGCTGACGCGGTACAGCTCGGTCTCGGACAGGCCGAACTGCTTGAGCAGGTAGTTGGACAGCGGCACCGGGCAGGTATCCACCACCTCCAGACGCACCGCATCGCCGTAGCGGCGCGAGAACAGCTCGCCACGCAGTGCGCGGGCCAGGTCCTCGACGTCCTCGGCATCCAC
This sequence comes from Pseudomonas sp. PDM17, assembly GCF_014851985.1. Classification (NCBI taxonomy): domain Bacteria; kingdom Pseudomonadati; phylum Pseudomonadota; class Gammaproteobacteria; order Pseudomonadales; family Pseudomonadaceae; genus Pseudomonas; species Pseudomonas sp. PDM17. The sequence goes on from NZ_JACVAT010000004.1 coordinate 326,039, forward strand.
CGAGAGGTCGGCGTTACGGGTCAGGCGGAACTGGTAGCAGCCCTTCACCTTCATGCCGTGGAACAGGTCGTCGGCGTGGGCGTGGATCATCGACGAGAGGAATACGTAGTTGTCGCCAGGGCCGGCGACTTCTTCGGGCAGGCGGATGATCCGCGGCAGCGAGCGCGGCGCCGGGATGATCGCAAGGCCGGAGTCGCGGCCGAAGGCGTCCAGGCCTTCGAGCTCGACCATGAAGTTCAGGCTCTTGTTCACCAGCAGCGGGAACGGATGGGTCGGGTCGAGACCGATCGGGGTGACGATGGGCGCGATCTCGTCGCGGAAGAAGCGACGGACCCAGGCCTTGATCTTCGGCGTCCAGTAGCGGCGGCGGATGAAGCGGATGTCGTGCTTGGCCAGCTCCGGCAACAGGATGTCGTTGAGGATGCTGTACTGGCGACCGACCTGCTCGTGCACCTGCTCGCTGATGCGCGCCAGCGCCTGGTGCGGCAGCAGGCCGTCGGCGCCGGCCTGTTCGCGGGCGAAGGTGATCTGCTTCTTCAGGCCGGCGACGCGGATCTCGAAGAACTCGTCGAGGTTGCTGGAGAAGATCAGCAGGAACTTCAGGCGTTCCAGCAGCGGGTAGGACTCGTCCAGCGCCTGCTCCAGCACGCGGATGTTGAACTGCAGCTGCGAGAGCTCGCGATGAATGTAGAGGGCACTGTCATCCACGTTGATCGCTGGAACTGCCGGCTCGACGGGCGGCGGCGTCGCCTCGACGACCTCCTCCACGACGACTTCGGTGATTTCAGCGGTGGTGTCAGCTTCGATAACTTCGGTTTCGCTAATGCCTTCGGTATTCATCGCTCGTCTCATCGACGGGGTCAGCCCCCGCTTTTCAATTGTTGTGCTGCGCGCTTGGCGAAGTAGGTCAGGATGCCATCTGCGCCCGCGCGTTTGAAGGCCAGCAGCGATTCGAGGATCACCGCCTCGCTGAGCCAGCCGTTGTTGATCGCAGCCATGTGCATCGCGTACTCGCCGCTGACCTGGTAGACAAAGGTCGGGGCACGGAATTCGTCCTTGGCCCGGCGAACGATGTCGAGATACGGCATGCCCGGCTTGACCATGATCATGTCGGCACCTTCGGCGAGGTCAGCGTAGATCTCGTGCAGCGCTTCGTCGCTGTTGGCCGGGTCCATCTGGTAGGTGGCCTTGTTGCCCTTGCCCAGGTTGGCGGCGGAGCCGACAGCGTCGCGGAACGGGCCGTAGTAGGCGCTGGCGTACTTGGCCGAGTAGGCCATGATGCGGGTATTGATGTGGCCGGTGGATTCCAGGGCCTCGCGGATCGCGCCGATACGGCCGTCCATCATGTCCGAGGGAGCCACGACCTGGGCGCCGGCTTCGGCGTGGGAAAGCGCTTGCTTGACCAGCACATCAACGGAAATGTCGTTCAGGACGTAGCCGTCCTCGTCGAGGATGCCGTCCTGGCCGTGGCTGGTAAACGGGTCCAGCGCCACGTCGGTGATGATGCCCAGCTCCGGGAAGCGCTCGCGCAAGGCGCGGGTGGCGCGCTGCGCGATGCCGTCGGGATTGAAGGCTTCGGCGCCATCGAGGGATTTCTTCTCCAGCGGAGTCACCGGGAACAGCGCCAGCGCGGGGATGCCCAGCTCTACCAGCTCTTCGGCTTCCTTTAGCAGCAGGTCGATGGACATGCGCTCCACACCCGGCATCGAGGGTACCGCTTCACGCTGGTTCTTGCCGTCGAGGACGAACACCGGAAGGATCAGGTCGTTGGTGGTCAGGACGTTTTCGCGCACCAAACGGCGGGAAAATTCGTCACGACGGTTGCGACGCAGACGAGTGAAGGGGAAGGCACGATCGGCGGGAATGAAGCTCACGGCGTACTCCAGGGCCTGATACAGCAGGCACAGTCTGACAGTTATAGCCCTGAATTATGACCGATTGGTAACAACCGGTAACAGTGACCCTTGGTCGCGGCATCCTGCCGCAGCGGCAAGCCGCCGCTCTGCACCGGTACAGGCTTGTTCCAGGTCAGTTGTGCGGACTGGGGTGCCTTCCCTGCGGACGACAACCGAGTTAGGCTTCGCGTTCATTTCGCTGTGTTGCCTCGATAATGCTCCAACAATTCCTGCAGGATTTCGGCTACTTCGCGCTGTTTCTCGGCACGTTCTTCGAGGGTGAGACCATTCTGGTCCTGGCCGGCTTCCTGGCATTCCGCGGCTACATGCAGCTGGAGTACGTCATCGCGGTGGCTTTCTTCGGCAGTTACGCCGGGGACCAGCTCTGGTATTTCCTCGGCCGTCGCCACGGTCGCAAGCTGCTTGCGCGCAAACCGCGCTGGCAGAAGATGGGCGACAGGGCCCTGGAGCACGTGCGCAAGCATCCCGACCTGTGGGTGCTGAGCTTCCGCTTCGTCTACGGCCTGCGCACCGTGATGCCGGTGGCCATCGGCCTGTCCGGCTACCCGCCGGCACGCTACCTGCTGCTCAACGGCATCGGCGCCATCGTCTGGGCCACCGTGCTGGGCAGCGCTGCCTTCTACTTCGGCAGCGTGCTGGAAGGGGTACTGGGCAACATCAAGAAGTACGAGCTCATGGTCCTCGGTGGCCTCGTGGTGATCGGCCTGCTGTTCTGGCTGCGTCGCCGCTTCAAGGCCAGCAAGACCGACTGAGCACCCCGGCCGATCAGGCCACCTGCGGCAGGCGCTCGGCGCGCCGCAGGCCCAGCAGACCTATCAGGCTGAGCAGCGAGTAGACCGCCAGCGCCCAGGGCGCCCACTGCGGCAGCTCGACCTCTCCCCATAGCACCATGGCCGCCACTGCCGGCACGTTCAGCGCCAATCGCAGCAGTTCCAGGCGCAGCGCCCAATGGCGGTTCTCCAGCCAGCAGCCGATGGCGTAGAGCCCGAAAGCCATCCAGCTCCAGCCAATCACCAGCGGCAGTACCCGCCAGTGCTCCCCGACGCCCAGCAACCAGGTGCCGACCACCACATAGGTGGCGAACTGCAGCCCGGCGTACCACTGCCGGCCGCGCGTCAGCGGCACCTCGAACTTGCGGAAGGACGCCAGGTCCGGCTTGGCCATGGGGTAGCGCTGAGCAACGTCCTCGGGACGCCAACCGGTGCGCATGAACCAGATGCGCAGCTTGTCCCACAGGCTGCCAGCACGGCGGGCATCGCTCCACAGGTGCGCGTAGACCTGCAGGTTGGCCCACAGCGGGTTCCAGCTGGCCAGCGGCACTGTCACGCCGAATACCACCGGCTCCTCGTCCAGCTCCTCCTGGAAGGTGCCGAACAGGCGGTCCCAGACGATGAACACGCCGCCGTAGTTGCGATCCATGTAGACCGGGTTCTGCGCGTGGTGCACGCGGTGGTTGGACGGGGTGATGAAGATCCACTCGAACCAGCCCAGCTTGGGGATGTGCCGGGTGTGCACCCAGAACTGGTAGAGCAGGTTCAGCGCACCGACCGTGAGGAACACCAGCGGCGGCACCCCGGCGATGGCCATGGGCAGGTAGAAGATCCAGCCGAAGATGAAGCCGGTACTGGTCTGCCGCAGTGCGGTGGAGAGGTTGTAGTCCTCGCTCTGGTGGTGCACCGAGTGGGCGGCCCAGAGCACGTTGCGCTCGTGGCCCAGGCGGTGGTTCCAGTAGTAGCAGAAGTCGTAGAAGACGAAGGCGAACACCCAGACCCAGAGGTTCTGCGTGGACATCTCGAAAAGCGCCAGGTGCTGCCAGGCGATGGCGTAGGTGAGCACAGCCAGGCCCTTGGTCAGCAGGCCGCTGGTGGTCGACAGCACACCGGCGCTGAGGCTGTTCAGCGCATCACTCAGACGGTAGGTGCGCATGCCACGCCAGCGGTCGGCGAGCAACTCGATGGCAATCAGGAGGAAAAAGAAGGGTACGGCGAAGAGGATGTAGTTCATGGCGTGGCCGAGTCGTTATGCTTATGGGAAGGCCCAGATTCGTTGATCCTAGCCTCTACCTCCGCGCCGGCCCCGACCGCCGGCGCCAAGCCGGGCGGCATATCGCGACATGCCCGGCATCCTCGAACAGGAGCAGTCCATGCAGAAGAAAGTTGCCGTCATCCTCTCCGGCTGCGGCGTCTATGACGGCGCCGAGATCCATGAAAGCGTGATCACCCTGCTGCGTCTTTCCCAGCGCGGCGCCAAGGTGCAGTGCTTCGCCCCGAACATCGCCCAGCACCATGTGCTGAACCACCTCACCGGCGAAGAAATGGCCGAGAGCCGCAACGTGCTGGTGGAATCCGCGCGCATCGCCCGTGGCGAGGTGAAGGACATCCGCGAAGCCAAGGCCGAGGACTTCGATGCCCTGATCGTTCCCGGCGGTTTCGGCGCGGCAAAGAACCTCAGCGACTTCGCCTTCAAGGGTGACCAGTGCGAAGTGCAGCCGGACGTACTGGCCCTGGCGAAGGCCTTCGCTGCGGCGAAAAAGCCGGTTGGCCTGCTCTGCATCGCCCCGGCCATGGCCGCGCGCATCTATGGCGCCGGCGTGGAATGCACCATCGGTACCGACGAGGGTACCGCCCAGGCACTGACCAGCATGGGCGCCAAGCACATCGACTGCGCCGTGGAAGACATCGTCGAGGACAAGGACCACAAGCTGGTCACCACGCCGGCCTACATGCTCGCGCAGTCCATCGCCGAAGCCGCCAGCGGTATCAACAAGGCGGTCGACCGGGTGCTGGAACTGGCCTGAGCAACACGCTGAACGCAAAACGCCCGGCATTGCCGGGCGTTTTCGTTTCAGGCCGGGTCAGCCCTTGCGGCTCTCCGCCTCGCGCAGCAGGCGCGTCAGCAGCCGGTCCAGGCCGTTGGCGAAGGCCTGGCGGTCCTTGTCGCCGTAGGGCGCCTGCCCTCCCCCCACCTGGCCCTGTTCGCGCAGGTCGGTGAACAGGTTGCGCACGGCCAGGCGCTCGCCCATGTTCTTCTCGTCGAACTCGCGGCCACGCGGGTCCAGCGCATCGACGCCCTTCTTCACCAGCCGGTCGGCCAGCGGCACGTCGCTGCAGATCACCAGGTCGCCGGGCTCGGCCTGCTCCACCAGGTAATCGTCGGCGGCGTCCATCCCGCTGGGCACCACTATCAGGCTGACGCAGGCGAACGGCGGCTTGGCCACGGGCTGGCCGGCGACCATCACCACCTCGAGCTTGCGCTTGAGGGCGAACTTGGCCACCAGTTCCTTGGCCGCGCGCGGGCAGGCGTCGGCATCGATCCAGATACGCATAATCGGAAACCAATCTCCAGAAAGCACGACGGCCAGTATCGCACTGGCCGTCGTGTATCGCTCAGCTATCGCCTCAGGACGAGGCGATCTCGGCGGCCTTGCGGCGCTCGGAGAAGTAACTGCGTCCGTAGAGCACGGCCACCGCCACCAGCGCCACGGCCTGGGCCGACAGCGAGTAGGCGTCGGCCTTGATGCCGAGCCAGTCGAAGTCGAAGAACGGCACCGGGCGGGTACCGATCACGCCGGCTTCCTGCAGGGCGACCACGCCGTGACCGGCGAAGACCACCGACAGGGCGCAGAGCAGCGCGGCGTTGACGGTGAAGAACAGCTTCAGCGGCAGCTTCGCCGAGCCACGCAGGATCACGAAGGCGATGGCGATCAGGATCACCACGGCAGTGCCCGCACCAGCGATCACCGCATTGTGACCGGCCGGGCCGGCCTGCAGCCAGAGGGTCTCGTAGAACAGGATGACTTCGAACAGCTCGCGGTAGACCGAGAAGAACGCCAGCACCGCGAAGCCAAAGCGGCCACCGCCACCCACCAGGCTGCTGCGGATGTAGTCCTGCCAGGCGGCGGCGTGGCGGCGGTCGTGCATCCACACGCCGAGCCAGAGCACCATCACGCAGGCGAACAGCGAGGTGAAGCCTTCCATCAGCTCGCGCTGGGCACCGCCGATGTCGATGACGTAGGCGGCGACTGCCCAGGTAGCGAAGCCGGCGACGAAGGCCAGGCCCCAGCCGATGTGGACGCCGCGCACGGCCTTCTCCTGCCCGGTGTTGCGCAGGAAGGCGAGGATCGCGGCCAGCACCAGGATCGCTTCCACGCCTTCGCGCAGGAGGATCAGCAGGGCCGAGACGAAGCTGATGGAGGTGCTCAGCGAGTCGCCGCTCAGGGCCTTGGCGGCGTCCGCCAGCTTGGCCTTGGCCAGTGCCAGCTGCTGAGCCACTTCGGCTTCCGGCAGGCCGTCACGCAGCGCCTGACGGTAGGCCATCAGCTGCTTCTCGGTGGCCTTGCGCAGGTCGGCGTCGACGTTGTCCAGCGAGCTTTCCACCAGCTCGAAGCCTTCCAGGTAGGCCGCCACGGACAGGTCGTAGGCCTGATCGTGGTCGCCGGAGCGGTACACGGCGAAGCTCTTGTCCAGGGTCGCGGAGGTGTAGTCGATCTGCTGCGCCGGGCCACGGTGCTCCAGCGGCGGGTGGGCACGCAGAGCACGGAAGCTCTCGGCCGCTGCCTCGCCATCGCGCTCGGCGACATCGGCCGGGGTCTGGGTCGAAAGGGTCGCCAGCGGGTAGGCGTGAGCCGGGTCGGCCTTGGCCTGGCCGGCGCTGAGGCCGGCGATATAGGACGCCAGGTCCCAGCGCTGACGCTCGTCGAGCTGGTCGGCGAAGGCCGGCATGTCGGTGCCGGAAACACCCAGGCCGATGACGTTGCGCAGGTCATACAGACTCAGCTGGTCGAGGCGCGCGCGGTCGGTCAGGTTGGCCGGGGGCGGCTCCAGGCCGATGCCCGCCGGTCCGTCGCCCTTACCGGCGTCACCGTGGCAGATCGAGCACTGCTGGGTGTAGATCTCGGCGGCGCGAGTAGGGTCCGGGGTGATCGAAGGGGTCTGCACCACCTGGTAGATGTCGGCGACGCGCGCCTCCAGATGACGGGCCTGCTGGGCGACCTGCTTGCCGGGGAGGCGCTGCTCGATGGCCTGCTTGAGGCTGGCGGCATCCTTTTCCAGGTCGGCGCGTTCGGGGGCGGCCGGCAGGGTGACGATCAGCGCCTGCAGATTGCCGACGAACTCCAGCTGCTCCTTGTATTCGCTCTCGTCCACGACCTTGCCGTCAGTGACGGTGGCCGGGTAGTCGGCAGCGAGGTAGCTGAGCAGGTGAAGGGCTTGGGAGGGGTCGACAGCCGTGTCGGCGTGAGCTCCAAGGCTGAAGAGACCGACCAGCGGCAACAGCCAGACGAAAAGTTTGGAGGGGCGCATACGGAAAGGTAAATGAGAATGAAAGAGGTTAAATTGTCACCTCAGGTTTCCGTCTATGCAAGGACAAATGTCCCGCAGAGTTGCGTCCGAAGCGCTCACAAGGGCGCTCCGGAGCCAGGAAATCCCCCTCAGGCCGGTGCACGGCGGACGGTGGCGAGCAGTGCGGCGGCGCCTACGAAGAGGGTCGCGAAAGTCCGATTCATCACCCGCTGCTGGCGTTGCGAGCGCAGGGCGCGCAGTACGCGCGCGGCCAGACCGGTGTAGCCGGCCATGACGATCAGGTCTACGGTGATCATGGTGGCGCCCATGATCACGTACTGGATCGCCATCGGACGGTGCGGGTCGACGAACTGGGGCAGCACCGCGAGCATGAAGATCACCGCCTTGGGGTTGCTGGCGTTGACCAGGAAGCCGCGCAGCACCAGGGTCAGCGGCCGGCCGATGGGGCGCTCGCCGCTCGCCGCCATCACCTGCGGAGCAGCGGTCCACTGGCGGTACGCGAGGTAGACCAGGTACACCACGCCGAACCACTTGATCGCACTGAACGCCACCGCCGAAGCCGAGAGCAGCGCACCGACGCCTGCAGCGACGATCGCGATCTGCAGCGCCAGGCCGATCTGCAGGCCCAGGGCATTCCAGTAGCCGCGCCAGAAACCGTATTGCAGCCCGCAGGACATCGAGGCGATGGCCCCGGCGCCGGGCGACAGGCTGATCACCCAGCAGGCGATGAAGAAGGCGAACCAGGTACTGGCGAGCATTGCGAACCTCACGGCGCCCAGGCAGGCGCAATAATTTGTTACGGGGAGCCAGTGTGCCTCAGTCGCGCCGACTCGCCCAGCGTTGCCGACGAAGGTCGGATGATCCTTGTAGGAGCGCGCCACGCGCGCGATCGCGGGCATGGCCCGCTCCTACATTTTGGGTGCCCAACAAAAAGCCCGGCGCTAGGCCGGGCTTTTTTCGCTTCAGGACAGACCGATCAGCTCGGGATGTCCTTGCGCAGCTTCACCGGCTCTTCGCCGCGCTTGCGCGCCAGGGCGCCGCGCAGGCGGATATTGATCGCCTCCACCGCCAGCGAGAAGGCCATGGCGAAGTACACGTAGCCCTTGGGCACGTGGATCTCGAAAGCCTCGGCGATCAGCACGGTGCCGACCACGATGAGGAACGACAGCGCGAGCATCTTCAGCGACGGGTGCTTCTCGATGAAGGCACTGATGGTGCCGGCCGACAGCATCATCACGCCGACCGAGATGACGATCGCCGCGACCATCACCGGTACGTGCTGCACCAGGCCCACGGCGGTGATCACCGAGTCCAGCGAGAAGACGATGTCGATGATCGCGATCTGGATAATGATGCCCATGAAGCCGCGGGACTTGCCGCCTTGCTGCCCGCCCTCCTCCGCACCTTCCAGGCTGTGGAAGATTTCCATGGTGCTCTTGAACAGCAGGAACAGGCCGCCGAAGAACAGGATCAGGTCGCGCCCGGAGATGCCGTGGTCGAACACGGTGAACAGGTCGGCCGTCAGGCGCATCACCCAGGTGATCGACAGCAGCAGCAGGATGCGCGTGCCCATCGCCAGCGCCAGGCCGAAGAAACGCGCCTTGGGTTGCTGGGCGGGCGGCAGGCGGCCAACCAGGATCGAGATGAAGATGATGTTGTCGATGCCCAGTACGATTTCCAGGGCAGTCAGGGTCAGAAAGGCAACCCAGATCTCAGGGCTAGTGAGCCATTCCATAGTGGGGATGTCCGTTGGGGGTCAAGGGGTCAGGGGGTGGTGGGGAAATTCGGGCCGCGCCAGCGGCGGATGGCCTTCTGGAAGAACAGGTTGTTCGGCACCTGCAGCAGCGCGCCGGGGGTGCCGTCCTCGGCGACTTCCTCCAGGGTGGTATAGAGCAGGTTGATTGCGATCACCCGGCCCTTCACGCCGGGCTTGTCGGCAGACTCGATGACTTCCACGCGATCCCCCAGGCGGAACGGGCCCATGGTGAAGATCATCAGCGCGCAGAACAGATTGGAGAGCACGCTCCAGATGGCGAAGAAGGCCACCGCCGCAACGGCGGCGAAGCCGGTCAGCGCGGCCCAGAGCACATCGGCGGAAACGCCCAGGCGCTCCAGTACGAGCATTACCGCCGAGCCCATGATCAGCCAGCGCAGGCCGCCGCGCAGCGGCAGCAGCAGCTCCGGCGGCATCGGATAGCGTTCGCCCAGGCGACTGACGGCGCGCGTCACCACGCGCTGCACCAGCCACGCCAGCAGCAGGACGAGGATGATCTGCCCGCCGCGCAGCAGCGGTTCGCTCCACGCCACCAGCAGGTTCACGTCGTCCATCACTCGCTGGCCTCGAGCTGGCGCTGCAACTCTTCGAGGGTTTCCAGCGCCATCAGCCAGGACTCTTCCAGCTCGCTTTCGCGGCCCTTGAGGGTCGCCTGGCGGGCCAGCAGATCACGCAGTTCATCCTTACGCGAGGACTCGTAGAGCGCGCTGTCGCCGAGGCGCTGTTCCAACTCGGCCAACTGCTCGTGGACCTTGCCCAGCTCCTTCTCCAGCTTGTCCGCCTCGCGCTTGTGCGGGGCGAGCTGCTGGCGCAGGGCCGCGGCGGCCTGGCGCTGGGCGCGCTTGTCAGTCTTGTCGCCAGCGGGAGCGGCGGGCGACGACGGCGCCTGCCGCGCGCGGAAATCCACCAGCCAGCGGGCGTAGTCTTCGAGATCGCCGTCGAACTCCTGGATGCGCCCGTCGGCCACCAGCAGGAACTCGTCGGTGGTGCTCTTGAGCAGGTGACGATCGTGCGACACCACCACCACGGCGCCGGAGAACTCCTGCAGCGCGAGGGTCAGCGCGAGGCGCATTTCCAGGTCGAGGTGGTTGGTCGGTTCGTCGAGCAGCAGCAGGTTGGGCTTCTGCCAGGCGATCAGTGCCAGGGCCAGGCGCGCCTTCTCGCCACCGGAGAAGTTCAGCACCGGCTCGTCGCAGCGCTCACCACGGAAGTCGAAGCCGCCAAGGAAGTCACGCAGGGTCTGCTCGCGCTCGGCCGGCGCGATGCGCGCCAGGTGCAGCAGCGGGCTGGCCTTGGGGTCGAGCGAATCGAGCTGGTGCTGGGCGAAGTAGCCGATGGCGAGGTTTTCGCCACGGGCAAGCTCACCGGACAGCAGCGACAGGTCGCCGGAGAGGGTCTTGATCAGCGTCGACTTGCCCGCTCCGTTGGGGCCGAGCAGGCCGATGCGCGCGCCCGGTACCAGCTGCAGCTTGACCTTTTCCAGCACGGTCTTGTCGCCGTAGCCCAGGCGGGCTTCGGAGAGATTCAACAGCGGGCTGGAAATCTTGTCGGACTCGCGGAAGGCAAAGTCGAACGGCGAATCGACGTGGGCCGGCGCCAGCTCTTCCAGGCGTTCCAGCGCCTTGATCCGGCTCTGTGCCTGGCGGGCCTTGGTGGCCTGGGCGCGGAAGCGGGCGATGTACTTTTCCATGTGGGCGCGTTGCGCCTGCTGCTTCTCGTACGCCTGTTGCTGCTGGGCGAGGCGTTCGGCACGGGTACGCTCGAAGGCCGAGTAGCCGCCACGGTACAGGGTCAGCCTGCGCTGTTCGAGGTGGGCGATGTTATCCACCACGGCGTCGAGGAAGTCGCGGTCGTGGGAGATCAGCAGCAGCGTGCCCGGGTAACCCTTGAGCCACTCTTCCAGCCAGAGGATGGCGTCGAGGTCGAGGTGGTTGGTGGGCTCGTCGAGCAACAGCAGTTCGGACGGGCACATCAGCGCCTGAGCCAGGTTCAGGCGCATCCGCCAGCCACCGGAGAAGTCGCCGACGCGGCGGTCCATCTGCTCGGAGGTGAAGCCCAGGCCGGCCAGCAGCTTGCGCGCGCGGGCATCAGCGGTGTATCCGTCGGCGCTGTCCAGCTCGCTGTGCAGGCGCGCCAGGGCGGTGCCGTCGTGGGCGTCTTCCGCCGCGGCGAGGTCCGCCTGGATCTTGCGCAGGTGCACGTCGCCGTCGAGCACGTAGTCGACGGCGAGGCGGTCGAGGGTATCGACCTCCTGGCGCATGTGCGCGATACGCCAGTCAGCGGGCAGGTAGCAGTCGCCGGCGTCCTGGCCGAGCTGGCCGCGCAGCAGGGCGAACAGGCTCGACTTGCCGGCGCCGTTGGCGCCGATCAGGCCGACTTTCTGTCCGGCGTGCAGGGTGAGTTCGGCACCTTCCAGCAAGCGCTGGGGGCCACGCTGTAGCGTAAGATTTTGTAGTCGAATCATGGCGGCGGAGTTTATCAGCTTCGCCTGGCAATCGCTGTGGGTGCTCTATGTCTGATGATGTCTGGTCGTATGCACTGAAACTCTACGCCCGCCCTGGGGTTGAGGCGGCTTGCCTGGCCCTGCAGGAAGGCGGCGCGGATGTCTGCCTGGTGCTCGCTGCAGCGTGGCTGGGCGGCACTGGCGTGGCCTTCGCGGCGGCGCGAATGAGCGAGCTGGAAAGCACGGCGCAGGGATGGCGCGAAGAGGTGGTTGTGCCTTTGCGTTCGCTGCGTCAGCGCTGGCGGGAATCCGCGGAGCAGGATGCGCAGCTGGCGCCATTGCGCGAGCGGGTCAAACAGCTCGAACTGGAAGCGGAAAAGGTGCTGCTGGGGAGACTGGGGACGGTGGCGCAGGATTGGCCACGGGATGAAGCGGAGGACCTGGCGCGCTGGCTGGAAGCCGCGGCAGGCGGAACGGGCGGCTTGCGCCGCGATGCGCGGGAAACCCTGCGCACCGCGGCGAGCCTCTCCTGAGCCTTAGGAAGCGCTGGAGGAGTTGCTGCTGGCCGGAGCAGCCGATGCCGGAGTGGCGCTGGCAACCGGGGTAGCGGCCGGAGTGCTCGGCTGGGCAGCCGGTGCGCTCGGGGCAGCCGGAGCGGCCGGTTTGGCAGCCACGGCGGGCTTGGCCGCAGCCGGTTTGGCAGCAGGCTTGACAGCAGGCTTGGCGGCAGGCTTGGCAGCGGCTTTCACGGCCGGTTTGGCAGCCGGTTTAGCGGCGGGTTTGGCAGCCGGTTTGGCAGCGGCAGCAGGCTTCGCGGCAGGCTTGGCAGCCGGTTTTGCGGCAGCGGCGGGCTTGGCGGCAGCAGGCTTGGCGGCGGGTTTGGCAGCGGCTTTCGCAGCAGGCTTCGCAGCCGGTTTAGCGGCCGGTTTGGCGGCAGCGGCAGCAGGCTTGGCAGCGGGTTTGGCTGCCGGCTTGGTGGCGGCTTTCGCAGCAGGCTTCGCAGCCGGTTTAGCGGCAGCCTTGGCGGCCGGTTTGGCAGCAGCGGCAGCAGACTTGGCAGCGGGTTTGGCTGCCGGCTTGGCGGCGGCTTTCGCAGCGGGCTTCGCAGCCGGTTTAGCGGCAGCCTTGGCAGCCGGTTTGGCGGCGGGCTTGGCAGCCGGTTTGGCAGCAGCAGGCTTGGCAGCGGCAACCTTGGCGGCCGGCTTCGCAGCGGGCTTGACGGCAGCTTTCACGGCGGGCTTGGCAGCGGGTTTAGCGGCCGGTTTGGCGGCAGCCTTGGCAACCGGTTTGGCAGCGGCGGCAGCCGGCTTGCGGGTAGCGAGGGATTTGCCAGCGGCTTCCTTCACCTTGGTCACGCCCTGGGCGAGCTTGAGGCTCTCCTGCACATCGCGCTTGAGGTTGGCGATGTAGGCACGGGTTTCAGTCTGGCGGGTCTTCAGAACATCCAGCACGCCATCGAGCTCAGCGATGCTCGACTTGGCCTTGGCCTGCGCCTTCGCCTTGCCGGCCTTGGTCGCGTCCTGCAGCTTGGTGCGTGCGTTGTGCAGCTTCTCCTGAGCCTTGCCGCGTTGTTTCTCGAGCTTGGCGAGCAGCTTTTCGGAATCGACGAGCGCCTGCTTGCAGGCACCTTCGAGGTGTTCGATCAGACTGTTGGACAACTGGTGCAGCAGGTGCAGAGGGGTAGTGACGGGTTTCTTGTTGGCCGACATGACGTGCCTCCTGGCGGACGTGGTTGCGCCCATACTAGCCCCGCTGATGGCCTCTCGCCAATGTCCCTATTGTGCTGCAGGCCGCAGCAGGCATTGGCTTCAGAGGTTTTCAGCAGTGCGCGAAGGCGCGTTTTTTCACTCACTCAATGACGCTACCCCGCGCACTTGGTTCCATTGGCGCAATCGGCCAGGCAGCGCAAACGCCCGTGGCGCGTGCGTTTGACGATGAAAAATAAATTTTCGAAGCAGGCCGGAAAAGCCCGTCGCAGAGCCTTTTGCACAACACGCAGCAGTATCGACGAAAGCAGACTGCCAGTCGTTCGAGACGCGTCAGCACGACGCGAGAATCACGCTCGCGGCACTGTGGAAATGCTCTTGCGAGCCCCCGCTCGCAGTCACCGTTGCAGCCCATTTTCAGCGGCGATTCATCGCGCGAAAAAGACGCTGAGAGTACCGCTGCAAGCTGCCGAACGGCGCGAGTTTTTCAGCGCTGCGGGCTCAGAGTGCGAGGCTCGGAACAGCGCGGACAAAGTCCACTCCTACGTGACTTGAAGCCCCGCCCACGATTGGCATGAGCGCCACCACCCCGACACAAACGAAAACGGCGCGAGTGCTTCGAGCGCTCGCGCCGTTGTCGGAAGTCCCTTCGTTCAGGCCGTAACGGCTTTCTGCTCGTGGGAGTTGTGCAGCACTTCGATCAGGCAGTCTTCCAGTTCGAAGCGTTCGTGCAGTTGCTGGCGCAAGCTTTTCAGTTCGCTGGTCAGGCAGGTGCCTTCGCGGCAATCGCCGTTGTCGCAGCGGTCGTTGAAGTTCAGCGCGTTGGCGGTGATGGTCTCCAGGCGTGGGTAGATCTGCTTGGCCAGTTCAAGGCCGCGCGTATCACCGAAGGCCTGCGCCTCGTTCATCAGCTGTTCGTACACTTCGAAGTGTCCCGCCGACACGTAGTCGAGCAGGAGCTGGCAGAAGCTCTGGAGGTTTTCGGCGTTGGTCTTCGGCGCCTGGACACCGTCCAGGGAATCGAATGCCCGGACCAACTCATGTCGATCCCGCAACCAGCGGTCGATCAGCTGGTGTACGCCTCCCCAACGTTCCTGGGCATTACGGCAGCTCTCGAGCATGTTGTCCTCACTTCCCTTTCGCCGTCCCGGCTAGGTCCGCCCCGGGACAATATTCTGTCGATTCTCGACGTCCGCGATGTATGAAGCTTGTTCGGCGGCGGCTTTCCGACGGAGTGGAAAACCAGAGTATGCCCGCCCGTTATCGCCTTCAAGACACCGGCAACGGGAAAATTCATACGAGCGTTTAATCGACAGACCGCGACGCCTCTGGCCTGCGCCGAAGAGGCGCAGACCATGGCGAATTGAGATGCGACGCTCAGCCGCGGCGGCGGAAGAACTGCACGATGGCGAACAGGGCGAAGCCGATGAAGGCCAGCAGACTCCACTCCGCAATGCTCATGCCGAGCAGCGTCCAGGTGACCTCGGCGCAGTCGGCCGAACCGTGGAACATGGTGTAGAGGATCTGCGTGTAGGGCATGCTCTCGAGCATGAAATCCAGCGGCGGCAGGCAGGACGGCAGCTGGTCCGGCGGCAGGGTCTGCAGCCAGAGTTGACGGCCCGCGGTGCCGGCACCGCCCAGGGCGCTGAGCAGGATCAGCACCGAGTACACACGCGGCGCACGGCCGTGCAGCGCGGCGATCAGCGAGAACAGCCCGCAACCGGCGAAGAAGATGCGCTGCAGGATGCACAGCGGGCAGGGCTCCAGCCCGACCACGTACTGCAGGTAGAAGCCTGTACCGAGCAAGGCGACGCAGGCGAGGAAAGCAAGGAAGAACAGGGAACGAGGGCTGGCCAGGTTCATGGCGGCTCCGCTGAAAAGCGCTGTTGCACGAAAGGCCGCTACGGTAGTGGAAACACGCCGATCAGTTCAAGGCGAGTGTCTAGACTGGCCGTGGCACTCATCCGGGAATTCCTGCCATGCGTCGTCATTTCCTACTTTGCTCGCTGCTTTCCCTGACAGCAGCGCCGGCCATAGCTGCCACCGACCTCAGCCAGATCCGACTCCCTGAAGGCTTCCACATCAGCCTGCTCACCGACCAGGTGCCCGGCGCCCGCGCCATGGCCTGGGGCGAAAAAGGCACGCTGTTCGTGGGCAGTCGCTCTGCCGACAAGGTCTACGCGGTGAAGCCCGACGGCCAGGTGAAAGCGCTCGCCGATGGCCTGCAGATGCCTGTGGGCGTGACCTTCCACAAGGGCGACCTGTATGTGTCGTCGATCAACCGCGTCGTCGTGCTGCGCGACATCGAAGCGCACCTCGACGCACCTCCCAAGGCCGAAGAACTACCGGTACAGTTTCCGAAGGAGACCGCGCACGGCTGGAAATTCATCGCTTTCGGCCCGGACGACAAGCTCTACGTACCAGTCGGCGCTCCGTGCAATATCTGCCGCCCGGACCGCGAGCAATACGCCAACCTGCAGCGCATGAACGCCGATGGCAGCGCGCGGGAAGTGGTCGCTTACGGCATCCGCAACACCGTCGGCTTCACCTGGCACCCACAGACCAGGCAGCTGTGGTTCACCGACAATGGACGCGACCTGCTCGGCGACGACAAGCCCGATGACGAGCTGAACAAGGTCAGCAAGGTGGGCGAGGACTTCGGCTATCCCGACTGCCACCAGGGCGACATCGCCGATCCCGAGGAGAGCAGGAAACCCTGCTCCGCGTTCACGCCTCCCGTGGCCAAGCTCGGCCCGCACGTCGCCGCACTGGGGCTGCGTTTCTACACCGGCGAGCAGTTCCCCGCCGAGTACCGCAACAACCTGTTCATCGCCGAGCACGGCTCGTGGAACCGCACGCAGAAGATCGGCTACCGCGTGGCACGGATCGAGTTCAATGACGATGGCACGCTGAAGCGCCAGAGCGTGTTCGCCGATGGCTGGCTCGACAAGGATGGCGGGGTTAGTGGAAGGCCGGCGGACGTGCTGGTGTCGCCGGACGGCTCGCTGCTGGTCAGCGATGACCAGAATGGGGCGATCTACCGCATCCGCTACGGCAAGCCCTGAAATTGAAAACGGCGCCCCGGGGCGCCGTTTTCATTGGCATCGCCAGGCTCAGGCGCGCACGGCCACCGGCAGTGAAACCGGCGGAGCCAGCAGGCCGAGACCTTCCTGGAACAGCTGGTTGCTGCGTTCCACCTCACCCAGTTGCGCCAGCAGCCGCGCCAGTTCGGCGCAGGTTTCTGCGCTGCGCTGGCGAGTCAGGCTGGCTTCCAGGTACTCGCGCGCCTTGCCCCACAGCTTGTTCTGCAGGCTCAGGCGGCCGAGGGTCAGCAGCAGCTCCGGGTCGTCGCCATGCTGCTTCAGCCAGCCTTCGGCAGTCTTCAACTGGTGCGCACCATCGCGGCCACGGGCGCGGCCATAGAGGTGTACCAGGCGACTGTCGTAGCCTTCCTTGAGCGCCTTGCGCAGCACGTCCTCGGCCTCTTCCGGCGCGCCCAGGCGCAGCAGCTGTTCGGCGTAGGCGGCCACCAGCGGCGGCTGCGCGCGAAGGTTGGAGGGCACGGTCTGCCAGCGCTGGGTCAGCGGCTGCAGGCTGCTTTCACCCTGGCCGAGGCCCTGCTCGCCCGCCTCGCCCAGCGCAGCCATCCAGGTGCGGCGCTCCAGGTCCGCCAGCTCGGCGTTCTGCAGCACACGCTCCTTGCGCAGTTCGGGCAGCAGCACGCACAGCGCCTGCCAGTCGTGGAGGCTGACGTAGAGCTGCTGGAGCAGGCGCAGCACGGTCGGATGACGCGGGTGATCCTGATGCAGCTTGTCCAGCACCACGCGAGCGCGGGTGAAGTCGCCGCGGTTGATCAGCAGTTGGGCACGGGTCAGCCCCACCGCCAGCTCGGTGCCGGGCTCGCGCTCCTGGGCGCGGTCCAGCAGTTCGTCGCACTCTTCGGTCTTGCCCAGCTCATTGGCCGCGCGGGCGGCGCCCAGGTAATGCGGCAGCGGGCGATCGCTCAGCTCGGCGGCGCGACGCAGGTGACGCAGCGCCTGCGCCCAGTGGCCTTCGGCGAGATCACGCTGGCCGTGTTCCTCGGCCAGTTGCGAGCGACGGCGCCGGTTGAAGCGCGACCAGGGATTCACCACGCGCCCGGACACGCCCAGCAGGCGCAATACCAGGCGCACGACGAGGTAGATCACCCAAAGCACCACCAGCAGCGCGAGGAAGGTCCACAGGCTGGATTCGTAACGGAAGCTCTTGTAGGCGATCAGCACGTAGCCGGACTGCTCGGCGATGGCCAGCCCGACCAGGGTGGCCGCCAGGACCACGGCGAGGATCAGGACATAGACGCGGCTCATGGCTGGGTCCCCGCGTCCGGCGCCACCGCCTCCTGCTGCTGCACCGCATTCTCGCGGCGCGACAGGTAGGCCTGCAGCGAACTCAGGGCCGGGCCGAGGTCCGGCGTCTGCACGGTGACGGCCTGACCGCTGAGCTCATCCAGTCGCGCAACCAGCGCGCGGCTGTCGGCGAGGTCGGCGTTGAAGAAGTCGCCGACTATCTGTTTGGCCTGCTTCAGCGCCTGCTCGTAGACGTCCTGCTTGCCGTTCAGCGCGGCCCACTGCGCCTGCTCCAGGGCAAGGCTCAGGGCGAGGCGTACACGGTCCAGTTGCTGTCCGGATAGGAGCGGACGGATGTCCTGCCCGGCGTTGAAATCAATGCGCACGTAGCGTGAGATGCGCTCCCACCACTGGTCCCAGGTGCTGCTGCCGTCGCCCCAGGCGGTGCTCGGGCCGGTACCACCCTCCGAAGGCTTGAACGCCGGGTTCAACGGCTGCAGTTGCGCAGCCTGGTCGCGCAGCGCGCCCAGTTGCAGGAACAGCCCGGTACGGTCCGGACGCGGCAGCGCGCGCAGCGCTTCGAGGCTCTTGGCCAGTTGCGCACGGGCGGCGAAGGCGCCCGGGTCGTTGTTTACACGAAGGATGTCGTCGGCGCCCTGCACCAGCTCGGTGGCGCTGTCGATGTCCTGCAGCGCAGAGAGACGCAGTGCTGCCAGACGCAACAGATGCTCGGACTCGGCCAGGCGCCACTGCTGGCGACTCTGCCCCAGTACCTGCTTGACCTGCTTGGCCAGCTGCTGCTGGTCGCCCTGCAGCTCCACCACGAGGCGGCGGCGGGCTTCTAGCTCGTCGGCGTTGGGCAGGGTATCCAGGCGCTTGTTCAGCTCGGCGTTGGCGTTCTGCACGCCCTGCGCCTGGGCGCGGGCATCTTCCAGTTGCGCGGCGCGTTGCTGCTCGGCGCCCTTGAGCTGCTGGACCTGCCAGACGCCCCAGCCACCTGCGGCGAGGCCGGCGGCGCCGACCAGCAGGGCCAGCAGGGCGATGCCCGTGCCACCCTTGCGCGGGGCCGGCGCGGCGGCCGGACTGGACGATGTTGGTGAAGTCTCTTGGGGAGTGACGGCTTCGCTCACAGATCCATCCTTCGCTCGGAAATTGTTCTAGTCGGCGCTTCTCAACGCTTCCATTAATGCCGCCGGGCTTGCGCCCCGGCAATCGATTACTTGCAGCGCCCCCATCTCCCGCGCCTGCTCAGCCACCCGCGGGCTGGGCACGAACAACGGCATGGCACTGACTTGCGGCCAATCCGCCGCCGCCAGCTGGCGCAGGTGCTCGAGACCCTGCCCACTACTGACCGCGATGGCGTTCAAACGCTCCCCCTGGATTCGCCGCAGCAGTTCGCCCGGAGGGTAAGCCGGCATTTCGCGCCGGTAGAGTTCCAGATAGTCGACCACCACGCCTTGGCCGCGCAGGCGCTCGGCGAGGAATTCTCGGCCACTCTCGCCGCGCATGATCAGCACCTTCGGGTCGTGCACCTGCAGGGCCTGCTCGAACTCGGGCAAGGCAAGCAGGGCTTCGCTGTCGTCGCCATCTTGCGGGCAGACCACATCCAGACCGTAGTCTTCGAGGATAGCCGCCGTGGCGGCGCCGACGGTGAACCAGCGCTGGGTCAGCGGCGGCTGCGGCCAGTAGCGGTCGAGCCGCTCGAGGCCCAGGCGCGCCGCGGGCTTGCTGACCACGATAATCGCGCAGTAGCGGTCCAGGTCAAGGATCAGGCTGCGCTCGATGGGTGTCTCTTCGCGTGGCGTGATCGCCAGCAAGGGCAGGCAGTCGCCGTGGATGCCGTGTTCGGCGAGGGTGGCGGCGAGCGCCGCGCAATCCTCTTCGGGACGGGTCAGCAGCAGCCGCCAGCGGCTCACGGGTGACCAGCCTCGCCGTAGACCGCGTCGAGGATTTCCTGGGCGCCCTGGCCCAGCAGGTCTTCCGCGACCTTCACGCCGAGGGTTTCGGCTTCGGCGGAGGGCGCGCGGGCTTCGGCACGCAACAGTTCGGTACCGTCGGGCTGACCGACCAGGCCGCGCAACCACAGCTGGTCACCTTCGAGGATGGCGTAGCAGGCGATGGGCACCTGGCAACCGCCATTGAGGCGCTTGTTCAGCGCACGCTCGGCGGTGACACGCAGGGCGGTCTCACGGTGATGCAGCGGCTGCAGCAGGGCGTGGATTTCCGCGTCGGCGGTACGGCACTCGATGCCCACCGCACCCTGGCCGCCGGCCGGCAGGCTGGCTTCAACGCTGATGGAGGAGCGGATGCGGTCTTCGAAGCCGAGGCGGATCAGGCCAGCGGCGGCGAGGATGATCGCGTCGTATTCGCCGGCATCGAGCTTGGCCAGGCGAGTGTTGACGTTGCCGCGCAGGAAGCGGATCTGCAGGTCCGGGCGGCTGGCCAGCAGTTGGGCCTGACGGCGCAGGCTGGAGGTGCCGACCACGCTACCGGCGGGCAGGTCATCGAGGCTTGCGTAGGTATTGGAGACGAAGGCATCGCGCGGGTCTTCACGTTCGCAGATGCAGTACAGGCCCAGGCCTTCGGGGAAGTCCATCGGCACGTCCTTCATGGAGTGCACGGCGATGTCCGCTTCGTTCTCCAGCAGGGCGGTTTCCAGTTCCTTGACGAACAGGCCCTTGCCGCCGATTTTCGCCAGCGGCGCGTCCAGCAGCTTGTCGCCGCGGCTGGTCATCGGCAGGAGGGTCACGGTCAGGCCGGGGTGGGCCTGTTCCAGGCGGGCCTTGACGTATTCGGCCTGCCAGAGTGCCAGGGCGCTCTGGCGCGTGGCGATACGGATTTCGCGAGACATGGGCATTTCCAGGCAAAGGAAGCGTGCAAGAAAGTGCCCGCATGATAACAGCTCACGCAAACGAAAAGCCCGGGGGCCGCCCCCCGGGCTTCAGGCGCTGCGGCACTGTGTCGCTACAGGTTATGCATGAGTCGGCGGACGCCAGCGACATGGCGGCGGCTGACGGTCAGCGCGTCGCCGTTGAGTCCTTTCAGGTACAGCTGGAAGTGCCCCAGCGGGGTGCGCTGCAGGCGCTCGATACGCTCGCGGGAGACCAGCGCGTTGCGGTGGATGCGCACGAAGCGGTCACCGAACTCGTCCTCCAGCGCCTTCAGCGGTTCGTCCAGCAACACTTCACCGCCCGCGTGGCGCAGGGTCACGTATTTGTGGTCGGCGATGAAGAAGATCACGTCTTCCAGCGGAATCAGCTCGATCCCCTTGCGGGTCCGCGCGCTGATGTGGCTGCGCGGGCCGGGACCGCCGGCGGCCGGGGGTTTGGTCAGCGCCGCCAGTTGCACGCGGTTGGGCCGCGAGGCTTTCTTCAGGGCGTCGGCCAGGTCCTCGCTGCGGACCGGCTTGACCAGGTAGCCGACCGCACTGACCTGGAACGCCTCCAGGGCGAATTCATCATGGGCAGTGCAGAAGATCACCGCCGGCGGGGCTTCGCGCTCGCACAGCTTGGCGGCCACCTGAAGCCCGTCCAGGCCGGGCATGCGGATATCCAGCAGGACGATATCCGGCTTCAGGCTGTCGATCAGCGTCAGCGCTTCTTCGCCGTTGCTGGCGGATGGCTCGAGGACGCGATAGCCGTCCAGTTGCCCCACCAGCCGGGCCAGGCGCTCTCGCGCCAGGGGTTCGTCATCGACGATCAGGACATTCATAAGCTCAGGCTTCCTGCATGAGACGCGCACATGGATAGCGTAGACAGGTGAAGTGCCGTCCGTCACGGCGCTCGACGGTGAGACTAGCTTTTGGCCCGAAAAGTGCCGCAAGTCGCGCTGCAATATTCTGCAGGGCCTGCTTGGTCCCCTTCGTGGGCAGCGTCTCGGTCGATTCGTCGTACGGGTTGCTCACGCAGAGCTGGAACACACCGTCACGGTAGTCCGCCTCAACTTTCACCAGACCGCCTTCGATGCGCGGCTGGATGCCATAAATCAATGAGTTCTCGAGCAACGGCTGCAGTGTCAGCTGGGGAATCGGCACGCCATCGGGCACGCCGCTCACCTGCCAGTCCATCTGCAACCGGTCGCCAAGACGGAACTGCTCAATGGAAAGATAGCGTCTGGCCAGCTCAAGTTCCTCTCCCCAGGAAATTAATGTTCCAGGTTTGGCCAGGCTGGCGCGAAAAAGATCCGAAAGATTCAGCACCGCCAGCTCGGCCTTGCCCGGATCGATCTCGATCAGGCTGGCGATGCTATTGAGGCTGTTGAACAGGAAGTGCGGACGGATTCTCGCCTGCAGCGATTCGATCCGCGCCCGCAGTTCAGCCTGCTCCTGCCGTCGCCATTGGCTCACCAGATAAAAATAGCGTAGCAACAGCGTGGACATGATGAGCGCAATCAACGCATGCCGCAGGTAGAGGTTGACCTCACCGGTGCGGCTCATGGGCCCGCCAAGGGAGAAATAATCCGCCACCCAGGTGCAGGCCAGTGTCAGCAGGACCACCAGCACACAGCTGAGCAGGCCGGAGAACCAGGCCGGCCAGCGCGCCATGAACGGTCGCAACTGGCACAGCAGGCCGGCCGAGAGCAGCACGATCCACTGCACGAACAGCGAGGACAGGGCCAGGCGCACCCAGTTGAAGCTGGGGGTCATCGGCTCGGCGAGCACCAGCACGAGCACCAGCAGCTCGGCGAGCAGCACCAGGCTGAACAGCGCTTCGGGCTGGCAGAGTTCGGGGATGAAGTAGTCTTCGTTGGGCGCCGGCTTGTCGCCGGTCTTCGTCAGTCTGGGCATCGACGCAGTTTCCGTAAGCGCCTGCACGGCGGCAAGCGCCGCGTGCGACCAAAAGCCAGGAATTGTCGGGCAGCGCAAAGATCGGCACGGGACCTGCGACGATTCACCGCCACTCCCCCGCCGCAACCCGCCAAAGCGCCGCCGGTTTTGTCCTTCAGCCTGCTATTATCGTCGCACTTTGCCCTTCATGCAGGCTGCGCGCCGCGCCTGCCCGTTTCAGCGAGAGAGATCCATGAGCGTAGAGAAGACCAACCAGTCCTGGGGCGGCCGTTTCAGCGAGCCCGTCGATGCCTTTGTCGCCCGCTTCACCGCTTCCGTCGACTTCGACAAGCGCCTCTATCGCCACGACATCATGGGTTCCATGGCCCACGCCACCATGCTGGCCAAGGTCGGCGTGCTGAGCGACGCCGAGCGCGACACCATCATCGACGGCCTCAAGCAGATCCAGAGCGAGATCGAGGCCGGCACCTTCGACTGGCGCGTCGACCTGGAAGATGTCCACATGAACATCGAGGCGCGCCTGACCGACCGCATCGGCGTCACTGGCAAGAAACTGCACACCGGCCGTTCGCGCAACGACCAGGTCGCCACCGACATCCGCCTGTGGCTGCGTGACGAGATCGACCTGATCCTCGCCGAGATCACCCGCCTGCAGCAGGGCCTGCTGGGCCTGGCGGAAGCCGAAGCCGACACCATCATGCCCGGCTTCACCCACCTGCAGACCGCGCAGCCGGTGACCTTCGGCCACCACCTGCTGGCCTGGTTCGAAATGCTCAGCCGCGACTACGAGCGCCTGGTTGACTGCCGCAAGCGCGCCAACCGCATGCCCCTGGGCAGCGCCGCGCTGGCGGGCACCACTTACCCGATCGACCGGACCATCACCTGCGAACTGCTGGGATTCGAAGCGATCTCCGGTAATTCGTTGGACGGCGTGTCCGACCGCGACTTCGCCATCGAATTCTGCGCCGCCGCCTCGATCGCGATGATGCACCTGTCGCGCTACTCCGAAGAGCTGGTGCTCTGGACCAGCGCCCAGTTCCAGTTCATCGACCTGCCCGATCGCTTCTGCACCGGCTCCTCGATCATGCCGCAGAAGAAGAACCCGGACGTCCCGGAGCTGGTGCGTGGCAAGTCCGGCCGCGTATTCGGCCACCTCGCCGGCCTGCTGACCCTGATGAAGGGCCAGCCGCTGGCGTACAACAAGGACAACCAGGAAGACAAGGAACCGCTGTTCGACGCCGCCGACACCCTGCGCGACAGCCTGCGCGCCTTCGCCGACATGGTTCCGGCGATCAAGCCCAAGCGCGAGATCATGCGCGAAGCGGCCCGCCGCGGCTTCTCCACCGCCACTGACCTCGCCGACTACCTGGTGCGCCGTGGCCTGCCGTTCCGTGATTGCCACGAGATCGTCGGCCACGCCGTGAAGTACGGCGTAGACAGCGGCAAGGACCTGGCCGAGATGAGCCTGGACGAACTGCGCCAGTTCAGCGACCAGATCGACGACGACGTGTTCGCCGTGCTGACCCTGGAGGGCTCGGTGAACGCCCGCGACCACATCGGCGGTACCGCGCCGAACCAGGTCCGCGCCGCCGTCGCTCGCGGCAAGGAACTGCTGGCCACGCGCTGAGCACAGCGGTTCATGCACTACTGGAATCAGGAAAACTTCGAAGGACTGGAGCGGCTCGCCGATGAACTGGCGAGCCGGCCCGGCCTGCAGGCGCTGGCGGATTACGCCCGCGCCCGCAGTCGAGGCGTGCGCCGCGAGGCGTTTGCCGCCCTCGAAGGGTTCCTGCGCAATGCCCCTGCCCCCGACACCCTGCCAGCCCGCGAGCTGAGCCTGCAGATACTCACGCTGCACAGCCAGACGCGCGAAGCCCACCAGTTCCTCGCCCAGCCTCTGCTCGCGCGCTTCCTGGTCCCGACACTGCAAGCCTGGATTGACAGCGCACCGACGGCGCACGCACCGCTGCGCTGGCTGGGGCTGCTGCAGAATGATGGCGATCTCCTGCGCCGCGCGCTGGCGGTCGGCCCGGACGATGTCACCGTTCGCTACCGATTGATCGATTTCGCCCTGGGCGCCGCGGACTACGCGATGCACCATCTGGACGAGGGCTTCTTCATCGGTGAGCCGGCCGACGCGCGCCAGGCGCTGGAGCGGGCGACTCAGCTCATCGCCGAGGCACCGGACGCCAGTCCGTTCTCCCGCCCCGCCAAGGAAGCCGTGCAACTGTCGGCGATGCTGGATGACTGGCAGGCCTATTCGGCACAGCCCGAAGGCGACTTCGCCACCTGGTGCGCCGAGCGGCAGCGCCCCTACGCCTGGGCGAAGAAGTACTACTACACGCAGTCCTGAGCGCTCAGGTCCGCCCCAGATAGCCCAACTGCGCAGGCGTCAGTTGCAGCATGCGCGCGGCCTTGTGGTCCTTGAGCCTGGGCAGCTCCTCTTCCGGCAGACGCGCGGCACTGGCGGCAAGATTGACGATCAAAGCCTCACGACTGAACACGCCATTGTCGATGGCGTAGGCGGCGGCGATCAGGTTGCGCAGCTCCAGCGGCAGGCGCCAGCGGGTGCGCAAGGCAGAGCCGAAGCTCGCGCCGTGCTCCTTCAGGGCCTTGTCAACGTCCGCCTCGCCCAGCTCACCACCCGCGCTGTGCCAGTCCTGCAGACTGCGCAGCAGTGCCAGATCGCCCAGGCAGTGCAGTAACCCGGCGGTAAAGCAGCGATCGGCATAGGCGCCGAGGGACTCAGCCAGCGCGAAAGCAGCGTCGGCGGTATGCCGGGAAAGCTCCCAGAAGCGCTCGGCACGCTCCTTGAGCAGCGGGTCATCGAGCGTCGCGGCGCGCTGCAGCGCCACGGCCAGCATCAGGTTCAGCGCCTGCGCCACGCCCAGGCGCGACAGCGCCTGCATCAGCGTCTGGCAGGGCATGCCGACGTGCCGCGCGGCACTGTTGGCGGCGGAGATCAGGCAGGCGGTGATCTGTGGATCGTGGCCGAACTCCTGTTCGAGCATCTCCAGGTTGATGTCACTGGCCTCCATGCAGCGATTCACCGCTGCACCGACCTCGCCCATCAGCGGCGCACCTTCAGTGGCGTCGCGCTCGGTCTGCAGGAAGCGCTCCAGCGACAGGCTCTGCTCCAGGGTCGGCAGCTCGCAGACGACGTTTTCCCCCGGCGCCAGCAACAGCGAGCGCAGGCGTTCGCGCAGATTCTCGGCGTTGAACGGTTTGACCAGGTAGGCTGTGGGCGCCAGCGGCAAGGCGGCGCGCACGCTGGCGGCATCGGCCTTGCAGCTGATCAGGATGAAGGGCTGGGCGACCGGCCCGCGACGGCGCATGCGCACGTGGCGCAGCAGTTCCAGGCCGTCACTGCCGGGCAGCTCGCGCTCGGCCAGGATCAGGGCGAAGGGATGCCGGCGACAGGCCTCGATGGCCGTATCACCGTCCTCGCAGAACTCGACGGTGGCGTCGCAGCGCACGCTCAGCACCAGCTGGCCGAGCAGCTCGCGGCTCCAGGGGTCGCTGGCAGCGACCAGCACGCCGGGCGAAACGCTCATGGATCGCACCTCGTTCGGGACAGATGCCGTCGCGGGCGGAAACAACCGATCCTGAGCCTTCCCTGCCGCGTGCCCGGTCCTTCGGATGCCGCCGGCCAACGGCCTTCGGATACTGCGCAGCGTAGTCCAAAGCCCACGAGCTTTCCCATGCGCGCCATCAACTTCGGCGCACAATTCACACAAACAAACACAGAAAGCGCGCCCATAAAAAAGGCCCGCTTGCGCGGGCCTTCTTCTGAACCGTTAGAGCGGTAAGGCTCAGGCCAGTTCGTCGAAGCACTCGGCGAGGATGGCCAGGCCTTTTTCCAGCTGCGCGTCAGGGATGGTGACGGGCATCAGGAAGCGGATCACGTTGTAGTAGGTACCGCAGGAGAGCAGGATCAGACCTTTCTCACGGGCACGAACCACGATCTTGCTGACCAGTTCAGCGGCCGGCTTGTTGTGATCGCCGCCTTCGAACAGCTCGATGGCGATCATCGAACCCAGGCCACGAACGTCGCCGATTACCTTGTGCTTGGCCTGGATGTCGCGCAGACCGGCCTTCAGGCTCTCGCCAACGGCTTGCGAACGCTCCAGCAGCTTCTCTTCGTCGAACACTTTCAGCACGGCCAGGGCCGCGGCGCAAGCGATCGGGCTACCGGCGTAGGTGCCGCCCAGGCCGCCGGGAGCGATGGCGTCCATGATTTCGGCTTTACCGGAAACACCGGAGATCGGGAAACCACCGCCAACGGACTTGGCGAAGGTGGTCAGGTCCGGAACGATGCCCAGTTGCTCGGTGGCGAAGAAGGTGCCGGTACGGCCAGCGCCAGTCTGTACTTCGTCAGCGATCAGCAGGATGCCGTGCTCGTCGCACAGGGCGCGCAGGCGCTGCATGAAGGCCTTGGAGTTGACGTAGAAGCCACCTTCGCCCTGAACCGGCTCGATGATGATGGCAGCAATGTCACGCGGCTGGGCGTCGTTCTTGAAGATGCGCTCGATGCTGGCGATCGACTCGTCTTCGCTCACGCCGTGCAGTTCGCACGGAGCCAGGGCGCGGAAGATGCCGCCCGGCATCAGGCCCATGCCAGCGGAGTACGGAACGACCTTGCCGGTCAGGCCCAGGGTCATCATGGTACGGCCGTGGTAGGCGCCGGTGAAGGCGATCACGCCAGCGCGGCCGGTGGCGGCACGGGCGATCTTGACGGCGTTTTCAACGGCTTCGGAGCCGGAGGTGACCAGCAGGGTCTTCTTCGGGAAGTTGCCCGGAACGCGCTTGGCGATCTCTTCGGCCAGCTCGATGTACGGCTCGTACGCCAGCACCTGGAAGCAGGTGTGGGTCAGCTTGGTCAGCTGTTCCTGAACGGCGGCAACCACTTTCGGGTGCAGGTGACCGGTGTTCAGAACGGCAATGCCGCCGGCGAAGTCGATGTACTCACGACCTTCGACGTCCCACACGGTGGAATTCTCGGCGCGCTCTGCGACGACCGGGTGGATCTGGCCTACACCGCGCGGTACGGCGGCCTGACGACGTTGCAGCAGGGATTCGTTGGTTTTGCTCATAGCTTCCTCAGTGGCCGCTCATCGGGCGACCGGATCAAAGGATGAAAGCGGGGAGAAGCCACACACGACAGCATACGATGATCGACTGTCGCGGCACTTGCGGCCCGCCGGACGGGTTGTCCGGTGCTACCACCGGAAAACGCCGGCGCGAAGGTGGCTGTCAGCTCTTGCCTGCCACCCCGCGCCCACGGAAAAAACGGATCAGATACCGCCGAGGCAGAGGTATTTGACTTCGAGGTAGTCCTCGATGCCGTACTTCGAACCTTCGCGGCCCAGGCCCGAGGCCTTGATGCCGCCGAACGGTGCGACTTCGTTGGAGATCAGGCCGGTGTTGATACCCACCATGCCGTATTCCAGCTGCTCGGCGACGCGGAACACGCGGGCCAGGTCGCGGGCGTAGAAGTAGGAAGCCAGGCCGAACTCGGTGTCGTTGGACATGGCGATGACTTCAGCCTCGTCCTTGAAGCGGAACACCGGCGCCAGCGGGCCGAAGGTTTCGTCCTTGGACACCAGGGCGGACTTCGGTACGTCGACCAGGATGGTCGGCTCGAAGAAGGTGCCACCCAGGGCGTGCGGCTTGCCGCCGGTGAGGACCTTGGCACCCTTGGAAACGGCGTCGGCGATGTGCTCTTCGACCTTGGCGACAGCCTTGGAATCGATCAGCGGGCCGGTGGTGATGCCCTGCTCCAGGCCGTTGCCGATGTTCAGCTTGGCCACCGCGACCTTCAGCTTCTCGACGAAGGCATCGTACACGCCGTCCTGTACGTACAGGCGGTTGGCGCAGACGCAGGTCTGGCCGTTGTTGCGGTACTTGGAGATCAGTGCGCCTTCGACGGCGGCGTCCAGGTCGGCATCGTCGAACACGATGAACGGAGCGTTGCCGCCCAGTTCCAGGGACACTTTCTTGATGTCCTTGGCGCATTCGGCCATCAGCTGGCGACCGATCTCGGTGGAGCCGGTGAAGGTCAGCTTGCGCACGATCGGGTTGCTGGTCAGCTCACCGCCGACTTCGCCGGCACTGCCGGTAACGACGCTGAACACGCCCTTCGGAATGCCGGCGCGCTCGGCCAGCTCGGCCAGGGCCAGGGCGGAGTACGGGGTCTGCGAAGCAGGCTTGAGCACCATGGTGCAGCCAGCGGCCAGGGCCGGGCCGGCTTTGCGGGTGATCATCGCGGACGGGAAGTTCCACGGGGTGATGGCCGCGGTCACGCCGATCGGCTGCTTGATCACGATGATGCGCTTGTCGGGCTGGTGGCCCGGAATGGTGTCGCCGTAGATGCGCTTGGCTTCTTCGCCGAACCACTCGAGGAAGGAGGCGGCGTAGGCGATCTCGCCCTTGGCTTCGGCCAGCGGCTTGCCCTGCTCGATGGTCATCAGGCGGGCCAGGTCGTCCTGGTTCGCGATCATCAGGTCGAACCACTTGCGCAGCTTGTTGGCGCGCTCTTTCGCGGTCAGCGCACGCCAGGCCGGCAGGGCCTTGTCGGCGGCTTCGATGGCACGACGGGTTTCGTCGGCGCCCATCTTCGGCACGGTGCCGATGATCTCGTTGGTGGCCGGGTTGTTCACGTTGATGGTCTTGCCGTTGTCGGCGTCGACCCAGGAACCGTCAATGTAAGCCTGTTGGCGGAACAGCTTGGCATCATTGAGTTGCATGACCTGTCTCCTTTCGAGGAAAGCCTGTGGACGGCGGGTCTGCCTCGAGTCCCCGCCTGCCTTGTTGTCTGGATGGGAGAGACCGCAGTCTCTGCCGTTCATTCGCCCCGGCCGATCAGTATCGACGCTGGAGGCGAACGTCGCCTCAGCTTGGAGGCGATGCCAGGCGAACGGCTCTTAGTTCGCTCGGCATGCGGACACGAAAAAACGCAGGCCGGGGTCATTGCCCGGTCTGGTTGAACTCGTTCACGCACAGATTCCCGGGCTCGGCCCAGGAGTACGACTGCCCTACAACCTTCCGGTACGCTGATCGACGGAAGCCGCACGGAGACCTGTCACAAGGGACATGCGGTGGGTGCAACGGAAGACTGTCATCCCGCAGGCTGATGGCCGGCTGGTGTGATGCCAATGCTCCGGTCTCCTGTTGTTGTGATGGGGAGGCGTTTGAAATCTCAAACGAATCCTAGGGCCCCCGACTGCAAAGGGCAATAGCTCGTTCGACAAAACCAACGAAGGTATCCGCTTGCAGTGGGTTTTCGGAGGATTTCTACCGACAAGCGGCTGTTTTCGTTCGATATCATGAACGAGCGTACCCGCATTGGACGCCTGCACGGGAGATGCGTATGATTGCCGCCTGCCGCGCCAGCCGCGGCATACGCACCAGTAGCTCAGCTGGATAGAGTACTGCCCTCCGAAGGCAGGGGTCGTGGGTTCGAATCCCGCCTGGTGCGCCATATCCCTTTGTTTCGAACTGCTTCAGGCAGTCTGCGAAACCACCTGGAAAGCCCGCCCTGAGCGGGCTTTCCTGTTTCTGGTGAACAGCGCCGCGCAGGCCAGGCTTTCAGGCCGGAAAGGCCCTCGACGCCCGACGATTCCTCTTCGCCACCAGAGGCTGTATAAGCCTTGCGCCATCGCGCGCGAAAAGGACAAACCGCCCATGCTCCGGCTTCTGCTGCCCGCCCTGCTCCTGGCCCTTGCCGGGTGCGCCACCAAACCGCCGGCGAACCCCGAGAACCTCTGCGAGATCTTTCGCGAAAAGCCGAAATGGCACGAGGCGGCGCTGCAGGTGCAGAAACGCTGGGGCGGAACCGTGCAGGTGCCGATGGCGATGATGTACCAGGAATCCTCCTTCCGGCACGACGCCCTGCCACCGCGTTACTACTTCCTCGGCTTCATCCCCTGGGGCCGGGTCAGTTCCGCCTATGGCTACGCCCAGGCCAAGGACGAGACGTGGGCGGACTACAAGAAGGAAGCCGGCGGCTGGGGCGCCGACCGTGACGATTTCGCCGACGCGCTGGATTTCATGGGCTGGTACATGAACAAGACCTACAGCGTGAATCGCGTCTCCAAGTGGGACGCCTACGGCCAGTACCTGAACTATCACGAAGGCTGGGGCGGTTATCGCCAGCGCAGCTACGACGCCAAGCCGTGGCTGAAGACGGTGTCGCAGAAGGTCCAGGCGCGCGCCTACCTGTACGGCGCCCAGTACAAGAGCTGCGAGCAGGAACTGTCGGGCGGCAGCTGGTTCTAGCCGCTCGCCCCTCGATTACCCCAACGCGACGCAGACGAGAAAGGCCCGCTCAGGCGGGCTATTTCATGTCTGCCGCAAAAGTTGCGCGACGTCACACAAAGCGCGGCGCTTGTCTGTTCCGGCAGACCTCCGCAGCTTCCATAGCCTCTCTCGGATCAATGAGTTAGCCGGAAAGCCCGGCACCTTGAGATCATTCTCATGGCTATTTAGAACGCATTGCTTTCAATTTTCCTCGGGCGTAGGTTTTTGAGCCGTTGTACTGGAGAACTCACGAAGAGGTAGTCATGAACATTCTTCTGAAGAACGCCCAGATATTCGACGGCAAGCACCCCAGCCTGCACAAAGGCGATGTTCTCGTCAGCGGGCCGAAAATCCTTTCCCTCCATGAAACCCACCAACCCGCCCCTCAGGACACTCTCACCATCGACCTGAACGGCAAGTACCTGATGCCTGGGCTGATCGACGCCCATGTCCATATCACCGCCAGCCAGGTGGACCTGAACCAGGAGACCGAGTTGCCCGGCTACGTCTACGCGCGCAGCTTCAGCTTCCTCGACAGCATGCTCGCTCGCGGCTTCACCTCCGTGCGCGATGCCGGAGGCGCCGACGCGGGTATCAAGCGTGCTATCGAAGACCAGGTGATTCGCGGGCCGCGGCTGTTCATGAGTGGCCGGGCCCTGAGCCAGACCGGCGGGCACGGCGACTTCCGTCACCCGTCCAGCCCGATGCTTACCTGCGCCTGCAGCCTGCATACCGGTTCCACCATCTCGGTCATCGCCGACGGCC
Organism: Pseudomonas sp. PDM17; assembly: GCF_014851985.1. Taxonomy (NCBI): domain Bacteria; kingdom Pseudomonadati; phylum Pseudomonadota; class Gammaproteobacteria; order Pseudomonadales; family Pseudomonadaceae; genus Pseudomonas; species Pseudomonas sp. PDM17. The sequence goes on from NZ_JACVAT010000004.1 coordinate 357,352, forward strand.
TCAGTGCCGTGCGCAAGGCCGTGCGCGAGCAGTTCCGCATGGGCGCCTCACAGATCAAGGTCATGGCCGGCGGCGGCATCGCCTCGCCAAATGATCGGATCGAGAACCTGCAGTATTCCGAAGCCGAACTGTCGGTGATCGTCGACGAGGCCGAACGCTACAACAGCTACGTCATGGCCCACGCTTACTCGCCGGCCGCCATCATCCGCTGCGTGCGCTGTGGGGTCCGCTCCATCGAACACGGCAACCTGCTCAATGCCGAGGCTGCCCAGGTCATGCACGAGCACGACGCATTTCTGGTGCCTACGCTATCGATCTACAACGCGTTCATCCTGAACGCTGGCAACCCGGCTGCGGGCATCCCCGACTCGGTGCTCATCAAGCTGAAAGACGTGCAAAGCCAGGCGCTGGAGGCGGTGCGGATCGCCCGTCGCCATGGAGTGAAGATCGGCCTGGGCACCGACCTGCTGGGCGAATTCCATAGCTGCCAGACCGATGAATTCAAACTTCGCGCGCAGGTCGATACGCCCTTCGACGTCCTGCAATCGGCGACGCGGGTGAATGCCGAACTGCTCAACATGCAGGACCAGCTCGGCGTGGTCGCACCGGGCGCACTGGCGGACCTGATCGTGCTGGACCAGGACCCGCTGCAGGATCTCTCCCTCTTCGATGCCGCAGGCACGCACGTGCAGATGGTCATCAAGAACGGCGAAATCCTGAAGAACCAGTTGCACTGACCGGCAGCGCAATCCGCCTCGATAGCGAGCCCCACCATGTTTCGAAACTACCTGGTGAGCCTGAGTGGCATTGCCATCATCATCAATCCGTTGACGATGTTTTCCATCTTCACGTCCTACACGCAGGGCATGCCCGCTGACGATATAGGCCGTACCGGAAAGAAAACCACGCTGGCAGTCGCCATTACCCTGCTGATCTGCATCTGGTTCGGTATGGAGCTGTTTCGTCTGCTCGGGATCACCCTCGCCTCACTGCAGGTTGCGGGCGGGCTATCGCTTTTGATCTCCTGCCTGCAGGGGCTCAACGATCCGTCGGACAGCGCGCGGCGCCCAAGCAGCAACATCGCCGTCGTGCCGCTGTGCATTCCCGTCATCGCCGGGCCGGCCGCCATCTCGGTGGTCATCCGGTTGACCAGCGAGACCGCCAGCCCGGTCTCGGTCAGCCTGGCTGCCTTGACCGTCACAGCGGTGCTGGGTAGCTTGTTCCACTTCAGCGTCCCGGTATCGAAGTGGCTGGGCGAGCAGGCCATGAGCGCGATCAAGCAGATTTCCTACCTGGTCCTGGCCTGCATCGGCGCAACGCTCTTCATCACCGGCGTGCAAACCATGATCGGCAAATAGCGGCGCCAAGAGAGTCTGTATCAAGAGAGCCTGCATGAAGGAAAGAGAGCTCACTCAACTCACCGAGTTACTGAGAACCAACCATGCACTCTGGCAGAAGTATCTTGAGCCGATCATCAACAGCGTCGGCATCACCTTCGTTGATCGCCTCATTCTCGATAATCTTCGCGAAGATGGGTTCGCCACCAAGAACGACCTGGCGAACCAGCTGGGCATGCCCCACCAGAACCTGACGCGATCACTGGCGCGCCTGGAGCAGAGCGGCCTCATCGTCATCCAGAAGAGGACCGGCCCCGACCTGCGGCAGATCTACCTGTCACTGACGCGGCAGGGCAAGCTGATCAACGACAAGATCAACGCAGACATCAACCTCGCCTGGCAGCAGGTGTGCCGCAACATTCCCGAGCAGGAGCTGCTGAGTTTCATGTCGATCCTCTACCGGATGAACAGCAACCTGCTCGATCTCTGAAGCCTGGAGACTCCGACCCGGAAAGCCCGCCGCTGTGCGGGCTTCTGCGTTCCAGGCGACCCTCAGCGCCCCATGATCCGCCGGTACTCGTCGCGGTATTCCTCGTACGGCAGGTTGCGACGCTGCAGCTCCATCAGTTGCTGCTCCTGGCTCAGTGGGCGGGAGACGTGGGCGACGGTTTCCGCCGCCGTGGGCGAGACCGGCTGCGGGACCGCTTCAGGCGGCTGCACCGGCGTGGTGGCGGGCAGTGGCAGCGGCAGGCTGCGGGACGGTCGCGCAACCAGCAGGGCGCTGGTGATCTCGTCGACTATCTGTTCGGACACCGCGCTGACTTCGGAGGAGCCCATCGAGGTGAACAGGTCGCCGTCGGCTTCGCTTTCATAGCGGCGCGAGGCGAGCAGCTGGCCGGTCAGGCCGTCGTGGTAGCGCACGGTGGAGGTGATCCACTCCTCGTCGCCACTGCCGGGACGGTTGTTGGCGTTGTGGCCGGCGCCGACCTCGATCACCACCAGGGTGGACAGGGTATCGGTGGCCCTCGGTTCGCCGTCCTGCTCGGTGAGCTGGTAATCGGCCGAACCCGCCTCGTCGCGCAGCGCTTCGCGCCAGCTGGCCTTCAGCGCGCCCCAGCGCGGGTTGGCCGCCACCGTGGCGTCGGGCTGGAAGTTCACCACCATCACGTGGTGGGTGTCGCGGTAGAGGGAAATGGGCGCGGTGCGGTCATCCCGGCGGACGTCCGAGGAACATCCACAGAGCAGGGAAACGGCCAGGGCGAGCGTGACGTTGCGCATGGTGCTTTCTCTTTATTGTCTGGCCAGCATTCTGCCAGCCAATCATGACGCCCGGATATCGTCCGAAGGTCAGGCCGCTACCAATCCTCTTCCTCATCGAGGCCCGGCTGGTATTCCTCCACTTCCTCGTCATCCTCCTCATGATCGCCGGGCGGGTCCTCGAAGAATGCCGCGTCCTCCTCCAGCAGGCCGTCGAGGTCGTCATCGAGGTCCAGCAGGTGGTCGTGTTCGGGCTCGTGGAGGTCGAGGTCTTCGTCAGTCATGGCCGGTCTTTCGTGGGGGGAAACAAGGAAGGGAATCACAGTATAAGTCGCGCCGCGGGAGGATGACGCTCCCGTGACGGCGGACGGCGCTTTCCGGCCTTGCCGGATCGCGATTCGTCCACGATTCTCTATGAACCACGGGCATAGCGCCGTGAACGAAGAACAGGGGGTAGGAATGAAGACTGTGGCTCAGCTGTTGAACGCCAAGGCGGACCAGCAGGTTTACACCATCGCCCCGGATGCGCTGGTGATCGATGCACTGCGCCTGATGGCGGAGAAGAACCTCGGCGGCCTGCCGGTGGTGGAGGCCAACCAGCTGGTCGGCTTCTTCAGTGAGCGCGACTACGCCCGGCGCCTGGCGCTCAAGGGGCGCAACTCGGAAGACACACCGATCAGTGCGGTGATGACCGCACCGGTCATCACCGTGGACACCCACCTGAATGTCGACAAGTGCATGGGCATCATGACCGAGCGCCACCTGCGCCACCTGCCGGTGGTGGAGAACGGCGAGCTGCTGGGGCTGCTGTCCATCGGCGACCTGGTGAAGGCCGCCATCGCCGAACAGGCCGAACTGATCCAGCAACTGGAACAGTACATCCGCGGCGAGTGATCGCCCCGGCGGTCGCTCAGCGAGCGGCCGCCGTTTCCACCTTGCCGCTGTGCATGTCGACGAGGCTCAGGCAACCGTCGGCGTAGCCGCTGCCCGTGTCGATATAGTGGGTATTGCCCAGCGGGCGCACGGCGCTCTGCGCGGTATGACCGACGTACAGGCGCTCCAGCCCGGCAATGACCGTGGCGTCTTCCTTCTCGATCCGCGTGCGTGCCCACATCACGATGGCGGCTGCGCGCTGACGCGACTCCTCGCCAAGCTCGCCTGCCAGCGCAGCCACGCCACTGTCCCAGTCAGGGAAAGCCGGGGTAATCGGCACCTCGGCATGCACGATACCGATGCGACGCCCTTCGCCCAGCTCCACCTCGATGGCCAGCGGCAACTGCTGCAGACGCCGGGCAATACGCTCGCGCGTGACTGGCGTGAGCTTGTACAGCCAGGCGCCACCGTTGCGCATATGCAGGTCGCGATCATCTCCCGCCAACACGATATCGATCACCAGTTGCTCGTGGTTGCCGCGCACCGAGGCGAACCAGGGCTTGGCCAGCCAGTCGAGCACCTGCGGGGAATACGGACCACGATCCACCAGGTCGCCGGCGGCGAACAGGCGGTCGGCGGCCGGATCGAACTCGACCTGATCGAGCAGACGCTGCAGCAGTTCGAAATGGCCGTGCACATCCCCCACTACGAAATCGCGGCCGCACAGGTTGCGCGGGAAGCGTTGCAGGGGTTGCTCCGGCAAGAGCGTATTCATTGCCAACTCCAGGGTTTTCAAGCGACCAGCTTACCAGCTGCACATTGCGTTCCCACGGCACTGCGACGAAAGCCGCGCCGCTCTGCCGGCCTGCTGCTGACCCACTGCTGCCCAGGCAGCGACGGCCCAGCATGAACTGTTGCCCCAGCAGCACAGCCTCCGCAGCGACCAGTAAAAATCCTTTTGTATCAGCCACTTAACAATCAACAAGAAAGCGGTACGGATGTTGCGATGTCTCCGGCAAGCCTTCCGGCCTTCATCACGCGTGAGCCAGCACAAGAGCAACGCAACAACCGCTTCATGCCTTGCGGCGACGACCGAGCACCACAGAGCCAGCCGTCTTTTCGCCGCCCCCTGGGGACACCATGTTCAAACGCAGCACCCTTTCCCTTGCCATCCTGGCGAGCCTGGCCAGCGTCGTCGTCCAAGCGGCCGACAGCGAGTCGCCGAAAACCGAAGAAGCCAGCGCCGCACCGACCCTCGGCAAGGTGGTGGTCACCGCGCAGAAGCGCGAGGAATCGGTACAGGAAGTACCGGCACCGATCACCGTGCTGAGCGGCGAGAAGATCCGCGACGCCTCCCTGCAATCGGCCAGCGAGGTCACCCGCTACACCCCCAACGCCTCCGCCGGTACCACCGACGGGCACGGTCGCCCGCGCTGGTGGATTCGCGGCCTGGGCACCGGCGACCAGGGTGCCAACACGGTCAGCCCGATCGGCATCTACGTCGACGACGTGTACATCGCCAACATCAGCGCCACCGGCTTCCCGCTGTTCGACCAGGAGCGCGTGGAAGTGCTGCGCGGCCCGCAGGGCACTCTGTGGGGCAAGAACACCACGGGTGGCGCGATCAACTTTATCTCGCGCAAGCCGACCTTCAGCCCCGAGGGCTACTTCAAGGTCGACCTGGGCAACTACGCCAACCGCATCGTCGAAGGCGCGGTGAGCGACGCGCTGGTGGACGACAAGCTGGCCGGGCGCCTGTCCTTCCACCACCAGGGCCGCGACGGCTACACCGAGAACGAGAACGACGGCAACGACCAGGGCGCGCTGGAAGACGACGCCGTGCGCCTGCAACTGGCCGCGCGGGTGAACGACAACCTCGACGCCAACCTCAACGTCCACGCCCGTCACTACCACGACACTGCCAGCTACAACACCGTGAGCTACGGCACCCGTCCGGACGGCACCAACCAGTTCGGCTATTCCGTCGACCCGAAGCTGGGCAAGGCCAACTTCAACGCCAAGTACCAGGCCGAGATCGACCAGGCCGGCAGCAACCTCAACCTGGTCTGGCAACTGGGCGACCTCGAGCTGACCTCCATCACCGCCTTCGAGCACTTCACCCGCGACGGCTGGACCGACAGCGACAACACCCCGCTGGAGCTGCAGCGCAGCTACAGCTACGCCGACAGCCAGCAATGGTCGCAGGAACTGCGCCTGGCCTCGCCGCGCAGCGACCGGCTGAACTGGGTACTGGGCTTCCACTACTTCAACGAGGACCTGGAATCGAAGAACGCCAACGCGGCGCTGCCCAACGTCTATATCCCCAGCTACTACAACAACGTCAGCTACGACCAGAAGACCGAGAGCTACGCCATCTTCGGCAGCACTACCTACAACTTCACCGACGACTTCAGCGTCACCGCCGGTCTGCGCTGGACCCGCGAGACCAAGGACATCGACCTCGAGCGCCTGGTCAACCGAGGCGCCGCCAGCTTCGGCGACGGCCACTGGTGGCAGCCGGGCAACGTCGATTCACCGCTGATCGTCAACGCCACCCAGGACGAGAGCAACACCTGGAGCGACTACAGCTGGGACCTGACGCCCGAGTACCGGATTTCCGATAACGCCCGCGCCTACTTCCGCTACGCCCGTGGCTTCCGCTCCGGCGGCTACAACGCCGGCGTCACCAGCCAGGCCACGGTGGCCAAGGTCGATCCGGAATACCTCACCTCCTACGAGCTGGGCCTGAAGTCGGAATGGTTCGACGGCCGCCTGAACGCCAACGCCAGCGTCTTCTACTACGACTACGAGGACATCCAGCTCAACATCGTCACCGCGGTGAACAACCAGACCGTCTCGCGCCTGGCCAACGGCGCCCAGGGCGAGGCCTACGGTGCCGAGTTCGAACTCGAAGCCATCCCCGTGCAGAACCTGCACCTGAACCTCGGCCTGGGCCTGCTGCACACCGAGTTCACCGACTACACCTCGGGCAACGACGACTACTCCGGCAACCACTTCGTCCGCGCGCCCAGCGTCTCGGCGGTGATCGGCGCCGACTACCGCATCCCGCTCAACGTCGGCGGCGCAGTGGTGCTGGGCACCGACTGGAACACCCGCAGCCGCCAGTACTTCTTCACCAACGACCAGAGCGCCAACATGCGCACCGGCGGCTACACCCTGGGCAACGCGCGGGTGACCTACGAGCTGCCGGGCGAGACCACGCGCATCACCGCCTACGTGAACAACCTCACCGACAAGGAATACCGCAACCACACCCTGCCCACCGGCTACCAGACCGCCGCCGTCATGTACGGCGACCCGCGCACCTTCGGCGTCTCGGTCACCACCGACTTCTGAGCGAGGTAATCCCCATGAACCTTCTGCATCGCGCGCTGCGCCGGCTGCTGCCGGCGGCCGCCGTACTGCTCGCAGGCCACGCCCTGGCCGCCGAGCAGCCGACCACCCTGCGCATCGCCACGGTGGCCTACGCCAACGCCGGGCAAATCACCTTCAACGGCCCGTCCTACGTGATCGACCGCGACAAATGGCTGGAACAGCAACTGGCCCAGCGCGGCATCAAGCTGGAGTGGGTGCCCGCCGCCACCGGTTCGGTGGGCACCTTCGTCAACGAGGAGTTCGCCAACAGGCGCATCGACTTCGCCTTCTACGGCGACCTGCCATCGATCATCGCCAACGCCTCGGGCGTGCAGACCCAGCTGATCGTCCCCGGCGGCATCGGCAACAACGTCTACCTGGTGGTGCCGCCGGGCTCCACGGCGAAATCCATCGGCGACCTCAAGGGCAAGCGCATCGCCCTGCACCGCGGTCGGCCGTGGGAGTTGTCGTTCGCCAAGCTGCTGGAAGCCAACCACCTGGGCTTCGACGACTTCCGCATCTTCAACCTCAACCCGCAGGCTGGCGCCGCCGCGCTGAGTGCCGGGCGGGTGGATGCCTTCTTCACCCTGAGCGATGCCTTCCTGCTGGAAGACAAACAGGTCGGCCGCATCATCTGGTCGAGCAAGGAGGCCCCGGCGGACTGGAAGATGCGCGCCGAAGTCTGGGGTGCGAAGGACTTCGTGAAAGACCATCCCGAACTCACACAGCTGGTGGTGGACGCCTACCTGAAAGCCGCGTGGTGGGTCTCCCAGGACGCCAACCAGGCCGAGTACCAGCAAGCCCAGACCCGCTCCGGCGTGCCGCTGAGCGTGCTGCAGCGCGAGGTCTCCGGCGAGCCCTGGTCGGCGCACTTCTCCCCGCTCTACGACGTCGCCCTGCGCCAGCACTACACCGACGGCATCGCCTACAGCCTGAAGGCGAAACTGATCCGCAACGAAGTGAAGGTGGATGACCTGCTGGAGCCCAGGTTTGTCGAGCAAGGACTGAAGAACCTGCAACTGGAAAGCTTCTGGCAGCACAGCGCCGGGCCTTCTGTCGCCGCCAAGCCCTGATCTGAGCGTAGGAGCGGTCTCTGTCCGCGATAGATTGCCGGCTACTCGGAGCCGGCCTGTTGCACATCGCGGACGGAGTCCGCTCCCACCTGAAATATCCCGCCGGAGCATACCCTCTCCCCCGCCCTCTCCCTGAAGGGAGAGGGAGCCGCCCGTGCCGGCTGACGCTTTGGTTTCAACCTGTGCCGAACGGTCCCCTCTCCCTTCAGGGAGAGGGCTAGGGAGAGGGGGAGCCAAGGCACGGATCTCCAGAGGAAGACAGTTGCTCCCACAACTGTGTCTAGGTCCGACATTGCGATCAGAAAACTCACAATGCCCCCGACTTACAAGACACCGCCTACAGTCCATCCTGTCCACCGCACCGAGCACACCGGAGTCAGAACATGGAAGGCATGACCTATAAGGGCTTCACTGCGCGCATCGCATTCGATGAGCGAGATGATCTCTTCGTTGGACGCATTCTCGGGCTACAGCAGATTGTCAGTTTCGAGGCAAAACGCCTTGGGGAACTGATGCCCGCTTTCCAGTCCGCAATCGATGATTATCTGGGCGACTTCGAAGCCTGCAGTAGGTAACCAATCCCGTAGACGGGGGTCATGCCCGCGATCTGCGAACGAAGTCCGTAGCCAGAAAAAAGCCCTCGCAAGAGGGCTTTTTCATGCCGGGCAGAAACTCAGGCCGCCGCGCCCAGCAGCTTCTGGCCCTGCTCCCAGAGGCCGGTCATCTTCCACTGCTGCTCCAGCACACCGGGACCGAATTCCTGGGAGCCGCCGAGGCTTTCGGCGAGGCCCTGGAAGTAGGCGCCTTCCTCCAGCAGCAGGATCAGCTTGGACGCCTTGATCAGGTCGTCGCCCCAGAAGGTCGCGCCGCCGTTGGCTTCGAGGATGGCCGGGGTGTGCGGGTTCTCGGCGAGTTTGTCGAGGATGAACAGCGGCTCGGGCTGGCGGCGGTCGATGTAGATCGGCAGCTCGCGGGCCAGGGTGACGCGCTGGGAGGCGGCGTAGCGGATCGGCAGCACGCGATGGGCGCTGGCCCAACCGCCGAGGTAGGCAGTGTGCACGTGGATCACCACGTTCACTTCCGGGCGCGCCTGGAAGATCGCCGCGTAACGCTTGCCGTTGCCGCCTGCGCCACGGCCGCTGAGCGGAGTCGCGCCAGGGATGCTTTCGTCGAGGACCACTTCGCCGTCGTAGGTAGCCACCACCGCACGGATTTCCTGGTCGTCGGCCCAGGGGTTCGGCGCGTGGACGGCGATCACCTTGTCGCTGTCCGGTACGCGCACGTAGGCCTGGTAGGTGTTGCTGGCGGTGAGGGTGCGGCTTTCCTTGAGCACGCGGAAGGCCTTGGCAAAGTCGCGGCGGACCTGTTCGAGCTGGCTGGCGAGTTGCGGGTCGAGGGTGGACATGGAGTGCCTCCTGGCAGTCGGGGATGGATGAACCGCGTGGCGGTGTTCCACTGACTGAGCAGGACTTGTGCCACTAAAAAATATCACTAAAAATCAATGAGTTGGATGAACAAAAGGCCAACAAACGGGCACCAACCCCGGCGAAACGGGCGAAATTGCTGCCCGCCCAGCATCCCCTGCTGACCCACTGCTGCTGTACAGACAAACGCCCTGCTGCCACAGCAGCACGCCAGCCTGAAAGCCCCGCCCCGCCTGGCCTTCAGGCTTTGGGCACAGCCCTTGCTCAAGACCCTGCACGAGCAGCACGACGCTGCCCCGCCAAGCAAAGGAGCATGGTCATGAGCACCGAATTCTTCTGGCGACTGCCGCTGGGCAGCGACGGTCCCTATCTTGCCTCGGACAAGAACAACCGCGGCAGCCACATCGAGCGCCCCGGCAACATCGCCCCGGGTCGCCTGCCCAACGGCGAGCCGGACGGTTTCACCTACATCGACTACATCGCCCAGGTGGCCAAGGCCGCCGAGATCGCCGGCTTCGAGGGCGCGCTGCTGCCCACCGGGCCGGAGCCGTGGATCGCCGCCGCCGCGCTGGCCCGCGAGACCCGCCGGATCAAGTTCCTGATCGCCTTCCAGGCCGCCTGGACCCTGCCGGCCTACGCGGCGCAGCAGGCGGCAATCCTCCAGCACCTGTCCCGCGACCGCCTGGAGTGGAACATCATCACCGGCGGCAACCCCGCCAGCCAGCGCGCCAACGGCGACTTCCTCGACCACGACAAGCGCTACCAGCGCACCGGCGAGTTCCTCGACATCATCGACGGCCTGTGGAAGAACGAGCAGTTCTCCTACCAGGGCGACATCTACCAGCTGGAGAACGGCTCGCTGCCGATCGCGCTGCGCAACGTGCGCAAGCCCGGCGTGTATTTCTCCGGCTTCTCGGACCCGGCGCTGGACGTTGCGGCGAAGCACGCCGACGTCTACCTCAACTGGGCCGAACCCATCGACAAGCTCAAACCGCACCTGGAACGCGTGCGCGAGCTGGCCGACAAGCAGGGCCGCGAGATCCGCTTCGGCATCCGCATCGACCTGTTCGCCCGCGAGACCGAAGAGGCCGCCTGGAGCGAACTGCGCCGCCAGTACGAGCGCATCGACGCGCGCACCAGCGCCTTCATCAAGAACTTCGCCACCGGCTCGGATTCCGTCGGCGCCGCGCGGCAGACCGCCTACCACCAGAACGTCGAGCGCTTCGACGACCTGATCCTCGGCCCCAACCTCTGGGCCGGCTTCGGCAAGGCCAAGCCGGGGCCGACCATCGGCCTGGTGGGCAGCCACGAGAACGTCGCCGAACGCCTCGCCGAATACCGCGACGCCGGCTTCTCCACCTTCATCCTCGCCGGCAATCCGCACCTGGAAGAAGCCCTGCGCATCGGCCAGGAAGTCCTGCCGCTGGTACAGGGCAAACGCGCTGACATCCACGAACTCAAGGCCCGTGCCTGAGCCACAAGGAGCTGAACATGTCCCCTCCCCTCGATACCCTCTGGTACACCCGCTGCCCGGTGCCCACCGGCCTCGGCATCGCCGTGCAGAAAGGCTGGCTTGAAGAATCCCTTGCCGAGCAGGGCACGCAGATCAAGTCGCTGCGCGAGTCCGCCGACCAGGCGGTGCGCGAGTCGCACTTCGACCACACCCTGCAGAACTCGGTGCGCCACGGCGGCAACATCCCGGCCATCTGGGCCCGCGCCAGCGGCCGCGAAACCCGCGTGATCGGCCTATCCTGGGCCAACGAGGCGCAACTGATCCTGACCACCGCCGAGAGCGGCATCCGCAACGTGCGCAACCTCAAGGGCCGGCGCTTCGGCCTGCCGGACTGGAGAGGCGCGCAGATCGACTTCACCCGCGCCCAGGCCATTCGCGGTCTGGAAAATGCCCTGCGCCTGGAAGGCCTGGAAGTGCGCGATCTGGAGCTGGTGGACTTCGGCCTGAAGGGCACCTTCAGCGACGAGGCGCCGGGCAACATCGTCGGCATCACCGGCCACGGCGGCAGCCGTCGGCGCAGCCAGAATCCGGAACTGGTCGGGCTGTTACGGGGCGAGGTCGATGCGATCTTCCTCAAGGGCGCCCACGCCGTACAGCTGGCGCAGCAGTTCGGCCTGCACACGGTGATCGACACCGGTGCCCACCCGGAACCGCTGATCCGCGCCAACAACGGCACGCCGCGCACCCTGAGCGTCGACCTCAACCTGCTGGAGCAACATCCCGACGCCGCCACCGCGATCCTCGCCTCGGTACTGCGGGCCGAGGACTGGGCGCACCAGCACCCGGACGACACCCGCCGCTACCTGGCGCGGGAAACCAACAGCAGCGAGTTCTGGGTCGCCACCGCCTACGGCGAGGACGCCCACCTGCGCCTGCGCACCAACCTCGACGAAGGCTCGATCCTCGCCCTGCAGGACTTCACCGACTTCCTGCAGCGCTGGAACTTCATCCCGGCGCGCTTCGACGTGCGCGAATGGATCGACCCGCGCCCGCTGGAAGCCCTGCGCAGCCGCCTCGCACAAAAGACCGGCTGAGCAACGTCACGAGGGCGATTCCCTCTGTTTCCCGACCCGGCCCCCGCGCGACGATGCGGGGGCTTTCATCCCCCCGACGGACACCCATGAGCACACCGCTGGAAACCCTCTGGTACACCCACAGCCCCGTACCCACGGGCCTCGGCATCGCCGTCGAATCCGGGCGCCTGGCCCAGGCCTTCCGCCCGTTCGGCACGCGCATCCAGTCGCTGCGCGAGTCGTCCGAACGCGAGGTGCGAGAAGCGCACTTCGACCATCACCTGCCCTACTCCGTGCGCCACGGCGGCAACATTCCGGCCATCTGGGCCCGCGCCAGCGGCGCACGCACGCGGGTGGTCGGGCTGTCGTGGAGCGACGAGGTGCAGCTCATCGTCAGCGCCCCGGACAGCGGCGTGCGCAGCATCCGCGACCTGCGCCACCGACGCTTCGGCCTGCCGAAGTGGGCCAACGTGCAGATCGACTTCACTCGCGCCCAGTCCCTGCGCGGTCTGGAAAACGCCCTGCGGCTGGAAGGCCTGGAAGTGCGCGACGTCGAGCTGGTGGACTACCCCTACGGCGGCACCTTCAGCGACGATCCGGTGCGCCATGTGTTCGGCGCCCAGGTCGCGCTCAAGGGCAACCGCGTGGTGCAGCGCAACAACGAGCTGATCGGCCTGTTGCGCGGCGACATCGACGCCATCTTCCTCAAGGGCGCCCACGGCCTGCAGCTGGCCCACGAGTTCGGCCTGCACGTGGTCATGGACGTCGGCTCGCACCCCGAGCCACTGGTGCGCTCGAACATCGGCACGCCGCGCACCCTGACCGTCGACCAGCAACTGCTGGACGAACACTTCGATGCCGCCGTGCTGGTGCTCGACACCGTGCTGCGCGCCGAGCAGTGGGCCTGGGCGCACCCCGAAGAAACTCGCCGTTTCCTCGCCCGCGAGCTGAACACCAGCGAGTTCTGGGTCGCCAGCGCCTATGGCGAGGACGCCCACCTGCGCTTGCAGACCAACCTGGCGGAGCGCTCGCTCAACGCCCTGCGCGACCTCACCGCGTTCCTGCAGCGCTGGGCATTCATCGGTAAAGACTTCAGCGTCGACGACTGGATCGACCCACGTCCGCTGGAAGCCCTGCTGGGGAAGATCGATGTCGCCATCTAGCCCGGCGCGGCCCGCCGCCTTCCTGCTCAACTTCATGCTGCTGGCGGCGTTCAGCGGCGCCACTATTGGCATGGCGAAGATCGTCACCACGCTGTACGCCATCAGCATCGGCGCCAACGCCATGCAGATCGGCATCATCTCGGCCATGGAAGCGCTCGGCATGGTGATCCTCACCCTGCCCGCCGGCTTCGTCATCGCCCGCTTCGGCGCGCGCCGCGTGTACTTCCTCGCCAGCCTCGGGCCGATGCTGCTGAACCTGGCCATCCCACTGTTCGGTGGGTGGCTGTGGCTGGCCTGTGCGCGGCTGCTGATCGGCCTGTGCATCCCGTTCCGCATCGTCGCCATGAACAGCGCCTTCCTGCGCCAGCTCAAGCGCATCGGCAACGACAAGGCCGGCTGGTACCGCGGCTCGCTGACTTTGGGGATGGGCCTGCTCGGCCCGCTGCTGGGCAACTGGCTGAGCGGCGCGGCGAGCTTCACCTGGGGCTTTGCCGCCATCGGCCTGTGCTTCGGCCTGATGGCTTTCTACAGCCTGGGTTTCTGGGAAGGCGAGGCACCCGCCGAGGACGTGCCCGTGGCCGCCGCCACCGGTGGGCTGCTGCAACAGGTCAGCGCCATGCTGGCCAATGTCGAGATCGCCGAGAGCTGCCTGATTGAGCTGCTCAGCGCCGCCACCAGCGCGCTGTTCGGCACCTTCATCCTGCTGCTGGCGATGGACGTCGCCGGCCTGTCGCAAGGCCAGGCGGTGAGCCTGGTGATGATCCAGGGCCTGGCCTCGGTGCTTGGGCTGTTCGGCTTCGGCTACCTGATCGAACGCAGCGGCCGGCGCCTGGCCTACGTCGGCAGCCTCGCCGCGGCACTGGCCGCACTGTTGCTGCTCGGCGTCGCCCGCGATTACTGGCTGCTCGCACTGGGCGGAGTGCTGCTCAGCGCGGCGGCGGCGCTCATCCACCTGGTGAACATGGCCCAGCTGGGCGAGCACGCCATGGACAAGAGCAAGATTTCCGGGCTGTTCAACCTCGCTTCCATGTCCGGCAGTTTTTCCGGCGCGCTGCTGGGCGGGGCGATCAGCCACTTCGTCGGGCTGGGCAACCTGTTCCTCTGCTGGATTCCCCTGGTGCTGCTGGCCGCGCTGTTCTGCTGGCAACGCAAGCAGCGCCGCCAGAGCGCCGGGCCATTGCTCGGACAGGAGGGCTGAGACATGAGCCGAACATTCGATCGCCTGAGCTGGTTCGCCTCGCCGCTGCTCCTGCTGCTGGCCTGGTTCGCCGTCGCCCGCGCCGGCTGGTTCCCGCCGCAGCTGCTGGTACCCCCGGCGGAGGTCTGGGCCAGCTTCCAGGACCTGCTGGCCAGCGGCGAGCTGCGCGAGCACGTGGTCAACAGCCTGTCGCGTCTGGCCATCGGTTTCTCCATCGGCGCCGTCGGCGGGCTGCTGCTGGGCACCGCCATGGCCCTGTCGAAGAACGTGGAGGCCTACTGCGCGCCGCTGTTCCATACCCTGCGCCAGGTACCGTCGATTGCGCTGATCCCGATGTTCATCCTGTTCTTCGGCGTGGAAGAGACCTTCAAGGTGCTGATCGTCACCAAAGCCGCCTTCTTCCCCGTGGCACTGGCCGCCAGCGAAGGCGTGAAGGGCATTCCGCGCAGCTACTTCGAGGTCGCCAGCGTGTACCGCCTGCCGCTGTGGAGCCTGCTGCGCGACGTTGCCTTCCCCGCCGCCGCACCGCCCATCGTCACCGGCCTGCGCATCAGTCTGAGCCGCGCCTGGATGGTGCTGGTGGCCGCCGAACTGCTCGCCGCCGACAGCGGTCTGGGGCAGATGATCGAGCTGAGCCGGCAGATGCTGCGCATCGACATCGTGATGGTCGGCGTGGTGGTCACCGGGGCCATCGGCTTCGTCCTCGACTTCGCCTTCCGCCTGCTGGAGAAGCGCCTGCTGCGCTGGAGACCGACGCCATGATCCGACTTCTCAGGAGTCTTCGCGGGCTGGTATTGCCGGCGCTGCTGATCGCCGCCTGGCACTGGCAGTCGCAACAGGGCGCCAGCGCCACTTATGCCTTCGTTCCGCTGGGGCGCATCGGCTCCGGCTTCGCCGAGCTGATCAAGACCGGCGAGCTGTGGCTGAGCGTTTCCGCCAGCCTGCAACGCACCTGCCTCGGGCTGCTGCTGGGCGTGCTCGCCGGCTTTGCGCTGGGCGCCGGCATGGCGTTGTCACGGCCACTGGAGCGGCTGTTCGCGCCGCTTTATCACACGATCCGCCAAGTGCCGATCCTCGGCCTGATCCCGCTGATCGCCCTGTGGTTCGGCAGCGGCGAGCCGTCCAAGGTGCTGATCGTCAGCCTTGCCGCCTTCTACCCGATGACGCTGAACGCCTTCGAGGGCTTCCGCGACGTGGAGAAACGCTACCGCGAAGTCGGCCGCCTGTATGCCTTCGGCCCCTGGCAGCAGTTCCGCGAGGTCCTGCTGCCCGGCGCACTGCCCAGCCTGAGCAACGGTGTGCTGCACGCGCTGGCCTTCGCCTGGGTCAGCTCGGTGGGCTGCGAGCTGTTCCTGTCCACCGGCATGGGCCTGGGCAACCTGATGATGAACGCCGAGACCGGCTCGCGCATGGAGATCGTAGTGATCGGCGTGCTCAGCATCGGCCTGCTCGGCTACGCCATGAACCAGCTGTTCGCCCGCGCCGCGCGCCACCTGCTGCGCTGGCGCAACCTGCGCTGAACCCTCTATGAGTGCTTCGATCATGAACGCGATCCTCGACCCCGCCCTCCTTCCGGCCCAGCAGGCGCAACACGGCGCGCTGGCCATCCAGGGCCTGAGCAAGGCCTACGCCATCGACGGCCGCAACCTGCCGGTACTGGAAGACATCAACCTGAACGTGCGCCCCGGCGAGTTCGTCAGCATCGTCGGCGCCAGCGGCTGCGGCAAATCCTCGCTGCTGCGGCTGATCGTCGGCCTGGAGAACGACTACAGCGGGCGCATCCTCCTCGACGGCCAGGCCGTGACCGGCACCGGCCTGGAGCGCGGCATCGTGTTCCAGGACCACCGGCTGTTCCCCTGGAAGACTGTGGAGCAGAACGTCGCCCTGGCGCTGAAACAGCAGAAACTCAGCCGCGCCGAGAAGCGCGAGCGGGTGGCCGAGCACCTGGAGCTGGTAGGCCTGACCGGCTTCGAGCAGGCCTATCCGCACCAGCTCTCCGGCGGCATGGCGCAGCGCGCCGCCATCGCCCGCGCGCTGATCACCCGGCCCAAGGTGCTGCTACTGGACGAGCCCTTCGGCGCCCTCGACGCTCTCACCCGCGTGCGCCTGCAGCATGAGTTGCAGCGCATCTGGGTGCAGCAGCGCAGCACCATGATCATGGTCACCCACGACGTGGAAGAGGCGCTGTACCTGGGCGATCGGGTGATCGTCATGGACGCGCGGCCGGGGCGGATTCGCCATGAGGTGCGGGTCGATCTGCCGCATCCGCGTGAGCGCGGGCATGCTCGGCTGGCCAGACTCAAGGACGAACTGCTGGCGGAGCTGATGCAGGGATGATTCTCCTGTAGGGCGCGTAACCCGGAACGGGTTATCTGCCCTACGGAACCACCGGGCGCCAAGGGAGCGTCAACGTAGGATGGCGTGGAGCGCAGCGATACCCATCATTCCTGTGCCGCGACAGCATGGGTATCGCAAGCTCCACCCATCCTACGTCCGCGTTTCGCCGGCAACCTCCGAGCTGGCAGCAGACAGCGCCGCCGGGAAATCCGGGTGATACCCCGCGCCGATCTCCTCCAGCACGCCCGCCTTGCGCAGCTTGCCGAGCACCCGCGCATTGGCCTCGCACAGGCGCACTTCGATGCCACGTCGCTGCAACTGCTCGATCACTTCCTGCAGGGTCTGCAGGCCGGTGATGTCCATGAACGGCGCATGGCGCAGGCGGATGATCAGCACCTTCGGGTCGGTGTGGGTCTTGGCCAGCGCGCGCTCGAAGGTTTCCGCCGCGCCGAAGAACAGCGGCCCCTCGATGCTGTACACCAGCACACCGGGCGGCAGCTCGCCAAGGCCGCGGCCGCGCAGTTCCACCTCCAGCTCCGGGCCGTCGTCGGCGTGTACTTCCACCGAGGACGCCATGCGCCGCAGGAAGTGCAGCATGGCGAGGATCACACCGATGTTCACCGCGATCACCAGGTCACTGAACACGGTGAGCAGGAAGGTCACCAGCAGAATGGCTACATCCGCGCGCGGCGCGCGCTTGAGCATGAACAGGAAGTGCCGCGCCTCGCTCATGTTCCAGGCCACCACGAAGAGGATCGCCGCCAGCGCGCAGAGAGGAATGTTCGAGGCCAGCGGCGCGAGGAACAGCAGGATCAGCACCAGCGTCGCCGCGTGGGTGACGCCGGCCAGCGGGCTGTTGCCGCCGTTGCGGATATTGGTCGCAGTGCGCGCGATGGCCCCGGTGGCGGCAATGCCGCCGAACAGCGGGGTGACCAGGTTGGCGATGCCCTGGCCGATCAGTTCCTGGTTGGAGTCGTGGCGGGTGCCGGCCATGCCGTCGGCCACCACCGCCGAGAGCAGCGACTCGATGGCGCCGAGCATGGCGATGGCGAAGGCCGGGCCGATCAGCTCGAGCACCCGCGGCAGGGTCACTTCCGGCAGGCTGAAGCTGGGCAGGCCCTGGGGAATACCACCGAAGGCGCTACCGATGGTGGCGACACCGTCGAAGTGGAACAGCGACTGGATAGCCGTCACCACGACCATCGCCACCAGCGGGCCGGGCACTCGGCGCAGCGCAGCGATGCGCGGGGTGAACAGCACCAGCGCCAGGCTCAGCAGCGCCAGCACAGTTGTCGCCAGGTGCAGTTGCGGCAATGCCTGGACCAGGTGCCAGAGCTTCTGGTGGAAGTGCTCGCCGGTCACCGCCGGCAGGCCGAAGAAATCCTTCCACTGGCCGACCCAGATGATCACCCCGATGCCGGCAGTGAAGCCGACGATCACCGGCGCGGGGATGAAGCGGATGATGCTGCCCAGGCGGCTGACGCCCAGCAGCACGAGGATCGCGCCGGCCATCAGCGTAGCGATCTGCAGGCCATCCACGCCGTACTTGGCGGTGACGCCGGCGAGGATGACGATGAAGGCGCCGGTCGGGCCGGCGATCTGCACACGGCTGCCGCCCAGCAGCGAAACCAGCACGCCGGCGAAGATCGCCGTGTAGATGCCCTGCTCCGGCTTCACCCCGCTGGCGATGGCGAAGGCCATGGCCAGCGGCAGCGCGACCACCCCGACTATGACCCCGGCCACCAGGTTGCGCGTCCAGTGCTCACGGCCGAAGAGTCCGGCCTTCCAGGCTTCTCGCAGGGCGATCATCGCAGTCTCCGACAGGATTTCGAGCAAGGATGCTAGCAGGAGCAGCCCTTCGGCAACCCGGCGCAGGTCATGCCTGTGGCGCGCTGTCGCAGGCCAAACGCAGTGAACAGAATATTGCACAAGCCTGATGATGCGCAGGATCCAGGCGGGTTCGCAGGCGCCATTTCACGGGCGCTTATGACGCAAATCAGCTGGGTCGATTTGCCAGCGAAGCGAAAAATGGGCACAATATGTTCATTATGTTGAACATCAAGGCTCTACCTCTCCCCACTTCCCGCCTGGTTTCGCGCGAGCGTCACTGGACCGGCGACCTCTAGCTCCTCCCTTCGGCAATCACCTTCTGGTGGCGCCAAGCGCGGTGAACACTCACAGGTGATTCCCGCCCGAGTCGGCACCACCGAACCCGAACCGAAACCGCCGCAAGGATGCTCTTAGCGAGACTGCGCGCGGCTGCCCGTGGGAGGGCTTTACCATGCGTTCCTGGATCTATCTGCTAGCCGCCATCGGCTTCGAAGTCGTTGGCACCACCTCGATGAAATTCACCCACACGCTGTTCCCGATTGCCGGGCTGCTGCTGATGTACGTGATGATCGGCCTGTCGTACTACTTCCTGTCGCTGGCCATCAAGCGCGTGCCGGTCGGCGTGGCCTACGCCCTGTGGGAAGGCATCGGCATCGTGCTGATCACCCTGGTCAGCGCCTTCTTCCTCGGCGAACACCTGAGCCTGGACAAGGCCCTGGGCCTGGCCGTGATGATTGCCGGCATCCTGCTGGTGAAATCCGGCACCCGTACCAGCCAGCGTGAAGAGCACCGTGAACTGAATGGGGAGGCCGTGACATGCTGAACCATGACCTGATTCCGATGGCCTGGCTAGGCCTGGCCATCGTCCTGGAAGTGATCGCCAACCTGCTGCTGAAGTACTCCGACGGCTTCCGCAAGCGCCTGATCGGCGCGGCCTCGATCCTCTGCGTGCTGGGCGCGTTCACCGCGCTGGCGCAGGCAGTACGCGGCATCGAACTGTCGGTGGCCTACGCCATCTGGGGCGGCTTCGGCATCCTCGCCACCGTCGCCATGGGCTGGGCCCTGTTCGGCCAGCGCCTGGTCTGGCGCGGCTGGGTCGGCCTGGCGATGCTGGTGCTGGGCATGGGCCTGCTGAAGCTGGCCTGATTGGCTCGATGTGAGCACGACAAAGGCGGAGCTGGGCTCCGCCTTTTTTATGCCTGGGAATTGGGTGCCCGCGACCGGCGTCCGCAGGACGCCCCGTAGGGCGCATAACCTGGAACAGGTTATCCGCCGCAGCCCGAACGGCGGATAACGCTGGCGCGTTATGCGCCCTACGAGAGGCTGCGGACGGGTCAGGCCAGCAGGCTGACCACCGCAAAGCGACTCAGGTTGGCCTGGGCCACTACCGTCTGCGCCGCTGCGCTGTAGTGCGTGGCGCTGCGCCCCATGCGGTCAAGCATGGACGCGGCGAAGGTGTGCGCCCACTCGCGCTCGTCCTCACTGGCGTGGCGATCGAGGAAGTCGCGGATGTCGTCCTGGCGATGGCGCAGCTGGTCGCGCAGACCGCCAATGCGATCCAGCGCCGACACCACCGAATCGAGCAACTGGCGCTGTTCGCGGAAAGCGTCGGTCTTGATCTCGGTGGGGAACGCCAGCAGCCCTTCTTCCTGGCTTTTCAGCCGAGTGTTCTTGCCCTTGGCGAACAGCTTGCCCTCGCCCTGCACCGCCAGCTGGCCCTTGAGCTGCTGCCAGTCGGCCTCGGGGGCGGAGAACTTCAGCGCGCCATCGCTATCGAGTTCGGCGCGGATGCCGGCCTGGCCGAGCGTGGCGTTGAAGCGGCGCAGCACCTGCTCGGTGCTCATGCCATCGTCCAGCACCACCGCCGCCGGCTCCCCGAGCTGACGCCCGGCGCTGAACAGCAGGGTTTCCTTACCCGAGCGCTGGATATCCTGTACCGACTCCAGTCCTTCGAGGCTGAAGCGGCTACGCACCGGTTCGTTCAGGCGCAGGCGGAAGTTGGCGTCGAGGCTGCCGTCCGAACGCTGGACGCGCTGCTCCAGCAGCTCGTTGACCTGCCGGGTGGCCTGGCGCACGCCTTCGCGGTCCTGGGACTGCGGCGCGCTGAGTTCGCGGCTGAGGTTGAGCTTTAGGCCGCCCAGACGGTCCTGCAGGTCGCCCAGGTAGCTGTCGGCCGACTGTATGGAGGATAACTGCTGGTTGAGCTGCAGGTTGAAGCTGCCGCTCTTCTGCGCGCCCCGCGCCATCTGCGCGGCGTTCTCACTTTTCTCATCGTTCTTGCGCAGGGCGTTCTGCCGCTCGCCGGTGGAAGGCAGGATGACGTCGCGGCGGGCGCTCGGGTCGAAGACCGCAGCGGCCGGCAGTTGCTTGATGACCTTCATGGTGACCTCTGCACCGGATGTGCTTCCGCCCGACACTGTGGCCGGGCGGAGGCGGGATAAAAAGTAGGGGAACCGGGCGCTGCGCCGCCGATTGGCGTCCAGACCTCCTTGCGGCGCGGCCCGGCTCCCCTACGAAGAAACTTACAGGCGACTGAACAGCGACAGGTCGTTGAGCTTCAGGTAGGTCTTCTGCGTGGCCTGCAGCGCCAGCTGGTAGGTGTTCAGGTCGATGCTCGCGCCGGCGTAGTCCAGCTGCGACAGCTCGCCATTGATCTTCTGGTTCACCAGCGACACCTCCTCGTTGCTCGAGTTGAGCATGGTCAGGGTGTTCTGCCGTCCGCCCAGTTCGGTGATGGCGCCAAGTACGCCGTCGTGGGCGCTGTCGAGGCTGTCGATGGTCGCTGCGATCTGCGCGTGCACCGCGGGGTCGGCGACGTCCAGCGCCGGGTCCTTGAGCATCTTCACCGTGGCATGCAGCTGGTTGAGGAAGTCCATGTTGCTGCCGAAAACGCCCAGCGCGGTGACGTTCTCTTCCACCTGCACGCCGTTGGCCACGGCGGCCTGGCGCGACTTGTCGTTGCCGGTGGCGACGTAGGTATCGGTCAGCGGTTCGTAGGTCGTCGCGGCGGTGTCGCTCAGGGTCCCGGAGAACAGGTAGCGGCCTTCCTCGTCGCGCACGTTGACGAAGCTGACGATGGTCTTCTCGATATTCTCCAGCTCCCCGGCCATGGCGTTGAGGTCGCCGCCGGTGTTGGAGCCGTTGGCCGCCCAGAGCAGCAGGTCGCGCACATTGAGCATCGCGTCGGAGGTCGCCTGCAGGTTGGTTTCCTGGGTCGACAGGTTGCCCGAGACGTTGCCGATGTTGGTGCGGTACTGCGCCAGGCTCGCTTCCTCGCGCTGAATGCGCAGCATGCGCACGCTGGCGATGGGGTCGTCGGAGGGCTGGAGGATGCGCTGCCCGCTGGACATCTGCTGCATCAGCTTGCCCAGGGCCGCCGAGTTGCTGTTCATCGAACCGCCCATCAGCGCGGTGATCTGTGCATTGGTAATGCGCATGGTGCTTTCCTTAGCCAGGGCCCTAGAAGGCCGCGAGCATCGAGTCGAACAGCTCCTTGGCGGTGCTGATGACTTTCATGTTGGCCTGGTAGGCCTGCTGGTAGGTGATCAGGTTGACCGCCTCTTCATCCAGGCTCACCGCGCTGACGCTGTCACGCTGGGCCTGCGCCTGGGTGGCCACGGTGGTGGCGGTCTTCTGGTCGGCCTGGTTCTGCCGGCTGGCGCTGGCGACCTTGCCGAGCAGGCCGGCGAAGGCGTCGTTGAGGGTCACCTGGCTGCCGTCGATGGTGATCGACTGGCCCTTGAGATCGAGCAGCGCCAGCAGGTTCACGTTGTTGCCGGACTCGCCCGCGGTATCCGACAGCGCCAGCTCCTCGGGCTTGAGGTCATTCACGCTGAGCATCGCCGTGGTGCTGCCGGCGTTGTAGGTGAGCAACGCCTGGCCGGCGTTGCCGTTGAGGTCGAAGCCATTGGCCAGGGTGTCGTTGACCATCTGCGCGAATTGCCCGGCCATCTCGTGCAGGGCGATCTGGTTCGGCCGCAGGGTGTCGTACTCGGTGTCGTACAGCGCACCGAGGGAGCCACCCATGCCGTCCTGGGCCAGGGGGAAGCTGGTGCCGGCGAAGGTCAGGGCGATTTCCTGCTCGCCCGTGGAAGTACGGCTGATCGCCAGTTGCCCGGCGGAGTTGCCGGCCACCAGCGGCTGACCGTTGGCGAGGGAGACGGTGAGCGAGCCGTCGGCCACTTCGTTGACGCGGATCGAGGCGTATTTGGAGAGGTCCTGCACCAGGCTCTCGCGGTGGTCGCGCAGCGCGGTGGTATCGCCTCCGGAAGAGCCGACTTCGACGATCTGCTTGTTCAGCGCGGCGAGGTTGCTGGTCAGGCCGTTGATCTCCCCGACCATGGAACCGCGCTGCTCCTGCAGGGCGCGCAGCTGGCTGTCGATGTTGCCGGACAGGCCGTTGAAGCGCTGGGCGAGGTTCTTGGTCTCGTTGACGATCTGCTGGCGAAGGGCGACCGAGCCGGGCGTGGCGGTGGCCTCGCTGAGCGCCGCGAAGAAGTTGTCCAGGCCGACGCTGATGCTCGAGCCTTCGCCACCCATCAGGCCTTCCAGCGCGGACAGGTACTGCTGGCCGCTGTCGTAGTAGCTCTGCTCGGTGGTGGCGCGCCACAGCTGCTGGTTCTGGAAGTCGTTGGCCATGCGGCGGATGCTGGTCACCGTCACACCGCCGCCAACGTTCAGACCACCCTCGCCGGCCAGCGAGGCGAGCACCGGGCTCAGCCGGCTGAAACCGGGGGTGTTGGCGTTGGCGACGTTCTGGCCGGAGGTGGCCAGGGCGATCTGCGCCGCGCGCAGGCCGCTGTAGCCGATCTGGCTCAACATACTCAAGAGGCATTCTCCTTCGACTCGAGGCGGATCGGCTGGGCAAACGCCGCCGAGGCCGGTCGGGAAACAAATTCGGGCTGTTGTCCCTGATAGGCGACGTAATCACTGTGGCGCTTAAATCCTTCCTGCGGCGCGTGCTTCAGGCCACTCTCCGGCGACAGGCCGCTGCCGGGGATGCGCGCCGGCGCCTGGGCCTCGCGCACGCGACGGAGCACGCCGAGGGTGTAGTCGCGGGTTTCATCGAAGGGGATGCTGCGCACCCAGTCGGCCATGCCGATCTGCCCGCTGCGCGGGTCGCCGTTGCTCTTGAGCCACTCATCGACCTTGCCCGGCCCGGCGTTGTACGCGGCCAGGGCGAGCACGTGCTGGCCGTCGTAGCGATCGAGCATCTTGCCCAGGTAGGCGCTGCCCAAGGCCTTGTTGTAGGCCGGGTCGCTGGTCAGGCGCTGCTCGTCGTAAGGCAGGCCGAGTTCGCCGGCGACTTCGCGGGCGGTGTCAGGCATCAGCTGCATCAAGCCACGCGCGCCCTTGGGCGAGACGGCGGCGGCGTTGCCGCCGGACTCCTGGCCGATCACGCTGTCCACCAGGGTGCGGAAGCCCGCCGTGCCCTGCTGCCAAGCGTGGGCGAGACGGTCCACGCCACGCTGCCAGGTATCCACCAGCGGGTTGCGGCTGGAGACCGAGTGCCGGCGCAGCGCCTCGCCGCTGTCGGCGAGCGCCACCGGCTCGGTGGTGTCGGCTGGCTCGGCAGAGAGCTGTCGCACCAGCAGGTCGGCGATACCGGTCTGCTTGCGCGAGGCGAGGTGCTCGGCCAGCGCTTCGTCGTAGAAATCGCGCATCGTATCGAGGTCGCGGCTGCGCAGCGGGCTGCCGGCGGAGAGCACGTCGCCGGCCTTGCGCATCTGCTTGAGGATCTGCTGCAGGAACATCGCCTCGAACTGTTCGGAGGCCGCCTGCAACTGCTCGCGGCGGACCTGCTCGGGCGACTCGCCGGGCTGACCGGCGGGCACGATGGGGCGATTGAGCGAGGTGATGCTCATCAGATCACCACCAGCTCGGCATTCAGCGCGCCGGCCTGCTCCAGCGCCTGGAGGATGCTCATTACGTCATCCGGCGTCGCGCCCAGGCTGTTCACCGTGTTGATGATGCTTTCCAGGCTGGTGCCCTCGGGCCACTTGAACATCGGTTTCTTGTCCTGGCTGACCGAGACGTCCGACTGCGGGGTGACCGCCGTGGTGCCGTTGGAGAAGGGCCCCGGCTGGCTGACCTGGGGGTTCTCGCTGATGGTCACGGTGAGCGAGCCGTGGGCGACCGCGGCGGCTTTCACGCGCACGCCCTGGCCGACCACCACAGTGCCGGTGCGGCTGTTGAACACCACCTTGGGCCGGGTGCGGCCTTCCTGCACTTCCATGCCTTCGAGCATGGCCATGAAGCTGGTGCGCTGGGCCAGGCTGACCGGGGCGCGGACGGACACCTTGGTGCCGTCCAGCGCAGTGGCGGTGCCGGAGCCGAAGCGTTCGTTGACCGCGTTCATCACCTGGTTGGCGGTCTGGAAGCTCGGCTTGCGCACGTTGAGCATCACGTCCGGGCGCTGGGCGAAGTCGCTGGGAATCATCCGCTCGATGGTCGCGCCGTTGGGAATCAGGCCGCTGTTGGCGCTGTTGATCGACACGCTGGAGCCGCTCTGGCCCTGTGCATGCAGGCCGCCGACCACCAGGTTGCCCTGGGCCAGCGCATAGACTTCGCCGTCTACGCCCTGCAGCGGCGTCATCAGCAGCAGGCCGCCGCGCAGGCTCTTGGCGTCGCCCAGCGAGGACACGGTGACGTCGATGGTCTGTCCGGCGCTGTAGGACGGCGGCACGCTGGCAGTGACGCTTACCGCGGCGACGTTCTTCAGTTTCGGGTCGACGTTCGGCGGCAGGTTCACGCCGAACTGCTTGAGCATGTTGGCCACCGACTGGTTAGTGAACTTCACCTGGTTCTTGTCGCCGGTGCCGTCGAGGCCGACGACGAGGCCGTAGCCGATCAGCTGGTTCTCGCGCACGCCTTCGATGTCCACCAGGTCGAGCAGCGGGATGGCCAGCGCCTCGACCTGCCAGGACAGGCACAGCAGCGCCAGCAGGCGGGAAAGATGTCTACGCATGGAGTGCTCGCCTGCTTACATCGGGAACAGCGGGTGGGTGAAGAAGCGCGTCAGCCAGCCGGCCGAGTTGCTGTCGTTGAGCACGCCGCGCCCGGCGTAGGAAATCTTGGCGTTGGCGACGTTCTGCGAGGACACCTGGTTGGAGCGGTTGATGTCGTCGATGCGCACCAGCCCCGTGAGGCGGATGAACTCGTCGCCCTGGTTCAGGCGCAGGGATTTTTCGCCCTTCACCAGCAGCACGCCGCCGGGCAGCACCTTGTGCACGGTCACCGCAATGGAGCCGGAGAGGGTGTTCTGCTGCGAGCTTTTCGCCGAACCGGTGAAGTCGCGGTTGGCCGTGGCGGACGTTTCCAGGCCGCCGTAGTCCTTGGTCAGGATGGTCGGCACCGGCACATCCAGGCTGGACTGCTTGCCGAAGCTGGTGCCCGCGCTCTTGCTCGACTGGGTGGACTCGCTGAGGACCACGGTGACGATATCGCCGACGCCGATGGCGCGCTTGTCGCGCAGCAGCGAGCCGCCATAACCGGAACGGAACAGCCCGCCGCTGGTGGTCGGCGGCTGGCTGTAGTCCAGCTCCGGGGGCTGGTAGGTCGAGGAATCCTCGTCCGGCAGCATCTCGTCGAAGCTCTGGCATCCGGCGAGCAGCGCCAGGGCGAGCAGCAGGGCAAGGCGCGTCATGGTCAGACCGTCTGGTTGAGGAACTGCTGCATGCCCGACGCGGCGTCGAGCACCTTGGCGTTGGCCTCGTAGGCGCGCTGGATGGCGATCATGTTCACCATCGCTTCCACCACCTGCACATTGGAGCCTTCCAGCACGCCCTGCTTGAGATTACCCAGGCCCTCTTCGCCCGGCGTGCCTTCCTGCGGCTCGCCGCTGGCGGCGGTTTCCTTGTAGAGGTTGCCGCCGAGGGCTTCCAGGCCCGCCGGATTGGTGAAGCTGACCAGGGTGATCTGGCCCAGCTCCGTGGGCAGAGTCTCGCCCGGCAGCACGGCGGTGACGATGCCGTCGCTGCCGACGGTGAAGCGACTGGCGCCGGCCGGCACTTCGATGTTCGGCGTCAGCGGCAGGCCCTGGGCGTTGACCACGATGCCTTCGTTGTTCAGCTGCAGCTGGCCGTTCTCGGTGTAGTAGGTATCGCCGTTGGGCGCCTCGACCTGGAAGAAGCCGCTGCCGACGATGGCCAGGTCCATGGGCTGGCCGGTGGTCTGCATGCTGCCTTCGGTGAACACCTTCTGCGTGCCGACGACGCGCACGCCGCTGCCCAGCTGGATGCCCGAGGGCACGGTGTTGACCTGGTCAGCCTGGGCGCCAGGTTGCAGCTGCACCTGGTAGAACAGGTCCTCGAAGACTGCGCGGTCGCTCTTGAAGCCGACGGTGTTGACGTTGGCCAGGTTGTTGGCCACGGTGGACATCGCGGTGTCCTGGGCTGCCAGGCCGGTCTTGCTGACCCAAAGTGCCGAACTCATGTTGTGCTCCTGTCTGCGCGCCGCGGGTTAGCCGCCACGGATCATGCGGTCGCCGGCCTCGGCAAGATCCGAGGCGGCCTTCATCATCTTCACCTGGGTCTCGAACCGGCGGTTCAGGCTCATGGTCCCCACCAGCTGGTCGATGGCCGAGACGTTGCTCTGCTCCAGGTGCCCGGAGACCAGGCGCACGTCCTCGCTGGCGGCGACGTTCTGGCCGTCCTTGCTCACCAGCAGGCCCTGGGCGTTCTTCACCAGAGAGGCAGCCGGCGCGTCCACCAGCTTCAGGCGGTCGACGTCGGTCATCATGAAATCACCGCGAGGCATCACCGAAATGGTGCCGTCGCTGCCGATGGCGATGGCGTCGTACTCGGGCAGGGTGATCGGCCCGCCCTCGCCGAGCACGGCGCGGCCGTTGATCATGAGCTGGCGGTCAGCGTCGATCTCGAGGTTGCCCTGGCGCGTGTACGCCTCGCCGTTGCCGCTCTGCACGGCGAACAGGCCCTGGCCCTGGATGGCGACGTCGAGGTCGCGCCCGGTGGCCATCAGGGTGCCGGCGCTCATGTCCACGCCGCTGCTCTCGATGCGCGCGAGGTGGCGGCTGTCATAGCCGGCGCCGCTCACATCGACGGCGGTGGCGTGCTCCAGGTCAGCGCGAAAACCGGGGGTGTTGACGTTGGCGAGGTTGTTCGCGCGCACGTCCAGCGCCGCCATGCTGCGGCTGGCGGCGGTCATTGCGGTGTAGCCGAGGCGATCCATGACGAGTCCTTAGATGGCCGAGAACAGGACCTGGGTGAGTTCCTTGTCGGTGGTCATCACCTTGGTGTTCGCCTGGTAGTTGCGCTGGCCTTCCATGAGGCCCACCAGTTGCTGGGTGATGTCGACGTTGGAGCCTTCCAGGTTTCCGGCCGACAGCGAGCCGAACTGGCCGATGCCGGGCACGCCGATCAGCGGGGCGCCGGAGGCGGAGGTCTCGGTCCAGGCGGTGCCGCTCTGGTTCTGCAGGCCGCCGCTGTTGATGAAGTTGGCCAGGGCAACCTGGCCCTGCAGCATGCGCTGGCCGTTGCTGTAGTTGACGTAGACCTTGCCGTCGTTCTCCACCGCGATGCCGGTCTGCTCGCCGGCGGCGTAGCCGGTGGTGCGGTTGGTGGTGACGACAAAGTCCGAGCCGTACTGGCTGGTGCCGGTGTAGTCCAGCGAGATGTTCATCGGGTCGACACCGGGCAGGGCGAAGCCCACCGGCACCGAAGCGATCGGCGAGGACAGCGAGCCGTCGGGGGCGAAGGTCAGTGACTGGGTGGCGCCGACGGCATTGCCGTCCACCGCGTAGTGCGCGTCCCAGGTGTTGGTGCCGGTCAGCACGAAGTACTGGGTCAGGGTGTGCTCCTTGCCCTGGGAGTCATAGATCTTGCTGGTGTAGGTGGAGTTGTAGGTCTCCACCTTCTGCGGGTCGAACGGCGAGACGGTCGGCACCGTCTCGTTGGAGTCGAGGTTGGCGACGAACTCCAGCTTGTCGGTGGCCTTGGCCGGCAGGTTGGCGGTCTTCACCTGCAGGTCGGAGACGGTGCCCACCAGCAGGTTGCCGGCGGCGTCGGTCGGGTAACCCTGCAGGCGCTGGCCGGTGGCGTTGATCAGGTAGTTGGCGTTGTCCTGGCTGAACACGCCGGCGCGGGTGTACTGGGTGTCGCCATTGCCGCTCTTGACCACGAAGAAGCCGCCGCCGGAGATGGCGAGGTCCAGTGCGCGGTTGGTCGACACCAGCGAACCGCCCTGGCTGATGCTCTGGGTGGTGCCGGCGACTTCCACGCCCATGCCCTTGCCGTCGGCGTAGACGCTGCCGAACTCGGTGCGCGAGGACTTGAAGCCCACGGTGCCGGAGTTGGCGATGTTGTTGCTGATGGTGTCCAGCTGCTGGGTGACGGCGTTCAGGCCGGTCAGGGCGATGTTGAAGCTCATGGCGTTATCTCATCCTAAGAGGGGGGAAGCAGGCGCTCAGGCGGCCTGGCCCTGACTGAATTCGACGATCTTGTAGAAGGGCACCGAGCCTGCGCCCTCGACTTCCAGTACCGGGCCATCGGCGCTGACGCGGACGTTGTGCACCAGGCCGGACACCTCGATACCCGGCGTCTCGCCGCTCTCGGTCTTGACCGCCAGGCTGTACTTGCCGGGCTTCAGGCCAAGCGCTTGCGGGTCCACGCTGAAGGGCACGGCACCGGCTTCCTGCGGGCCGAGGGTGATGTCGGTACGCACGCCGTTGGCGTCGGTGAGCTGCAGCACGGTGGTGGCCGAGGCGTGCTCCAGGGTGATCTGCCCGCTGACCTTGTCGCCGTCCAGTTGCAGGCTGTCGGCGCTGACCTTCACTTCCTGGCCGACCAGGCCGGCGGCGGTGAGGGTCTGCAGGTTGTCCATCAGCACCAGGTTGTTCTGCTGCAGGGTGGTCATGTTCTGCATGCTCTTGACCTGCGCCATGGCCGAGTACTGGTTGATGAACTCGGTGCTGTCCACCGGCTTGGTCGGGTCCTGGTATTGCACCTGGGCGACCAGCAGGGTGATGAAGCTGTTCTCCATGTCGGTCAGCTCGCCGAGGTTGACCGCCTGCTTGGGCGTGTCGGACGAGGTACCGCTGGTGGTGGTGCTGGTGTCGTTGTTGACCGTACTCATCAGGCGTCTCCCAGTTTCAGCAGGCTGGACTGCATGCTCTTCACGCGGTTGAGCACTTCCACGCCGGTCTCGAAGCTGCGGGTGGCGGACATCATGTCGGTCATCTCTTCGATCTCGTTGACGTCGGGGTAGTAGACGTAGCCGGTGGCGTCGGCCAGCGGGCTGCCCGGTTCGTAGCGGCGCTGCGGCGAGCGACCGGAGGTCACCACGTCGAGCACCTGCACGTGGGCGCCGCCCATGCCGGCGCCACGGGTCAGCTGGTCGTTCTCGTAGACGGCGGCGAACATCGGCTTGCGCGCCTGGTACACGGCGTCCGGGCTGTTGGCGGCGGAGTCGGCGTTGGCCAGGTTGCTCGCCACGGTGTTCAGGCGCACGGTCTGCGCGTTCATCGACGAGCCGGCGATGCGGTAGATGGAATCGAATGCCATGGCGTCAGCGTCCTTCGATGGCCTGCTTGAGGCCGCGGAATTTCAGGGTCAGGAAGGTCAGGCTGGTCTGGAAATCCATCGCGTTGCGCGAGAACTCCGCCTGCTCGGTGGACAGCTCCACGCTGTTGCCGTCCTGCGAGGGCTGGTTGGGAATGCGGTACTTCAGGTCCGGGCGCGCGGCATTGATGTTGGTGCCAGCGCTGGCCAGCAGGACGCCGGAGCTGTCCTGGCGCTGCATCTCGGCGGCGAAATCGATGTCCCGCGCCTTGAAGCCGGGGGTGTCTTCGTTGGCCAGGTTGGAGGCCAGGATTTCGCTGCGCTGCATGTGCAGCGAGAGGGCTCTCTCGTGGATACCCAGGGTCTCGTCAAACCGTATACTCATTCGCGCAACCCGCTCTCGTCGTTCGGCCATCTTTCGGTGTGCGCAGCGACAGAGCACAAAGCATGCCCACCCCGGAATATCGCTTCATGCCGTTGATTTACAAGGATTTATGCGCAAAGCAAGACAACGCGTGCAACGCGGCTTTTCCGCTTTCGACGCACCGCGCGACGGGATGCGGAAAGGCCCTTTCCGCCTGCTTCCTCCTGCTGCTTCCCGCCCTGGCACAAGCCCAGGATGCGCGCGCGCAACTCGACACCGCCGCGCAGCAGCAGGTCGCCGCCGAGCTGAAGGAAGCCGCGCGCAAGGCTGGCTGGAAAGGCATGACTTTCACGGTGAACAACAACCTGCCCAACAGCCTGAGCAAGCTCGCCGCCTGCCCCGGAGGCCCGCAACTGCGTGCGCTCGAAGCGCCCGTCGCGGTCACCGCGCGGCGGCGTTTCGAAGCCTCCTGCGCAGGACAATCCGGCTGGCCGGTGACCTTCATCAGCCAGCCCACGGTGTATCTGCCGACCGTGGTCGCCAGCGGCGAGATCGCGCGCGGCCAGACACTGGACGCGGCGCAGCTCAAGCTCGCGCCGATGGAACTCGGCAAGAGCTCGCGGGGCTACTTCACCGATATCGCCGAGGTGGCCGGCAAGACGGCCCGCCGCCGCATTCGCGCCGACCAGCCGCTGACGCCGGCACTGCTCGATGGAGCAATGCGGGTGCGGCGCGGCCAGCAGGTGAAGATCGTCGCCAGCCAGGACGGCATCCAGGCCAGCGCCGTCGGCGAGGCGCTGGCCAACGGCAAGCAGGACGAAGTGATCCGCGTGAAGAACCTGCGCAGCCAGAAGATCATCGAGGCGAAGGTGACGGCATCAGGCGAGGTGAGCAGCATCTTCTGATGCTGCCCCCGCTCACTGCCGAACTCCCCTGCAGGAGCGCGCCAGGCGCGCGATCACGGGCATGGCCCGCTCCTACAGTGATGCGCTGCGGTCACCGCTGCCCAGCGAGCCCGGCAGCACGACGATGGATTCGGGCGTAGCGGCCGGCGCGGCAAACGTGGTCACCTCCTCCAGCCGCCGCGCGTGGATGCTCGGCGCCGGCAGCACCGGCGCATCCAGCGGCGCCTCACGGAAGCAGCGCAGGTGGTTGGCGACCATGTCGTAGCCGGACAGGTGGCTGAAGGCGATCCCGCCGGAGAAGCGCGGGTTGACGTCCATCAGCAGTGCCTCGCCGTCCTGCACGAGGAACTCCATATTGATGCAGCCGTTCACGTCCAGCACGCGGGCGACCTGTCCGGCCATCTCGACCAGCTGCGGATCGGCCAGCATGCGCACAGTCAGGCCCGCGCCAGTAGGCGTGCGCACCAGTTCCTGGCGCGCCATGGCCGCCCAGTCGCCGCTGCTCCGCTGGCGCACCACGTCCACCACGCAGACCTCACCCGGCAGCAGTGGCTGCACGATGTAATCGCGGTCGGAGAAACGCTTGCGCACGTAGTGCATGAAATCCGCGTCGCGCACCTGCATCAGCCCTTCGCAGTTACGCCCGTCGCGCGGCTTGGCGATCAGCGGCAGGTCCAGCCCCGGTACGGGCAGGTCTTCCAGGCGCCAGGTGGGAATGGTGCAGATCAGCGGATCGTTGCGAAAGGCCTGGTGCACCAGCCACTTGTCGCGGGCGACGCGAATGGTCTCCAGCGGCTGCATGCACAGCGTGATGCCGCGTTTGGCGAACGCCTCGTGGTGCAGCGCAAAGGCATCGACCTCGGGGTCGATCAGCGGCACCACATGGGTCACCTGCTCGGCTTCGCAGATCCTGAGGATGCGCTCCACATACTCGGTTACATTTCTCGCCGCCGGAACCCGATGGAAGGTATCCAGCAAGGCCGAGGTGGTGCACCAGTCACGGGGCTGGGTATTGGTCCCCACCACCCGCGCGCCCCAGTGCTCGCGCAACGATGAGATCACCGATTCGGCCGAGTACGAGCCGATGGCGGTGACCAGGCAGGTAAACGGGAAGCCACCCGCCGAGCTGCTCAAGACGCAGCTCCGCCGGTGATTCGCGGAAAGAGCATGTTCATTGCTTCATGGCCCCGTGAAGATTCGACTGCCTACGCCCAAACACTCCGTTGCCGTACGACATTTCCGAGGGAATAGAGCAAGCGTAGCCGCGAACCGGCGCTCCGGCGGGGCTGCCCCGGAGCGCCTGGAAGATTTCCGACGGGGGTCAGGTCCACCAGTAACGGACGAAATGGAAGAACACCGGTGCGGCGAAACACACCGAATCCAGGCGGTCGAGCATGCCGCCGTGGCCTTCGATCATGTGGCCCCAGTCCTTCACTCCGCGGTCACGCTTGATCGCCGACATCACCAGCCCGCCGAAGAAGCCGAGGATGTTGATCATCAGGGCGATCAGCAGCGCCTGCCAGAAGCTGAAGGGCGTGATCCACCACAGCGCGCCGCCGATCAGCGTGGCCAGCGTCACGCCGCCGACGAAGCCTTCCAGGGTCTTGGACGGCGACAGGTTCGGAGCGATCTTGCGCTTGCCCATGAGCTTGCCGCAGACGTACTGCAACACGTCGGACAGCTGCACGACGATCACCAGGAAGGCGATCAGCAACAGGTTGCGCCCTTCGTAGCCGGCGATCTCCAGGGTCAGCAGCGCCGGCACGTAGGAGATGCAGAACACCGCCAGCATCAGCGCCCACTGCACCTTCGAGGCGCGCTCGAGGAAATGCTTGGAGTCGCCGCCCAACGAGGCGAGGATCGGCAGCAGCAGGAACACGTAGACCGGGATGAAGATAGAGAACAGCCCGTACCAGCCGATGCCGATCAGCAGGTACTGCATCGGCAACACGAAGTAGAACGCCGCCACCAGCGCCGGATAGTCGCTGCGCCGGGTCGGCATCAGGGTGAGGAATTCGCGCAGCGCGTAGAACGACACCCCGTAGAACAGCAGGATCACCGCCCAGTGACCGAGGGCGAAGGCGCAGCCAATCACCGCGACCATCACCCACCAGGCGTTGATCCGCGCGTTGAGGTTGTCGATCACCGCGTGCGGCCCGGGCGGCGCTTTCCAGCGCAGCACCGCGCCGACCAGCGAGGCGAGGACGAGGATGGCGCCGATGCCACCGAAGAGCAGCCAGGTCTGGTTCATCTCAGCGACCCTCCGGCGCGGCGAGCTTGAGCAGCGCCTCGCGGGCGCGTTCGAGGAAGGCCTCCTTGGCCTCTCCCTCCTCCACCGCCAGCGGTGCGCCGAAGCTCAGGGTGCACAGCAGCGGCAAGGGCAGCGCGCGGCCCTTGGGCATCACGCGGTTGAGGTTGTCCAGCCACACCGGCACCAGTTCCACCTGCGGATGGGCCCTGGACAGGTGGTAGATGCCACTCTTGAAGGGCAGCAGGCGTACTTCCTCGTCGAGGTTGCGGGTACCTTCGGGGAAGAGGATCAGCGAGTCGCCGTCAGCCAGGGCGCGCTCCACCGGCTCCAGCGGGTTGCCGCCCTCGGCGCCGCGCGTGCGGTCGATCAGCACGCCATGGAACACACGGTTGATGATGAAGCCACGCAGGCCGCCCTTGCCCCAGTAGTCCATGCCTGCCACCGGCCGCGTGCGCGAGCGCAGCTCCGGCGGCAGCGAGGCCCAGAGCAGGACGAAATCGCCATGGCTGCTGTGGTTGGCGTAGTAGATGCGCTGCGCCGGGATCGGCGTGGTGCCGATCCACAGGCTGCGCAGGCCGGTCACCGCACGGGCGCCGGCAATGATGGCGTAGGCGCAGAGTCGTTCCAGCATTGCGGGTACGTTCCTCAGGATTGGAAAGTCAGGGTGATCAGGCACAGCAGCGCAATGAGCCACTGGGCGGCGCAGAGCTGCACCTGCCGGCGCAACAGGGCGAGCGCGCCACGGCTGCGCTCGCTCCAGGGACGGCCGGTCTTGTCCGCCGACACACCGGCGTAGGTCGCCAGGGCGTCGTCCAGCTGCCGGGTTTTCTCCGGCAGCGCCTCTCCGGCGTTGGCCATGGCTTCGAACAGGTCGGCGTCCAGTGCCACGCGCATGGCATAGAACTTCTGCACCAGCCCGAGCAGCACCAGCAACGCCATGCTCAGGCTGAACGCCAGGGTGGCGCTGGCCATCAGCACGCCGTAGAAACCCAGGGCCAGCGCCAGCACCGTGAGTGCCGAGGACAAGCCATTGAGACTGCTGCCGCGGCGCAGCAGGCTGGCCACCAGGATCAGGGCCGGATCAACCGACATGACTCACCTCCTGTGACAGGTTCGGCTGGCCGGCGATCTGCGCCAGCACTGCCAGTTGTTCGGTTTTGAGTACCACCTGCGGACGCGCGTGGCGAAGCTGCGCCAGCGCATCTTCGAGCGTGGCCGCACGGCCGGATATCAGCAGCCATGCCACCACCAGCGTGGCGCTGCGCGAGTAGCCCAGTGCGCAACAGACCAGCACCGGGCCTTCGGCGTGCATTCGCTGGATCAGCTCCGCACCTTGCCGGCACTGCTCGACACTGGGCGCTACCAGGTCAAGCAGCGGCAGGCACTCGTAGCGCCGGGTCAGCGCAGTGCGGGGCAATTCGGCGCACAGGTCGAGGATCGCCAGGCTCGGCAGATGCCGGGGCTGGTACCAGTCCGGCAGGCGCCCGAGCCAGAGCCCCGGCAGCACTTCATCCGGCTGCGGATGGCGGCGCGTCCACCAGCGCGCATTGAGCCACGCGCCCAACCAGTAGGGCGCCAGCAGCCAGGAGACCGCCACCGAATGGCGACCGTCCCGGCGCTTCTGGAAGCCCACCGTACCGATCCCCAGGTAGCACAGCGCGACCAGCGCCAGGGATACCGCCGGCCAGCAGAGCCAGAGCCACAGGCCGCCGCCAACCAGCGCCAGCACCAGGCAGAGCAGCGCCCCGACGCCGTAGGTGGCTGCCAGCCGACGCCGCTGCGGATCGCCGCTGAGGCTCCACGCCTGCAACGGCGAGCGGACCTCCCGCGGCCATAGCCAGACGCAGAGGAAGCCGAGCAGCGCACCGGTCGGCACGTCGATGAAATGGTGTTGCCAGGTGGTCAACACCGACAGGCCGATCAATGCGAACCAGCCGTGCAGCAGCCACCGCCATGCGCCGCTGGCGTAGCGACCGTAGGCGGCCCAGAGAATCACCAGCAGGGCGATATGCAGCGAAGGCGCCTGATTGAAGGGCTTGTCGAAGCCCATCAGCAGGTCGAACAGCACGCCGAAGACGCCCTCCAGCATCGGTCGTTCGAAGCTGAAGCGCAGCGGGAACAGCAGGAAACAGGTCACCGCGACAACCTGCGCGGTGAGCAGGCGCAGGGCGTGGCAGTCCAGCCCGCGGCGGGTACGCGGCAGCAGGAAGGACAGCCCGTACAGCAGGTCGATCGACCAGTACGGGATGATCGTCCAGGGCCACAGCGGCGTGCCTCGCTCCCAGTCGAACACCAGCACGCCGACCGATTCGCGCTGCCCCGCCACCCAGTTGGCGAAGCCATAGCTGAGGAAGAAGAACGGCCCAAGGAACAGCAGCCAGATCACCGCCCTCCGCAGGACACCGGGGTCGCGCGCCGGCATCGACGCCATCAGCTGCGCTCCCGGCGGGCCAGGGAGACGGTGAAGATGCCGTCCTCGTCGATGCGCTGGGCCAGCTTGCGGAAGCCGGCGGCGGCCACCAACTGGTCCATCTCCCCTTGCGTGCGGCGGCGCATTACCCAGGCCTGCCCGGCGCGATGGCTGGTGAGCGCACGGGCAATCAGCTCCAGCTGCGGGTGCCAGGGTTGGCCGGTGTAGATCAGGTAGCCGCCCTCTTCCACTGCCTCGCCCAGACCCGCCAGCGAACCGCTGACCATGGCATTGTCAGCGAACAGCTCGTAGAGACCGGAGACCACCGCCAGTGTCGGCTTCGGCTCGACGGCGGCGAGGTCGGCGCCATCGAAGGCATCGCCCTGCACGAAGCGGGCGCGCTCCTTCAGGCCCAGGCGCTCGATCAGCGCCGAGCCCTCGCGCACGTTCAGCTCGCTGTAGTCGCGCAGCAGCACACTTTCGGGCAGTGCCTCGAGGCCCTGCAGCGCTTCAAGGATGTAGCGTCCGTGGCCGGCGGCGATGTCGAGGATGCGCACCTCGCGGCCCTGCTCGCGCAGGCTGGCCATGGCCAGGCGCAGCAGTTCCTCGATGTTCACCTTGCGCTGGCGGATACCGCGCCAGCCAGCGGATTCCAGGTAGGTGCGGTCGATCATCCGGCCCACCGGCCCCGCGCCGGCGGGCTGGTTGCGGTAGACGTAGTCCAGCGTGCTACCGGAGTCGAAGCCAGTCTGGAAGCCGAGGTTGATACCGTCGGACAGCAGTCGGCCGAGGCGCATGTTGGCGCGGGTCGCACGCCAGTAGAGATCGCGGATCGACCACGCGGGCAGCGGCGTCGCCAGTGCTTCCGCTTCGGCGCAGGTGTAGCCGAAGCGGTCGGCGTCGCGCAGGTCGGCGAGCTCGGGTTGGCGGGCGAAGCATTCGAGGATGAAGCGCCGTGCGCGCGTGGTCGCCTGCTCGCGGTTCAGCTCGCCGAGGGTGTCGTGAAAGAAGCCGGGCAGGATGTGCAGTTCCTTGCGCGCCGTGCCGAGGTTGTCGAAGAAGCGCTGCTGGGGTTTGCGGTGCACCACGAAGTCGGACCCGGAGATCAGCAACTGCGTCGGCACCTGGATCGCCTGGGCGTCGGCCACCACTCGGTCGGCCGCTTCGTACAGGCCCAGCAGCACGTTCACCGAAATAGCCTTGGCGATCAACGGGTCGCTGTCGTAGGAGGCGATTCGCTCGGGGTCGTGGGTGAGGAATTTCGCCTTCACATAGCTGTTGACGAAGAAGTTGCCGCGCCACCAGCGCGCCAGCCTCAGGCCCGGCCGGGCGAAGGGCACGTAGAGCTTGACCTTGAACGCCGGCGAGGCGAGCACCAGGCTGCGGATCGGCGGTGCGTAGTCGTGTACCCAGGTGGAGGCGACCACCGCGCCGACACTCTGCGCCACCACCGCCATGTCGCTGATGGCGATGCCGTGAGTCGAGGCGATGTGCTCGACGAAGGTCTGCACATCGCGCACGCTGGTGCCGAAACTCGGGCTATCGCCACGCGCGCCAGGCGACTCGCCATGGCCACGGGCATCCCAGGCAAAAACGTCAAAGCCGGGCAGGTCGAGTTCATCGGCCAGGTGGCCGATGCGCCCGGAATGCTCATGGCCGCGATGGAACAGCAATACCGCACGGCGCGGCTCGCCACTGCCGGCAACAGCCGGCCAGTGACGGTAGAACAGCTCGACGCCGTCATGGGTAACGAAATGGTGATTCGAAGACTCGCGCATAACTTCCTCTGTTCGATGGCTTGCGGGACTGTCCGGTCCCTGTCCTGAGATGGCGACCGTGGCTCAGGCCTGTGACTCCTTCTGCTCGACCAGCCCCTGGCGCACCCGGTTGACGATAGTCAGCACCAGCAGCAGTGCCAGCAGCGCCAGCAGCGGGTTCAGCCAGACCAGCGGCAGCTGCCCGGCCGCCACGGCCGCGCCGAAAACGCCGAAGCACAGCGCGCGGTCGCTCTTGCCCATGGGCCCGTCGTAGCGCCGCGAAGCACCCACCATCACCCCGAGCACGCCGGCGTATTCGCTGATCACCGCCAGCAGGACCACCAGCACCACCAGCGCCGGACTCACACCCGGCAGCAGGGCGAATGGCAGGTACAGCGCGCTGTCGGCGATCACGTCGGTGAGTTCGTTGAGATAGGCGCCCAGCTTCGACTGTTGGCCGAACTCGCGGGCGAGCATGCCGTCCATGGCGTTCAGCGCCATGCGCAGGAACATCCACAGGGGGATCAGCAGGAATATCCAGGCGTGGCCGGCCAGCAGCGCGACCGTGAGCGCCACCAGCAGGGAGAGGCCACAGGCAGCCAGCGTCACCTGGTTGGCGGTGACGCCGCGCTCGTGCAGGTGGGTGACCAGGGGGCGGAGCAGGTTCTGGAAACGGGACTTGAGCTGGTAGACGGAGATCATGAGGTTCCTTTCTCACAGTTCGGGACGAGGGATTCGGTCGAACGATCCACAGCCTTGTGGACCCGAGGAGCTTAGCCGCACCCCGGCGTCAGGGCTGTCAGATATGTCTCAACAAGATAGATGACCGATCCTGAGTAAAAGGACACATGCCGCAGGCCGGCAATGCCCGCGCGGCGCCGACCGGTATCGCCGGAATCCCCGCGCCAAATTTTTTTCATCCCCCCTTAATCCTTCCCCGCGAGCTGTCGCCTTACCCCTTCAGCAGGCACAACGCCGGCTTCATTCAGCTCATACAGGAAGTCCACCATGGCCTTGTCGATTCAAACCAACTACTCCTCCCTGATCACCCAGACCAACCTGGGCAAGACCAACAACCTGCTGGCCACCAACCAGCAGCGCCTGGGCACCGGCCTGCGTATCAACTCCGCTTCCGACGACGCCGCCGGCCTGCAGATCGCCACCCGCCTGAACGCCCAGTCCCGCGGCATGGACGTGGCCATGCGCAACACCAGCGACGCCATCTCCCTGATGCAGACCGCCGACGGCTCCTTCAGCGAGCTGACCGACATCACCCAGCGCATGAAGGACCTGGCTACCCAGGCCGCCAACGGCACCAACACCACCGACGACGGCAAGGCGCTGTCCGCCGAGTTCAACGAACTGGGCAAGGAACTGAAGAACATCATCGCCAACACCAAGTTCGGCGGCGATGCGCTGTTCGGCGTCGACGGCGCCAGCGGCAAGTTCGGCGCCACCGGCGGTGTAACCTTCCAGATCGGTTCGGACAAGGCCGAGACCCTGAACGTCGACGTCACCACTGAACTGAAAGCCGTGACCGACGCCTTCGGCGCCCTGACCACCCAGTTCCAGGCCACCAGCGCCGACGGCACCGAGCTGGAAACCATCACCAACGCCAACGGCTCCATCGACAAGGCCAACGATGCCCTGGACGCCATCGGCGCCCTGCGTGCCCAGTTCGGTGCGAACATCAACCGCCTGCAGCACACCTCCAACAACCTGGCCAACATGAAGGACAACACCGACCTGTCCAAAGGCCGCATCATGGACGCCGACTTCGCCGTCGAAAGCGCCAACATGAGCAAGAACTCCATGCTGATGCAGTCCGGCATCTCCATGCTCAAGCAAGCTGGCCAGATGCCCAGCATGATCATGGGCCTGCTGGGCTAAGCCCCGGCCAGCGCGAGGCGCCCCCCGCCTCGCGCGCCCTGATCCGCCATCGCCCCGCCCCGGCGGGGCGTTGTGCTGTCTGCGGGTACGCTGACAGACGGCATTGCGGCCACCGGTCGCGGTGCAGCCCCTCTGCGCCAGTGGTTTCGAGGCTTGTGTGAAAATTGCAAGCACGAGTGTGCAAAATTCAGAACTTGCACCCACATTTTTCTGACGTCAAAATAATGCCTCTGCCTCCATGGACAAATGGAGTTTCCCCGCGACCGTCAAGGGAGCGGCTCGCAAGGGCAAGATGAACACACTCACTTCCACGCCAGCGGACAGTCGGCCGATCGCCTGCCTGACCCTCCGTACCGGGCGTTCCGATTGCGTCGCGCAGTTCTATCCCGCGCTCTATCAACTCGACCTCGACCGTGACGGCCAGGTGGAGCGCATCGACCTGGGTTTTTCCGGCAGCCGCGTGCTCGAACGCCTGCTGCAGAGCCCGGGCGACGTGGTGCCGCGCGATGAACTGCTGACCCATGCGTGGTCCGACCGGGTGGTCGGCCAGGGCAGCCTGAACCAGCAGATCTACACCCTGCGCCAGGTGCTGGCGGACGAGAAGCAGCGGCAGATCATCCAGACGCTGCCGCGCCGCGGCTACATGTTCAACCCGCAGTACCTGATCGGCCAGGCCAGCGAGCCGGACGCGGAAATCACCGACGCCACCCCGGAAGTCATTCCGCTGGAGGAGCTCGTTCCCGCCCCCGGGCTGCGACCGCCGAACCTGCGGCGCCTGAAACTCGCTGCCGCCAGCCTCTGCATCCTCGGCCTGCTGGTCCTCTCCGGCGCCTTCTACTACACCCAGGTTCGCAGCCCGGTCCTTACCGCCGAACAGAACCTCGGCTCCCTGCAGATCACCTACGTCGAAGACAACGAACAGGACCTGCAACGGCTGATCAGCAACACCCGCCCCCTGGCCCACCAACTGGCCGACCTGGCCAGCCGCCCCATCGGCCTCATGCTGCACATGACCTCGGGCTTCTACGAACTGGTCTGCGTGCAACCCGAAGGCAATTCCAACTGGCTGCTGATCCATGAAAGCCAGGTCGCCCGGATTCCCCAGGAGCAGCTGCGCAAGTGCCTGAACTGAACCTACGCCGCCAGGTCGGCGCGGCCCGCCGCTGCCTGGTGATTTCGCTGTTCGGCGTGATCTGCCTGACCCTGGCGCTGGGCATGCTGTGGAAGCACGCCCACAACACCTCGGCCATCGACGGCCGCTACGCCTCTTCCGGGCAAGTGGTGCTGGGCAACGGCAAGGTGCTGGAGATTGCCCAGACCACCATGTTCCACGAGGGGCGCTTCTACTCGATGATCCAGCAGGACGCCAACATCCTCGAAGTCTCCGGCCTGGTCGGCAACGACCTGGGCGGGCGCTTCCAGCTGCAGGTGGAGGAAAACAGCATCAGCAACCTGCAGGCCGACAGCGGCCTGGACAGCGAGCTGATCTTCAACCTGCTCTACGGCCGCCAGCGCGGCGCCCGCATCACCCTCGAACCCCTGGGCGGCTGCCTCTACGGCGTGGAGACGCGCCAGGTGTTCTGTCCGCGCCATCTGCGCAATCGCTGAGGCTTCTCAGAGCTTCAACGTCGGCTCTGCCGCACTGGCAGGAGCCGTTGCTTCGAGCGCCGCTGAAGCCGGCGCCTCCCCCTGCGGCTGCGGCTGCGGCTGCGGCTGCGGCTGCGGCTGCGGCTGCGGCTGCGGCTCGATGAGCTTCGCGCCCGACTCCGAGTAGTGCACCTGCGCATAGCTCTCGCCGAAGATTTCGCGGTACAGGCTCTCCGCGCGCTGGGTCAGCAGGAGGATCTCGATGCGCCGGTTGGCGCCGTTCTCCGGGTCCTCCGGGCGCAGCGGCATGACGTCCGCCTGAGCCGCCACCTGCAACACGTGCGCGGCCGGCAGGCCGCTGTCGACCATCACGTTGCGCGCGCGCAGGGCGCGGTCGCCGGAGAGGTTCCAGTTGTTGTAGCCATCCGGCCGGCGGTACTGCACGGCATCGGTGTGGCCACTGAGGATCAGCTTGTTCTGCACCTTGGCCAGCACGCCCGACAGCGCGCCGAGCAGGGTCTGGAAATGCGGGTCGAGGGTGGCCTGGCCACGGACGAACATGAAACGCTGCTGGTCGTCCTTGATCAGGATGCGCAGCCCCTGCGGCACCACGGTCACTTCGATGTTGGCCAGCGCATCGACCTTGCCGGACACCTCGCGGATCAGCTCGGCCAGTTCGCGCAAGTCCTCGTTGCTGTCGTACTGACGGCCATCTCCGCCCTGCTGCACGCTGGAATCCTTCGCCTGCTCGCCGGCCCTGCCCTGCTTGCCGGCCTCTAACGCGAGCTGCGGCGCGGGCTTCTCCGGCGTCTTGATCGGCTGCGGCATGCCGTCCAGCTCAATGGGTGTACGACTGGCGCCATCGAACACGCCGGCGCCGCCATCGACCACCGGGTTGGCATCCTGGTCGCCCACCGCCACCGGCTGCGGTTCGGTCTGCGGGTGGACGATCCACAGCACCATGAACAGCGCCATCATCGCCAGGGTGAAATCGGCGAAGGCTACTTTCCAGGCACCGCCGTGTTCATCATCGTGGCCCTTTTTGCTGCGGCGCTTGATGATGACTTCGCTGTGCTTGTCGGCACGTTTCTTCATGCTGCGTCCCGCTCTTCCTCATAGCGGGTGACCCAGGTCTCCAGCTGCTTGAAGGCCGGCTTCACGTCCTGCTCGATCAGCTTGCGACCAGCGTCGACCGCCAGCAGCGTGGGCTTGCCGGCAACGTGGGCGACCAGCGTGGTCCGCACGCATTCCAGCGCCGACAGCTCGGTCTTCACGCGCTGCGACATGGCGTTGGACAACGGGTCCATCAGGCAGTAGCAGACGAAGATGCCGAAGAAGGTACCCACCAGCGCGGCGGCCACGTGGGCGCCGATCTCGGCCACCGAGCCACCGATGTTGCCCATGGTGATGATGATGCCGAGGATCGCCGCGAGGATGCCGAAACCGGGCATCGCCTCGCCGACCTTGTGCAGCGACTTGGACGGCTGCAGCAGGGCGTGCTCCATGGCGTCGAGCTCCTGTTCGAGGAAACCTTCGAGCTCGTGGGCGCTGATCTTGCCCATGGCCATCAGACGGAAGTTGTCGGCGATGAACGCCATCAGGTTCCTTTCCTGGAGGATCAGCGGGTAGCGGGCGAACAGGTCGCTCTGCTCCGGCTCCTCGATGTGCGCGTCGAGCACCTTCAGGCCGCCGACGTCGACCATCTCCAGCAGCTCGTAGAGAAGCATCAGCAACTGCCGCTGGAACTCTTCGCCACGGCGCTTGAAGACGAACACGCCCTTGATCTGCGAGCACATCTCCAGCAGCACTTCGCGCGGGTTGGCGACGACCAGGGTGCCCAGGCCGGCGCCGAGGATGATGAGCATCTCCGCCGGTTGCCAGAGTGCGCGCATGTCGCCATGGGCCATGGCGTAGCCGCCGAGCACGGCGGCGATGATGATCAGGGCGCCGATGATTTTCTGCATGGTTATGGGTTCTTCAGAGAGGGTCGGGGTCGTTGAGGAAGCGGCTGCACTTGCCGATCGCCTGCTTCATCAGCTGGCAGATGCGCGCATCGGTCAGCTCCAGCACCAGGGCGATTTCCTTGAGGTTCAGCTCGTGCTGGTAATACAGGTTGAGGATCAACCGCTCGCGCTCGTTGAGGCGCTCCAGCGCCTGGGCCAGCAGGCGCTCCTTGAGCACGCGCTCCTCAAGCGCATCGCCGCTGCCCTGCACGCCGTCGTGGCCGTTCTGCAGCAGCGCATCGAAGCTCTCGATGGCCTCGGAGGATTCGGCGCGCAGGTAATCCTGGTAGCCCGCCTCGTCGAGGCCAGTGGCGGCGAGCACTTCCTCGTCGCTGGGCACGCGGCCAAGCTGGCGTGCCAGGGAACGGATCGCATCGCGCACCTTGTGCGCCTGCTGCCGCACCTGGCGCGGACGCCAGTCCTGGCGGCGCAGTTCGTCGAGGATGGCACCGCGAATGCGCAGCGCGGCGAAGCGGCCGAATTGCTCATCCGGCTCGCCGTAGCGGCGCAGCCCTTCGAGCAGGCCCATCAGGCCGATCTGTTCCATGTCCTCGCGATCCAGCACCTGGTTGGCCTGCAGCGACAGCTGGCTGACGATGCGCCGCACCAGCGGCAGGTACTGCATCATCCAGCGCTGCTCGGCCGCCGGCGACAGGCGCGCATGGCCGCCTTCGGGGCTGGCGTAGCCACCGGCACCGCTGGCATAGCTGGGGGCAGGATCGCGAAGGGCGTGCATGACGGCTTACTGGACGATCATCTTGCTGAGCAGCACGTGCTCGAAGGGCACCACCACCTTGCGCGCGGCGAAGTCGTCGATCACCGCCTTTTCCAGGCGCGTCTGCACGTCGCCGATGGGCATCGCGCGCAGCACTTCGAACTTCTCCGGGGTCAGGTTGGCGACCACCGAGCTGCGCACCATCGGCGCGACGCTCTCGAGCTTCTTGCGCTCCTGCTCGGCCTTGGCCTGCAGCACCAGGTCGATCACGAAGTAGTGCTCGCGATCCTCACCACGGGAGCTGACGATGATCTTCTCCACCGGCACGAAGAGGTATTCGGCGCTCTCCTGCTCTTCTTCCGCCTTGGCGCCTTCCTTGCCACCCTCCTTGTCGGAGGCGGCAACGGCCGGGGCAAGGCTGGCGGACTTGATCATCTTGTAGTTGACGAACACGCCACCCAGCACGACGGCGATATTCACGATGAGCATCAGTAGAACGAGACGCGGCGTGGACATGGTGTTTCTCGAATAATCCTGTGGGAGTGCGGGCCGCAGGCGGCCTACACAGTAATCAGTACGTCGCTGTCGCCACGCGGCGAGGAGCGTTCGCCTACCTGCGCGTCGCGCGGGTTGGCGGCAACCGCGAGCTGTTCCTCGGCAAAGCGCTGGCGGTTCTGCTGGCCCTGCTGGCCGGACTGCGAATCGGACGAGACCTGCACGTTGACCTGCAGGAAGTTCTGCCCGACCAGTT
Organism: Pseudomonas sp. PDM17; assembly: GCF_014851985.1. Lineage (NCBI taxonomy): Bacteria > Pseudomonadati > Pseudomonadota > Gammaproteobacteria > Pseudomonadales > Pseudomonadaceae > Pseudomonas > Pseudomonas sp. PDM17. The sequence goes on from NZ_JACVAT010000004.1 coordinate 401,894, forward strand.
CCTGGCGCAGGCGCTCGCTGGTGCCCTGCAGCAGGCGCACCACGTCGCCGTTGGACGCGGATATCTGCACGTTGAGCTGGCCGGCTTCGTGGCGCACGAGGATCTCCATGGCGCCCAGCTCCGGCGGATCGAGGCGGATCGTGGCGTTCTGCACGCGCTGGCCGAGTTGCAGCTCGACGTTGTCGCGCAGCGCACCGAGCATCTGCTCGCCCCAGTGGGCCTCGTTGTTGCCCTTGAGGTGCAGCGGCTTGTCGAACAGCGGTGCGGCTGGCGTCGCGGCGGCATTTTGTGCGTTGCCGTCGGTGGCCGGCAGGCGCGCATCGAGCGCAACGGTCGGCAGCGCCGGCACGCTGGAATCCGGCGCCTGCGCAGCGGCGGCCAAGTGCTGCTGGAGCAGGGTCTGCGCCTGGCTCTGGATGGCCTCGCGGGGCGCTGGCGCTGTCGCTTTGGCGGGCTCTTCGGAACGCTCGGCGGGCGGCAGCAGCATGTCCTCCGGCTTCACGGCGGCGGGCGCAGGCTGCGCGGAGGTTTCCACTGTCTGGGTAGCGAAACCGGATACCTGGGCGCGGGTCTGCGCGGACGGATTGTCTCGCGCCTGCACCACCAGGCCGGCCTGACTGAGCATGCCGGCGAGCCAGCTTTCGGCACCGGAAGGTGAAGCCTCTTCGGCCTGCGGGCCCGGCGCATCGCTATCGCCGGTTTCAGCGGGCAGCGCTTCAGGCGTGGCCGGCACTGCAGCGCTGGGCTGTTGCAGCGACTCCTCGACCTGCGTCGTGTCGAACTGCGCGAGGAAGGACTGCACGGTGATGGTCCGTTCGCCGGCATTCAGCTGCGCCGGTTGTTGCGCGCGGAAACCGGCGACGCCGGCGTCATCACCGCGCGAATCCAGCGGGCGCGCTTCGGCCACCGGCGCGCTATCGCGGTCGGTGCTTGGCAAGGACTGGGTCGGTAGCTGGATCACGGTCTATCGACCCTCCTGGTACGTATCCACCTGCATGTACGCCGAGCGTCCCTCGGCGTATTCCAGGTGCGAGAGCAGGAGACGGCGCAGGCGCTCGCACTCCTCGGCGCAGGCCTGCGACGCTTGCTCATGCAGGCGCTTCAGGTGCTTCCTGGCCAGCAGCACATCGGCTGCCAGACCGGTCTGCGACGACATCGCCACCAATTGCGCGCGGATCGCCAGGTCAACCTGCCCCATGGCTTTCCAGTCCTTGCGCTGCAGCGCCCCACCCAGCCGTTCGTACAGCTGCAGCAGGCGCTGGCGATCATCCACGTGCGGCACTCACGCCCTCCCAGCCCTCGCGCAGGATGCCCAGCAGGCGCACCACTTCGTCGATGCCGGCGACCTCCAGCGACACGCTGACGTCGGAGAGCCGATAGATGCAGTAGTCGTAGAGGCGCGCCAGGCCCTGTACGGTCTCGCCGCCGTTCTCGTAGTCGAGCGCACCATTGAGGCCGTTGAGGATGTTCAGGCACTTCTCCAGGGAGCGGCCCTTCTGCTGGTAGCGCTTGTGCTCGATGTGCCCGCGGGCGCGGGCCAGTTCGTCGAGCAGGCCGTCGAACAGCACCAGCACCAGTTCATAGGGCGAGGACGAGGCGGCCTTGGATTCCAGGTCGATCATCCGGTAACTGTCGTAGCTTTCGTTCATGCCGTAGGCGGTCATCCGAACATCCCGCTGGTCTGGTCCATCGACTGCATGGTCTGCATCATCGAGGTGTATTGCTTGAGGTAGCGCGCGTAGTAGGTGTCGTACTGCTTCTGCAGGTTGTCGTAGTCATCGTCGACGCGGCGCAGGCTGTTGTTCAGGGCGTCCTTGCGGTTCTTCATGACGCCGTTGACGCTGTTGGTGTAGACGGCGACGCCCTTGTCCAGGCTGTCGAGCAGGTTGCCCTTGCCCATGAACAGCTTGTCCAGGGCCTCGGGGTCGCTGGCAATGGCTTTCTCGAAGCGGGTGGCGTCGAGGGTCAGCTTGCCGTTACGGTCGGCGCTGATGCCCAGGGTGATCAGGTTGGCGCCGCCGAAGCTGGTGCGAACCATCTGGTTCAGCGCGTTCTCGATGGAGCGCACGCTGGAGTCGCCAGCCAGGGCGCCACGGGCGTTGCCGTTCTGGTCGCCGGCCGCCGTCAGGCTGTCGATGGTGCCGGCCAGCGCGTTGAAGGCGTCGATGAACGTCTGCACCTTCTTCTTGGTTTCGCTCTGGTCCTGCGCGACGGTCAGGCGAATGGCCTGTTCGCCGGACTTCTGCGCCTGGGTGAAGGTGGCGCTGACGCCGTCGATGATGTTGTCGAAGGTGTTGCTGGAGTTGGTCAGCAGCATGCCGCTCTCGCCACCCAGGCGAACGCGGGCGTCCTGCGCCCTGGACAGTTCCTGCGGGTTGCCGATGGCGTTCTCGAAAGCGCTGTTCGCGCTGTCGGTGCCGCTCAGCGACAGGCTGATGGCGTTGTCCGCGCCGGACTTCTCGGCCCCCAGCACCAGCGATACCTGGCCGTTGCTGCGCACCAGGGTGGCCTTCACGCCAGTGTTGTCGGTGGCCTTGTTGATCGCGGCGGCCAGCTCGTCCAGCGAGTTGCTGCCGTCGCCGTCGGTGTCGATCTTGCTCAGGTCGATGTCGAAGGACTTGCCGTTCTGGGTCAGGGTCAGGGTGCCCTGGGTGTCGACATCACCGGCCTGCAGGCCGGAGAAGGACAGCTGGTGGCTGGTGGCGAGTTGTTCGACGAAGAAGTCGTAGCTGCCGGGCACGGCGTTCTTGTCGACCTTGGCGGTCAGGTAGCCGTCCTTGCTGGTGGTGGCGCTGTTCACCAGCATGCTGGTGTTGCTGCCGGTCACGCCCTGCAGGCTCTTTACCGCCGAGGAGAAGGTCTTGAGCGCCGACTCCAGGGAGGTCACGGCAGTCAGTTGCGACTGGTACGAGGACTGGTTGCGGTCAGCCTTGTTCAGGCCGTTCTGCACCTCGTACGTGGCCAACTGCTGGGCCATGCTTTTGACGTAATCGGAATCTATGGTCGCCATGTGAATCCACCTCTTTGGGTCGGAAGAGCAATTACGGTGCCAATGCCGGAAGGCCCGCCATACGGGTCTTTTCGGGATAACGGGGAGAAGTTTCACTTCCGCCCGGAGTGCTTTGGCGCGCAGCGGGAAGCGGCATTTCCGCCTGCCGACCACGCACCCTGATGCAGGGAAAAGGCGACCGTGGGGAGGGATTCGTTAAGGGGTTTCGGCGGGGTGTTTGGCAGCCGCGCTTTTTGTAGGAGCGCGCCATGCGCGCGATCGCGGGCATGGCCCGCTCCTACAGGGGGAGTCCAGTGCTGAACCTGATCGCAGCTCGCCCTGCGGCAGATCAGTACAACTGGCGCGAATACACCGGCTGTTCGCGCGGGTCGCTCATGAGCTGGCTGAGGATGTCGTGGTGCATCGCCAGCAGCTTGCCGTTGCGCTCGTTGAGGCGCTTGCACTGGGCGGTGAGCTGGCCCAGCTGCAGCCACTCCTGCTGCAGTTCCTCGCGACGCGGCGGCTGGTAGTTGGACAGCAGCGTACGCATGCCCTCGGCGTCCATCGGCAGGTGGAAAGCACGCAGCACGCGACTGCGGCGCTGGGCGCGGCCGGCGACGCCTTCGAGCAGTGCCTGGATGTCCGGGTTCAGCGCTTCGATCTGCACGCTGTCCCGCGCCAGCAGGTGGCGATATAACTCCTGCAGGCGCTCGCGCAGCGCCAGGCAATCGCGGCCATCCTGCTGGATGTCCTGCTCGATGACCTGCAGCAGCCGCGCGCGCTGGGTCATGCGTCGCTGCCGCGATGGTAGGAGAGGATGCTGGTGGCGAGCACGCTGGTGTCGTTCTGCAGCTCGCCATTCATCAGTGCGCGGCGGATTTCCGCGACGCGGCTCTGGTCCACGTCAGGCATGGCGCGCAGGGTTTCCTGCATTTCGTCCAGGCGCAGCGAATCGCTGACCGGCGCGCTCGCACTGGTCTCCGCCACCGGGGCGACGCGCTCGCTGCGCGCGCTCTTGGCGGACTCGCTGGTGGCCAGCGCGACGCTGGTCAGTTGCCGGGTGATTTCCATGGTCGGTATCCGAATGTCTTTGGGCCTTTCCCTCAGAGGGCGACCGCCTCGGAGGAAAACTTAAATGCCGTGTTTCACAGAGACTTAAGAGCCGGCGGATAACCGCAAGCGGTTATTCGCCCTACGGAACGAGTTATGCGCCGTGGCCTTCACGCCCGCGCCCGCCACCAGGACTGCGCGGCGAGGCCATCCTGGATTTTCTGTTCCTGCTGCGCAAGCTGCAGCTGCCACTGGCCGACCTTGGCCTCGATCACCTGGGTCAGCACCTTCTCGCTGCGCATGGCCGCCATCAGCTCGCCCTGGATGCGCGCCAGGGTCTGTTCGGCGACTTCCAGCTCGCGGCGCTGCAACTGCAGCATCTTGTGCAGGGTCGCCTTGTACTGCTGCTGGTTGTGTCGCTGCAGCGGCGTGCTGGTGGCCACGCTGAAGCCGCACAGGCGGTCCAGCCCGGTGATGTTATTGCGGTAGCGCTGGCAGAGGTTCTGCTGGTAATTCACCCGCCCCAGCAGCTCGCGGACCTTGCCGCCGCGCACATCGGCCAGGCGCCCGAGCATGTCGATCTGCGTCTTCATCAGCGCCCCCCGACGATGCTTTGCAGGGTCGCGACGCTGTTGCCCAGTTCGGCGCCGTCGGCGGTCTCCTGGCGCAGGTAGCGCTCCAGCATGGGCGCCAGCTGCACGGCGCGGTCGGTCTTCACGTCCATGCCCGGCGTATAGCCGCCCAGCGGGATCAGCTCCTTGATGCGCTCATAGGTGCCGCTGAATTCCTTGAACTGCCGCGCCGCGGAGAGGTGCAGCGGGTCCGCCACCTGGCTCATGCAACGGCTGACCGAGGCACCGATGTCGATGGCTGGATAGTGCCCGACGTCCGCCAGCCGGCGCGACAGCACGATGTGCCCGTCGAGGATGGCGCGGGCGCAGTCGACGATCGGGTCCTGGTGATCGTCGCCCTCGGCCAGCACCGTGTAGATGGCGCTCAGGCTGCCCGTTTCGCCCTCGCCGTTGCCGGCGCTTTCCACCAGTTCCGGGAGCATGCCGAACACCGACGGCGGGTAGCCCTTGGTGGCCGGTGGTTCGCCCAGGGCCAGGGCGATCTCGCGCTGGGCCATGGCGTAACGGGTCAGGGAGTCGACCAGCAGCAGCACGTCCTTGCCCTGGTCGCGGAAGTAGGCGGCGATGCTGTGGCACAGCTCGGTGGCCTTCAGCCGCATCAGCGGCGACTCGTTGGCCGGCGCCACCACGACCACGGCCTTCTGCAGCCCTTCCGGGCCGAGGGAATGCAGGATGAACTCCTGCACCTCGCGGCCGCGTTCGCCGATCAGCCCGACCACCACCACATCGGCCCTGGTCTGCCGGGTGATCATCCCCAGCAGCACGCTCTTGCCCACGCCGCTGCCGGCGAACAGGCCGACGCGCTGGCCCTTGCCCAGGGTCAGCAGGCCGTTGATGGCGCGTACGCCAACATCCAGCGGCTCGGACACCGGGCGTCGGCGCAGCGGGTTTACGTTCGGCAATTCAGTAGGCAGCGGGTGGCGGCCGGCGAGCTTGCCGAGGCCGTCCAGCGGTTCGCCGAGGCCGTTGACCACGCGCCCCAGCCAGGAATGATCGATGTGCAGCACGGCTTCGTCCGGCGCCGGGAAGACCCGCGAGCCGGAGGTCAGGCCGACGGGCTTCTTGAAGGGCATGAGGTAGGTGATGTCACGGTTGAAGCCAACGACCTGCGCCTCCAGGCGCTCGCCGTCGGCGACTTCCACGTAGCAGCGCTGGCCGGTCATGCGCCGGCAGCCGAGGCTTTCCAGCAGCAGGCCGGAGACGCGCACCAGGCGACCGCTGACCCGCGCCAGCTGGACCGAGTCCAGCGAACGCAGCGCTTCTTCGAGCTTGAAGCCGTCGCCCAGGGCCATCTCAGTCTTCGTCCTGCAGGTGCGCGCTCAGGGCTTCCATGCAACTGTCCAGGCGCTGCTGGCAGCCGATGTCGGCTTCCGCCTGGGCGGTGACCACGCGGCATTCGCCCAGCGCCAGTCGCTCGTCCGGTACCAGCCTCCACTTGGCAGCGCGCTCGGGGTTCAGCTCGCGGATGCGCGCGCATTCTTCCGGGTTGAGCAGGATCTGCACGTCGCCCTGCTCACCCGGCATGGCCGCGAGAGCTTCCTCGGCCAGGGTCAGCAACTGGGTGGGGTTGAGCGTGAGCTCGACGCGGATGACCTGTTTCGCGACTTTCTGCACCAGCTCCAGCAGCTCCTTCTGACGGCTGCGCTGGAAGGCCTGGTGGTACTCGCCGAAGGCCTCGACGGCGGCCTGCAGCGGCGCGCTGGCCTCGTCGAACACCTGGCGGCCGGTAGCGCGGCCTTCCTCGCGGCCCTTGCGCAGGCCGTCCTGGCGACCGGCCTCGAAACCTTCGCGCAGGCCGGCTTCACGGCCTTCGCCGACGCCGTCCTGGTAGCCGCGCTCGAGGCCTTCCTGGAAGCCCTCGGAGATGGCGCGCTGGCGCGCCGCCGGGTCGCTGTCCCAGCCATGGTTGTCGGCGCTGGCGGTGGCGCAGCGCGGCGGGAAGCGGTACGGGCGCCAGGCGCGGCTGTCGGCCTTTATGACTTTGATCGCCATGCGCGGTTACTCCACCGTCTGCTCGCGGAACAGCTGTACCTGCAGGTCGCCCTCGGCGGCCAGCTCGCGCACCACGCCCATGATGTCCTTGCGCACCTGCTCCACGCGGCTCAGCGGCACCGGGCCCTGGCGGCGGTTGATGGACTCCATCTGCTGCGCCTGGCGCTTGGGCATGGCGCCCTGGATGGCGCGCACCAGCTCGGGCTCGGCGCCCTTGAGGGCAACCACCCACTCGTCCAGCGGGATGACTTCCAGCAGGGTCTGCAGCACTTCCTGGTTCTGCCGGGAGAGGATGAAGAAGTCGTACATCTCGTCTTCGATCTTGCCAACCAGGTCGTCGTTGTGGGCGCGCAGCAGCTCGAACATCTGGTTACGGTCGCCCTTGAAGCGGTTCATGATGTCCGCCGCCTGCTTAACCCCGCGCACCTGCGAACCCTGGGTGGAGAGCACGCGCAGGCTGCGGTCGATCAGTTGCTCCAGCTCGGCGATGACATCGCTGTTCACTTCGCTGAGGTTGGCGATGCGGAACAGCAGCTCGTCCTGGCGCTCCGGCGGCATGGCTTCGAGCACGTCGGTGGCCATGCCCGGCGGCAGGAAGGCGAGGAACACCGCCTGCATCTGCGCGTGTTCCTTGGCGATCAGCGCGGCGAACTGCTTGGGATCGATCCACTCCATGCGCGCCATCTTGGCGCGGATTTCCTCGCCGTAGATGCTGTCCAGCAGGTTGCGCGTAATGTCACTGCCCAGCGCCTTGCCAAGCATGCCGGCGAGGTAGGAGCGCGACGCGCCCTTGATGCTGGACTGCAGCTTGTAGTCGTCGAAGAACCGGCCGATCACGTCGGAGACGGTGTTCTGCTTGACGTTGGACAGCCGCGCCATCGCCTGGCTGATGCTGACGATCTCCTCGCGGCTGAAATTGCGCAGGATGCCGGAAGAGGCTTCGTCACCCATGCTCAGCATGAGGATCGCCGCCTGTTCCAGGGAGCTCACGGCGCGCATCTGCGGGCCGCGCTTTTTCGTTTCTTCAGGCAGGCTCGTGTCGGTCATTGCGGCCAATCCAGTGCTTGATCACTTCCGAGACCCGTTCCGGGTCGTTCTTCGCCAGCATCTGCAGATGCTCGATCTGGTGCTCCAGGCCCGAGCCCGGCGCCGGCAGGCGGATTTCCGAGAGCGGGTTCAGCTCGCCGAGCACGTTGAGCCCGCCGACGCTTTCACTGCCCAGCGACAGACGCCGCTCGGCGTCCAGCGCCAACGGATACTCGGCACTGCCTTCGGGCAGCTCGGCGGTGGCCATGGGCTGCGCGCGCTGGGTCAGGCTGCGCACTGCCGGGCGCACGCCGAACAGCAGGAACAGCAGCGCAATCAGGCCGAGCACGGTGTAGCGCACCAGTGATTGCAGAGCGCTGCTCTCCCACCAGCTGGCGGAGGACTCTTCCACCGCGGTGGCGGCGAAGGGGAACACGCTGACGGTGATCAGGTCGCCGCGCTGGGCATTGAAGCCCACGGCGCTTTTCACCATGGTTTCGAGGTCGGCGCGGGCCTTGTCGGTCCAGCCGCCCTCGGGCGCGGTGGAGGCGTTGATCACCACCGCGACGCTCTGCTGGCGCAGGGCGAAGGCCGGGTACTTGATGTGGGTGACGCTCTGGTCGAAGTCGTTCTGCCGGGTGGCTTCCTCACGGGTCGAGGTCGCGGCCTTGTTGTCGGTATTGGCGACCTTGCCGTTACCCGGAGCAGCCTGGTTATTGCCCTGGGCGTTGTTCTGACCCTGCTGCTGTTGCGGCGGCGGCTCCGGCGGACGGTTGCTCAGCGAGCCGGGCACGCCGAGGGCGAGCTGATCCAGCGTGCTCTCGTTGCGCAGCACTTCGCTGCGCAGGCGCGGCGCTTCGCCGTAGGCCTGCAGGGTTTCTTCCTTCTGGCTGAAGTCGATGTCGGCAGACACGCTGATGCGGTAGTTGCCCAGGCCGAGAACCGGCGCCAGCACTTCCTCGACATTGCCCACGGCCTTGCGCTGGTACTCGTCGACCGCCTGCCAGTTCTGCGAGGGAGCGCCGACGCCACTGATGCCGCGCGACAGCAGCACGCCGTTCTGGTCCACCACGCTGACGTCTTCGGGCTTCAACTGCGGCACGCTACCGGCCACCAGGTTGACGATGGCGCCGACCTGCTCCGGGCTCAGCCGCTGGCCGGGCGCCAGTTGCAGCAGCACCGAGGCCTTGGCCGGGTCACGCCGGCCGACCACGAAGGAATTGCTGTCCTCGCGGGCGACGTGCACGCGCGCCTGCTCGATGCCCTTCAGGCCCATGATGGTCCGGGCCAGCTCGCCTTCCAGGCTGCGCTTAAGGCGCACGTCCTGTAGGAAGTGACTGGTGCCCAGCGGCTCGTCCTTGTCGAACAGCTCGTAGCCGGCCGGCATGGACACCTTCACGCCCTTGGCTGCGAGCAGCATGCGGGCGCGCGCCAGGTCTTCCTCGCGCACCAGCACCTGGCCGCTCTGCGGGTGCAGGCGATAGTCGAAGGCCTCGGCGTCCAGCACCTGCATCACGTCGGCGGCCGGGTAGGCTTCGCCCGCGCCATACAGCGGGCGGTAGGCACCCTGGTCGCGCCACAGGTAGAAGACCACGGCAGCGGCCAGCAGGGCGGCACCCAGGGCGATGCCGAGCAGCCCCAGGCGCGGGTCGAGCTTGAGTTTGTCGAGCGGCAGGCGCCCTTTGAGATTCTGCAGCACTGTCAGTCCTTACAGCGGCATGCGGATGATTTCGTCGAAGGCGCCGGTGAGCTTGTTGCGCACCTGCAGCAGCGCGGAGAACGACACGCTGGCCTTCTGGCTCTGGATCATGGCGCCGACCAGGTCTTCGCTCTGGCCGCTGTCCACCGCAGCCATGGCGGCGCTGGACTTGTGCTGTTCGGCGTCCACCGAGCGCAGCGCCTGCTCGAAGCTGGCGCCGATGCCTGGGGCCTGCGCACGCTCGTTGAACTGCGTGGCGAGCTGCGCGGCAGGCCGCACGGCCGGGCCGCTGGCGAGGTCGGCGTAACGGTTCATCCGGTCCAGCATGTCCTGCTGCACCTGCATGATCGAACTCATGGAAGTTTCCCCCGGAAACGAAATCAGAACTGCACCTGCACGCCCTGCTCACGCATCGCGTTGAGCCGGTAGCGCAGCGCGCGGGTAGTCATGCCCAGGCTCTCGGCGGCCTTGGTCTTGTGCCCGCCGAAGCGGCGGATGGTGTCGATGACGTGCTGGTACTCGGCGAGCTTGCCGCTGGCGCGCAGCGCGGCGCGGCCGCCTTCGGCCGCCAGCGGGATCACCGCGGCGACGGTACCGACAGGTGCATCCGGCGCGGCCAGGCCGAGGTCACGGGGCTGGATGAACAGGCCGTTGCGCAGCACCAGGGCGCGTTGCAGGGTGTTCTCCAGCTCGCGCACGTTGCCCGGCCAGTCGTGTTGCAACAGCGCGCGGCCAGCGGCTTCGGTAAGCAGGTCGTGCTCGGCATCCTGCGGGGCGTACTGGCGGATGAAGCGGCGTGCCAGCGGCAGCACGTCTTCCTTGCGCTCGCGCAGGGGCGAGATGTGCAGGGGCAGCACGTCGAGGCGGAACATCAGGTCGGCGCGGAAGCGCCCCTCGCTGACTTCGGCCTGCAGATCGCGGTTGGTGGCGGCGATGATGCGCACGTCCAGCTCGATCTCGCGGCGACCGCCCAGGCGCTCCACGCGCTGCTCCTGCAGCACGCGCAGCAACTTGGCCTGCAAGGCCATCGGCAGTTCGCCGATCTCGTCCAGCAGCAGGGTGCCGCCGTTGGCCAGTTCGAACTTGCCCGGCTGGGCAGTCACCGCGCCGGTGAAGGCGCCGCGTTCGTGGCCGAAGAGGATGGATTCGAGCATCGCCTCGGGGATCGCCGCGCAGTTCACCGCGATGAAGGGAGCGTCCGGGCTGGCGATACCATGGATGTAGCGGGCCAGCAGTTCCTTGCCGGTGCCGGTTTCACCGGTGACCAGGATCGGTGCGCGGGTCTGCGCGACCCGTTGCGCCATGGCCAGCAGGCGGCGGCCGGCCTGGGAGCGCGAGACGAACAGTTCCTGGGCGGCACTGGAGGCTTCCTGGCGGCGCAGCAGCGCGGCCAGCTGGCCGGCGCCGAAGGGCGAGAGCAGGTAATCGACGCAACCCAGGTCGAGCAGGGTGGCGGCCTTGTCCTGCTCTTCATAGCCGACGATGGGCACCACGTCGCGCTCGCGGCCATCGCTGAGCAGCGCGCCGACCTGTGCATAAAGATCAGGAGCAGGGAAGGCGCCGGCGAGGATGAACAGCAGGGAGGCATCGCAGCGCGCACGGGCCAGTTCGGCAAAGCCGGAGAAGCGCTCGACGCGGCAGCCTTCGGCCAGCAGCGTCTGCAAAAGAAGGGCGTGAGCGGCGTCCGAGGACGGCCCGATGATCGCAACTTTTTTCTGCGCCGGCCGCTCTTCGAGCAGCGTTTCACATAATTGGTCGATCGACTGGCTTAAACTGTTCACCGCAACTTTCCATTCGCTAGTGCGTTCGACAACCCTCCTTCGTTCAACGCCAGCATCGGCCGAAAACTGTTATCGGCGACTGCGGAACTTCTTTGCGGATCGGCTATCTCACGGGTGGCATTGCAACAACTTCGTCATAACTGAAGTCGCTGCAACCTGTAACTAACTCACCCACACTAACAAGTGCCAGCACTACGCCATAGCTTCCCGCCGATTAATTTAAATCAATAGGCAAAAAGTTCCGTCAAAAACAGCATTTGATATCTATTGATTTAATCGTACGACCTCAGATCGCTATCATTGCGCCACGTCAGCAGCCTGTGATGCAGCAGTCACGGGCTTCCTGAAAGACAGAGCATGCCGCGAGCAACGATCAGCCGATCCCGGCGGTCATGACACCTCCCGTGTCCTTGGGCAGATGGCAGATCGAACCTGGAAGTACGACGCTGAGCATGACTGGTAAATCAAAAGTCCACCATGGCGTGCCCGCCGATAGTCTGATTCGACTGAAACCGCAGAAACTCGGCCGGCATTATCACAAGATCCCGCAGTACATCAAAGAGATCTCCGGAAAATATCCGCGGATTATCAGCGACTACTTCCTGCGGCATTATCGAATCAATCTCGAACTGGATAACCTGACCCTTCACGAGGAACTTCCCCGTGAACTGGAGTGTTTATTCGATTCGCCCTTGGGCAAGTTCGGTTTCGCCATGGACCGTGCCCTGCTCACCGAAGTCATCGAGTGCTATTACGGTGGCACCGTGGTCGCCAGCCGCGACACGCCGCCGATCAGCAGCTCTGAGCAGCGCATGCTCGACCGCCTCGGCCTGGACGTGGTGGATCTGTTCGGCCGCGCCCTGCTGATGGGCGAATCGGTCGGCCGCCTGCAGCAGATCGACCCCACCTATGAAGAAGTGCAGTGGGAGTACGTCGCCGAGTTCAGCTACGTCAGCCACCTGACCGGCGAGCGCTCCTCGCTCTACCTCTACCTGGACAACCCGCTGGCGGACGAACTGACCCGCCGCCTCGCCGGCCCGCCACCGCCACGCATGACCGGCAACCCGGTGGAGCACATCAAGCACCTGCCTCTGCGCCTGGACTGCGTGGTCGCCGCCGCGCGCCTGCCGCTGTCTCAGGTGCTGGCCCTGGAGCCGGGCGATGTACTGACGATCCGCCCGCTGGAGCGCGTCGACGTGCGGGTCAACCAGCAGAAGCTGTTCCGCGGCGCCATCTTCGAAGACGACGGCACCCTCTTCCTCTCCTCCCTGGAAAGCGTGAAAAACCCATGACCGGTTCTCTCTCCGACTCCGAGTTCGAGTCGCTGATCAACGACGGCGACCTGGGCCTCACCCAGGACGTCACCGACATCCCCGCCGACCCCGTGCGCGCGCCGCTGCCGCAGCAGGACCTGGCCTTCTTCGGCAAGATCCCGGTGAACGTCACCCTGGAAGTCGCCTCGGTGGAAATCTCGCTGAAGGAGCTGATGGACGTGGACGCCAACAGCGTGATCATCCTCGACAAGCTCGCCGGCGAGCCGCTGGACGTGAAGGTCAACGGCGCGCTGTTCGCCAAGGCCGAGGTGGTCGTGATGAACGGCAACTACGGCCTGCGCGTGCTCGAACTGTGCGGCGCCAGCCTCGACGCCCTGACGGCGTGATGCTGTCCCGCTGCCTGGCCACGCTTGGCCTGCTCATCGCCGCGCTCTGCCCGCTCTACGCGCAGGCGGCCGGGGGCGAGGTCACGCTGTTCAACCTGCACGATACGGCGGACGGCCAGGCCTTCAGCGTCAAGCTGCAGATCCTCATCGTCATGACCCTGCTGGGCTTCCTTCCGGCGATGCTCATGCTGATGACCTGCTTCACCCGCTTCGTCATCGTGCTGGCAATCCTGCGCCAGGCCATCGGCCTGCAGCAGAGCCCGCCGAACAACGTGCTGGTAGGCATCGCCCTGGTGATGACCCTGCTGGTCATGCGCCCGGTCTGGCAGGACGTCTACAGCAACGCCTACCAGCCCTTCGAGGCCGACCAGATCAGCCTGGAAGACGGCCTGGGCCGCGCCAAGCAGACCCTCAGCCGCTTCATGCTCGCGCAGACCAACCGCACCTCGCTGGAAACCATGGTCAGCCTGGCCGGCGAGACGGTGCCGGAGAACCTCAACGACCTGGACTTCTCCCTGCTACTGCCGTCGTTCGTGCTCAGCGAGCTGAAGACCGCGTTCCAGCTGGGCTTCATGATCTTCATCCCCTTCCTGGTGATCGACCTGGTGGTGGCCAGCGTGCTGATGGCGATGGGCATGATGATGCTCTCGCCGATGATGATCTCGCTGCCGTTCAAGCTGATGATCTTCGTGCTGGTGGACGGCTGGGCCCTGATGATGGGCACGCTGACCAGCAGCGTGCAGCCGTTTTAGCGGCCCTGACGGAAAACCAAAGATGCTCACTCCGGAAAGCGCCGTCGATATCGTCTCCAACGCCGTACACATCACCGCGCTGATCGTCTGCGTGCTGATCGTGCCCAGCCTGATCGGCGGCCTGCTGGTGAGCATTTTCCAGGCAGCCACGCAGATCAACGAGCAGATGCTCAGCTTCCTCCCGCGCCTGCTGATCACCCTGGGGATGCTGGTGTTCGCCGGCCACTGGATCCTGCGCACGCTCTCGGAGCTGTTCATCGAGTCGTTCCACCAGGCGGGCCGCCTGGTCGGCTGATGCCATGCAGCAAGGCGCATCCATCCTGCAGGCCTTCGACTACCTGCAAACGCTGCAGGCCTGGTGGTGGCCCTTCTGCCGGATCATGGCGGTGTTCGCCCTGGCGCCGATCTTCAGCCACAAGGCGATCCCCATGCGCCTGCGCATCCTCCTTGGCCTGGCCCTGACCGTCGCCCTGGGCGCCGCGCTGCCGCGCCCGCCGGCCATCGATCCGCTGTCCGCGCAGGGCCTGCTGGTGGCGCTGGAGCAGATTGCCTTCGGCCTGATGCTGGGCCTTGCGCTGATGTTGGTGTTCACCGTGTTCACCCTGGTGGGCGACGTGATTTCCACCCAACTGGGCCTGAGCATGGCGGTGTACAACGACCCCATGAACGGCGTGTCGTCGTCCTCGATCTTCTACCAGCTGTACTTCATCCTGCTGGTGTTCCTGTTCCTCTCCATCGACGGCCACCTGCTGGTAGTGAGCATCCTCTACCAGAGCTTCGTCTACTGGCCGGTAGGCAGCGGCCTGCATTACCTGGGGCTGGAGTCGGTGGCCGGCAGCCTCGCCTGGGTGTTCTCCGCCGCCGTGCTGATCACCCTGCCGGTGGTGTTCTGCATGACCCTGGTGCAGTTCTGCTTCGGCCTGCTCAACCGCATCTCGCCGGCACTCAACCTGTTCTCCCTGGGGTTTCCCATGGCGATCATCGCGGGCCTGGCGTGCATCTGGCTGACCCTGCCGGACATCCCCGAGAACTACCTCAAGCTCACCCGCCAGCTGCTCGACGCCATCGGCGTGATCTTCCGCGAGGGGCGCCATGGCTGACCAGCACAGCGCCCAGGAGAAAACCGAAGAGGCCTCCCAGCAGAAGCTGAAAAAGAGCCGCGAGGATGGCCAGGTCAGCCGCTCCAAGGACCTCTCCACCACCCTCTCACTACTGGCCACGCTGGTCGCGCTGAAGTTCTGCGTGGAGCACTTCTACGACGGCATCAAGCAGGGCTTTGCGCTGTCCTTCATCGATCTGCGGCACAGCGAGATCGGCCTGGACGACCTGCCGCTGGTGCTCGGCCACCACCTGGTGCTGTTCATCACCACGCTGCTGCCGCTGCTGGTCACGCCGCTGCTGGTGGTGCTGTTCTCGATGATCCCCGGCGGCTGGATCTTCTCCAGCAAGAACTTCATGCCCAGGCTGTCCAAGCTCAACCCGATCACCGGGCTTGGGCGCATCTTCTCGATGCAGAACTGGACGGAGCTGGCCAAGTCGCTGCTCAAGATCGTCGTGCTGATCCTCGTCGCCCTCTATCAGTTGCACGGCGCCCTGCCCGGCCTGCTGGCGCTGCAGCGCAGCAACGTGCACAGCGCCATTGCCGCCGCCTTCGGCACCTTCTACGACATCACCCTGTCGCTGCTGGTGGTGTTCATCCTGTTCTCGGTCATCGACATCCCGATCCAGTACTTCTTCTTCAAGAAGAAACTGCGCATGACCAAGCAGGAGCGCAAGGAAGAGCACAAGAACCAGGAAGGCCGCCCGGAAGTGAAGGCGCGCATCCGCCAGATGCAGCGCCAGCTGGTGCACCGGCAGATCAGCAAGACGATCAGGACCGCCGACGTGGTGATCGTGAACCCGGTGCATTTTGCCGTGGCGCTGCGCTACGACCCCAAGAAGGCCCAGGCGCCCTACGTGGTCGCCAAGGGCCTGGACAAGACCGCGCTGTACATCCGCAAGCTGGCCAAGGCCCATGACCTGGAAGTGCTCGAGTTACCGCCACTGGCCCGCGCCATCTACGCCACCACCCAGGTGAACCAGCAGATCCCCGCGCAGCTGTACAAGGCCGTGGCCCACGTCCTCACCTACATCCTCCAGCTCAAGGCCTGGCGCTCCGGGCGCCGTGAGCGGCCGGAACTGATCAAGAACGTCCCCATTCCCGAAGAACTGCTGAACAGAGTCTGACCATGCGCCTACTGCAGTCACTATTGCCGACCTTCCAGAGCGGCCGCATCGGCATCCCGCTGATCATCCTGTCGATCCTCTCGATGATCATCCTGCCGCTGCCGCCGCTGGTGCTGGACGCCCTGTTCACCTTCAACATCGTGGTGGCGATCCTGGTGCTGCTGGTCAGCGTGTCGTCGAAAAGTCCGCTGGACTTTTCCCTGCTGCCCACGGTGATCCTGGTCACCACGCTGCTGCGCCTGACCCTGAACGTCGCCTCCACCCGTGTGGTGCTGCTCGACGGCCACACCGGCACGGGCGCGGCCGGCAAGGTGATCGAAGCCTTCGGCCACGTGGTGATCGGCGGCAACTTCATCGTCGGCCTGATCGTCTTCGTGATTCTGATGATCATCAACTTCATGGTCATCACCAAGGGCGGCGAGCGTATCTCCGAGGTGACCGCGCGCTTCACCCTGGACGCCCTGCCCGGCAAGCAGATGGCCATCGACGCCGACCTCAACGCCGGCCTGATCGACCAGAACGAAGCCAAGCGCCGCCGCTCGGAAGTGGCCAAGGAAGCCGACTTCTACGGCGCGATGGACGGCGCCTCGAAGTTCGTCCGCGGCGACGCCATCGCCGGCATCCTGATCCTGCTGATCAACCTGTTCGGCGGCCTGGCCATCGGTGTGTTCGTCTACGACCTGCCGGCCGGTGCGGCCTTCCAGCGCTACGCCTTGCTGACCATCGGCGACGGCCTGGTGGCGCAGATCCCGGCGCTGCTGCTGTCCACCGCGGCGGCAATCATCGTCACGCGGGTCAACGAGTCGGCGGAAATCACCAGCCTGGTGCGCAAGCAGATGCTGGCCTCGCCGTCGCTGCTCTACACCGTCGCCGGCATCCTCGTGGTGCTCGGCCTGGTCCCGGGCATGCCGCACATCGCCTTCTTCGCCTTCGCCGCACTGGTGGCCTTCATCGCCTGGCGGCTGTCGCTGGCCGGCCCGCCCATCGAGGCGCAGACGCTGGAGCAGACCCAGGCGCTGACGCAGGCCATGGACCAGGAGCGCGCGCAGCAACTGGGCTGGGAAGACATCCCGCTGGTGGAGCGCCTGTCGATCTCGCTGGGTTACAAGCTGGTCAGCCTGGTCAACGAGGCCAGCGGCGCGCCGCTGCCGCAACGGATTCGAGGGGTGCGCCAGACGCTCTCGGAAAGCCTGGGCTTCCTCCTGCCGGAAGTGCAGATCCGCGACAGCCTGCGCCTGAAGGCCTCGCAGTACGCCATCCACATCAACGGCGAGCGCATCGACGGCGCGGAAATCCACGCCGACCGGCTGATGGCGATTCCCTCGCCGGAACTCTACGGCGAGATCGACGGCATCCTCGGCGTCGACCCGGCCTACCGCATGCAGGTGGTGTGGATTCTCCCGGCGGACAAGTCCCGCGCACTGAACCTGGGCTACCAGGTGATCGACTGCGCCAGCGTGGTCGCCACGCACCTGAACAAGGTGGTGCGCGAGCACCTGCCGGACATCTTCAAGCACGACGACGTCGAGCACCTGATGCAGCGCCTGACCTTGCAGGCGCCCAAACTGGCCGAATCGCTGAAGGCGCAGCTGACCTACTCGCAGCAGCACCGGGTGTTCCGCCAGCTGCTGCAGGAAGAAGTGGCGCTCAAGGACATCGTCACCATCGCCAGCGCCCTGCTCGAAGGCAGCGAGACTACCAAGGACCCGGTGCTGCTGGCCTCCGACGTGCGCTATGCGCTGCGCCGCAGCATCGTTTCCTCGATTGCCGGTGACCGCCCGGAGCTGAGCGTGTTCGTGCTGGAGAACGCCCTGGAGAACACCCTGCTCGGCGCCCTGAGCATCGCCCAGCAGGCCGGCCCGGTGAGCCTGGACAATATCCCGGTGGAGCCCAGCCTGCTCAACCAGCTGCAGCACAGCATGCCGGTGGTGAAGGAAAAGCTGCGCAAGGAAGGCCACCCGCCGATCCTCACCGTGATGCCGCAGCTGCGACCGCTGCTGGCGCGTTACGCGCGGGTGTTCAGTCCGGGGCTGCACGTGCTGTCGCAGAACGAAATTCCGGAGCGGGTGGGGGTGCAGATATTGGGGACGTTGGGGTAGGGAGTTCCAGGGAGCCCGGAGCTGGGTGTTGCCCTCTCCCTAACCCTGGCTGCGCGCCCCGCTCCGAAGGGAGAGGGGACTGATCGGCATGGTAGGAAGATCAGCGCTCGCCGGTTAACGCTGTGGTTGCAGTGCACACCGAACGACTCCCTCTCCCTTCAGGGAGAGGGCTGGGGAGAGGGTGCATCAGACTGCACCCAAGCCAACCCCATCACGACAACCGTGCCCGCCCCAACAGACTGCGGTTGAAACTCACCGACATCGACGTCACCAGCTCGGTGAACGCCGCGCTCGGCCGGTCCAGCTTGAAGCCCTGCTCGAAGCGCGCGGTCTTGGCGTCCTTCTTCGACCACTGGCAGATCGCAGTGATATCCACCGAGCGGGTGTGATCCTCGCGCACCGGAATCTCCAGGCGCATGTCGTAGCAGCTGCCCGGCGCCAGCGGCTCCTCCGTCACCAGCCGCAGGCCACCCATCGAGACGTCCAGGACCACCCCCATGGGGTCGCCACTCAGGCGGTTGGTCACGTTGATCTGGCCGATATGGCGGAAGGTCAAACGGCGGTGCTTGCGCATGGCGGCCTCTTGTAGGGAACGGGCTCTGGGACGGGCGCTTCAGGGAGCGAAACGCGCGCGCATCCTAGCAGCGCCAGCACCTCAAACGAACTCAAAAGCTATCAACTGGCCAGTATTTGCCACGAAATCGCCGCGCCTTCCATCGCCCGGCGCGGCGCTGCAACCCTGCAGCGGATACTCTGCAAACTGCGCTGCAGGGTTGCCCTCAGTGCTGCGTTTTTGCACACACCCGTGCATGCAACCCCGTGGCACACGGGCGTTTCAGGCTGGCATGCAACATGCCTTGGTCTCCTTGAGTGCCGCTCGTTTGCGGCCGTGCGGCCGCATCGCCGTGTTGGGAATTTGCCTTGGAGATCTGCCTTGGAGGGAAAAATGGACCCACTGAAACTGCTGCTGGACAGGGGCCTGCTGCTGTCCGACAGCCTGACGTCCCAGGGACGCTTCATCGAAGTCTCCGCCGAGCAGACCGATCAGCTCGGCTACGCACCGGGTTCGCTGGACGGCCAGGGCGCCGAGCTGATCTACACCGCGGACTCGCTGAACGCGTTGATGCAGTTGTTCGCCAGCCCGCCGGCCGATGAACGCGTGCAGGACCTGGAGCTGACGCTGATCCGCCACAATGGCGGCTTGCTGCCGGTGCTCGCCAGCGGCGTGCTGCAATGGCGCGACGGCGAGCCGGCTCGCCTGCACCTGGTGAAGATGCCACTGGGGCCGATCAGCCGCCGCCTGGGTGAGCTGCAGAGCGCCAACGAGGTGATGAGCCAGATGCTCTTCAGCGCGCGGGTCGCTTACTGGTGCATCGAGTTCGCCGAGTCGGTGGACGTGCGCGAGACGCCCGACGAGATCGTCCGCCAGGTGTTCGAAAATCGCTCCTACTGGCGCATGTGCAACCGCGCCATGGCCAACATCTACGAGATGCCCGCCGACGTCGATTTCAGCGAGCAGCCGGTGCGCCTGTACTGGCCACGCAGCCCGGCCAACGAAGAGTTCGTCCGGCGCCTGATCGAGGCGGAATTCCACGTCGACGGCGCGCTGTCGGTGGATCGCCGCCATGACGGCTCGCCGGCCTACGTGGAAAACGACGTGCGCGCCAGCATCCACAACGGCCGCATGCTGCGCATGTGGGGCAGCCTGCGCGACGTCAGCCAGGAGCTGCGCATGCAGCACGATGCCGAGCAACGCATCGAAGCGCTGCGCCGGGTGTTCGACGCAGTGCCCGACGCCGTCCTGGTGATCGACGAGCAGGCCCAGCCGCAATGGCGCAACGCGGCCTTCGAGCAGACCTTCGGCATCACCCGCGCCGCCGGGCTGGCCTCGACGCTGAACCGCATGCCACTGCCCGAACGCACCTGGCAGGTACTCGACCTGCCCGACCAGTTCGGCAACTACCAGTCCTTCAACAGCCACTGCTCGCGCATCCTCATCCGCGAGGGTGTGGCCTGGCGCGTCTTCGTGCTGCGCCAGGCGAACAACGCGACGGAGCTGCATCCATGAGCGAAGAAGGCTTCTTCGCACCGCTGCGCATGGGCATGCGCTCATCGGTCAGCGCGTCGGGCGAGATGCTCTCCGCCCTGCTGGAAACACCGGCGCTGCATGCGCTGCTCGACAGCTTCAGCGAGGCGCTGATCGTCTGCGACGGCGACTCGCGGGTGCGCTTCATCAACCTTGCGGCCGAGCGGGTCAACCGCGTGACCCGCGTGGACGTGCTGGGCCTGCCGGATGTGGACTTCTTCCAGCGTTCGGCGCTGCAGTTCGACGATTTCCAACAGGCCCTGCGCCGCGGCGGCAAGAGCGCGCTGACCCGCTCGCGCGATGGCCGGGTGTTCCTCACCCGCGCCCAGGCCGTGCCGACCACGGCCTACGAGAAGCCCTACTGCCTGCTGATCCAGCGCGAGTACGAGCCGGGCACGGCGGGCAGCCTGCGCAGCCCTTCCGGGCGCGCCTCGACCACCGACCTGCAGGGGCTGGGCGACCCGCAGGACAATGCGTTGCACATGTCGCCGCTGCTCTCCTCCATCGCCGACATGGGCGTGCGCGCCTTCCGCCGCCGCGCGCGCCTGCTGCTGCTCGGCGAGCCCGGCGTGGGCAAGACCGCCATCGCCCGGCATATCCACCGCGCCGCCGGCTGGGGCGACCGCCCCTTCATCGACGTGAACTGCGCGAGCATTCCGGAAACCCTGTTCGAGTCGGAGATGTTCGGTTACGAGCGCGGCGCCTTCACCGGCGCGTTGCAGTCGGGCAAGCGCGGCTATATCGAGAGCGCCTCGGGCGGCACGCTGTTCCTCGACGAGATTGGTGAAATTCCGCTGCAGGTGCAGGCCAAGCTGCTCAAGTTCCTCGAGGACGGCACCATCCAGCCGGTGGGTTCGCCGTTGTCGAAACAGGTCCAGGTGCAGGTGATCGCCGCGACCAACAAGGACTTGCGCGCCCAGGTGGCGGCCGGCGAGTTTCGCGCCGACCTCTACTACCGCCTGGCCGTGCTGCCGGTGGAAATCCCGCCGCTGCGCGCCCACCGCGACGATCTGCCGGTGCTGATAGACATCCTCCTGGCGCGCATCAACCGCGACCGCCAGCCGCCGCTGCGACTCGCTTCGGGATGCCGTGAACGCCTGCTGGACTACGACTACCCCGGCAACATCCGCGAGCTGGTGAACATCTTCGAGCGCCTCGCCGTGCTGGCCGACGACGTGGCGGAAGAGCTGCACCTGCCGCCGGAACTGCTCGGCGCGCCACCGGCCGGCAGCCCCGTCGCCCACGACGAACCGGCGGCGGCCATCGACGACCAGCCACTCAAGGCCCAGGTGCAGCGTTATGAGCGCCAGGTGATCCTGCGCGCGGTGCGCCTGTGCGGCAGCAAGCGCAAGGCGGCGATCCACCTGGGCATCGATGTCGGCACGCTGATCCGCAAGTTGCAGCGGGACGATTGAGCCCCCTCCGCTCCCCTTAGGATGGGTGGAGCGGAGAATCCGCCCCACTGAAATCCAACTCCTGCACGGGACCACCCGGTCACGCCGCCTTCCCGCATCCGGCAGAAATCCCCCTGCGACATTCCACCGCTGCAAGCCTGCCTACAGGCGTTGTCATTTCTGCTTACACCTGCGTTTTCATATTTTTACTTTTCCTTTTAATTTCAATCACTTAACTATTTGGCACAGCCTGTGCTCTGTGTATCTCCGACCCGTGGCCGTGCACGGGTCCTCGAATCGCGCCGGCGCTCCTGACCGAGAGAGCCGGCAGTTCTGGAGGCACAAGAATAATGCTCATCACAGGTATCAAGAGCCGGCCGGTCTACGACCAGTTGCGCCCGCTCGCTGGTGGTCACCACCACATCATCGCCGGCCAGGGCAGCGGCGGCGCCGCCATGCTCCGCCTGCTCGCCGAGATGCCGCGCAGCGCGCCCATCCGCGTGCTGTACGCCACCGAATCCTTCTCCGGCCAGGATCACCTCGCCGCGCTGCGCGACATCACCGACGTCGAGCTGTCGATCTACCCGAGCAACCGCGCGCTGGTCGATGACCTGCACGCGCTGCTGGGCCAGTCGCGCATGGGGACCCGCCTCTACCTGGCCGGCTCCGAGAGCTTCATCGGCACCGCAATGCAGGCCGCCGACGCGATCAACCTGAACAAGGACGAAGTGCTGCGCGAACACGCCGGCTCCTTCGTCCGCCGCGTCTGGTGCGTGCATTGCGACGGCTACACCGAGAACGTCACCCAGCGCGTCTTCGAGTGCCCGCACTGCGCCCGCACCCTGGTGGTCCGCGACCACTACTCCCGCCGCCTCGCCGCGTTCCAGGCGGTGAAGGCCGACGCCGAAGTCCCCGGCGAACTGCCCGATGCCGAGGAGCTCGACACATGAGCCAGTCCAACGGAACCCTGAACGTCCGCGTCACCCGCATCGAGCAGGTGACCCCGGAGATCAAGCGCTTCACCCTGGCCTCCACCGATGGCGCGCACCTGACGCCGTTCTCCGGCGGCAGCAACGTCGTGGTGCTGATGCCCCATGCCAGCGGTACCTACCGCAACGCCTACTCGCTGATGAGTTCGCCCTACGACGCCAGCGCCTACCAGATCGCCGTGCGCCGCGTGGAAGAAGGCCGTGGCGGTTCGAAGCACATGCATGACGTGGTGAAGGAAGGCGACGAGCTGGAAATCCTCCGCCCGGTGAACCTGTTCCCGCTGAGCAAGCACGCGCGCCTGCACCTGTTCATCGCCGGCGGCGTGGGCATCACCCCGGTGTGCTCGCAGCTGGCGGAACTGCGCCTGCGCGGCACGCCCTTCGAAGTCCACCTGGCGGTGCGCGGCAACGCCCATGCGCGCCTGGGTGAAGAACTGCTGCAGGAATACGGCGACGCTGTGCGCCTGTACCGCGACGACCGCGGCGAGCGCCTGAATATTTCCGCCGTGCTGGCCGACCGGCCACTGGGCAGCGACGTCTACGTCTGCGGCCCCGAGGGCATGATCCAGGCGACCATCGACGCCGCCCACGCCCACGGCTGGACCGACAGCCACATCCACTACGAGCGCTTCCTCGAACAGGGCAGCGTCGGCGAGGCGTTCCAGGTCACCCTGGCGCGCAGCGGCGCAACCATCGACGTGTCGCCCGACCAGAGCCTGCTGGAAGCCGCCGAGGCCGCCGGCCACGAAATTCCGTACCTGTGCCGCGGCGGCGCCTGCGGCATGTGTGAGACCAACGTCCTGGAGCTGGACGGAGAAATCCTCCACACCGACGACTGGCTGTCCGACGAGGACAAGGCCGCCAACCAGAAAATCATGCCCTGCGTGTCGCGCGCCAAGTGCTCGCGGCTGGTCATCGACTGCTGAGCCGGAGAACGACCATGACCATCCAATTCCGCCCCGACGAAACCTACCGCGACGACTACACCTACGCCAACAGCCAGGCCTGCATCGACCGCGCGCCCTGGCCCTTCCCGGACGACGAGTACATGTACTCGATGAACCTGGAGCCGCACGTCTCGGTGGGCACCGACGCCTTCCGCGCAGTGTTCGACATCGACGAGCACTACATCAGCGAGTGCCGCGACCGTGCGATCACCCTGGAGAAGGATCCGGGCATGCACTACGTCTCCGCGCCGCACATGATGGAGGCGCAGTGGGACCTGCTCGAACTGATCATGGAGTCCTACGCCAAGGATTACCCGGAGTACTTCTCCCTGGAGAAGGACGGCACCCGCTGGCACTGGACCAACAAGCTGCTGAACATCGACGACACCTTCACCTTCGGTGATCCGTCGACCCTGCCCTATGAGCCGATGGAATACGTCACCCGCCAGGCCCAGGGCGACTGGGTCCTGCAGGAAGAGCGCGACGGCACCCTGTACTGGGGCGCGGGCATCGCCACCCAGCGCGCCGACTACTCGTTGCGCTTCAACCTGGGCATGGCCTGGCACGAGTTCCACGGCCCGGTGCCGCTGGTCAAGGAAACCGGCATGCTCGACCGCGCGCTGAAGTTCCTCCTGCGCCTGCGCAACGGCCACCCGGTGCGTCGCCTGAACTGGTCGCTGACCGTCAACCCGCGCCTGGACGTGTCCGCCGAATCCCTGCCCGAGTGGGCGCCGGACCGCACCACAGTCACCGCCGAGAATGCCGGTCAGAAGGTCTACTTGCGCATCGAGCTGCAGCCGCTGCACCGTCTGCCGCGCAGCAACGCCATCGTGTTCCCGATCCGCACCTACCTGCTGAGCCTGGAAGACATCGCCACCAACCCGGCGTGGGCCAAGCGCATGCACCGCGTGCTCAAGAGCCTCGACCAGCAGCTCGTCGACTACAAGGGCTTCACCCGCTACCACCCGCAGGCGGTGCAGTGGCTCTCGCAGTTCGACGACGGCCAGTAAGTCCACAGCAGTACACACAACTACAAACCCGAAAAGGGATCCGGCGGGCGTCGTGAGGCCTGCCGGTCGATTGCCTTCTGCCCATCAACCCCCCGAGAGGAAACAACGATGAGTGGGTCCCCTGCCAAGCGTGCCGCTGGCGTAACCGATTCCGATGCCGAGCAGCTCGCTGCCCTCGGCTACAGCTCCAACTTCGAACGCAGCATGAGCCTGTGGGAGAACTTCTCCCTGGGCTTCACCTATCTGTCGCCGGTGGTCGGCGTCTACACCCTGTTCGGCCTGTGCCTGGCCGCCGGTGGTCCGCCGATGTTCTGGACCTACCTGCTGATCGGCCTGGGCCAGATGCTGGTGTGCCTGGTGTTCTGCGAAGTGGTCTCGCAATTCCCGATCTCCGGCGGCGTCTACCCCTGGGCGCGGCGCCTGGTGGGCAAGCGCTGGGCGTGGATGGTCGGCTGGGTGTATGCCTGGGCGCTGTGCACCTCCATCGCCGGCATCGCCGTGGGCGCCAGCCCGTACATGGCCGCCATGCTCGGCTTCGAGATGCACGGCAACGCCGCCATCGGCATCGCCCTGGCGCTGATCGCGCTGTCCACCGTGCTCAACCTGTCCGGCACCAAACTGCTGGCCCGCGTCGCCATGTTCGGCTTCATCTGCGAGCTGGGCGGTGCGCTGCTGGTGGGCGGCTACCTGCTGATCTTCGAGCGTCACAACGACTTCAGCGTGCTGTTCAACACCTTCGACATCAGGATCGACGGCAGCTACTGGCCGGCCTTCCTCGCCGCGTCCCTGGCGGGGCTGTTCCAGTACTACGGTTTCGAGGCTTGCGGTGACGTCGCCGAGGAAACCCCGAACCCCGGCAAGATGATCCCCAAGACCATGCGCATGACCATCTACATCGGCGGCGCCGCCGCGATGTTCGCGTGCCTGGCGCTGATCCTCTCGGTGCCGGACATCCAGCGCGTGATCAACGGCGAAGACACCGACCCGGTGACCACCATCCTCGCCAACGCCTTCGGCCCGGTGGGTTCCAAGCTGGTGATGGCGGTGGTGATGGTGTCGTTCGTGTCCTGCGTGCTGAGCCTGCAGGCCGCCGCCAGCCGCCTGCTGTTCGCCTATGCCCGCGACGAGATGATCGTCGGCAGCAAGGCCCTGTCCAAGCTCAACACCAATCACGTGCCGGCCGTTGCGCTGGTGGTGGCGGGCGTGATGCCGGCGGCCATCGTCTGCCTGGGCCTGTTCATGGGCGACGCCGTGGCCACCATTGTCGGCTTCGCCGCGATCGGCATCTACGTGTCCTTCCAGCTGATCGTCATCGCCTCGCTGATCGCCCGTGCCAAGGGCTGGGTGCCCGGCGGCCACTTCAGCCTGGGCAAGTGGGGCGTGCCGGTGAACGTCGCAGCGCTGGTCTACGGCGTGGCGGCGATCACCAACATGGTCTGGCCGCGCACCCCGGACGCGCCCTGGTACATGAACTATTCGATGATCCTCACCACCGTCGTGGTGATCGGCGCGGGCCTGGTCTACATGCTGCTGGCCAAACCCTACGATAAGGGCACGGCACCGGCGGGTGACGCCCACCGGATCTCCGGCCGCCAACTACCCGCGCGCGCTGCGGGCGCGCTGACCGAACCGGCTTGATCGCAACGTTGACGCAATTCGGGCCATACGCCTGAGGGGCTGCGTCTGGAGCGTCACCTTTCCCCGGTGACGCTCCCCCTGCGTTTGCGCAACGGACCCGCCATCCCCGCGATGGCCGGTCCGTTTTTTTATGCCTGCATGGCGGCTTTCGCAGGATGGGTGGAGCGCAGCGACACCCATGCTGTGCGTGGGTGGAATCGATGGGTATCGCAAGCCCCACCCATCCTACGTTCAGGCTTTCCTGAACGATCGCACCCTTGCCTATCGGGCAATCCACAGCAGACAAAGCGAGAGCGTGACCAGCGACCCCAGCGTCGACACCAGGATGCTTCGCGACACCACCGCCGCCTCGCGCTGGTAGTACTCGGCGAGCATGAACGGCCCGGTGCCGGTGGGCAGCGCGCTGAGCAACAGCGCCGAATCCGCCCACAGCGGTGGCAGGTCGAAGACCTTGTAGGCGAGGAAGCCGGTAAGCAGCGGCTGGCCGACCAGCTTGATCGCCACCAGCGGCCAGGCGCCGACCTGCTCGCCTTCCTGTTTCTGCGCCAGGAACAGGCCCAGCGAGACCAGCGCGCAGGGCGTGGTGGCGGCGGCGAGCATGTCGAGGAAGTGCAGCAGCGGCGCCGGCAGGCCGATGCCGGTTACGGCCCAGAGGCCACCGATGATCGGCGAGACCACCAGCGGGTTCTTGCCCAGCGCCTTGCTCACCACCCAGACGGCGCGGCCGATGTGCTTCTCCTCCTGCAGGCCGACCTCGATGCACACCACGGCGATGGCGAACAGCACGCAGACCACCAGCAGCGAGGCGATCAGCGCCGGCTCCAGGCCGTCCTGGCCGAATACCAGCAGGCACAGCGGAATGCCCATGTACCCGGTATTGGCGTAGGACGCACTGAGGCCGTCGATGCTCGCCGCCGGCAGCGCGCGGCCCTGCATCAGGCGCCAGACGAGGGTGGCGAAGAACACCAGCAGGCATCCGCCGGTGAAGGCGGCGAGGAAGCCCGGCTGCCAGATTTCCGCCCAGGTCGCGGTGGCGGTGACCTTGAACAGCAGCGCCGGCAGGCACAGCCAGACCACCAGCTTGTTGATCTCCGAAGCCGCCTGCGGGCCGAGACGGTTGGTGCGCCGGCACAGCCAGCCGACCAGGATCAGCGCGAAGATCGGCAGGACGACGGCGAACACGGTGTGCATGGCAGGGAACCTGGAGAGCGGGAGCGGCAGGCGAGCATAGGGTTGCCAATCGATACCGTCCAATGCTTACTAAAGCGCCAATCCATACCCAATCCGTATCGATGATCGACTTCCGTCAGCTGCGCTATTTCCTCGCCCTCGCCGAGCACCTGCACTTCGGCCGAGCCGCCGAGGCGCTGCACATCACCCAGCCGCCGCTGAGCCGGCAGATCGCCGCGCTGGAAGAGGAACTGGGCACGCCGCTGTTCGCCCGGCATTCACGTTCGGTGGAGCTGACCGCCGCAGGCCGCGACTTCCAGCAGCAGGCCCGGGCGCTACTCGCCGGCCTCGACCTCGCCGTGCGCTCGGCCCGCGCTACGGCACGCGGGGAGCGTGGCGAGCTGCGCATCGGCTTCACCATGCTGGCTGCCTGGACGCTGTTGCCGCGCCTGCTGAAAACCTTCGCCGACGGCCACCCGGAGGTGAAGCTGGTGCTCAACGAGATGCTCCCGCGCGATCTGGGACCGGCGCTGGACAGCGGCGAGGTGGACGTCGCCCTGACCTTCCCCGAACACGAACCGGGCCAGCGACTCTATCGCACGCTGCAGCGCGAGCCGCTGTGCGCGGTGCTGCCGGCCGAGCACGGTTTGGCGCAGGAACCCGAGTTGGACGTGGCCAAGCTGGCCGGCGAGCCCTTCATCACCTTCCCGCCGGCCACCGCGCCGGCGCTGCACGAATCGGTGATGGACTGCTGCCGCCAGCACGGCTTCGTTCCGGCGGTACGCATGGAAACGCACCTGCAGCAGACCATCGTCAACCTGGTGGCCGAGGGGCTGGGCGTGTCACTGGTGCCGGACTCGATGCGGCGCATGCAACTGCCCGGCGTGGCCTTCCGCGCCATCGGCCGGTCGCCGCAGGTGGAGTACGGCGCGGCCTGGAGCCCGCACAACGATAACCCGTGCCTGGCGGCTTTCCTGCGCAGCGTGGGGGCAGCCTAGACACCCTGTAGGAGCGGCGGATAACCCGTGCCGGGTTATGCGCCCTACGGAAGCCTCGCAATCAGACGCGGCCGGTCACCGGGATGCACGCACCGGTAATGGCCGCCGCCGAATCCGAGGCGAGGAACAACAGCGTCGCCGCCAGTTGCTCCGGTTTCACCCAGCGGTCGAATTCCGCAGTGGGCATGTCGGCGCGGTTCTGCGGGGTGTCGATGATGCTCGGCATCAGCGCGTTGACGGTGATCCGCGCGTCCTTCAGTTCCTCCGCCAGCGCTTCGGTCAGGCGCATGACGCCGGCCTTGGACGCCGCATAGGCCCCCATGCCCAGCGCCGCGCGGGTCGCAGCTGCAGCAGCGATATTGAGGATGCGCCCGTGCCCGCGCGCCTTCAGGTGCTCCAGCGCAGCCTGGCTGGAGACCACGGCGGTGCGCAGGTTGATGCGGTACATCAGGTCCCAGGTGTCGATGTCACCATCGCCCAGGGTTTCCCAGTGGAAGCCGCCGGCCACGTTGATCAGCGCGTCGAGGCCGCCGAAATGCTCGTTGACCTTTTCCAGCGCGGTGCGGGCAGCGTCAGGGTCGGTGAGGTCGATGCCGCCGATGGACAACGCGCCGGCCTGTGGATATCGCGGGCCGACGGCGCGGTCGAGCAACGCGACCTGCCAGCCGGCGTCGGCGAACGCCTGGCCGACCACACTACCCAGATGGCCGAAGCCGCCGGTGATGGCGACGATCCTGTTCATGCTGCTACCTCGTGACGGTGGGAGAGGCGTTCTTATAGGGGTAGCAGGGGTTGTGCGAAAGGTCGCGGGCGCCAGATGAGGGGACGGATCAGGACGGGGTGTTCTGGGGGAGATTCGATGCTGGGTGAGGGGGCAGGCCCGCAGCGGAGCCGCCCCCTGAACCCCTACTTCACCAACCGCGCATCCAGGCTGTTCTGCGCCAGCCGCTGCGCCTGCTCCCGGGTCATCCCCAGGTGCTCGTGCAGGGCCTGGAAGTTCTCGGTGACGTAACCGCCAAAGTAGGCCGGGTCATCCGAGTTCACCGTCACCTTCACGCCACGCTCGAGCATGTCGAGGATGTTGTGCTCGCGCATGTGGTCGAACACGCAGAGCTTGGTGTTGGACAGCGGGCAGACGGTCAGCGGGATCTGCTCGTCGATGATGCGCTGCATCAGCCGCTCGTCCTCGATGGCGCGCACGCCGTGGTCGATGCGTTCGATCTTGAGCAGGTCCAGGGCTTCCCAGATGTACTCCGGCGGGCCTTCCTCGCCAGCGTGGGCGACGGTGAGGAAGCCTTCGCTGCGGGCGCGGTCGAACACGCGCTGGAACTTGCTCGGCGGGTGGCCGACTTCGGAGCTGTCCAGGCCGACGGCGATGAAGGCGTCGCGGAACGGCATGGCCTGGTCGAGGGTCTTGAACGCCTCGTCCTCGGACAGGTGGCGCAGGAAACTGAGGATCAGGCCATGGCTGATGCCAAGCTGCTTCTCGCCATCCTTGAGCGCGCCCTGGATGCCACGCAGCACCACCTCGAAGGGCACGCCACGGTCGGTGTGGGTTTGCGGGTCGAAGAACGGCTCGACGTGGATGACGTTCTGCGCCTTGCACTTCTCGAGGTACGCCCAGGTCAGGTCGTAGAAGTCCTGCTCGGTGCGCAGCACATCGGCGCCGGCGTAGTAGAGGTCGAGGAACTCCTGCAGGTTGTTGAAGGCATAGGCCTTGCGCAGGCTCTCGACGTCGCCCCAGGGCAGGGCAACCTTGTTGCGCTCGGCCAGGGCGAAGAGCAGCTCGGGCTCCAGTGAACCTTCCAGGTGCAGGTGCAGTTCGGCCTTGGGCAGGGCATTGAGCCAGTCGTACATGGGTGAGGTCTCGTTATCGGTGGGTCAGACGCCGGTGATTGGCACACAGGCGGACCCGGCAAGCAATTGGCAGCGGGGCGACGAGCCCCATCACGCAGTGGACAGAGATAATTCTGACGCAAAAGACAGATATCCGCGAAATCTTCCGACCGGGTCGCTTCCTAGAATCGCCTTCCTCCATTTCACCCGGCCTTTTCGATGAACAAGATTCTTCTGGCGCTGCTGCTGCCTTTCGCCCTCGCCGCCTGCGGGCAACCCGGCGACCTGAAGTACAACGAGGTGGTGGCCTCGGCCTTCATGCAGGACGTGCAGCGCATCGACCGGGACATGGAAGGCCTGATCAACGGCGATTTCGATCCGGGCCATGCCGCCGTCCCCGGCACGCCGGCGAAGAACCCCGGCGATCATCTCGCCGAACTCGAGAAGCATCTGAACCAGGTGCAGCAGCTCCCGCACAGCGAAGAAGCCGGCAAGTTCGCCGGTAGCCTCTCGCACTACTACGAACTGCAGATCAGCTACTACCAGCAGCTCAAGCGTTACGTGGAGACCACTGACAAGGCGAAGAAAGAGGCCCTCGCGCAGGACCTGGGCAACGCCTACCAGACGTTGCGCGCGCTGCCAGAACAGATCTTCGCCGCGCAGAAGCAGTTCCTCGAGCGCACCAGCCTGCCGCACTGAGGCTCCGCGCCCGGCTCCGTCGCCCGCTGGTGCGCTTACCGGGCATTGCCTAAGATGGCGCACTCGCCTCTTACGTCAATGGACATCCCCTCGATGCTGCGCGCGCTCAAAGACGAAAAATTCCTCCTCCTCGCCCTGCTGGTGGCGATTGCGGTGTACCCGCTGGAGCACAGCCTGCTGGGCGGCGGCAAGATGCTCGCGGGGATCGCCGCCACCGCGCTGCTGGCGGTGATCATCGGCGTCTCGCTGCGCGTGGCGCACCACGCCGAGATCCTCGCGGAGAAGGTCGGCGAGCCCTATGGCACCATGATCCTGACCCTGGCGGCGGTGCTGGTGGAGGTGGTGATCCTGGCGATCATGATGAACCACAACCACTCGCCAACCCTGGCCCGCGACACCATCTACGCGGCGGTGATGCTCGACATGAACGGCATCCTCGGCCTGGCCGCGCTGCTGGGCGGCCTCAAGCACGGCGAGCAGTCGTACAACGACGACTCGGGCAAGACCTACGTGACCATGATCCTCACCGCCGTGGGCATCTCCATGGTGGTGCCGGAGCTGATCCCGGCCGAGCAGTGGAAGCTCTACTCGTTCTTCACCATCGGCTGCATGGTCATGCTCTATGCGCTGTTCCTGCGCATGCAGACCGGCCAGCACAGCTACTTCTTCAGCTACAACTACGCGACCCACGGCGAGCACGCCGAAGGCCACGAGGCACCGGGCAACAGCAAGCAGTCCATGGCCCTGCTGGTGTTCGGCGTGGTACTGATCGGCGCGCTGGCGGAGGTGATGTCCAAGGCCCTGGACGTCGGCCTGGAAGGCAGCGGCGTACCGCCCATCGTGCCGGCGCTGCTGGTGGCGGCGATCTCCGCCAGCCCGGAAATCCTCACCGCCCTGCGCGCGGCCATGGCCAACCGCATGCAGCCGGTGGTCAACATCGCCCTGGGCGCCTCGCTGTCCACCGTGATCCTCACCGTGCCGGTGATCGAGGCGCTGGCGCTGTTCAAGGGCCAGCCGATCCAGATGGCGATGACCCCGCTGCAGACCGGCATGATGTTCATCACCCTGATGGTCGCCGGCTACAACCTGCATGACGGCAAGACCAACGCCATCGAAGGCATGACCCACTTCGTGCTGTTCGCCACCTTCCTGATGCTGTCGTTCATGGGACTCTGACCATGCTCAAGCTGTACCTCGCCGGCCCCGACGTGTTCCTCCCCGATGCCTTCGAGCAGGGCGAGCGGCTCAAGGCCCTGTGCACCGAGTTCGGCGTGCAGGGGCTGTACCCGCTGGATCACTCGGTGCCGGAGGGCATCGTCGAGCCGGTGGCGCAGGCACGCTGGATCTACCAGGCGAACCTCGACCTGATCCGCCAGGCGGACGCGGTGCTGGCCAACCTCAACCCGTTCCGCGGCGCCGAGCCGGACAGCGGCACGGCCTTCGAACTGGGCTACGCCGCCGCGCTGGGCAAGCCCCTGTTCGGCTACATCGACGAAGGCGGCAGCTGCGCGGAACGCCTGCCCTGCGAGTGGCACGGCGAAGAGCCGGGCCGCGATCGTGACGGCAACCAGATCGAGAGCTTCGGCCTGCCGCTCAACCTGATGCTCGGCGTGCCGGCGAAGATTGCCGTAGGCGGCGCACGGGAGGCGCTGGAGCTGCTGCGCAAGGCGCTGATGCCCCTGTAGGAGCGGGCCATGCCCGCGATCTACACCTGCCGCCGATCACCCGGCAACAAAAAACGCGCCCTCGGGCGCGTTTTTCGTTTGGCTCGATAGCCGTCGTCAGCGACGCCCCTCGAGCTTGAAGAAGAACACCTTGGTCGCCTGGCGGGCGACGATCCGGCCACCGCTGACGCGTGGTTCGAAGCGCCACTTGTCCATGGCATCGCGCACGGCGTTGTCGAACATGCGCGGCGGCGAGGACTCCAGCACCTGGATGTCGGCGATGCGGCCATCGCTGGTGATGGTGAACAGCACCTTCACCCGGCCTTCGATGCCGCGGTTCAGCGCCATGCGCGGGTAGACCGGCGGGTCCATGCGCAGCGGCTTGATGTCGCTGTCGTTGAGACTGCCGGTGGGCAGGCCGGCGGGGCCCTGGGAACCGGTCGGCGCGGCCTGGGCGCCCTGGGTGAACTGGCCGACGGTGGGCGCGGCGGGCGGCGGCGGTGCAGCCGGGGTCGGCGGCGCGACGGCTTCCTCGGCGGGCTCCGGGTCCGGCTCGGGCTTGGGTTTCGGCTTGGGCTTGGGCGACACCTTGGGCACGGCCTTCTCGGGCGGCTTGGGTTTCGGCTTGGGCTTCTCCACCGGCTTGGGCGGCTCGATCGGTTTCGGCGGCTCGGGCTCCGGCGGCGGCGGAGTCGGCGCGGCGGCGGGCGGTTGCTGCACTTCGGGCTTGGGCGGCAGGGTGACGACGCTCACCTGCATGGCCTTGGGCATCTCGCCGGCACCCAGATTCAGTTCGGCCGGGGTGGGCATCACCCAGACCAGCGCGGCGACGATGGCCAGGTGCATGGCAATCGCCAGGCCCGAGGACTTCCACCAACCACCGTGGGGCGGCGGCTGTTCGCCGTCTTCCACGCCTTCGACCGGCGCGGCGTAGGGAATCAGGACCTCTTCGGGAACCACTTCCTCGTCGCGGCGGGGACCAGCACAACTGACGAGTCGCAGGGTGGCCTCATTGACGCGCTGGGCGTTCACGCTGGGCAAATGGGCGCCGTCATCCGCCGTGGCGGAAGTGAACAGCTGTTCCTCAGCGTCCACGGCAAGACTGGCGTCCGCCGCTTTGCGCGGTTGGGGTAACGACATGAGAAAGCCTGCGGGAAGAGTTCACGAAGCAGTATCTGCTGATAATTATTATCATTCACTCGTTACGCGAGGGCAACCTTCTCTGTCAGATCGGTGCGATGGCGCAGCGCAAAAGTTCGTCCTGCAAGGCCTGTGGATCAAGTTCGGCGGCGAATATCAGCTCTATCCGGCTGTCCTTGCGCCAGGCGCTGGGCGTCCACGGCGCCGGACCAACGGTACGGTTGCAGGCCAGCCAGGCAGCCTCGCCGCGCACCACCGCCTTGGCCCGCATCAGGCTGGGAAGCCCGGCCAGCCAGGCGTCCAGCTCGGCCGTGCGGAAGCGCCAGTCACTGTGGAAGCGCCAGCCGACCGCCTGTCGGCCCTCTTCGACGCGCACCTGGCGCAGCGGCGCTTCACGACGCAACAGCACCGCCGGTCCGGCGGACAAAGCGCCCTGCGGCATATCAGCGCCCGCCGCTTCTACTGGCGCGCTCGGCAGCCCGTCCAGCGGCAGGCGGCCGTGGTTTGTCCAGCGCAACGCCACCTCCGGCAAGCGTTCAGCAAGGGCCGCACGCGCCGCGTCATCCAGCGCTTCGGACTTGTTCATCAGCAGCAGCGCCGCGTCGCCCAGCGCCAGCTGCTGCGCCTCCGGCAGGGGCTGCCCGGCGGCCAGTGCGGTAGCATCGAGCACCATCACCAGCGGCTGCACCGCCAGCACGCCCTGCCAGGGCGCGGCGCGCAGTTGCGCCAGCAGTTGTGTGGGATGGCCAAGGCCGGAAGGCTCGATGAACAGTCGCTGCGGCCTGGCCTTGCGCAGCAGCCGGCCGAGGCCGACCTGGAACGGCGCGCCGTTCACGCAGCACAGGCAGCCGCCGGCAACTTCGCCCAGGGCGATGCCGTCCTCGTCGCGGGACAACAGCGCGGCGTCCAGGCCGACCTGGCCGAATTCGTTGACCAGCACGGCCCAACGCTCACCCGCCGGGCGTTGCGCCAGCAAGTCCTGCAGCAGGCTGGTTTTGCCCGCCCCGAGGGGGCCGGCGATGAGATGAGTCGGGATCTGCTTCAACATTCGCCCATGGTGCCGCCTGACGCTCGCCGGGAAAAGCGCTAGAGTCGCGGCTTTCTCTCGCCAACCCGGATCGATCATGCGCCTGCTGCTGCCTCTCGCCCTCGCCTGCCTGCCCCTGCTCGCCCACGGCGAGGCCTGCGTGGTGCACACCCAGGGCAAGGACGTCGACGTGAAGGTCTGCCAGCAGAACCGCACCATCCCGGAAAAACTCTTCCGCGAGGGCTTCTGCCAGCCGCAACTCAAGGACCAGAAGGTCGAGGTGACCTACGCCGAAAACTGCCCCAGCGGCGCCTTCGGTGTCTGCGAGAACGCCCAGACCCAGGGCGTGCCCTACCGTCAGGACATCCACTACTACGGCGTGGCCAGCGACGCGCGCATCCTCCAGCCCTTCTGCGAGCAGCAGAGCAACGGCCACTGGCGCAAACCGCAATAGCGGTCATCGCCCTGTCACACGGTTCGGGCTTACTGGCGTCGGGTACCTCACACCCTCCCGGCACCCCACGCCGGACATGATCTTGGTGAATTGGGCCGCTCTCCCCGGGCGGCCCATTTTTTTGTCCGCGCGAAACCTCAGCCGAGCCAGTCGAGCGTGAGCAGCAGGCGTCGTTCACCCGGTGCCGGCAGCGGCGAACGGTGGACGATGCCGCCGCCGAGATTGCCGGCCCATTTCTCGCCCTTGAACAGCCCCACATCGCCGGCGGCCATCTCGCGAATCTCCGCCCGGCTGACCGGCTCGGCCGCCGCATCGCCCAACCGCGCCCGGGCCATGGCCCACTCCTCCAGCCACTGGCTGGCGGGCCCCGAGTAGGTGGTGACCAGGCGCAACGGCACGTGATCGACGTGGAAGCGCGGACACATGGCCTTGTCCAGGCTGCGCAGGCGCAGGCCGATGCGCTGCGCGCCGGTCAGACAGGCGAAGGCTTCGGCCAGCCATTGCAGGTCGCTGCGAAACAGCGTGCAACCGTCGAGCATGGCGTACTGACGCAGCAGGTCGCCCAGCTCGACGCGCTCATCGACCACCTCGAGGCTCTGCGTCAGGTCCAGCGCCTGGGTCCCCAGCCAGCCGGCGAAGCTGCTGATTTCCGGGTACAGCGTGCGTTGCCAG
This sequence comes from Pseudomonas sp. PDM17, assembly GCF_014851985.1. NCBI lineage: Bacteria > Pseudomonadati > Pseudomonadota > Gammaproteobacteria > Pseudomonadales > Pseudomonadaceae > Pseudomonas > Pseudomonas sp. PDM17. The sequence continues at coordinate 437,524 of NZ_JACVAT010000004.1, forward strand.
ACGGCCAGGTTGACGTCTTCCTCAAGCACTTCGGCGAGCACCTGCGGATCATCGCTGAGCACCTGGCGCGGCCAGGTGGGGGTTTCGAGGGCGAGCATCAGGCGCCGGCCTCCCAGGGTTCGAACGGATCGGGCAGGCGCTTCCACGCAGTGGTGCCGGCGGCCATTTCTTCATCGTCCAGCAGGCAATGGTCCAGCTCGGCGAACAGCTGCGGGAAGTCCAGGTTCTGGCCGATGAACACCAGTTCCTGACGGCAATCGCCGCTGTCCTCGCGCCAGTGACGCAGCACGCCCTGCAGCTCGGTAGTCTCCTGCGGCCAGTGCTCGCGCGGGACGAAGCGCCACCAGCGCCCGGCCAGGCCGTGACGCATCAGGCCGCCAGCCTGGGACCAGCTACCGGCCTCGCGGTAGCGGCTGGCGAGCCAGAAGAAGCCCTTGGAGCGCAGCAGCCGACCGTTGCTCCAGGGCTGGGCAAGGAAGTCGTGGAAGCGCTGCGGGTGGAAGGGCCGCCGCGCCCGGTAGACATCCGAGGAAATACCGTAGGCCTCGGTCTCCGGCAGGTGCTCGCCGCGCAGTTCCTTGAGCCAGCCCGGCGCCCGCTCGGCGCGCTGGAAGTCGAAGCGGCCGGTGTCGAGGATGCTCGCCAGCGGCACCTGGCCCATGACCATGGGCTGGATGTCGGCGTCCGGGTTGAGCCGGCGCAGGATCGCCAGCAACTCATCACGCTCGGCGCTGCCGATCAGGTCGATCTTGCTCACCAGGATCACATCGGCGAACTCCACCTGTTCCACCAGCAGGTCGCTGAGCGAGCGCTCGTCGTCCTCACCGAGGGTTTCGCCGCGCTCGGCGAGGCTGTCGGCGCCCTGGTAGTCGGCAAGGAAGTTCAACCCGTCGACCACCGTAACCAGCGTGTCCAGCCGCGCCAGGTCAGACAGGCTGCGGCCCTGCTCGTCGCGGAAGGTGAAAGTCTCGGCCACCGGCAGCGGTTCGGAGATGCCGGTGGACTCGATCAGCAGGTAGTCGAAGCGGCCTTCGCTGGCGAGGCGGCTGACCTCTTCCAGCAGGTCCTCGCGCAGGGTGCAGCAGATGCACCCGTTGCTCATCTCCACCAGGCGCTCCTGGCCACGGTTGAGGCTGACATCGCGCTGCACCTCGCGGCCGTCGATGTTGATTTCGCTCATGTCGTTGACGATGACCGCGACCTTGAGGTCCTCACGGTTCTTCAGCACGTGGTTGAGCAGCGTACTCTTGCCGGCGCCAAGGAAGCCGGACAGGACGGTGACAGGGAGTGGGGCGTTCACGGGGATCATCTCCAGGGAATTCAGGCTTCGCGGACGTGCAATTCGCGCCGTTCCTGGCGCTCCTTGGCCTCGATGCACAGCGAGGCGGTGGGGCGCAGCAGCAGGCGGCGCAGACCGATCGGTTCGCCGGTTTCCTCGCACCAGCCGTAATCGCCCCGGGCCAGGCGCTCCAGCGCCTGGTCGATCTTGTCGAGCAGCTTCTTCTCGCGCTCCAACAGGCGCAGTTGCCACTGGCGCGACTCCTCGCGGCTGGCGACATCGGCTTCGTCGCTGGCCCGCTCGGTGTCCTGCAGCGCCTGGAACTCCTCCTCGATGCGCCCCTGCAGTTCGTCGCGCTGATCCAGCAGCAGTGCGCGGAAATAGCCCTGTTGCGCCTCGCTCATGTAGGCCTCGCCGGGCTGGGCGAGCAGTTCCTGTTCGGTCATGACCGTCTCCGGAAGGGAGTGATCTTTTATGTTATATTATAACAATGCGCGCTCGACAATAGCCTGCCGACGTGCGATATCGACGCTTCGCTCCACCCATCTGCCGAGACCCTCGATGCTGCGCCGCGCCCTGCTGCTCTGCCTGTTCGCTCCCTTCGCCCACGCCAGCGGGTCCGCGCCACTGCCTTTCCCCGGCGAGGAACCGGCGCGCTGCGCCTGGTCGGCTTCGGTGCTGGCCTGCATGGACGATTCGGGGAATCTCTACAGCGTCGCCACCCAGGGCCACGACACCTACCTGCGCGGTTTCGAGGCAAGCAGCGGACGACGTTGGGCGCAGACCGGCACGCGCTATGGCAGCCTGACCTTCTTCAGCGGGGTGACCAGCGATGGCCAGGTGTGGGTCGGCACCAGCCGCGGTATCGGCTGGACCAACATCAGCCGCTTCAGCAGCTCCACGGGTGACAGTGCGCGACTGACCTGCGGCCGGGTCAGCGGTTGCAAGCAGCATGATCGCTGACGAGGCCATTGCGGGATCGGCGGGAAGCAAATACGTTATATTATAACAATTGCCGACCGTGACCCGCCCATGACCGCCCTGCTCCCCGATATCGCCTGCCAATCCACCCGCCTGCCCATCCCGCTCGACTGGGTCGGCATGCAAGGCATCGCCGTGCCGCTGCGTATCACTGGCGAGCGCGTTGCCGCCTATGCCGACGCCGGCGTCAGCCTCGACGAAGCCGATGCGCGCGGCATCCACATGTCGCGGCTGTACCTGGCGCTGCAGGGGCTGGCGGATGCGGAGCTTTCACCGGCGCTGCTGCATGACCTGCTCAGGCAGTTCCTCAGGAGCCACGCACAGCTTTCCCGGCGCGCCAGCCTGACGCTGCGTTTCGAACTGCTGCTGCGGCGCCCGGCACTGGTCAGCCCGCTGAGCGGCTGGAAGCGCTACGCCTGCGAGATCCACGCGCAGCTGGAGGACGATGCGCTGCACCTGGAGTTGCACCTGAATCTGCCCTACTCCTCGACCTGCCCGTGCTCGGCGGCACTGGCGCGCCAGCTGATCCAGGAGCGCTTCGACGCCGACTTCGCCGACCGCCCGCTGAAGGCCAGCGAGGTCCGCGCCTGGCTCGGCAGCCCGCAGGGCATAGTCGCCACGCCGCACAGCCAGCGCAGCGAGGCACAGCTGAACCTGCGACTCGACCCGACCGCACCGGCATTCGCTTTCAGCGAGCTGATCGACCACGCCGAAGACGCCCTCGGCACCGCCGTGCAGACGGCAGTGAAGCGCGCCGACGAACAGGCCTTCGCCCTGGCCAATGGGCAGAACCTGATGTTCTGCGAAGACGCCGCACGCCGGCTGCACCGGGCGCTGTTGCAGCGCGAAGAGGTGTCAGGCTTCGAGGTGCGCGTGGTGCATGCGGAAAGCCTGCACGCCCACGATGCGGTGGCGGTGAGTCGCTGGGCGCGCGGTTAGACGCCGAGGTCGAGCGCCAGACGAATCTGGTCGCGGCACTGGATGCCGTTCTCGTAGATCGGCTCGGAGTAATGCCGCACGAAGTGGTCCGGCTCGATGCCGACGATGCGGAAGCCCAGGCGCTGGTACAGGCCGAGCTGGGCCAGGCTGGAGTTGCCGGTGGCGATGGTCAGGCGCTGCAGGCCGGCCTCGCGCGCCTGCTCGATGGCCGCCAGCAGCAGGCGCCGGCCCAGGCCGCGCTCCTGCCATTCGTCCTCGACCGCAAGGCTGGTGATCTCGGCGACGCCGGGCTCGCGGGGAGTCAGCGTCAGCACGCCGCGCACGCAATCTGCCTCGTTCAGCGCCAGCAGGCGGGAATCGGGCAGGTAGCTCTCGAGCTGTTCGCGGCTGGGGTCGGCCTTGAGCAATAGTGGCCAGGGCGCCTGCGCGCGCGAGAGTTCGACGAGGGACAGGTCCGGGAAGAAATTCACCATGATTCATCTACCAAAGAGTCAGTGGGGAAAGGCGGTTTAGCCTCCCGTGCCGCTCGATGCAAGCCTTTTGCTCGCGCCGGAAAGGCATCGGGCCCGGCAAGCCAGGCCCGATGGCAATCCCTGAGCAGGCTCAGGCGTAGAGGTCGCGGCGGCTCCAGGGCACTTCGTGGCCGCCGTCGGTGTGCGGCTTGCTGGCAAGAATCTGGTGCAGGTTGATCCAGCCCTTCTTGAAGCCATAGGCGCAACCGGCAAGGTACAGGCGCCAGATGCGCAGGGCCTGGTCGGGCACCAGTTTCGCTGCATCGGCCAGCCTGGCCTCGAGGTTGGCACTCCAGAAGTCCAGCGTGCGCGCATAGTGCAGGCGCAGCCCTTCGACGTCGACCACTTCGAGCCCCGCCTCGCTCATGCGGGCGACGGCCAGCGACAGGTGCGGCAGCTCGCCGTGGGGGAATACGTAGCGGTCGATGAAGTCACCCGCGCCGCGCCCGACCGGGCGGCCGTCGGTGTTGCTGGAGGTGATCCCATGGTTCATCACCAGCCCGCCCGGCCGCACCGCGTCGTACAGGTGCTGGAAGTAGAGGCCCAGGTTGGCATGGCCGACGTGTTCGAACATGCCGACGCTGACCACCTTGTCGTAGCGGCCGTCACGCGGCAGGTCGCGGTAGTCGCGCAACTCCAGGGTCACCTTGCCTTCCAGCCCGTCCGCCTTGACCCGCTCGCGGCCGAGCTTGAGCTGCTCCTCGCTGAGGGTGATGCCGTGCACCTGTACGCCGAACTCCCGCGCCGCCAGACGCGCCAGACCGCCCCAGCCGCAGCCGACGTCGAGCAGCTTCTCGCCCGGCTTCAGGCGCAGCTTGCGGCACAGGTGGCGCAGCTTGGCCAATTGGGCGCTGGCCAGGTTTTCGTTGCCGGTCTCGTAGTAGGCGCAGGAGTACACCATCTCCGGGTCGAGCCAGAGCTGGTAGAACGCGTTGGACAGGTCGTAGTGGTAATGGATGGCTTCGGCGTCGGTGGCCTTGTCGTGGCTTTTGCGCACGTAGTCGGAATCGTCGTCGTCATCGCCCAGCGCGGCGCTCAGGGCGTCGGCCGTGGCGATCACTTCCTGCATCGGCCCCTCGATGTCCATGCGGCCCTCCACGTAGGCGCGGCCGAGGATATCGAGGCTGGGATGGGTGATCTCGGTCAGCAGCGTGGGATCGCGGACAACCAGAGTTACCTGCGGGTCGGGGCCGAGGTCGAAGGCCTGGGCCTCGCCGATGCGGATACGCAGCGGCAACTGCAGGGACAGCAACTCAGAGGGCAGATTGGCTTTCATGCAAACCTCCTGGTCACAGGGCTGAAGAACTATAGACCAGCCTTTCCATAGTCTTCGCCTATGGCCTGGCCCGCGAAAAACTATCGGGCGCCGATCCCTGCAATGAACCTGACGATTCCTCTGCAGTGGAGTACGCCCCGGCGGGTTGCGTTCCAAAAAAGGACAGCACGGCAAGATAGCTCGCCTGTAAAGCCTAGCAGCCGCTTCGTTCATCATCTTTGTCAGCCCTGAGATAGAGCCTTTCCTGCCCGGTAACTATCGCGCAGGCGTGACAGTTCGCCGCTGCCTTGCACTACACTGGGCGCGCCCGCGCCCATCCCGGCCGGAGCACCTCTGCTGTGAAGGGGGCCTTCCTTGAATACCTTGTCCGAGCCGCGTCCGGCGGTCCGCACCGTGCTGGTGGGGCTGATGCTGGCGATCTTCCTCGGTGCGCTCGACCAGACCATCGTCGCCGTTTCCCTGCCGGCGATCTCCGCCGGCTTTGGCGATTTCGACCTGCTGGCGTGGGTCATCTCCGGCTACATGGTGGCGATGACCATCTCCATGCCGATCTACGGCAAGCTCGGCGACCTCTACGGCCGCCGCGTACTGATGCTCTTCGCCATCGGCCTGTTCACCGTCGCCTCGCTGCTCTGTGGCGCCGCCCAGAGCATGGAGCAGCTGGTGCTCGCCCGCGTCCTGCAGGGCATCGGCGCCGGCGGCATGATGTCGGTGAGTCAGGCGATCATCGGCGACATCGTTCCGCCGCGCGAACGTGGCCGCTACCAGGGCTACTTCAGCAGCATGTACGCGGTGGCGAGTATCGCCGGCCCGGTGCTGGGCGGGCTGCTCACCGAGTACCTGTCGTGGCGCTGGGTATTCCTGATCAACCTGCCGGTGGGCCTGGTCGCCCTCGCGGTGTCGCGCCAGACCCTGCGCGGCCTGCCGGTGCCGGGGCGCAAGCCGGTGATCGACTACCTCGGCACGATGCTGATGATCGCCGGCCTGGGCAGCCTGTTGCTGGCGATCACCGAGGTCGGCCAGGGCGCGCGCTGGAACGACCCGCAGATGCTCGCGCTGTTCGTCGCCGCCGTGGTGCTGATCGCCCTGTTCGTGCTGCAGGAGCGCCGCGCGCCGGAGCCGCTGGTGCCGATGCACCTGTTCGGTATTCGCGCAGCCACCCTGAGCTGGCTGATCAGCTTCTTCGCCAGCTTCCAGGTGATCTCGCTGTCGGTGCTGGTGCCGCTGCGCTTCCAGTCGGTCACCGGCGCGGGCGCGGACAGCGCCGCGCTGCACTTGCTGCCGCTGGCCATGGGCGTGCCGATCGGCGCGTACTGCTGCGGCCGTCTCACCGCGATCATTGGCCGCTACAAGCCGCAGATCGTCGGTGGCGCACTGTTGATGCCGCTGGCGATTGCCGGCCTGGCGCTGACGCCGCCGAGCGCGTATTTCCTCTCGGGCGTCTGCATGCTGCTCACCGGCATTGCCGCCGGTACGCAGTTCCCCACCAGCCTGGTGGCGGCGCAGAGCGCGGTGGAGACGAAACACTTGGGGGTGGCGACCAGCAATATCACCCTGTTCCGTTCACTGGGCGGGGCGGTGGGGATCGCGCTGATGTCCGCGCTGCTGCTGGCGATGCTGCAGCCGCTGGCGGGCGAGGCGGGTCACGGGCTGTCAGCCAGCGCGCTGCTGGCCAGCCTCAGCGGAGCCGGCCACGAGGCGCAACGGCTCACGCTGGATGGGGTATTCGGGCACCTGTTCCTGATCAACGCAGGCTTCGGCGCCCTGGCCCTGCTGATCGCCGTGTCGCTGCCCGACCACGCCCTGCGTGGCCGGGGCAACGACTAGCGCTGCCGGCGCAGGTCAGTCCTCGTCGTTGAGGTAGCTGACCTTGCGCAGGTCCGGCAGCAGCAGGCAGACCACCAGCGCCACGCCGCACATGACCGAAACGTAGATATAGAACACCTCTTCCATGCCCATGGTCTTCAGGCCCAGCGCGGCGTATTCGGCGGAGCCGCCGAAGATCGCGTTGCCCACCGCGTAGGACAGGCCAACACCCAGGGCGCGAATCTGCGGCGGGAACATCTCCGCCTTGATCAGGCCGCTGATCGAGGTGTACAGGCTGACGATGGCCATGGCCGCGATGATCAGCACGAACGCCAGGTATGGGCTGCTCACCGCCTTCAGCGCGGAAAGGATCGGCCAGGTGAAGATCAGCCCCAGGGCGCCGAACCAGAGCATCGAGGTCTTGCGGCCGATGCGGTCGGACAGCGCGCCGAACAGCGGCTGCATGCACATGTAGCAGAACAGCGCGAAGGTCATCACGCCGCTGGCCACCTTCGGGTCCATGCCGGCGGTGTTCACCAGGTATTTCTGCATGTAGGTGGTGAAGGTGTAGAAGATCAGCGAGCCACCGGCGGTGAAGCCGAGCACGGTGAAGAAGGCGCGCTTGTGGTGGGCGAACAGTTCGGAGAGGGTGCCCGACTCCTTGCGGTTGAGGTTCGACTCCTTGGCCGTCTCGTGCAGCGAACGACGCAGGTAGAAGGCGATCACCGCGGTGATGGCACCGACCACGAAGGGAATCCGCCAGCCCCACTCCTTCAGTTCGTCGGTGGTCAGCAGTTGCTGCAGGACCACCACCACCAGCACGGCCAGCAGTTGGCCGCCGATCAGGGTCACGTACTGGAAGGAAGCGAAGAAGCCGCGCTGGCCCTTGAGCGCCACTTCGCTCATGTAGGTCGCGCTGGTGCCGTACTCGCCGCCCACGGAGAGACCCTGGAACAGCCGCGCCAGCAGCAGCAGCGCCGGCGCCGCGACACCGATGGTGGCGTAGGTCGGCATCACCGCGATCGCCAGCGAGCCGCCGCACATCATCAGCACCGAGATCATCATCGCAGTCTTGCGGCCCTTCTTGTCGGCGATGCGGCCGAACAGCCAGCCGCCGATCGGGCGCATCAGGAAGCCCGCGGCGAATACCCCGGCGGTGTTGAGCAGCTGCACCGTCGGATCGTCCGAGGGGAAGAAGGCATGGGCGAAGTACAGCGCGGTGAAGGCGTAGACGTAGAAGTCGAACCACTCCACCAGGTTGCCTGACGAGGCGCCGACGATGGCGAGGATGCGCGAGCGGCGCTCGTGGGCGGAGTATTGCGGTACGGCAGGTGTGTTCATGGGGATTCTCTTGTCAGGTGGAACAGCGTCCCGTCTTGATGGACGGAAATCCTTCTGCCGTCCGTGCCCGAGCGTCGCTCCAGGAGCGGAGTTTTCCCGGACACAATCAGAAACAGTATAGACACCTCCGATAGCCGGCTAACGAAATCCGCGGTCCCGACCGGCCCTTTTGGTTCGAATATCGGACACTTGCGAACGCGCGTTTGTCGTTTCCGATTGACCGGCCACTAGCCAGCTTCTATCGTTGGCCCGCTCCCCGCCCTGCGGGAGACTTGTCAGGTACCCCTCGCAGGGCCGGAGCCCGACCTTGTCCACAAGACAAGGTCGATTTCCATTCCCCTCGTGTAGCGGCCTCTGCCGCCTGGCCTCGGTGCCCCGTCCACACCCCCGGACGTGCAGGCACCGGGGGAATGTTGATTCCCCCCGCACTGCGCCACCAAAGCGAAATATCCCCTCCGTAGACTGCCGAAAAGCACTGCAGGCCGTGTCGTGCGCGGCTTTCGTCCATCCGGCAAGGGGCCAGGCTTGAACGCCGTCAATCCACTGTGGTTCGCCATCGGGCTGCTCGCGCAGGCCGCCTTCTCCGCTCGCTTCCTGGTCCAGTGGGTTCTCTCCGAGCGCGCCCGCCGCAGCCTGATGCCGGTGCACTTCTGGTATTTCAGCTGCGCCGGAGCCGTGCTGCTGCTGGCCTACGCGACGCACCAGCGCGACCTGGTGATCTGCCTGGGGCAGCTCGCCGGCCTGGCCATCTACCTGCGCAACCTGGAGCTGGAGCGTCGCCATGGCGGCGGCCGGCCGCTGTTCTTCGCCTGGCCCTGGCTGACCTGGGCGGCGGTGGCGGTGATTCCCGGCTGGTTGTCCAAGCCTGAACCGATCATCCAGGCGCTCGGAGCCGCCGATCCCTGCTGGACCGTCGTCGGGCTGGTGGGACAGGTGCTCTTCACCGGGCGCTTCGTGCTGCAGCTGTGGTTCTCCGAGCGCGCCGGGCGACCGGTCAATCCGATCCACTTCTGGTACCTGTCGATGGCCGGCAGCGTGCTGCTGTTCAGCTACGCGGTGGCGCAGCGGGACCCGATCATCATCCTCGGCCAGTCCTTCGGCATCCTGGTCTACCTGCGCAACCTCGCGCTGCTGCGGCGCCAGGGCACAGGTGCCGGCGCGCAGAGCCACTGAGCAGCGCTCAGCGCTTCTCGAAGCGGTAGAACAGGTTCGGCTCGCTGACCACGAAGAGGTTGCCGCTGGCGTCCATCGTCAGCCCTTCGGCCTGCGGCGCGCGGTGCTTGAGGTCGCCGAAGCCGCCGAGGGAGCGGAAGCTCACCAGGCCACCCTGATCGTCCAGCTCCATGATCAGCCGCGACTCTTCGCTGAGCACCAGCAGGTGGCCGCTGCGGCGGTCGTAATGCAGGTCGGAGATGTCGGTGCCGAACACGCTGCGCTTCACCCAGGCGGTGCGGTCGATGATCTTCAGCTGCATCTTCCCCGCCAGGCTCGCGCGCACTCCGGTGACCTCATAGATCTGCCGCGGACCGCGTTCCTTGCCGATGAACAGGCGGTCATGGTCGGGATCGTAGGTGAGCCCTTCGAAGCCCTTGTTGTGGATGCTCGGGTTGATCGCCAGGGCGAAGGACTGTGCGTCGCTCGCCTGGATGGTCTGGCCGGGGTGCTCGGGCAGGCTGAAGAAGTCGATCTGCTGGAGGTTCTCGTCGGCCACCGCCACCAGCCCGCCGCCCAGGTAGGCCACCGCTTCGACGTCCTCGAAGCCGCTCATGGGGTACTGCGCGAGCATCTCGCCGGCCTTGTTCAGCACGGCCAGCTTCATGTTGCCGGCGTTGGTCACGGCGAGCAGGCGATCCTGGTCGAAGTCGTAGCTGATGGCCGACAGGTCCGACTCGATACCCTTCACCGGCAGCGCGTCGAGGGTCACCTTGTAGTCGGGCAGCCAGACGCTGCGCCCCGCCCAGTCTGCGGCATGCAGCTGGCTGCGCAGGTAGAACCAGGCGCGCTGCTGCCAGTGCTCGGTCAGCACCAGCGTCACCGCCGGCACCAGCAGCGCCAGCCCCAGGGCCAGGCGCAGCCAGGTGCGGCGGTCGAACCGGCGCCACGACGGGCTCCGCGGTAGGGCTTCGATGCTCTCGACGATCTGGCTCACGTGCGGACTCCTCGCGGGGGTTCAGGACAGCGGGCGCTGCCAGGCAAAGCGATAGGCCGGAGCGCTGGCATCTTCGGCGCACAGGCCGTTGTCGGCCTCGGCGCCAACCAGGAACCAGCGCTCCTCGTAATCGCCCTTCACCTCGCGGGCGACTTCAGGTCGGAAGCAGCGCTCCAGGTCCTCGGCGCGGACCATCGCCAGCGCCTGCGGGTGAGCACGCAGCCAGGTCAGGGCCTTCCCGGTCTGGTTCGGGGTGTCGATGCCGAAGTGCACCAGCGGCTGGCGGGCGTAGAGCCAGTGGCCCTCGCGCCAGTGGGTCAGCACCAGCTCGCGGCCTTCGCTCAGACGCTGTACCTCGGCCATCAGCGGCCGGCGGTCATCGCCGGGGTTCTTCAGCGGTTCGATGAAGCCACGGGCGAACCAGGCGGCGAACCAGGCCAGCGCCAGGCCGACGAAGACTTTGCGCGCCCACGGCCGTTCGGCGAACCAGCGGCGCAGCAGCCAGGGCAGCAGTGGCGCCATGACCAGCACCAGGCCGGGCAGCGCGGGGAAGATGTAGAGCTTGCGCTTGCCGCTGCTGAGGCTGAAGAACAGCAGCACCAGCACGACCCAGCCCAGCAGCACCAGCACGCGGCCATCCCGGTGCACCAGCTGGCGGCGCCAGGCCGGCACCATCCAGGGCAGCGCCAGCACCAGCGGCAGCCAGTACTGCGGGATGACCTTGGCGAAGAAGTACCAGAACGGTTCCTGGTGCTGCCAGGCGCTGGCATAGCGCCTGGCGGTCTGGTGCAGGAGGATGTCGTCGAGGTAGGCGCGGCCGTCGGCGCTGCCGCTGCTCAGCACGTGCAGCACCACCGGCAGCAGCCACAGCAGGATCGAAGCCAGGGCCACCAGCAGGCCCAGCCACCAGCGCCTCGCCTGGCCGGGCATCGCAACCACGCCGGACCACTGCCGGCGCACCGCGTAGGCATAGGGAATGAGCATCAGCGCCGGCAGGAAACCCACGCCCTTGCTGATGACGCCCAGCCCCATCGCCGCGCAGGCGACATAGAACCAGCGCCACGCCGGCCCCAGCAGCAGGTGCCGGCACAAGCCGTAGACGCCCAGGCTCGTCCACAGGCAGAGGAAGCCGTCGATGCTGCCGTCGCGCAGCACCGACCAGGTCTGGTAGGTCGCCAGGAACAGCAGCCCGGCGACGAGGCCGATGCGAGGGTTCCACAGGCGCCGGCCGAGGTCGTAGAGGCAGGCAGTGGCGACCATGCCGGAGAGGAACGCCGGCAGGAACAGCGCCAGGTTCGGCGCGATGCCCAGGCGCACCAGGGTCGCCAGCAGCCACATGAACAGTGGCGGTTTGTCCGGGTAGATTTCCGCGGCGCGGTGGGGAATCAGCCAGTCGCCGCTCTGCAGCATTTCCAGCGCAACACCGAGGAAGCGCTCTTCATCCACGTTGCTCGGCTGGCGCAGACCCAGCCCGGCGCCCAGCAGCAACGCCGCCAGCACCAGCAGCAGCCAGGGCCGCCCGGCGCAGCGGCGCCACCAGGTGAACTGTGCGCGGTTAAGCAGGCTCAGGGAGGAGCTTGGGACGCTCATGGTTCAGCGGCCCAGCTCGTGCGGCAGGGCGTCCAGGCGCGTGCGGCGGATCAGCCACCAGACGCCGATCAGGTCGAGGATACCCACCAGAGCACGATCGAGGTTGCCGTACTTGGATACTCCGGCGTTGCGCGCCCGGTGGTTGACCGGGTACACGCGCATGCTGCCCTGGTGACGCTGGATCAGCGCGGGGATGAAGCGGTGCATGTGGTCGAAGTACGGCAGGCGCAGGAAGGCTTCACGCTCGATCAGCTTGAGGCCGCAACCAGTGTCCGGGGTCTGGTCGCGCAGCAGGCGCCCGCGCAGGCGGTTGGCGAAGCGCGAGGCCCAACGTTTGCTCGCACTGTCCTGGCGCTTCACGCGGTGGCCGGCGATCAGCTTAAGGTCAGCCGGGCAGTCTGCCGCGCGCACCAGCGCGAGCATGCCGGGGATGTCCGCCGGGTCGTTCTGCCCGTCGCCGTCCAGGGTCGCCAGCCAGTGGCCGCGCGCGGCCTCGGCGGCGTGATAGATCGAGGTGCTCTGGCCCAGCGAGCGCTCGTGGGCAAGCACCCGCAGCTGGCTGTAGCCGCCCTGTTGCAAGCCCTGCAGCACACTGCGCGTGGCATCGTTGCTGCCGTCGTCCACCACTATGACTTCGAAGCTTTCCCCGGCCAGAGCGGCGCGGACTTCCTCGAGCAGGGCGGGAAGGTTTTCGGCCTCGTTCTTCGCCGGGATCAGCACCGACACGAAAGGACTGCTGGACATGCTCAGACGCTTGCTCCGTACCCGTCACGCCGCCGGGGCGCAGGGCTGTGCGACCGCGTAGAACTCGCGGTACCAGTGGACGAATCGTTCGACGCCGCTCTGCAGCGAGGTGCCCGGACGGAAGCCGGTGCGTTGCGCCAGGGCCTCGACATCGGCCCAGGTGCGCAGCACATCGCCCGGCTGCAGCGGCAGGTAGTTGCGGATAGCACGGCGACCCAGCGCGCGCTCGACGCAGGCGACCATGTCGAGCAGGCGCACCGGCGAGCCGCAGCCGATGTTGTAGAGCGCCGCCGGCGCCGCGCCGAGCTCGCCGGCGGCGGGTGGGCAGTCCTGGATGCGCAGCAGGCCTTCCACCACATCGTCGATGTAGGTGAAGTCGCGGGACATCTCGCCGTGGTTGTAGATGTCGATGGGCTGCCCTTCGAGGATCGAGCGGGTGAACTTGAACAGCGCCATGTCCGGACGGCCCCAGGGGCCATACACGGTGAAGAAGCGCAGTCCGGTGAGCGGCAGGCGGTAGAGATGCGCGTAGGTGTGCGCCATCAGCTCGTTGGCGCGCTTGGTGGCGGCATAGAGCGACACTGGTTGGTCCACCGCTGCGTCGATGCTGAAGGGCATCGCACTGTTCATGCCGTAGACCGAGCTGCTGGAGGCGTACACCAGATGGCCGACGCCGGTGTGCCGGCAGCCTTCGAGCAGGTTGACGAAACCGCTGAGGTTGGCGTCGGCGTAGGCCTGCGGGTTCTCCAGCGAATAGCGCACGCCGGCCTGGGCGGCCAGGTGGATCACCCGCTCGAAACCTTCGCGGCGCATCAGTGCCGCCAGGGCCGGCGCGTCGGCAATATCCAGGCGCTCGAAGCGGAATTGTCGCTGCCCCCGCAGGAGCTCCAGGCGAGCCAGCTTGAGCTCGACGCTGTAGTAGTCGTTAAGGTTGTCGATGCCGACCACCTCGTGCCCTTCACGGCACAGGCGCTGAGCGGTGTGGAAGCCGATGAACCCGGCGGCGCCGGTGACCAGCAGCTTCACCGCGCAAGCTCCGGAGCGAGGCCCGAGACGCGGCCAATCAGTACGAATCCTTCGATCGTCATCAGTCGCCAGCACCCGTTGCGTTGTTGTAGTGACCGGCGCCACGCCGGTTCCCGCTGACGCGGGACTCGGGAGCGCGCGGCAGCTACGGCCACGCGCGCACCCGTTCAGGTTGCAGCGCTGAGGGTGGCGTACCGAGTTGGCAGGCTGGGGACGGTTTCGTGAAGCTTTGGCGGGAGTCGTGCGACGGATTTGTTGCGAGGGCGGCGAAGGGCAGAAACGAACAGGGGGCCGGCGCGATGCGCGGGCCCCCTGGGGTGGAGCTGAGCAGACCGACTTACTCGACGGTTACCGACTTGGCCAGGTTGCGCGGTTGGTCGACGTCGGTGCCCTTGAGCACGGCGACGTAGTAGGACAGCAGTTGCAGCGGCACGGTGTAGAGGATCGGCGCCAGGCAATCGTGGATTGCCGGCATGCCCACCACGTGGGTGCCTTCGCCATCGCTGATGCCGCTGCCGCCTTCGGCGAACACCACCAGCTCGCCGCCGCGGGCGCGGACTTCCTGCAGGTTGGACTTGAGCTTCTCCAGCAGTTCGTTGTTCGGCGCCACGGTGACCACCGGCATGTCGGCGTCGACCAGCGCCAGCGGGCCGTGCTTGAGCTCGCCGGCCGGGTAGGCCTCGGCGTGGATATAGGAGATTTCCTTGAGCTTCAGCGCGCCTTCCATCGCCACCGGGTACTGGGCGCCACGGCCGAGGAACAGGGTGTGGTGCTTCTCGGCGAACAGCTCGCTGATCTTCTCCACCACCTTGTCCATGGACAGGGCTTCTTCCAGGTGGGTCGGCAGGCGACGCAGCTCGTTCACCAGCTCGGCCTCGACGCCATCGCCCAGGCGCTTCTGCACCTGGCCGATACCCAGGGTCAGCAGCAGCAGGGCGACCAGCTGGGTGGTGAAGGCCTTGGTGGAGGCCACGCCGATTTCAGGGCCGGCGTTGGTCAGCAGGGTCATGTCCGACTCGCGCACCAGCGAACTGGTGGCGACGTTGCAGATCGCCAGGCTGGACAGGAAGCCCAGCTCCTTGGCGTAGCGCAGCGCGGCCAGGGTGTCGGCGGTTTCGCCGGACTGGGAGATGGTGACGAACAGGGAGTCCGGGTGTACCGCGACCTTGCGGTAGCGGAACTCGCTGGCAACTTCGACCTGGCAGGGAATGCCGGTCAGGCTCTCCAGCCAGTAACGGGCGACCATGCCGGCGTGGTAGCTGGTGCCGCAGGCGACGATCTGCACGGTGCGTACCTTGGCCAGCAGCTCACGGGCCTGCGGGCCGAAGTTGTCCACCAGCACCTGCTGGGCGCCCAGGCGGCCTTCCAGGGTGCGCTGCACCACGGCGGGCTGCTCGTGAATCTCCTTGAGCATGAAGTGGCGGTAACCGCCCTTGTCGGCCGCCTCGGCTCCCTCGTGGTAGCGCACTTCCTCGCGCTGCACCGGGTTGCCCTTCACGTCCCACAGCTGCAGGCCGTCACGACGGATTTCGGCAATGTCGCCTTCTTCCAGGTAGATGAAGCGGTCGGTGACCTGGCGCAGCGCCAGCTGGTCGGAGGCGAGGAAGTTCTCGCCATGCCCCAGGCCCACCACCAGCGGGCTGCCGCTGCGGGCGGCAAGGATGCGGTCGGGCTGCTTGCTGCTGATCACCGCCAGGCCATAGGCGCCGTGCAGTTCCTTGACCACGGCCTTGAGTGCGACGGTCAGGTCACCCAACTCACTCAGGCGCAGGTGCAGCAGGTGGGCGATGACCTCGGTATCGGTCTGCGAGGTGAACTCGTAGCCGCGCGCCTTGAGCATTTCACGCAGGGGCTCGAAGTTCTCGATGATGCCGTTGTGTACCACCGCCACTTCGCCATGGGAAAAGTGCGGGTGGGCGTTGGCCTCGGTGGGCGCGCCGTGGGTGGCCCAGCGGGTGTGGGCGATGCCCAGGCGACCGAGCAGCGGCTGCTCGGTAATGGCCTGTTCGAGGCTGGAAACCTTGCCGGCGCGGCGGCGGCGATCCAGCGCACCGCTATTGTCGATCACCGCCACACCGGCGCTGTCGTAACCACGGTATTCCAGGCGCTTGAGGCCTTCGACGAGGATCGGGGTGATAGTGCGCTCGGCGATGGCGCCTACGATTCCACACATGGCTTGGCTCTCCTGTCAGTCTTCGCAGCGCGCGCGGATCACTTTCACGCCGCGCGCCTGGATCAGTTCGAACGCTTCATCGCTCAGGCGTTCGTCGGTAATCAGGGTCTGGACGCTGCTCCACGGCAGCTCCAGGTTGGGAATGCGCCGGCCCAGCTTGTCGGCCTCGGCCATGACGATCACCTCGCGGGCGACCTCGGCCATGACCCGGCTCAGGCCCAGCAGTTCGTTGAAGGTCGTCGTGCCCCGCTCCAGGTCGAGCCCGGTGGCGCCGATGAACAGCTGATCGAAATCGTAGGAGCGCAGCACCTGTTCGGCCACCTGGCCTTGGAACGACTCCGAGTGCGGGTCCCAGGTGCCGCCGGTCATCAGTAGCACCGGTTCGCGCTCCAGCTCGCGCAGGGCATTGGCCACGCTCAGGGAATTGGTCATCACCACCAGGCCGGGCTTGCGGCCCAGCTCCGGGATCAGCGCGGCGGTGGTGCTGCCGCTGTCGATGATGATCCGCGCGTGCTCACGGATGCAGGCAGCCGCGGCGCGGCCGATGGCCTGCTTGTAGCGCGACAGCGGCTGGCTTGGCTCGGCGATCAGCTCATGGGGCATCGGCACTGCGCCGCCGTAGCGGCGCAGCAGCAGGCCGTTGCCTTCCAGGGCCGCCAGGTCCTTGCGGATGGTCACCTCGGAGGTGGCGAAGCGGCGCGCGAGATCGTCCACGCTGACCTCGCCCAGTTCGGCGAGCAGCGCCAGGATGTCGTGGCGGCGTTGAGGTGTGTTGCGTTTCGACATGAACTATTAAGTTTCGATTCGAAAGATAATGGTTCGAATCAAAACCTATAAGCTTTCATTCGTCAAGAATTTTCGGCAGAAATGAAATGTTTTCCTGTAGAAGCGAACCCCGCTCGCTCCTACAGTCAGGACCGGTCGTCAGTCGACTTCGAGGCGATTGCGCCCGCCGCGCTTGGCGCGGTACAGCGCCTGGTCGGCGCGCTCGAACACGGCCTCGGCGCGCTCGCCCTCGCGGAACGCCGTCAGGCCCGCCGAGCAGGTGATGCTCAGGCGTTCGCCCTTGAAGTGGAAGGGGCAGGCTTCGATGGCGCCGCGCAGCACGTCGAGCAGTTGCTGTCCGCCGTCCAGCGGCGTGGCGGGCAGCAGCACGACGAACTCCTCGCCGCCGTAGCGGGCGATGAAATCGGTCTTGCGCACGCGCTTGGCCAGTTCGTTGGCGATGATCTTCAGCACCTTGTCACCGGCAAGGTGGCCGAAGTCGTCGTTGATGCGCTTGAAGTGGTCGACATCGAGCACCGCCAGCAGCAGGTCGCCGCCGTAGCGCTCCCAGCGCGAGACCTCCAGCTCCAGCCGCTCGCTCAGCGCGGCGCGGTTGGGCAGGCCGGTCAGGGCGTCGGTCATGGCTTTCTGACGCTGGTCCTCGATGTTCGCCTGGAAGGTGCGGGCCTCCTCTTCCATGCTGGTGACGCGGGTCACCAGCGACTGGATGCGCTCACCCACCTCGCGCTCACGGACTTCGCGCTCCTCGCGGAAGCGGTCCATGGTGCCCACCAGGCCCTGCAGGCGCGACTCGACATTGCGCTTGAGGCCCTCGAGGTCGGTGGCCTCCAGCACGCTTTCCTTCAGACCGCTGACCTGCTCACGCAGGGTGTCGTCCAGGTCGCGGGCGCTGGAACTGGAGCCGCTGTGATTCTCCTGGACCGCCTGCAGGCCGTCGAGGAAGGTGCCCAGGCGTTCGTTGAGCTGGTGCAGGTAGCCTTCGAACTCGCGCTGGCCGCTGTCGTTGAGCGACAGCACCAGGACGCCCAGGTCGTCCAGCACCGGCACCAGTTCGTACCAGTTGAGGCTGCCATGGATGCGCGAGCGCAGTTCTTCGGCCTGGATCTGCTGGGCGGCCGGCAGGTGCATCTCGTCCAGCAGGCGCAGCAGGCTCGCCTCGATGTGTGGTGCCACAGCGCTGTAACCGGGCTCCGGGCGCGGTGGCAGGGCGTAGGGATCGCTGGCCTGACGTGCGTCTTCCGGCGTGCCGAACAGGCCGGGCGGCACCGGCAGGCTGTCTAGCAGTTTGGAATCGTCGTGGGCAACAGGCTCCAACACGGCCGCAGGGACCAGCACTTCAGCCACGGCGACAGGCTCGGGTAGCGCGGCCGGGGACGGTGCGGCGACGGGTTCTGGCGCCGGGGCAACGGCGTCGGCCCTCTTCATGACGGACTCGGCAACCGCTTCAGCGACCACCGGCTCGGCGGGTGCAGGTGCAGGTGCAGGTGCAGGTGCAGGTGCAGCAGGTTGTGCTGCAGCGGGAAGCGGCTCATCTATCGCTGCTTCGTCGATGGGCGTTGCCTGTGCCGTTGCGGTGAGCGCAGTGGGCGTCGATTCCGGCGAATCTGTCTCGTCGTTGTCCCGGCTGCCGAACAGCCGCTGCAGGAAGCCGGGGCGCTGCTCGCCGCCGCCATTG
The DNA here is from genome assembly GCF_014851985.1 of Pseudomonas sp. PDM17. Lineage (NCBI taxonomy): Bacteria > Pseudomonadati > Pseudomonadota > Gammaproteobacteria > Pseudomonadales > Pseudomonadaceae > Pseudomonas > Pseudomonas sp. PDM17. Next base: position 455,801 of record NZ_JACVAT010000004.1, read on the forward strand.
CCGAAATGGTCCAGCACCTGGCGTTGCAGGCGGCTCAGTTCGGCCAGCAGGCCCGGCAGTTCACGGGAGGAGCTGCCACGGCTGGGAATATCCTTGGCCAGGCGCTTGAGCGGCTTGCGCAGGTCGCCCGGCATGTCCAGGGACAACAATTGCTGCGACAACTGGCCCAGTGCGGCGATGTTCTGCTCGACGCGCTGCTGGCGGCGCTGCTCGGAGTCGAGCACGGCTTTTTCGAGCTGCGGAATCAGGCGCGACAGGCCGGCGTCCATCTCGTCGCGGCGCAATACCTCACGCAGCTCCTTCATGCACGCGTCTACCGCCTTGTCGCTGCCTTCGGCGGCGAGGCTGCTGCGCACCAGTCCGCGACGCAGCAGGTCGAGACGGGCATCCCAGCGGCGCTCGAGCTTTTCCTGCTGCTCGAGGTTGTCCAGGTATTTCTGTTTCCAGCGTTGGTCGTCGTCGCGACTCATTCAGGGGCCTCGCCGCGCAAGGCGAGCGACGAGGACGAACGCAGGGCATCCGGCAGGCGGATTTCCACGGCCACGGGCAGGTGGTCGGAAATCGGGTGCGGGAGGACACTGACGCGTTCCAGCGCCAGCTCGGAACTGAGCAGGATGTGGTCCAGGCAGCGCTGTGGGCGCCAGCTGGGGAAAGTGGCCTCGACCTGCGGGGCGATGAGCTGGAGATCGCGCAGCGGCGAGCTTTCCAGCAGGTCGGTGGCATGGGTGTTCATGTCGCCCATCAGCACGTGGTGGCGGTAGTCCTGCAGCAGCTCGCGGATGTAGGCGAGCTGGCGGGTGCGGGTCCGCGCGCCGAGGGCCAGGTGCATCATCACCACGGCCAGCGCGTCACGGCCTTCGCCGAAGCGCATGAGGATCGCGCCGCGTCCGGGCGGGCCGGGCAGCGGGTGGTCTTCCAGGGCGGTGGGCTGCAGGCGGCTGAGCAGGCCGTTGCTGTGCTGGGCGATACGCCCGAGATTGCGGTTGAGCTGCTGGTACCAGTAGGGGAAGGCGCCGAGCTGGGCCAGGTGTTCGACCTGGTTGATGTTGCCGGAGCGGATGCTGCCGCCGTCGGCTTCCTGCAGGGCGACCACGTCGTAGTCGTGGAGCAGATCGCCGATGCGCTGCAGGTTGCTGGCGCGCCCGGCGGCCGGCAGCAGGTGCTGCCAGCCGCGGGTCAGGTAGTGGCGGTACCTTTCGGTACTGATGCCCACTTGGATGTTGAAGCTGAGCAGGCGGAGCCGGCCGTCGTCGGGCAGGCCGGCGGGTGTCCCATGGGCGGCATTCACCCGCGGGACGCAGGCCCCCGCGACACGATCACGAGTCCGCCGGCGCAGCATCGTCGTCGGACCTTACTGAGCGGCCTTGGCGTCGGCGCGTTCCTTGGCGATCAGCTGGTCAGCCAGCTGCAGCGCCTCGTCCGGGCCACCGGCCGAGCCGATGTCGAAGCGGTACTTGCCATTGACCACCAGGGTCGGCACGCCGCTGATCTGGTAGGCCATCGCCAGTTTCTTGGCCTTCTCGATCTGGCCCTTGATGGCAAAGGAGTTGTAGGTGCTCAGGAACTTGTCCTTGTCCACGCCCTGTTCGGCGACGAAGTCAGCCATTTCTTCCGGGGTGGTCAGGGCTTTCGGGTTGTTGTGCAGCTTCTCGAAGATCGAGTGGTGCACCTTCTTCTCCACGCCCATGGACTCCAGGGTCAGGAACAGCTGGCCGTGGATGTTCCACAGGCCGCCGAACATGGCCGGAATGCGCACGAAATGAACGTCGGCCGGCAGCTTCTCGACCCACGGGTTGATGGTCGGTTCGAACGCGTAGCAGTGCGGGCAGCCGTACCAGAACAGCTCCACCACCTCGATCTTGCCGGGCTGGGAGACCGGGACGGCCTGGTTCAGCTCGGTGTAGTTCTTGCCTGCTTCGAAGTCGGCGGCGTTCGCGTTGACGGCGAACAGGCCGGCGAAGGCAAGAGCGGCGGTGAAAATCAGGTTACGCATGGTTCACTCCTTGGCTGAGCGGAACCGCCACGCTGCACGCGGCGGGATGAAGCGGTTTGACCGGAGGGGCCAGACACGGTTCCAGCATTGTAGTGGGGGCGGACGCAAAAAAGGGCGGCCTGAGCCACCCTTTTTTTCGAAGCAGTTTTTCGATCTGGCGTTTCCGCCACAAGGGCTGCTTAGTGCAGGCCTTCGATGTAGCTGGAGATCGCGGCGATGTCCTTGTTGGACAGCTTGGCGGCGATGCTGCGCATGATCATGGCGTCGCCGTCGTTGGTGCGCTCGCCTTCGCGGAAGGCGGTCAGCTGCTTGGCGGTGTAGGCCGCGTGCTGGCCACCCAGGTGCGGGAAGCCGGCTTCGGCGTTGCCCTGGCCAGCCGGGTTGTGGCAACCGGTGCAGGCCGGCATGCCTTCAGCGAGTTTGCCGCCACGGAACAGGGCTTCACCCTGGGCGACCAGCTTGGGATCGGCGGCGCCGACGCTGCCGTTCTGGCTGGAGAAGTAGGCGGCGATGTCTGCCAGGTCCTCATCGCTGAGGTTGGTCAGCAGGCCGGTCATTTCCAGGACGGTCCGCTTGCCGTCCTTGATGTCGTGCATCTGCTTGAGCAGGTAACGCTCACCCTGCCCGGCCAGTTTCGGGAAGTTGGGCGCCATGCTGTTGCCATCGGCGCCGTGGCAGGCACCACAGACAGCAGCTTTCGCCTGACCGGCCTTGGCATCGCCAGCGGCGTTCGCCACACCGACAAGACCCAGGGTCAACAGCAGACTCACGATCAATTTGTTCATCAGCTAATCCAATAACGGCTAAGGGTGAAAGAGTAAGGCCTGGGAGTTACTTCGACATCCACTGGATAATTGTCTGGTAATCCTCGGCGCTGCAGTCGGTGCACAGGCCGCGAGGCGGCATCGCGTTGAAACCGGTGGTCACATGTTGCACCAGCGTGTCCATGCCCTTGTCCAGGCGTGGCTTCCAAGCGGCGGCGTCGCCCTTTTTCGGCGCCATTGGCAACTGACCATTGTGGCAGGCGCCACAGGCTCTGTTGAAAACGGCTTCCGGATCCTGGGCCGCCAGGGCGCTGGATGCCAGCGCGGCAACGATGGCTGCGAACAGCAGTTTCTTCATGATTATCCTCATCGCAGGGAACATCCGCGTTCTTGATTGCGCGGACTCCAACGTTCCCGTGTGGCTCGACCCTGGGGGATAAAGCGCACACAAAATCCGCGGCATTATATACTTCAGATGCCCAAACGGAAACGAAACCGCCCCCCGCGACACCGCGTCGCACCCGCCGCGAAGTTACCCATGTCCTCGAATAACGCTACGAAAAACCCGATTCTCGGCCTCTGCCAACAGGCCACTTTCCTCATTTCCGCCGCCAAGGTGAACCAGTGCCCGGAAGACTCCGGCCTGGAAGTCGCCTTCGCCGGCCGCTCCAACGCGGGCAAGTCCAGCGCGCTGAACGCGCTGACCCACGCGAACCTGGCGCGGACCTCCAAGACCCCCGGCCGCACCCAGTTGCTGAACTTCTTCCGCCTGGATGACGAACGCCGCCTGGTCGACCTGCCCGGCTACGGCTACGCCAAGGTGCCGATCCCGCTGAAGCTGCACTGGCAGCAGCACCTGGAAGCTTATCTCTCCAGCCGCAATGCGCTAGCCGGCGTGGTGCTGATGATGGATATCCGCCACCCGCTGACCGATTTCGACCGCCTGATGCTCGACTGGGCGCAGGCCAGCCAGCTGCCGATCCACGTGCTGCTGACCAAGGCCGACAAGCTGGCCTACGGCGCGGCGAAGAACGCGCTGCTCAAGACCCGCAAGGAAATCCTCGACGGCTGGGGCGATGTCGCCACCCTGCAGCTGTTCTCGGCGCCCAAGCGCCAGGGCGTGGAAGAGGCGCAGCTGGTCCTGGCCGGTTGGCTGGGGCTGCTGGACGAGGAAGAGGAGGAGGCCGGCGAGGAGGCCTGAGGCCAAATCGCAGGCAAAAAAAACCCCGAGCTTCGTATGGGGAGGGGGAAGTTCGGGGTTTAAGTCCGGACCGCTAGGGCGGGGTCCAGTAATCTGCCAACACTAAACACTGCAAAGGAGCATCGAAGGGCTTCACCAGCCATTCACGAGTTCTGACTCGGCTCCGCGCGGGAAAGTTCAGCGGGTCACAAAAGATTTTTTCGGGCCAGCCCGAAAGGGCCTGAACAATCGTGCCAGAAGGCCCGACTGGCGGGCCTTGCGACCGTTCGTCCAGTCGTCAGTGCGCCTCGTCCCAGTTCACCCCGACACCCGCTTCGACGACCAGCGGTACATCCAGTTCCGCCGCGCCGCTCATCAGCGGCCGAATGCCATCACGGACCTGATCCACCAGGTCCTCGCGCACTTCCAGGACCAGTTCGTCGTGTACCTGGAGAATGACGCGGGCATCGATGCCGCTCTCCTGCAGCCAGTTATCCACAGCCACCATGGCGCGCTTCATGATGTCCGCGGCAGTGCCCTGCATCGGTGCGTTGATCGCGGTACGCTCGGCGGCCTTGCGCATGGCGCCGTTCTTCGAGGCGATTTCCGGCAGGTACAGGCGACGGCCGAAGAGGGTTTCGACGAAGCCCTGCTCGGCGGCCTGGGCGCGGGTGCGCTCCATGTAGGCCAGCACGCCCGGGTAGCGGGCGAAATAGCGATCAATGTAGGCCTGGGCCTCCTTGCGCTCGACGCCGATCTGCTTGGCCAGGCCGAAGGCGCTCATGCCGTAGATCAGGCCGAAGTTGATTGCCTTGGCGCTGCGGCGCTGGTCGGACGTCACGTCGTCCAGCGGCACGCCGAAGACTTCGGCGGCAGTGGCGCGGTGTACGTCGCGATCATGACGGAAGGCGTCCAGCAGACCTTCGTCCTTGGCCAGGTGCGCCATGATGCGCAGTTCGATCTGCGAGTAGTCCGCCGCCAGCAGCTGGTAGCCCTTGGGCGCGACGAAGGCCTGGCGGATGCGCCGGCCTTCGGCGGTGCGGATCGGGATGTTCTGCAGGTTCGGGTCGCTGGAGGAAAGCCGGCCGGTCGCCGCCACCGCCTGGTGGTAGCTGGTGTGGATACGCCCGGTGCGCGGGTTGATCTGTTCCGGCAGCTTGTCGGTATAGGTGCTCTTGAGCTTGCTCAGGGAGCGGTACTGCATGATCACCTTGGGCAGCTCGTAATCCTGCTCGGCCAGCTCGGCGAGGACGGCCTCGGCGGTGGACGGCTGGCCGGTGGCGGTCTTGGACAGCACCGGCAGGCCGAGCTTTTCATAAAGGATGGCGCCCAGCTGCTTGGGCGAGCCGAGGTTGAACTCCTCGCCCGCCAGCTCAAAGGCCTGGCGCTGCAGCTCGACCATCTTCTCGCCCAGCTCGACGCTCTGTTTGCCCAGCAGGTTGGCGTCGACCAGCGCGCCGTTGCGCTCGATGCGCGCCAGTACCGGCACCAGCGGCATCTCGATTTCGGTGAGGACCTTGGCCAGGGACGGGATGGCTTCCAGCTTCTGCCACAGGGTCTGGTGCAGGCGCAGGGTCACGTCGGCGTCTTCGGCTGCATAGGGGCCGGCCTGTTCCAGGGCGATCTGGTCGAAGGTCAGCTGCTTGGCGCCCTTGCCGGCGATGTCCTCGAAGCGGATGGTGCTGTGGCCCAGGTACTTGAGCGCCAGGCTGTCCATGTCGTGGCGGGTCGCGGTGGAGTCCAGCACGTAGGATTCGAGCATGGTGTCGTAGGCGATGCCCTGCACGGCGATGGGCGTCGAGGCGTTGGCCAGGACGTTCATGTCGTACTTGGCGTGCTGGCCGACCTTGCGCTTCTTCGGGTCTTCCAGCAGCGGCTTGAGGGCCTTGAGCACAGCGTCGCGGTCCAGCTGCGCCGGCACGCCCATATAACTGTGGGCCAGCGGCACGTAGGCGGCTTCGCCTTCCTTCACCGCGAAGGACACACCCACCACCTGCGCCTGCTGCGGGTCGAGGCTGGTGGTCTCAGTGTCGAAGGCGATCAGCTCGGAGGCTTCCAGCTTCTTCAGCCAGGTGTCGAACTGGGGTTGCTCCAGAACGATCTCGTAGAGCTTCTCGGCCGCGGCAGCCGGGGCCTCTTCCAGCGCCAGCTGCGGGCTACCGGCCTTGGCCGCCTGGCGTTGCAGATCGTCCAGCCCGGTCTTGAATTCCAGAGTGCGATACAGCTCGGTCAGGGCTTCGCGGTCCGGTTCGCCGGGGTGCAGGGCTTCGATCTCGACGTTCAGTTCAACATCGCACTTGATGGTGGCGAGCTGGTAGGACAGGTAGGCCATGTCCTTGTGCTCTTCGAGCTTGGCCGGCAGGCCCTTGGCGCCGCGGATCGGCAGTTCGGGCACCTTGTTCAGGCTGGCGTAGAGCACATCCAGGCCGCCACCGACGCCGGTGAGCAGGCCGAGGGCGGTCTTTTCGCCGACACCGGGCACGCCGGGGATGTTATCGACCTTGTCGCCCATCAGCGCCAGGTAATCGATGATCAGCTCAGGACCGACACCGAATTTCTCCTTAACGCCATCCACATCGAGCACGCTACCGGTCATCGTGTTGACCAGCGTAATGTGCCCGTCGACCAGCTGCGCCATGTCCTTGTCGCCGGTGGAGATCACCACCGCCCGGCCACCGGCCGCGCTCTGCCGGGCCAGGGTGCCGATCACATCGTCCGCTTCCACGCCTTCCACGCAGAGCAGGGGCAGGCCGAGGGCGCGCACGGTGGCGTGCAGCGGCTCCACCTGCACGCGCAGGTCGTCCGGCATCGAGGGGCGATTGGCCTTGTACTCGGCAAACATCTCGTCGCGGAAGGTCCCGCCCTTGGCATCGAAGACCACCGCGAAGGGGCTGTCCGGGTACTGCTTGCGCAAGCTCTTGAGCATGTTCAGCACGCCCTTCACCGCTCCCGTGGGCATGCCGGTGGAGGTCATCAGCGGCGGCAGGGCATGGAAAGCGCGATACAGGTAGGACGAGCCGTCCACGAGGACGAGGGGTGCTTGGCTCATGAGGGGAATCAACCTTTTCAGAAGGGCTCGGGCTAAAATGTCCGTAGCCAATTCGACAAAGGGACAAGGTTATCATGCGTACGTTGAACCGCCTGTTGCTCGCCGCTCTGCTGGGTCTTGGCGCGACCACCGTGTTGGCGGCGGACGATGCCCCGACGCCGGAACCGGATGTGACCATCCGCCAGGAGGGCGACAAGACCATCCAGGAATACCGCGTGAACGGATTCCTCTACGCCATCAAGGTCGTGCCCAAGCACGGCAAGCCGTACTTCCTGGTGCGCCAGGACGGCAGCGACGGCAACTTCATCCGCTCGGACCAGCCCGACAAGCTGATTCCGCAGTGGCAGATCTTCAGCTGGTAAACCCTCCCCTCCACGACGCTCCAGAGGATTGAGCATGTCGGTATTCACGCCTCTGGAACGTCCGGTCCTGGAAGACTTTCTCGCCCCCTACGGTCTCGGCCGGCTGCGGGACTTCCGCGGCATCGCGGAAGGCTCGGAGAACAGCAACTTCTTCGTCAGCCTGGAACAGGGCGAATTCGTCCTGACCCTGGTGGAGCGCGGCCCGGTGCAGGAGATGCCGTTCTTCATCGAGCTGCTCGACGTCCTGCACGAAGCCGACCTGCCGGTGCCCTACGCCCTGCGCACGAAGAGCGGCGAGGCGCTGCGCCAGCTCGAAGGCAAGCCGGCGCTGCTGCAGCCGCGTCTGGCCGGCCGTCACGAACGCTCGCCGAACAACCATCACTGCCAGGAAGTCGGCGACCTGCTGGCACGCCTGCACCTGGCGACCCGCGAGCGGATCATCGAGCGTCCCAGTGACCGTGGCTTGAGCTGGATGCTGCATGAAGGCGAGACGATGCAGTCGCACTTGTCCGGCCACGCCGCGACCCTGCTGGGTGATGCCCTGGAGGAGATCGCCCGCCTGCTCGCCGAACAACCGGCGCTGCCGCGCGCCAACCTGCACGCCGACCTGTTCCGCGACAACGTACTGTTCGACGGCCCGCACCTGGCGGGGGTGATCGACTTCTACAACGCCAGCTCCGGCTGGATGCTCTACGACCTGGCGATCACCGTGAACGACTGGTGCTCGACGGACGACGGCACCCTCGACGGCCCGCGCGCCCGCGCCCTGCTGGCGGCCTATGCGGCCAGGCGGCCGTTCACCGCGCTCGAAGCCGAGCTATGGCCGGAGATGCTGCGAGTGGCTTGCGTGCGCTTCTGGCTGTCGCGGCTGATCGCCGCCGAGGCATTCGCCGGGCAGGACGTGCTGATCCACGACCCAAGCGAGTTCGAACGTCGGCTGGCGCAGCGGCAGACGGTGGGGATTCGTTTGCCGTTTGCCCTGTAGTTCAGCGACGGTTCGCGGACCCGGCCCACTCCTTTGAGCACTGCGCCTACCGGAAACTGATGAGCCCCTTGTAGGAGCGCGCCATGCGCGCGATCGCGGGCATGGCCCGCTCCTACAGGGAGCCCCGGTCGTCCATGGCCGGTCTTTCGAGATTGCTTAGCTCTGGCTCACCCGCACTTGGAATGCCCACAGTTCAGGCAGGTCGCGCAGCCATCCATCTGCACCACCGCCATGGTGTTGCACTTGCCGCACAGCTGGGCACCGGCGGGGAAGCCTTCGCCGGGTTCGGCCTTGTTGGTGCCCTGGGCGGCTTCGTAGGCGGCGCGCTTCTCGGCGAGGTACAGGCGCTGCTCTTCGTCCAGCTGCGGGCCTTCCATCAGGCCGATGGCGACCAGGTGGCGCTCTACCACCGCGCCGATCTCGGCGACGATCGACGGCATATAGATGCCGCCGCGCTTCAGGTAGCCGCCGCGCGGGTCGAACACCGCCTTCATTTCTTCCACCAGGAAGGTGCAGTCACCGCCTTTGCGGAATACCGCGGACATGATCCGGGTGAGCGCGACGATCCACTGGAAGTGGTCCATGTTCTTCGAGTTGATGAAGATCTCGAAGGGCCGACGCTGCTCGTACGGGGTGTCCGGGTTGAGCACCACGTCATTGATGGTCACGTACAGCGCATGCTCGAACAGCGGCGACTTGATCTTGTAGGTCGCACCGACCAGCAGCTCCGGCCGCTGCAGGGTTTCATCCATCTTCACCACGGCGGCCGCCGCGGCGGCTTCCACACGGGCCTTTTCCTCGGCCACGTCCACCACCTGGAAGCCTTTGATCTTCTGGTTGATCTTGACGCTCATAGCATTCTCCAGGGGTATCAGTACTTGCCGTAATAGCCTTCTTTCAGGGCATCGAAGAGGTTGGCGGCGGTGTGTATCTCGCCGTCGTATTCCACTTCCTCGTTACCCTTGAGCTCCACCACGCTGCCATCTTCCAGCTCGAAGCGGTACAGGGTCTTCTCCAGGTCCGACTCCTTCACCAGCACGCCCTGGAAGGCCGCCGGGTTGAAGCGGAAGGTGGTGCAGCCCTTCAGGCCCTGGCGCCACGCGTAGAGGTAGATGTCCTTGAAGTCCTCGAACGGGTAGTCGGTGGGGACATTGGCGGTCTTGGAGATCGACGAGTCGATCCACTTCTGCGCGGCGGCCTGGATATCCACGTGCTGCTGCGGCGTGATGTCGTCGGCGGTGATGAAGTAGTCCGGCAGGCGGTGCTTCTCTTCCTCGGCCCCCGGCACGGCGTGGTTGTCGATCTGGTCGCGGTAGGCCAGCAGTTCGTAGCTGAAGACCGATATCTTCTCCTTGGTCTTGCGCCCGGCGCGGATCAGGTTGCGCGAATAGTGGTGGGCGAAGCTCGGCTCGATGCCGTTGGAGGCGTTGTTGGCCAGGCTCAGGCTGATGGTGCCGGTGGGCGCGATGGAGCTGTGGTGGGTGAAGCGCGCACCGTGCTCGGCCAGCTCCTCGATCAGCTGCGGCGCATGCTCGGCAACGCGCTGCATGTAGCGCGAGTACTTGGCGTGCAGCACGCGGCCGGCCACCTTGTCGCCGACCTTGAGGCCATCGGCTTTCATCTCCGGGCGCTTGCGCAGCATCTCGGCGGTGACGTCGTATTCCTTCACCAGGGCCGGCGCCGGACCTTTCTCGCGGGACAGTTCCAGGGCCACTTCCCAGCCGACCAGGGCCATCTCGCGCGCCACTTCCTCGGTGAACACGCAGGCTTCCGGGCTGCCGTAGCGCAGCTTGAGCAGGGTCAGCGCCGAGCCCAGGCCGAGGAAGCCCATGCCGTGGCGACGCTTGCCGAGAATTTCCGCGCGCTGCTGCTCCAGCGGCAGGCCGTTGATCTCCACCACGTTGTCGAGCATGCGGGTGAACACCCGGACCACTTCGCGGTAGCGTTCCCAGTCGAAGCGCGCATTGTCGCCGAAGGCATCGACCACGAAGGTGGTCAGGTTCACCGAGCCCAGCAGGCAAGAGCCGTAGGGCGGCAGCGGCTGCTCGCCGCAGGGGTTGGTGGCACGGATCGCCTCGCACCACCAGTTGTTGTTCATCTCGTTGACCCGGTCGATGAGGATGAAGCCGGGCTCGGCGTAGTCGTAGGTGGACACCATGATCATGTCCCACAGGTGCCGCGCCTTGACCCGCCCGTAGACCTTGCAGGCCACGCGGCCATCGTCCCCCACCAGGTACTCGTCGTGCAGCGGCCAGTCGCGCCAGACCACTTCCTCGGCGTTCTTCAGATCAACTTCGTCGCGTTCCTTCTGGTGGATCGGAAACACCAGCGGCCAGTCCTCGTCGTCCTCCACGGCGTTCATGAAGCCGTCGGTGATCAGCAGGCTGAGGTTGAACTGGCGCAGGCGGCCGTCTTCACGCTTGGCGCGGATGAACTCGCGCACGTCCGGATGGCTGACGTCGAAGGTGCCCATCTGCGCGCCACGCCGCCCCCCGGCGGAACTGACGGTGAAGCACATCTTGTCGTAGATATCCATGAACGACAGCGGCCCGCTGGTGTGCGCGCCGGCGCCGGAGACGTAGGCGCCACGCGGGCGCAGGGTGCTGAACTCGTAGCCGATACCGCAGCCGGCCTTGAGCGTCAGCCCGGCCTCGTGGACCTTCTCCAGGATGTCGTCCATGGAGTCGCGGATGATCCCCGACACGGTGCAGTTGATGGTCGAGGTGGCCGGCTTGTGCCCCTGGGCACCGGCGTTGGAAATGATCCGCCCGGCCGGGATGGCGCCGTTGCGCAGGGCCCAGAGGAAACGCTCGTACCAGTGCTCGCGCAGCGCCTTGTTGGCCTCGACGTCGGCGAGGGCGCGGGCGACGCGCTGCCAGGTCTCGTCAACGCTGCCGTCGATGGGGTCACCGCTCTTGTGCTTGAGGCGGTACTTGCTGTCCCAGATGTCCTGCGAGGCAGGCTGCAGGGCGAGAACTCCTGGTTTGGCGCCGCGTTGGCGCGCATCGGTCTTGGCCATCCGGGAAATAACCTCCTGTCGGTTGGGTGGCAGGCGCAAATGGAGCGCGAGTAGACCCCATATGTAGGCATAGATTCCTGATCACCATCAACATCTTGTGTCAGGCAACCCCAACTAGACACCATAGACAATTGAACGACGAACGCCGTCAAAGCTGCGGAAAGCCGACGATTGGCGGGGAATCAGGGGAGGAAAGTGCGGGAAATTTCAGGCAGGGAGGGTGCGGCGATCAGGCGCGGGGATGGCGTTGTGCCGCACCTGAATTGTTGGAGCGCGCCCACCTGCGTGTCTGAAAAGCAGCCCACTCCCACAGGGGGAAATCCGGAACCGCGGATTACTCAGCAACGTAGGGCGCATAAAACGGAACGCTTTATCCGCCCTCCGAGGCCCAACGGCGGATAACGCCCGAGGCGTTATTCGCCCTACGAGCGAGGAAGCTTGGGCAGAGCGCCGACTCAGAGCTTCTCCAGACACCCCGCGAACTCGTCTGCCAGGTTGCCCAGCAGGTTTTCGTAGCCCTGGGCATCCACCTTGACGCCCACGCCCAGGTCATCCAGCTCGGCCAGGCGCACCGGCAGGCCCTGGCTCAGGGTGTCGGCCAGGCGCGGGCGGATCGGCGGCTCGCTGAAGATGCAGGAAGGGCCGGCCTTCTGCAGTTGCGCACGCATCATGGCGACATGGCGGGCGCCCGGCTGCACGTCTGCGGACACCGCGAAGACGCCGGCATGGCGCAGACCATAGGCCTCTTCGAAGTAGTCGAAGGCCTCGTGGAAGACGAAGAACGGCTTGCCCTTGAGCGGGTCGATGCGCTGTTTCAGGCGGGCGTCGAGGGTCTCCATGCGCTCGTCGAAGGCTTTCAGGTTGGCCTGGTAGCGGCTGGCGTTGGTCGGGTCGGCGATGGCCAGGTCCTCGGCCATGCGTGCGGCGATCACCTGGGCATTGGCCGGCAACAGCCACAAATGCGCGTCGATCATGCCGGGGCGGTGATCATGATCGTGGCCCAGATCATCGTGAGCATCGTCATGGTCCGGGTGGTTGGACCCGCTGAAGTCGGCGAACTTGCGCAGGTGCATGCCGGCCTGGTCCTGCACGGCCACGTTCGGGCCCTTGCGGCTTTCCAGCACCTTGGGCAGGAAGTTCTCCAGGTCCGGGCCAACCCAGTAGAACAGCTGTGCGTCGCGCACGCGGCGGATGTCCGACGGGCGCAGCGAGTAGCTGTGCGGCGAGGCGCCCGGCGGCAGCAGTACGTCCGGCGTGCCCTCGCCATCCTGGATGGCGGCGGCGATCAGTTGCAGCGGCTTGATGCTGGTCAGCACGCTGACCTCGGCACGTACGGGGAGGCTGAGCAGCAGCGCACAGGCGGCGGTCAGCAGGGCGACGGGACGGAAGGACACGGCGGTACTCACACAGGGGAGACATGAAAGAGTAATATAATAACGTCTCTGAACCCGAGCGTCGCCGCGCATGTACAAGATTGCCCCCAAGACTCCCCTCGCCTGCCGTCCGCACGACCACGCCAATTGCGTGGCCAGCGCCCTGGCCGACGCCGATGCGCTGTGCGCGCGTCAGGGCGTACGCCTGACCGAGCTGCGCCGGCGCGTGCTGGAGCTGGTCTGGGCGAGCCACAAGCCGCTGGGCGCCTACGACATCCTCGCCGTGCTGAGCGAAGAGGACGGCCGTAAGGCGGCGCCGCCGACGGTCTACCGCGCCCTGGATTTCCTCCTGGAAAACGGCCTGGTACACCGCATCGCCTCGCTCAACGCCTTCATCGGCTGCGCCCACCCGGAGCACGCCCATGAAGGCCAGTTCCTGATCTGCCGCGCCTGCCACACCGCCATTGAGCTGGAACAGCCGGCCATCAGCGAGGCCATCGTCGCCGGCGCCAAGGGCGTCGGCTTCGCCGTGGAAAGCCAGACCGTCGAGATCGTCGGCCTCTGCGGCGCCTGCGCCCCCGGCCAGCGGGAGGCGTGATGAGCGACGCCCTGATCCGCCTGCAAGGCGTTGGCGTCAGTTATGGCGGCCAGGCGGTGCTGCAGAACGTCGACCTGACCATCGCCCCCGGCGAGATCGTCACCCTGATCGGCCCCAACGGCGCCGGCAAGACGACCTTGGTACGCAGCGTGCTCGGCCTGCTCCAGCCCGATACCGGCAGCGTCTGGCGCCAGCCGAAGCTGTCCATCGGCTACATGCCGCAGAAGCTCCACGTCGATCCGACCCTGCCGCTGACGGTTTTCCGCTTCCTGCGCCTGGTCCCCGGCGTGCAGCGCTCCCACGCGCTCGACGCGCTGAAGGAAGTCGGCGCCGCCCACGTCATCGACAAGCCGCTGCAGAGCGTCTCCGGTGGCGAGCTGCAGCGCGTGCTGCTGGCCCGCGCCCTGCTGCGCAAGCCGGAACTGCTGGTGCTCGACGAGCCCGTGCAGGGCGTCGACGTCGCAGGGCAAGCCGAGCTATACCGCCTGATCGGCCGCCTGCGCGACCGCCTCGGCTGCGGCGTGCTGATGGTCTCCCACGACCTGCACCTGGTGATGAGCGCCACCGACAAGGTGGTCTGCCTGAACCGCCACGTCTGCTGCTCCGGGCACCCGGAACAGGTCAGCGGCGACCCGGCCTTCGTCGAGCTGTTCGGCCAGGACGCCCGCAGCCTGGCGGTCTACCACCACCACCACGACCACTCCCACGACCTGCACGGCGAGGTGGTGAAACCCGCCTTCCCGGCCGGCACCCGCTTCACTCCGGTCCACCAGCACGGCCCCGACTGCAACCATGGCTGATTTCCTGCTCAACGCCCTCCTCGCCGGGCTCGCCCTGGCGGTGGTCGCCGGGCCCCTGGGTTCATTCGTCGTCTGGCGACGCATGGCCTATTTCGGCGACACCCTGTCCCACGCCGCCCTGCTCGGCGTGGCCTTAGGCTTCCTGCTGGACGTCAGCCCGACGCTGGCGGTGACCGTCGGCTGCGTATTGCTCGCCGTCCTGCTGGTCACCCTGCAGCAGCGCCAGCCGCTGGCCGCCGACACCCTGCTCGGCATCCTCGCCCACAGCACGCTGTCACTGGGCCTGGTGACCCTGAGCTTCATGAAGGAAGTGCGCGTCGACCTGATGGCCTACCTGTTCGGCGACCTGCTCGCCGTCAGCCAGACCGACCTCCTGTGGATAGTCGCCGGCAGCGCCCTGGTGCTGGGGCTGATCTGCTGCCTGTGGCGCCCGCTGCTGGCGATCACCGTGCACGAGGAACTGGCGCGGGTCGAAGGCCTGCCAGTCACCGCCATCCGCCTGGCGCTGATGCTGCTGATCGCCATCGTCATCGCCGTGGCCATGAAGATCGTCGGCGTGCTGCTGATCACCTCGCTGCTGATCATCCCAGCCGCCGCCGCCCAGCGGCATGCGCGCAGCCCGGAACAGATGGCCTTCGGCGCGAGTCTGATCGGCCTGGTGGCGGTGTGCGCCGGGCTCTCGCTGTCCTGGTTCAAGGACACCCCCGCCGGCCCCTCCATCGTGGTCAGCGCGGCGGCCCTGTTCCTGCTGAGTTTTGTCCTGCCGCGCCGGACGGTGTAGAATTTGGCGATTTTTTGATCAAAAGAGACCCTGACGCATGAAGTCGTTCGTCATCCGCCTGTTCGCGCTGATGGCCATGGCGCTGGCCCTCGCGGCCTGCCAGAGCACCGCGAGCAATCCGCCCAGCAGCAGTGGCTTCGAGACCGAACTGGCCGCCGGCCGTCTGGAATCCGCGCAGCTCGCGCTGGGTTCCGAACAGGAAGACGCCACCCAGCTCGCCGAGCGCCGCAAGCGCCTGGCGGACGCGTACCTTGAGCGCAGCCGCGAAGCGCTGGCCAAGGGCGACGTCAATGGCGCCACCACCGCCCTGACCCGCGCCCGCTCACTGATGCCCCGCGCCCCCGGCGTCGCCGCCGACGTCAGCGGCCTGCAGAAGCCCGCAGCTCCGGTCGCCCCGGCCGCCCAGCCGAACTGCACACCCTGAACCCCACGGGCGCCCGTTCGCGGCGCCAGTTATTCCCTTTTGTTCCGTGCTTAGCTGAACAAAGATTAATCAGCCATAAAAAAGCAGGTTAAAATGCGCGGTTTTGGCTGACCGCCTACGCTCGTTGCCTACGCCTGTTCATCCGACGGCCCCGGTAGCGAGCGGCGCCTCCCCGTACCCACAAGGTTCGCTAAGTGATCGAATTCCACGACGTCCACAAGACCTATCGCGTCGCCGGACGCGATATCCCGGCCCTGCAGCCGACCCGCCTGTCCATCGAGGGCGGCCAGGTGTTCGGCCTGATCGGCCATTCCGGCGCCGGTAAAAGCACCCTGCTGCGCCTGATCAACCGCCTGGAAGAGCCCAGCGGCGGACGCATCGTCATCGACGGCGAAGACATCACCGCCCTGGACGCCGACGGCCTGCGCCGCTTCCGCCAGCGCGTCGGGATGATCTTCCAGCACTTCAACCTGCTGGCCTCCAAGACCGTCGCCGACAACATCGCCATGCCGATGAAGCTCGCCGGCACCTTCAGCGCCGCCGAGATCACCGCGCGGGTAGACGAACTGCTCGATCGCGTCGGCCTCAAGGACCACGCCCGAAAGTACCCGGCGCAGCTGTCCGGCGGCCAGAAGCAGCGCGTCGGCATCGCCCGCGCGCTGGCCTGCCGGCCGACCATCCTGCTCTGCGACGAGGCCACCAGCGCCCTCGACCCGCAGACTACCGGCCAGGTCTTGCAACTGCTGGCGGAAATCAACCGCGAGCTGAAGCTGACCATCGTCCTGATCACCCACGAGATGGACGTGATCCGCCGCGTCTGCGACCAGGTCGCGGTGATGGATGCCGGGCGCATCGTCGAACAGGGCGAGGTCGCCGACGTGTTCCTCCATCCGCAGCACGAGACCACCCGCCGCTTCGTCTTCGAGGCCGAGCGCGTCGATGAGGACGAGCAGCACGACGACTTCGCCCACGTACCGGGGCGCATCCTGCGCCTGACCTTCCGTGGCGAAGCGACCTACGCGCCACTGCTGGGTACCGTCGCGCGCCAGACCGGCGTCGACTACAGCATCCTTGCCGGGCGCATCGACCGCATCAAGGACCAGCCCTACGGCCAGCTCACCCTGTCCCTGGTGGGCGGTGACATCGAAGCCGCTCTGGCGCAGCTCAACGCCGCCGAAGTCCATGTGGAGGTGCTGCGCGCATGAGCGATTTCTTCGTAAATATTGATTGGTCCGAGATCCTCCAGGCCAGCCTCGACACCTTCTGGATGCTCGGCGGCTCGCTGCTGTTCACCGTCATCCTCGGCCTGCCGCTGGGCGTGCTGCTGTTCCTCACCGGACCCAAGCAGATGTTCGCCAACCGCGGCATCTACGGCGTGCTGGCGTTCATCGTCAACGTGCTGCGCTCGCTGCCGTTCATCATCCTGCTGATCGTGCTGATTCCGCTCACGGTGATCCTGGTCGGCACCTCGCTGGGCGTCGCCGGGGCCATCCCGCCGCTGGTGGTGGGTGCCACGCCGTTCTTCGCGCGCCTGGTGGAAACCGCGCTGCGCGAGGTGGACAAGGGCATCATCGAAGCCACCCAGGCCATGGGCGCCAGCACCCGCCAGATCATCTGGAACGCCCTGCTGCCCGAGGCCCGCCCGGGCATCATTGCCGCCATAACCGTCACTGCCATCACCCTGGTGTCCTACACCGCGATGGCCGGCGTGGTCGGCGCCGGCGGCCTCGGCGACCTGGCGATCCGCTACGGCTACCAACGCTTCCAGGACGACGTGATGCTGCTCACCGTGGTGATGCTGGTGGTCCTCGTCCAGATCCTGCAGACCGTCGGCGACAAGCTGGTGGTCCATTACTCGCGCAAATAACCACAAGGCCCGCCGGATGCGGGCCGACCAAGGAGCCAACCATGAAGAAACTGTTCGCCGCGTTCGCTGCCGCCGCCGTCATCGGCGCCCCGCTGGCCCAGGCCGCCGACAGCCTGACCGTCGCCGCCACCCCGGTGCCGCACGCTGAGATCCTCAACTTCGTCAAACCCATCCTGGCCAAGGAAGGGGTTGAGCTGAAGGTGAAGGAATTCACCGACTACGTGCAGCCCAACACCCAGGTCGCCGAGAAGCGCCTGGACGCCAACTTCTTCCAGCACCAGCCGTACCTGGATGAGTTCAACAAGACCAAGGGCACCAGCCTGATCGCCGTCACCGGCGTGCATATCGAGCCGCTGGGCGCCTACTCCACCAAGTTCAAGAAGCTCGAAGAGCTGCCCTCCGGCGCCACCGTGGTGATCCCCAACGACGCCACCAACGGCGGCCGCGCGCTGCTGCTGCTGGACAAGGCCGGCGTGATCAAGCTCAAGGACAACAAGTCCATCACCGCCACCCCGAAAGACATCGTCGAGAACCCGAAGAACATCAAGGTGCGTGAGCTGGAAGCGGCCACCCTGCCGCGCGTGCTGACCCAGGTCGACCTCGCCCTGATCAACACCAACTACGCCCTGGAAGCCAAGCTGAACCCCACCAAGGACGCGCTGGCCATCGAAGGCGCCGACTCGCCCTACGTGAACATCCTGGTTGCCCGCCCGGACAACAAGGACAGCGCCGCCATGCAGAAGCTGGCCGCCGCCCTGCACAGCCCCGAGGTGAAGCAGTTCATCCTCGAGAAGTACAAGGGTGCCGTGGTGCCGGCGTTCTGATCGCCGCGTAGCTGACACGTATGAAAAGCCCGGTCGAATGACCGGGCTTTTTCGTTTCAGCGCCTCGCAAAGCCGCGCGCCAGGGCCTTTGCTCAAAAAAACACCAACCTTTCCTGCATATTTTCCATGCCGCAAAGGCATCGGATTTTTGCCGATCCGCTGAAACCCACGAATGGTGCGGCCTGCAGCGATCCGCCGAAAACCTATAGCACCGAAAGTTATTTAAACAAGAGAAACAATCACTTCAAGAGCTAAGACGCTCCGCCAATCATGCAGGTCCGTTCCAGGCGCGACTTAGAGCCGCGCAGACCAGCAAGGAGATCGTTCATGGCTCAACCCCAGCATGCCCTCGCGCCGGATGCGTTCCTGCGCCACGTGCCCGGCGGCGACCTGGTCGATCTCGGCCGCCCGCTGCGCCACGCGCTGGAGCTGGGCCGCCACGTGCCGGCGAAAGCCCGTGCGCTGAGCCGCCGCGAAGCCGTGCTGCTCGGTCTGTTTGCCCTGACACTGCATGGCGCGGTGGTCTACTGGCTGAGCCAGCAGCCCACCCCGCAGCTGCCGGAGGTGCCGCCGCAGGTGCCGCCGATGACCATCGAATTCACTGCACCGACGCCGCCGGTGGTCGAGCCGCCGCCGCCCGAGCCGATTCCCGAGCCGGTGGTGCAGGAGCCGCCGCCCCCGGTGGTGGACGAGAACGCGGTGAAACCACCGCCGCCCAAGCCGATTCCCAAACCCAAGCCGAAGCCCGTGGCCAAGCCCAAGCCTGTGCCCAAGCCGGTCGAGCAACCCACGCCGCCCAAGGCCGAAACCCCGCCGCCGCAACCGGCTCCGCCCGCTCCGCCGGCTCCAGCCCCGCTGACGCCGCCCTCAGCCAGCGCCGGCTACCTGAAAAACCCGGCGCCGGAATACCCACCCCTGGCCCAGCGCCGTGGCTGGGAAGGCACCGTGCTGCTGCGCGTCCACGTCCTCGCCAGCGGTAGCCCGAGCGAGATCCAGGTGCAGAAGAGTAGCGGCCGCGACGCCCTGGACGATGCCGCGGTGCGCGCCGTGAAACGCTGGAGCTTCGTCCCCGCCAAGCGCGGCGACGTGGCCCAGGAAGGCTGGGTCAGCGTACCCATCGATTTCAAATTGCATTGATTCAACTTGCCCAGATCAGCCGCACGAGAATCGCGGAAGGAGAACACCCATGAGTCTGCCCCTGAACCCCCTGGAATCCGTCGAAGGCGCAGTCATCTGGCTGCTGGTCGGCTTCTCCGTCGTCACCTGGGCACTGGCCCTGGTGAAAGGCGTCCAGTTCACCCGTCAGAAGTCCCAGGACAAACGCTTCCAGAAGCAGTTCTGGAGCGCCACCAGCCTCGAATCGGCCGGTGACCAGGCCGTCGGCAAGCCCGGTGCCGGTGCTCGCGTGGCCCAGGCCGGGTTCGCCGCCATCCAGGTCCAGGACAACGGCCAGCCTGACCTCGCCCAGTCGATCAACCACCAGGACCGCCTCGAACGCGCCCTGCGCCAGCAGATCCAGCGTGAGCGCCGCTCCCTGGAATCGGGCCTGGCGGTGCTCGCCTCGATCGGTTCCACCTCGCCCTTCATCGGCCTGTTCGGCACCGTGTGGGGCATCATGGAAGCGCTCAAGGGCATCAGCGCGGCCGGCTCGGCGAGCCTTGAAACCGTCGCCGGCCCCATCGGCAGCGCGCTGATCGCCACCGGCGTGGGGATCGCCGTCGCCGTGCCGGCGGTGCTGGTCTACAACTACTTCCTGCGTCGCCTGAAGCTCACTGCGGCCGACCTCGACGACTTCGCCCACGACTTCTACAGCCTCGCGCAGAAGAGCGCCTTCCGTGTCGTCACCCTGCCCACCGCCGCGCGCAAACCGGCTGCCGGTGCCAGCGTGAAGGAGGCGAGCTGACATGGCCTTCTCGACCCAGGACAGCGACGAAGTTCTCTCCGAGATCAACGTGACCCCGCTGGTGGACGTGATGCTGGTGCTGCTGGTGGTGTTCATCGTCACCGCGCCGCTGCTGACCAACGCCATCCCGATCAACCTGCCCAAGACCGAGGCGGTCGCCCCGCCGGAGCAGAAGGACCCGCTGGTGGTGAGCATCGACGGCGCCGGCAAGTGGTTCATCAACAAGGACGAGATCCAGCCGGAGTTGCTGCAGAGCAACCTGGCCGCGGCCAAGGCCAAGGACGCCGAAGTCCGGGTGCAGCTGCAGGCCGACGAGACGGTGAACTACGGCCAGGTAGCCAAGGCCATGGCCTCCATCGAGAAGGCGGGGATTACCAAACTGGCGGTGATCACCGCGCGCTGAGGCACCTGTAAGACACCTGAAACAGAGCGGGTGTAGAAAGGGACCTCCACAACGTACCGAGCTTGAAGGCCGCTCTCCCAATACTCAGGCAGGGGTGAGCGGCCTTTTTTTATTCTCCGCGTCCAGCGGATGGCAGGTTCGCGGGCAAGCTTGCTGCCATGAAAAGCAGGTCCGACCTGAACCGGCGAAACCCTAGGGCGGATAACGCTGGCGCGTTATGCGCCCTACCAGAGCGCCAGTGGCTTGCTGCGCCTGCCAAACCACCCGCCGTTCGTCGTCATCCCCGCCCTGGCAATAAACCTATGCCTTTCAGGCCCTTCCGTGGCCGCCGCTGTTCCACTAAGTTGATGACAGTCTGGAGACCTGAGGGGTACCGCATGACATCGTCTCCCGCTTCGGAAGGCCCGTTCTATCCGCCGACACTGGGGGTGCCGGAACGCTTCACACCCGCACAGCTGCGCGCCTCGCTCGACATCACCATGAGCGAACACGGCGCCGGCCCGGTGTGGCTGTTCGCCTACGGCTCGCTGATCTGGCGCCCGGAATTCCCGGTGGCCGAGGCACGCCGCGCGCGGGTGCATGGCTACCATCGCGGGCTCTACCTGTGGTCCCTCACCCACCGCGGCACCCCGGAAGCGCCGGGCCTGGTGCTCGGCCTGGACCGTGGTGGTTCCTGCGCCGGCTTCGCCTTCCGCCTGCCCGACGACAACCTCGACGCCAACCTCTATGCGCTGTGGGAACGGGAGATGCCCTACGCCTCCTACCGCCCGGAATGGCTGAACTGCCGCCTCGACGACGGCAGCCGCGTGCGCGCCCTGGGCTTCGTCCTCGAGCGCCACCTGCCCAGCTACGCCGGCTCCCTGCCCGACAACATCGTCCAGCACGTGCTCGACAGCGCCCAGGGCCACTTCGGCACCACCCGCGACTACGTCGAGCAGACCGCCAGGGCGCTGCGCGACTACGCCATGCCCGACCTCAACCTGGAAGGCATCCTGGCGCGCTGCTGCCCGCTGCACCGGGAGCAGGACTGAGGCCTTATCGCCATTCGTTAGATAGAAATACTGCATAAGCAAAGAATTTCTTATTCCTTAACGAATATTAAAACCCTCCCTAGAATGCCTTCTCATGACGATTCGAGAGGGCCGCCCCATGCGCAATGAACGCATCCGCTACCTGATCGTGCCGGGCTGGCACGGTTCCGATGACGCCCACTGGCAGAGCCACTGGCAGCGCGCCCTGCCGAACGCCGCGCGGGTGCAGCAGCAGGACTGGATCACCCCGCAGCACAACGACTGGGTCGCCGAACTGGACCGCGAAATCCGCCGCGAACCGGGCCGCGTGGTGCTCATTGCCCACAGCCTGGGCTGCGTCACCGCCGCCTCCTGGGCGGCCCGCGCTGACCGCCGCGCCCTCGCCCAGGTCGCTGGTGCCCTGCTGGTCGCCCCAGCTGACGTGGAACGGGAAACCTGCCACGAGGCTCTGCGCAATTTCGCCCCCATCGCCGCGCAGAACCTGCCCTTCCCCGCCGTGCTGGTGGGTTCGGACAACGATGCCGCCTGCAGCCCGCAGCGCGCGCTGATCCTTGGCCGCGCCTGGGGCGCCGAGACGGTGATCCTGCCCTCCGCCGGGCACATCAACGTGAAATCCGGCCACGGCGCCTGGGAATCGGGCTACCGTCATCTGTATCGCCTGCAGTACCTGATCGACCAGCAATCGCGCCAGCGCGCCTGATCCGACGAAAGACGGCGCGCGGTGTGACGACCGCGCCTATCCCATCGCGGCGCGGATTCGGCTAGGGTGAGGCATAGCCCCACGCCGGAGACTGCCATGCCACCGTTGCACGACCTGTCCGCCGTCGAATTGCTGGCCCTGTACCGCTCGCACCAGCTATCCCCCGTCGAGTACCTGGAGCATCTGATCGCTCACATCGACCGCTGGGAGCCGCAACTCTGCGCGCTCTTCGCCTTCGATCCGCAGCGGGCGATGGAGCAGGCGCGGCGCTCCGAGGCGCGCTGGATCCGCTGCGCGCCCTGCGGCGAACTGGATGGCGTGCCGGTGACCATCAAGGAGCTGATCGCCACCCGTGGCGACCCGATTCCCCAGGGCAGCGCCGCCACCCTGCTGCAACCTTCAACCGGCGACGCACCGCCTGCCGCGCGGATGTTCGAGGCCGGTGCGATCCTGCTGGGCAAAACCACGGTGCCGGACTTCGGCATGCTCTCCTCCGGGCTTTCCAGCTTCCACGAACTGGCGCGCAACCCCTGGGATCTGCGCATGAACCCCGGCGGCTCCAGCGCCGGCGCCGCCTCGGCGGCCGCCGCCGGCTACGGGCCGCTGCACATCGGCACCGAC
Source organism: Pseudomonas sp. PDM17 (assembly GCF_014851985.1). Classification (NCBI taxonomy): domain Bacteria; kingdom Pseudomonadati; phylum Pseudomonadota; class Gammaproteobacteria; order Pseudomonadales; family Pseudomonadaceae; genus Pseudomonas; species Pseudomonas sp. PDM17. The sequence continues at coordinate 478,478 of NZ_JACVAT010000004.1, forward strand.
ATCGGCGGTTCGGTGCGCCTGCCGGCGGGCTGGTGTGGCCTGGTCGGCTTCAAGCCGAGCTTCGGGCGCATTCCCATCGACCCGTACTACACCGGGCGCTGCGCCGGGCCGATGACCCGCACGCTGGACGATGCGGCGCTGATGATGAAGCACCTCACCCGCCCGGACTGGCGTGACGCCACGTCGCTGCCGCCGGCGGACCTGGACTGGCACATCGAGCCGCTGGACGTGCAGGGCCTGCGTATCGGCCTGCAGCTCGCCCCCGGCTGCGGCCTGCAGCCGGACGCGGAAGTCCGCGCCGCCGTCGAGGCGGTCGCGCAGCGCTTCGCCAACGCTGGCGCGGAGATCGTCGAAGTGCAGCCGATCCTCGACCGCGAACTGCTCGATGGGCTCGACAAGTTCTGGCGCGCGCGCCTGTGGGCCGAGCTGGAAAACCTGCCGCGCGAACGCCAGGCCAAGGTGCTGCCCTACATCTACCAGTGGGCCGAGGGCGGCGCCTCGGTCAGCGGAGCCGACGCGGTGCGCGGCTACAACCGCACTTTCGACATGCGTCGACGGGCCGCCGAGCAATTCCACGAAGTAGACTTCCTGCTCTCGCCGACCAACCAGGTCTCAGCCTTCCCGGCCGAGTGGGCGTCACCCACCAACGACCCGGCGCTGCCCTTCGAGCACATCGGCTTCACCGTGCCGTGGAACATGTCCGAGCAACCGGCACTCTCAATCAACTGCGGCTTCACCAGCGCCGGCATGCCCATCGGCCTGCAGATCGTCGGCCCGCGCTTCGCCGATATAGCTGTGCTGCGCCTGGGCAAGACCTACGAACACTGGCGCGGCCCCGTCAGCCGCTGGCCGCAGCCGCCGGGAGTCAACTAGGCTCAGACACACCGCCGACCACAAGGAACCGATCGCGCGCCCATGCAGTACACCACCTACATCGCCCACTTCCTGGTCGTCATCCAGCTGCTGGGGATCATCGCCGCGGTCCACGCCGTGCTCAGCGTGCGCACTGCGCAGGGCGCCATCGCCTGGGCGACGTCGCTGGTGTTCATGCCGCTGCTGACCCTGGTGCCCTACCTCGTCTTCGGCCGCAGCCGCTTCGACGCCTACATCGGCGCACGCCGGCAGGCCAACGAGGAAATGCACGTGGCCGCCGCCGAACTGGACTGGCGCCCCTGGGTGGAAGAGGCCCTCGCCGCCCGCCAGTACCACGCCTACAAGTCGCTCAAGGCGATGGTCGGCCTGGCGCGCATGCCGACGCTGGCCAACAACAAGGTGCGCCTGCTGGTGAACGGCAAGGCCTCCTTCGATGCGATGTTCGAGGCCATTTCCAGCGCGCAGAAAGTCATCCTGGTGCAGTTCTTCATCATCCGCGACGACGCCCTCGGCCAGCGCCTCGCGCAACTGCTGCTGGAGCGCGCGGCCAACGGTGTGGACGTGTTCCTGCTGTATGACGGCATAGGCAGCCATGCCCTGTCGCGTCGCTACATCGAGCGCCTGCGCCAGGGCGGCGTGCAGGTGCACGCGTTCAGCACCGGCAGCGGGATGATCAACCGCTTCCAGGTGAACTTTCGCAACCACCGCAAGATCGTGGTGGTCGACGGCGTGCGCGGCTTCGTCGGCGGGCACAACGTCGGCGTCGAATACCTGGGTGAGAAACCCCCACTGGCGCCCTGGCGCGACACCCACATCGAACTGCACGGGCCGGCGGTGGCGTGTCTGCAGGAGTGCTTCGCCGAGGACTGGTTCTGGGCCACCCATACTCTGCCGACGCTGATCCTGCCCGACGGCTACGACGACGCCGGGATGCTCTGCCAGGTGGTGCCCAGCGGCCCGGCGGACACCCAGGAAACCTGCTCGCTGTTCTTCGTCGAATCGATCAATGCGGCGGTGGAGCGGGTGTGGATCACCACGCCGTACTTCGTCCCGGACGAAGCCGTCGCCGCCGCCCTGCGTCTGGCGGTGCTGCGTGGCGTGGACGTGCGCATCCTGTTGCCCTCCCGGCCGGACCACAAGACGGTCTACGCCGCCTCCAGCCTGTACGCGCTGGACGCCGTGCGCGCCGGCGTGCGGGTGTTTCGCTACCAGCCGGGGTTCCTGCACCAGAAAGTGGTGCTGATCGATCACGACAGTGCCGCCGTAGGCAGCGCCAACCTGGACAACCGCTCCTTCCGCCTGAACTTCGAGATCATGGTGATCACCGTCGACGAAGGCTTCGCCCGCGACGTGGAGAGCATGCTGGAAGAGGACTTTGCGCAGTCGGTGGAGATGACCCTGGACGACCGCAAGCGCGTGCATCGCCTGCAGCAACTGGGGATGCGCGTGGCGCGGCTGGTATCGCCGATTCTCTGAAGATTCGGAGCGAGGCTGGCCCTCTCCCCCGCCCTCTCCCTGAAGGAAGAGGGAGCCGTCCTCTGCATCGATACTTTTCGAAGTCAGCCGGAGGGCGCAGAGATCTCCGCGTCTGCCGGACAGTCCCCTCTCCCTTCAGGGAGAGGGTGCTAACCCCGCGCGTCAGGACCAGCAGGTAAATATCATCCAAAAGAAAACGCCCGGTTCACTCACGTGAATCGGGCGTTTCTTTCTCTAGCGCGAGGTCATCAGGCTGGCGCGGAGGAGCGGATCAGGTGGTCGAAGGCGGAGAGCGACGCCTTGGCGCCTTCGCCGACCGCGATCACGATCTGCTTGTACGGTACGGTGGTCACGTCACCGGCGGCGAAGATGCCCGGCAGCGAGGTTTCACCGCGAGCGTCGACGATGATCTCGCCACGCGGGGTCAGCTCGATGGTGCCCTTGAGCCATTCGCTGTTGGGCAGCAGGCCGATCTGCACGAAGATGCCTTCCAGTTCGACGGACTTGAACTCTTCCGAGTTGCGGTCCTTGTAGACCAGGCCGGTGACCTTCTGGCCATCGCCTTTCACTTCGCTGGTCAGCGCGCTGGTGATCACGTCAACGTTCGGCAGGCTGAACAGCTTGCGTTGCAGCACGGCATCGGCGCGCAGCTTGCTGTCGAACTCCAGCAGGGTCACGTGGGACACGATGCCGGCCAGGTCGATGGCCGCTTCAACGCCGGAGTTGCCGCCGCCGATCACCGCCACGCGCTTGCCCTTGAACAGCGGACCGTCGCAGTGCGGGCAGAAGCACACTCCCTTGGCCTTGTACTCCTTCTCGCCCGGCACGCCCATTTCGCGCCAGCGGGCGCCGGTGGCCAGGATCAGCGACTTGGCCTTCAGGCTGCCGCCGCCCTCGAACTGCACTTCGTGCAGGCCGCCGGCGGTCTTCGCCGGAATCAGCGCGCTGGCGCGCTGCAGGTTCATGATGTCGACGTCGTAGTGCTTGACGTGTTCTTCCAGCTGACGAGCCAGTTTCGGGCCTTCGGTCTCGGTCACCGAGATGAAGTTCTCGATCGCCATGGTGTCCAGCACCTGGCCGCCGAAGCGCTCTGCCGCGACGCCGGTACGGATGCCTTTACGAGCGGCGTAGATGGCCGCCGCAGCGCCAGCCGGGCCACCGCCGACGACCAGTACGTCGAACGCTTCCTTCGCCGACAGCTTCTCGGCTTCGCGGGCAGCGGCGCCGGTGTCGATCTTGGCGAGGATTTCTTCCACGCCCATGCGGCCCTGGCCGAACACTTCACCGTTGAGGTAGATGCTCGGGACAGCCATCACCTGGCGGCGCTCGACTTCTTCCTGGAACAACGCGCCGTCGATGGCGACGTGGCGGATGTTCGGGTTGAGCACGGCCATCAGGTTCAGCGCCTGGACCACGTCCGGGCAGTTCTGGCAGGACAGCGAGAAGTAGGTTTCGAACACGAACGAACCCTGGATGCCCTTGATCTGCTCGATCACTTCGGCTTCGAGCTTGGACGGGTGGCCGCCGACCTGCAGCAGCGCCAGCACCAGGGAGGTGAATTCGTGGCCCATGGGGATGCCGGCGAAAGCCAGGCCGATGTTCGCCCCCGGGCGGTTCAGCGAGAAGGACGGCACGCGTTCGTCGCGACCATCTTCACGCAGGGTGATCTTGTCGGTCAGGCCGACGATTTCGTGCAGCAGCTCGCTCATTTCGCGGGACTTGTCGCTGTCATCGAGGGACGCGACGATCTCGAACGGCTGCTGGACCTTTTCCAGGTAGGCCTTCAACTGGGTTTTAAGCGTGGCGTCCAACATGATTCAAATCCTCGGAATCTGAGCAAAGGGGTTCCCCGGCGGGCTTTTCAGCCCACCCTACGCACGCTTTTGGCTTGGGTAGGGAGGATGCCGGTAGGCATCCTCGGGGTGTTGCCAAACGGCTCGGGAAGCTTTCGTGGGCGGACGCCCGGTGGTTGCGTGGCGGGAGCCGCCGCGCAACCGCTTCCCGATCGTTCTTAGATCTTGCCGACCAGGTCCAGGGACGGAGCCAGAGTCTTCTCGCCTTCTTTCCACTTGGCCGGGCAGACTTCACCCGGGTGAGCGGCGGTGTACTGGGCAGCTTTCAGCTTGCGCAGGGTTTCGCCGACGTCACGAGCGATCTCGTTGGAGTGGATTTCGACGGTCTTGATGATGCCTTCCGGGTTGATCACGAAGGTGCCGCGCAGCGCCAGGCCTTCTTCCGGGATGTGTACGCCGAAGGCGTTGGTCAGCTGGTGGGTCGGGTCGCCGATCAGCGGGAACTGGGCTTTGCCAACGGCCGGGGAAGTCTCATGCCACACCTTGTGGGAGAAGTGGGTATCGGTGGTCACGATGTAGACCTCGGTACCTGCTTCACGGAAGGCGGCGTAGTTGTTGGCAGCGTCTTCGATCTCGGTCGGGCAGTTGAAGGTGAAAGCTGCCGGCATGAAGATCAGAACGGACCACTTGCCCTTCAGGGACTGCTCGGTGACTTCGATGAACTTGCCATTGTGGAAAGCGTTGACCTTGAACGGTTGAACGGCGGTGTTGATCAGATTCATTAGGCAATTCCTCGTAGAGAGTTGTCGTTTAATCGAGTGGTCGATCGGTTGAAATTCGACAGGGGCAAGATTATCGCCTGATGACAATGAATGCCCATTGATTTAGGGCATCACGAAAATTGAGTCTCTCTATGGAGAGAACTATAAAAGGAAGAAGTTTCCTATCAGGCGAATAGTAGCGTCCTACGCCCGGAGTCGTGACGCAAAGCGTCTGGCCCGGCCGTTATCAGCGTTTTCCCTCTGCAATGGTCAACTCACCTTCGCCCGAAAGCGCCGCGAGGACAACGCCAGTCGCGACGTACGGTGCTTCGAAGCTTTTCGAGCGAAGCGGTTTTCCTGCCCCACTGGTCAAGCCTGCCCGCGAGCCTATGCTTGTGCCTGAGAGCCCTTCGCACGCGGCTCTCGAGCTTACGGACAGCCTTCGCGACGCGGCGCGGCCGCACGCATGACGACGAGGACTCCCGATGATCCAGTTCCTGCTCGGCGACGAAACGGTCCAGGCCGACGGCTTCGCGCCCGAGACCAGCCTGCTCGACTACCTGCGCATCCACCGCGCGCGCACCGGCACCAAGGAGGGCTGCGCCTCGGGTGACTGCGGCGCCTGCACCGTGGTGCTCGCCGAGCCTGAAGGCGAAGCGCTGCGCTATCGCGCGGTGAACGCCTGCATCACGCTGCTGGGTGCGGTTCACGGGCGCCAGGTGCTGACCGTGGAGCACCTTGGCGAACCCGGCGCGCTGCACCCGGTGCAACAGGCGATGGTGGACTGCCACGGCTCACAGTGCGGCTTCTGCACGCCGGGCATCGTCATGTCGCTGTTCGCCTGGCGCCACGCACCGCCACCGCACGACCGCGAGACGGCACTGACCGCGCTCTCCGGCAACCTCTGCCGCTGCACCGGCTACCGGCCGATTCTCGACGCCGCTGCGCAGATCGCCGGGCAGCCCTGCCACGACCGCTTCGCCCAGAACACCGCCTTCACCGTCGCCCGTCTTCGGGAGATATCCACAGGCGCAAGCCTGCGCGAAGGTGAAGCGCAGGCCTGGCTGCCAACCTCGCTGGATGAACTCGACGAACTGCTGCAACGCCATCCGCAGGCACGACTGATCGCCGGCGGCACCGACCTGGCGCTGGAAGCCACGCAGAACCTGAAGACCTTCCCGGCGCTGATCCACCTCGACCGGGTGAGCGAACTGCAGCGCCTTGAAGTCCACCCTGAGCACCTGCTGATTGGTGCGGCGCGGACCTACGCCGACTGCCTCGAAGCCCTGGAGGAATTCCCCGGGGTCGCCGCCCTGCTGGAACGCCTGGGCTCGCTGCAGATTCGCCAGCGCGGCACGCTGGGCGGCAATGTCGCCAACGCCTCGCCCATCGGCGACATGCCACCGGTGCTGCTGGCACTGGATGCCCGGCTGCGCCTGCGCAAGGAGGGAGCTGTGCGCGAGGTCGCCATCGACGGCTTCTTCACCGGCTACCGGCAGACACTCCTGCAACCCGGCGAGTACATCGAAGCGCTGCTGATTCCGCACCTGCGCGGCAACCAGCGGTTCCGCGTCGACAAGATTTCCAAACGCCGCGACGACGATATTTCCGCCGTCTGCCTGGCCCTGCGCCTGGACTTCGACGATGCCGGCATCGTCACTGACGTGCGCCTTGCCTGCGGCGGCATGGCGGCTACCCCCTTGCGCGGCGCAAAGACCGAAGCAGCCCTGCGCGGCAGGCCCTTCGACCCCGCCGCCATGGCCGTCGCACAAGCGGCGATCCCGCAGGATTTCCAGCCCATCGACGACCTGCGCGCCAGCGCCGCCTATCGGCTGAAGGTGGCACAGAACCTGTTACAGCGCGCACTACTGGAATGGACCCAAAGCCCTGCGGAGGTGCGCCATGCGTAGCCTGCCACCGCTGGCCAGCAACGGCGTCACGGTCGCCATCCACAGCGCGGGCGAACCCCGCGAGCACGACAGCGCCACGCTGCACGTGAGCGGCGCCGCGCGCTATGTGGACGACCTGAAGGAGCCGCGCGACCTGCTGCACGCCGCCGTCGGCCTGACTGAAATCGCCTGCGGTGCCGTGCTCTCCCTTGACCTCGACGCCGTGCGCAACGCGCCCGGCGTGGCGGCCGTACTGACCCTGGACGACGTACCCGGCCACACCGACATCGGCCCGGTGTTCCCCGGCGACCCGCTGTTGGCGGGCGAGCGGGTGAAGTACCACGGCCAGGCGCTGTTCGCGGTTGCCGCGCAAAGCCTGATCCAGGCGCGTCGGGCAGTGCGTCTGGCGAAAGTCGAATACGCGAAGGAGGATCCGCTGATCGACCCGCTGCGGGCCAAGGCCGAGGAACGCTTCGTGCGCCCGCCGCACCACATGCGCCGGGGCGATGCGCAGGCAGCGCTGGAAAACGCTCCGCAGGTGCTGGAAGCCCGCCAGGTCATCGGCGGCCAGGAGCATTTCTACCTCGAGGGCCAGGCCTCGCTCGCCCTGCCCGGCGACGACGGCGGCATGCTGGTGCACACCTCCAGCCAGCACCCGAGCGAAGTGCAGAAGCTGGTAGCCGAAGTGCTGGCCATCCCACTGGCCAAGGTCACAGTGGAAGTGCGGCGCATGGGCGGTGGTTTCGGCGGCAAGGAAACCCAGGCCGCGCCCTTCGCCTGCCTCGCCGCGCTGCTGGCGAACAAGACCGGCCGCGCGGTCAAGCTGCGCCTGCCGCGCGCCGAGGACATGCGCCTGACCGGCAAGCGCCACCCGTTCCACAACCGCTACCGCATCGGCTTCGACGACGGCGGCCGGCTGCTCGCCGCGCAACTCGACCTGGTGGGCGACTGCGGGCATTCGCCGGACCTCTCCGACGCCATCGTCGACCGCGCGATGTTCCATGCCGACAACGCCTACTTCATCCCCGACGTCGCCATCTCCGGCTACCGCAGTTTCACCAACATCGTCTCGCACACCGCCTTCCGCGGCTTCGGCGGGCCGCAGGGGATGATGATCATCGAGCGCGCCATGGACGACATCGCCCGCGCGGTGGGCAAGGACCCGCTGGAGGTGCGCAAGCTCAACCTTTACGGCGGAATGGGCAGGGAGCTGACGCCCTACCACCAGAAGGTCGAGCACAACCTGCTGGGCGAACTGATCGCGCGGCTGGAGCAGAGCAGCGACTATGCCGCGCGCCGCTCGGCGATCCACGCGTTCAATGCGCAGAGCCCGGCACTGAAGAAGGGCCTGGCGCTGACGCCAGTGAAGTTCGGCATCTCCTTCACCGCGCAGCACCTCAACCAGGCGGGCGCGCTGGTCCACCTCTACACCGACGGCAGCATCCAGCTGAACCATGGCGGCACCGAGATGGGCCAGGGCCTGAACACCAAGGTCGCGCAGCTCGTCGCCGAGGAGTTCCAGGTGCCGCTGGAGCGCGTGGTGATCACCGCCACGCGCACCGACAAGGTGCCCAACACCTCACCCACCGCCGCCTCCAGCGGCACCGACCTGAATGGCATGGCCGCCCGCGATGCCGCGCGCACGCTGAAGAAGCGCCTGATCGACTTCCTTGCTGAGCGCGATGGGGTGAAGCCGCAGGAGATACGTTTCGAGCACGGCGGCGTGACCGTCGGGGCGCAGCACCTGGGCTTCACCGAAGTCATCCAGGCGGCCTACTTCGCGCGCATCCAGCTCTCCGCCACCGGCTTCTACCGCACGCCGAAGATCTTCTACGACCGCGAGAAGGGCCAGGGCCATCCGTTTTTCTACTTCGCCTATGGCGCGGCAGTGTCCGAGGTGGAAGTGGACACGCTGACCGGCGAGTACCGCGTGCCTCGGGTGGACATCCTCCACGACGTCGGCCGCAGCGTGAACCCGGCCATCGACATCGGCCAGATCGAGGGTGGATTCGTCCAGGGCATGGGCTGGCTGACCACCGAGGAGCTGCGCTGGGACGACACAGGCAAGCTGCTCACCGTGGGGCCGGCGACCTACAAGATCCCGGCGGTGAGCGACGCACCGGAAGACTTCCGCGTGGCACTGTTCGAGCGTCCCAACGAGGAAGACAGCGTGTACCTGTCCAAGGCCGTGGGCGAGCCGCCGTTCATGCTGGCGATCTCAGTGTGGTCAGCGCTGCGCGACGCCATCGCCAGCCTCGCCGATTACCGCCTGAGCCCCGACCTGGATACGCCGGCGACGCCGGAGCGGGTGCTCTGGGCTTGTGAGGCGATGCGCCAGTCTCAGCAAGAGCCCCCTCTCCCTAACCCTCTCCCGCAAGCGGGAGAGGGGACGGATAGGTGCGAGGCGCAATCGCGCCGCCAACCGGTGGCCATTGTCCCCGACGACCTGCCGCGCTCAGTACAGGCAGAGGACGGCTCCCTCTCCCTTCAGGGAGAGGGCTGGGGAGAGGGCAAGTCGTCGGCACAGGAGCTGAAACCATGACCACTACCTGGATGGACGCCATCGCCCGCCTGCGCGACAGCGCCGAGCCCTACGTGCTGATCACGGTGATCGGCGTGCAGGGCTCCACGCCCCGCGAATCGGGCAGCAAGATGCTGGTCACTGCAGGGGAAGCCTTCGACACCATCGGTGGCGGCCATCTGGAGTTCGCCGCCATCGAGCACGCGCGCCAGCTGCTGCTGGCCGGCAAGGACAGCCAGGCACTGGAGCACTTCCCCCTCGGCGCGCGGCTGGGCCAATGCTGCGGCGGGCGCGCCAGCCTGCTGTTCGAATGCTTTGCCGCGCGCGGACCGCAGGTGGTGCTGTTCGGCGCCGGCCACGTAGGCCGTGCGCTGGCGCCGCTGCTGGCGGGGCTGCCGCTGCGCCTGGAGTGGGTGGACAGCCGGGCGGCTGAGTTTCCCCAGACCGTTCCCGAGGGCGTGCGCATGCGCCTGCTGGAGGAGCCGGAAGATGCCGTGCATGAAGCGCCGCCGGGCAGCTACTTCCTGGTCATGACCCACAACCATCCGCTGGACTACGCCATCGCCGAGGCGGTGCTAAAGCGCGGCGACGCCGGCTTCCTCGGCATGATCGGCTCGCGCACCAAGGCCCGGCGCTTCCAGATGAGGCTGGAACAGCATGGTTATCCACAGGAGCTGATTGCGCAGATGCATTGCCCAATCGGTCTCTCCGAAGTCCCCGGCAAGCGCCCGCTGGAAGTGGCCATCTCGGTGGCCGCCCAGGTCATCGCCCGCTATCACCAGGACGCCCCCGCCCGGCAGACCCGCGAAGGCGTGGAGTGGGCCGCGCTCTGCAGCGAAGGTTCGTGCAGCGATCTGCCGGAAAACGCAAAAACCTGACCAACGGGACAACAGTTTTTCCCGGCTCCGCCGATACATTCAACGACCCCGTCTCTTCGCCCGCCACTGGCGGGTGTTTCGTTGTGCGTTCGGAGGAAAACAAGAACATGCGCCTGCGAAGTATCCAGACCCAGCTCATCCTCAGCATGGGCGCCGCCCTGCTCATCAGCCTGCTCATCGTCCTCGGCCTGTATGCCGTGCTGGTCAATCGCCTGAGCGAGCGTTACCTGCTCGAACAGGCGCTGCCGGCGAGCATCCAGGCCATCGCCAACGACTTCGAGAAACGTCTCACCGGCCCCATCACCGCAGCGGCCGGCATCGCCGACAACACCCTGGTGCAGGACTGGCTGGCCGCCGGCGAAAGCCCGGAGAAGCTGGCCGAATTCACCCGCTACCTGGGCGGCATCCGCGCCTCCCAGAAGGCCTTCTCGGCGCTGATCACCTCCAACGCCAGCGGCGCCTACTACAGCGACAAGGGCAAGGAGCGCACGCTGAGCCGCAGCGAGCCGAAGGACAGCTGGTACTTCCAGTTCATCGACAGCGGCAAGCCGCGCATGTGGAACATCGACACCGATGGCAGCACCGGCGAACTGGCGCTGTTCATCGACCAGCGCGTGGAACGCGACGGCAAGCTGCTGGGCATCGCCGGGCTGGGCCTGGAGATGCGCGAGCTGTCGACGCTGATCCGCGATTTCCGCTTCGGCCGGTCAGGGCGCGTGTACCTGGTGAAGAACGACGGCCAGGTGCAGATCCATCCCGACGCCTCGCTGCCCAAGGAGCGCAGCCTCGGCGACCTGATCGGCGCCAGCGCCGCAAGCGCGCTGCTCGGCCAGCAGGGCTTCCACAGCGCCCGCTTCGAGCGCGACGGCGAGGACTACCTGGCCGCCAGCCTACCGCTACATGACCTGGGCTGGACCCTGGTGAGCGAAGTGCCGGAAGCGGAGATCTACGCCGACGCCCGCGAGGCGCTGGCCTTCTCCGGCCTCGCCGGCGCCGTGGTGGCCCTGCTCTGCCTGGCGCTGGTGGTGCTGATGGCGCGCAGCCTGGCCCGACCGATCCGCCAGGTCACCCGTGCGTTGCTGGAGATCGGCGGTGGCGGTGGTGATCTCACCCGCCGCCTGGACGACAGCCGTGCGGATGAACTGGGCGACCTGGCCCGTGGCTTCAATCGTTTCCTCGAGGGCCAACGCGCGCTGATCGGCGCCGTGCTCGGCACCAGCCAGCAACTGCGGCACACCGTTGGTGAAGTGGCGCAAGTGGTGGACAACACCGCCGACCGCGCCGGTCGCCAACAGGAAATGACCGACATGGTCGCCACGGCGGTGAACGAAATGGGCAGCACCGTGCAGGAAATCGCCCGTAACGCCGAGCAGGCCGCCAGCGCCTCGCAGCAGGCGCGTGAGGAAGCCGGCGAAGCACGGCGCGTAGTCGGCGGCTCACTGCAGGTCGGCCAGCGCATGTCCGGGGAGATCGGCGAAGCGGCCGGTGCCGTGGGCGAACTGGCCGGCCAGGTGGCGAGCATCGACCAGGTGCTGGCGGTGATCCGTGGCGTTTCCGAGCAGACTAACCTGCTCGCCCTCAACGCCGCCATCGAGGCGGCGCGCGCCGGCGAACTGGGCCGTGGCTTCGCCGTGGTGGCCGATGAGGTACGCACGCTGGCCAGCCGCACCCAGGGCTCGACCGATGAAATCCTCACGATCATCCAGCGCCTGAAGGGCGGCGCGGAGGCCGCGGTCCGCTCGATGCAGTCCAGCCAGCAGACCACCGGGCAGAGCCTGGCCGCCAGCGAACAGGCCGGCGCCTCGCTGGGCGCCATCGCCGACCAGGTGGAGCGCATCAGCGACATCAACCACCAGGTCGCCACGGCCACCGAGGAACAGTCGGCGGTGACCGAGGAGATCAACCGCAACGTGCAGGGCATCGCCGACCTCGCCCACGCCACCACCCGCGAAGTTCAGCACGGCCGCGAGCAATGCCGCGAGCTGCGCAACCTGGCCGATGACCTGGCGCGGCAGATGGCGCAATTCCGCCTTTGAGAAGCCTTGGCGCCGGCCTTGCGCCGGCGCCTTTTCCCCAGCGTTATCCACAGATTTTCCAGGCGAAGCGGCAGGCTTTTCGCTACGGCCGGCGGGTGATGACGACCGCTGAGCGCACGAAGTGTCTCGCCGGCGAGACACCTTGCCCACAAGTTGCCCACAGATTGTCCAGAGACTTGCCCCCAACCCTCCGGACGCCGCCCGCGAATCCGTCAAAAAGCCCGAGCCCAGGCCCTGCAAGCCCTGCATCAATCCAATGAATAATTCACCGAGTGGTCAGAAGTGGCGTCTGACGACATTCAGGGGGTATTTCACCCACACCTTTTCCACAGCTTGTTCATATTTTGCTCAACAGGCCCGAGAGCAATTGATCAAAAAACAAGCGAAGCGCTGAAGGCTGCGGAGTTCGTGGGCAGCAGAGGTCCTGCCACAGGTTATCCACAGGTGGTTCCACGGTGTTTGGGGAGAAGAATCAGGCGTCCAGCAACTGCGCCTGCACGCGACCACGGCTGAGGTCGCCCAGCAACTTCTGCAGCGGCTCGACCTGGGTGGTCGGCAGGTTCAGCGTCATGCGCACGCCTTCCGTGCCAAAGGCTTCGTCTTCGACGCTGGCCCCGAGCGCCAGCACCCGCGCCTTGAACAGCGCGTGCTCGGCGAAGCTGCAGTCGAATGCCAGCCGGCTGCTGGGCACCAGTTCGATCCGCTCGGCGTCCTGCAGGCATTTCGCCGCGCAGCCACCGTAGGCGCGGGCCAGGCCGCCGGTGCCGAGCTTGATGCCACCGAACCAGCGGCTGACCAAGACCACCACGCGGTCCATGTCCTGACCTTCGATGGCGACCAGCATGGGCCGGCCGGCGGTGCCACCGGGCTCGCCGTCGTCGCTGAAGCGGTACTGGTTGCCCAGCTTCCAGGCCCAGCAGTTGTGCCCGGCGCTGGGGTCGCGATGGGCGGCAAGGAACGCCTGGGCCTCGGCCTCACTGGCAATGGGGGCGGCGACGCAGTGGAAGCGGCTCTTGCGGATGTCTTCCTCGTAAACCGCGGGGCCGGCGAGGGTGAAACTCATGCCGAGGCCGGCGGCGTCAGCCCGCAACCCTTGAGGATGATACGGATGAGGTTGTCGCTGGCATCACTGAAGTCCTGCCTGGACAGGCGCTTGCGGCCGGTGACGAAGCCGATCTGGGTGGCGAAGTCCGCGTAGTGCTGGGTGCTGCTCCAGATCAGGAAGATCAGGTTCACCGGGTCCACGGCGTCCATCTTGCCGGCATCGATCCAGGCCTGGAACACCGCGGCACGGCCGGCAAACCAGGTACGGTAGTCCTGGCTGAAGTGCTCGGAGAGGCATTCGCCGCCGCTGATGATCTCCATGGCGAATACCCGCGAGGCCTGCGGGTAACGGCGGGAGAATTCCATCTTGGCGCGGATGTAGGTGGCCAACGCGACGGCCGGGTCATCGTCCACGGTGAGGTGGTTGAAGGTGCTGTCCCACAGTTCGAGGATGTTGCTCAGCACCGCCACGTACAGCCCCAGCTTGTTGCTGAAGTAGTAATGCAGGTTGGCCTTGGGCAGGCCGACGCGCTGGGCGATGGTGTTCATGCTGGTGCCCTTGAAGCCGTGGCGGGCGAACTCCTCCTCGGCGGCGGCGAGGATGGCTTCCTCGTTCTTCTGGCGAATGCGGCCGGCGGGCTTTTCGCCGTTGGGCGCGGTATGGGCGGGTACCTGGAGGGTCATGCGGGATGTCCGTGCATTGAGCGGGGGCGCTGCATGGATAACCCAGGCGGGTGGCGGGATTCAAGCGCAAGGCGTGAAAAAGGGCAGGAACCGGGATCGCCAGGCGATCCGGCTCCCGCCCGGGTCACTGCAGCCCCCGGGAAAGAGCCGGGGGCCTGGCATCACTTGGTGGTGCCGGTGGTGCCGGAGCTGTGGTGGCCGCCGCCACCACCGTGGTTGCCGATGGCAGCGCCAATGGCCACAACGGCGGCGCCGATGCCGACGGCTTCACCGACGGTCAACTGGCCGTACAGCGGCGTGGCCAGGCCCATGCCAGAGCAGGTCGGCGGCAGCGGAATGATCGCGCCGGCGCGGTCCTTGTCACCCTGCTCGGCTCCGTTCGCGGCTTGCGCCTGATCCTTCTGCTCCTTCGTAGCGCCGCCCCACAGCGGCGCGCAATCGTTGGCGGCGACCACGGCCTTCTGTTCCTCTTTCGGCTCCTCTTTCACGGGCGCCGGCCGGGAACGGGTGATGACGTCCTGGTAGAAGCCACCCGCATGGGTTTCATCATGGACTTCGGTCGGCGGAATACTGGGGTGCCCGAGGGGCGCCGCCAGCACAGGGGCGCCCAGGCTCGCGGCGATGGCCGCGATCAACAGTTTCTTCATGGCTCACATCTCCTAAGGTGAAGCAAAAGAGATGCAAAGCTAGAGGTTGGCGCGAACTCGACCAATGGGCCGTGAGCCGGATGGCCTGTCGGCAATTTCCGAAAGATTCGAGGATGTTGCTGCAGGCTCACGAAACTTCCGTAAGAAGCCTGAAAAGACCGACCCCGCCAAGCGGCGGGGTCGGAGGGGAACATCAGAAGTGGTACTTGACCAGCGCGCTGACGGTGTTCTGGTCGGTGGTGAAGTACTGCGAATCCTTGATGCCGTACTTGTCGGACCAGTAGTCGTACTCGATACCCACGTACAGGTGCTTGGCTTCGTAGCCCAGGGACTTGCCCAGGTCGTACTTCAGCTGCGGGTTGAAGTGGAGGTTGGCGTGGTAGTCCGACTGGTTGCGGTGGCTGGAGCTGGCGTCCTTGTTGTTCACGACCCAGTCCATGAAGCCGTCGAACAGGATGTCGGAGTTGCCCACCGGGAAGGTCATGGCCCAGGCCGGGGTGATCTGCCAGGCGCCGGACGGCACGCGGTTGCCATCAGGCTTGCGGTAGTAGAAGTTCAGCTGGAAGTAGTCGAAGCCCGGCAGCGCCAGGTCGAAGCCCGGACCGACCAGGTAGGACTCGACGTCGCCTTCGCCGAACTCGTAGGTGGTCGCCAGCAGCACGTCCTTGACCGGGCCGAAGGACAGGTCGGTGCCGGTGATCTTGCCAAACGACAGGCGCGGGCTGAACTCACCGTAGTAGGTGTTCTTGCCGTTGGTGGCGCTTTCCTTGCCGTTGTAGTTGATCTGGTCGACGAAGAACCAGATGTCGCCCCAGGTCCAGGCGCTCGCGCTCTCGAAGGTGAAGGTCTGCTGGATCGGCGGGTCTACCTTGAAGTTCTTGCCCCACAGGTAGGTCAGGCTTTCGTTGTGCCAGATCAGCGGGCCGTCGTTGGAAGCCGGCGCCGGGGTCAGGTCTTCACCGCCAGCCATGGCCTGCCCGGCCGCGAGCAGCCCGCCGGCGAGCAGCAGGGATGCGAGAGTGCGAGTCATGCGTTGCTCCTAATCAGTGCAGTCGTGTTGCGTTTTTAATTGTCGGTGGAACCTGTCCGGTCGGTCAGGCCTGGCGAGGAAAGCAAGATTGGCGCCAATCCTGACCAGATGTTCCACTTTTATGACGAACCCCTTCAGGTCCGCTCCTTTGGCAGGGAAGACGCAGGTGCACGGGACGGGCCATTTCCTGACTCACAGGACAACTTCGCCTGTTTGGAGGGCATCAGCCCCACCAGGAGGCACTGCAATAGCGATCTCCGGCCAGAGGATTGGATACATGACAAAGCTGTGTTGAAACGAATCAACACAAATTGTGTATACAACCACCTTGTGGGAAATCTACACAACAGCCGTCGGAACACACCACGCGTTTTTCCGGGCGCGGATAATGCCAGACACGGGCCTTCACCACACCTGTCAGAGTGTCTCGGACCGCCCGGCGGTCGAGCTGTCGGATGCTTCCTTCAGGGCTCGAACGCCGCCGTTCACGTCGGCAACGGCTCTGATCCGGCTTGAGATGGACGGGGCGGCCTGCCAGACTTCGATTTTCCAGCGATATTTTCCAACGCTATGCCGATGAAAGGACAAGCTCCCGAACTGCAACGCCTGATCCCGGTGCTCGACCGCCTGCCGCGGCCGGTCTATGCGCGCGCCGAGCGTTTGCGCGCGGGTTCCTGGACCAGCAGGCACCATCACGCCTGGGTGCAGTTGTCCTACGCCATCACCGGGGTGCTGGGTGTGCATACGGCCGAAGGCAGTTTCTTCGCGCCGCCACAGCGGGCGATCTGGATTCCGGCCTTTCTCGACCATGAAGTGGTGACCTCGACCCAGGCGGAAATGCGCAGCCTGTACATCCGCGACGACGCCTGCCGGTGGGCGCCGGACCGCTGCCGGGTACTGGAGGTGACGCCGCTGGCGCGCGAGCTGATCAAGAGCTTCTGCGAGCTGCCGGTGGATTATCCACAGGGCGACAGCGCCGAATCGCGGCTGGTGGAAGTGCTGCTGGACCAGTTGCGCGACCTGCCGGAAGTCGCCTTCTCCCTGCCGATGCCACAGGAGGGCCGGCTGCTGCAGTTGTGCCAGACACTGATCGACCACCCCACCGACAGCCACACCCTGGGCGACTGGGCGCAGCGCATCGGCACCTCGGAGAAGACCCTGTCGCGGCTGTTCCAGCGTGAGACCGGGATGACCTTCCGCCTGTGGCGCCAGCGCCAGCGACTGCTTGCCTCCCTCGGCTCGCTCGAGGCGGGCGACAGCGTGACAGCGGCGGCGCTGGATTGCGGGTATGACTCGACCTCGGCGTATATCGCGTCGTTCAAGGGGCTGTTCGGCTTCACGCCGGGGGATCTGTTCCGCCAGCGGTAGACCGTGCCGGCGGATACCGACTCCGTCCGCGATTGGCTGAATTGCGCACCGAGCCCACGCCACGGCACCTCTTGTGCGTCGGCGGATTTCCGCTCAGCGCCCGCCGCGATAGGCGCCGCTTCGCCTGCCGACATCCCTTGAAAACCGCTGAAACCCTTGTACCACGCGACTTTCGCGCCTTGGCACGCTGCCTGCTATCGCCCTCGACACTGCGCCGCCCTCGCGGCGCGCCGGTGTGCCGTTCCGCAGTCCGCGCACCTGACGACAACAACGACAAGAGGAATACCCATGGATAGCGCAAGCGCCGTCTCCGCTTCTGCCGCACCCCGCACGACTTCCCAGCGCATCAAGTCGATCTTCAGTGGTTCGGTGGGCAACCTGGTCGAGTGGTACGACTGGTACGTCTACGCCGCCTTCTCGCTGTACTTCGCCAAAGCGTTCTTCCCCCAGGGCGACATGACCGCCCAGCTGCTGAACACTGCCGCGATCTTCGCCGTGGGCTTCCTGATGCGCCCGATCGGCGGCTGGCTGATGGGTATCTACGCCGACCGCAAGGGCCGCAAGGCGGCGCTGCTGGCCTCGGTCCTGCTGATGTGCTTCGGCTCGCTGATCATCGCCCTGACCCCCAGCTATGAAACCATCGGCGTCGGCGCCCCCATCCTGCTGGTGCTCGCGCGCCTGCTGCAGGGCCTGTCGGTCGGCGGCGAATATGGCACCTCCGCTACCTACCTGAGCGAGATGGCCAACAAGGAGCAGCGCGGCTTCTTCTCCAGCTTCCAGTACGTGACCCTGATCTCCGGCCAGCTCATCGCCCTGGCAGTTCTGATCGTGCTGCAGCAGACCCTGACCACCGAGCAACTGGAAAGCTGGGGCTGGCGTGTGCCGTTCTTCATCGGCGCGCTGTGCGCGGTCGTCGCCATGTTCCTGCGTCGCGGCATGGAAGAGACCGAGTCCTTCACCACCAAGAAGGAAGAGCCCAAGGAAAGCCTGATGCGCTCGCTGATGCGCCATCCCAAGGAAGTCCTGACCGTGGTCGGCCTGACCATGGGCGGGACCCTGGCCTTCTACACCTACACCACCTACATGCAGAAGTACCTGGTGAACACGGTGGGGATGAGCAAGAACGACTCCACCATGATCTCGGCGGCCACCCTGTTCCTGTTCATGCTGCTGCAGCCCATCGTCGGCGCGCTGTCGGACAAGATCGGCCGTCGCCCGATCCTGATCGCCTTCGGCGTACTGGGCACCATCTTCACCTACCCGATCCTCAGCACCCTGCACACCATCGATACCTGGTGGGGCGCGTTCTTCCTGATCATGGCCGCGCTGGTCATCGTCAGCGGCTACACCTCGATCAACGCCGTGGTGAAGGCCGAGCTGTTCCCCACCGAAATCCGCGCCCTGGGCGTGGGCCTGCCGTACGCGCTGACCGTATCCATTTTCGGCGGCACCGCCGAGTACGTGGCGCTGTGGTTCAAGAGCATCGGCATGGAGAGCGGCTTCTACTGGTACGTCACCGCGTGCATCGCCTGCTCGCTGCTGGTCTACGTGACCATGAAGGACACCCAGAAGCACTCGAAGATCACCACCGACTGATTGGGCTCTTTGCCCAGGCCCCGGCGCACACTCTCCGGGGCTTTTTATCCACAAGGCCCGGCTCATGCCGGGCCTTGTCGTTTCGGGCACTGGCAGCAGTGGATGGGCGTGTGACCGCATACGGCTGCACGCCCTCGGTTATGCTCGCCGGCATCCTTTTCGCCGAAGCCCGTCCATAAACCTCCCACAGATTCCCCTTGACCCACTGCAGGCGCGCGAGCTGCGCCGCGCGCTGTACACCGGGATGATCCCGACGCTGAACCAGATGGCTGCCGCCGGAATCATCACCCTGCCGGGGATCATGACCGGGCAGATACTCGCCGGCATGGACCCGCTGGACGCCGCGCGCTACCAGATCCTGCTGATGTTGCTGCTGGCCGCCGCTGGATTCGCCACGGCTCTCGGCGCGGTCTGGCTGTCGGCCTGGCGGCTCACCGACGAGCGCGACCGCTTGCGTCTGGACCGCCTGCGCGCGGAGAACTGAGCGGGTATGCTGAGGACATTTCAACGGCACCGGAGAACGCCATGAGCACTGCCAAATCCGCCCTGATCATCGGCGCCTCGCGCGGCCTCGGCCTGGGCCTGGTGCGCGAGCTGCTGGAGCGTGGCTGGGACGTCACCGCCACCGTGCGCGATGTTGTCCATCCTGGCGAACTGGCGAACCTGCCCGTGCGGGTGGAAGCCCTGCTGCTGGACGACATCCACTCCCAGGACCGCCTTGCCGAAGCCCTGGCCGGCTCGCGCTTCGACCTCATCTACATCAACGCCGGCATCTACGGCCCGCCGCACCAGTCGAGCATCGACGCCAGCCTCGCCGATGTTGGCCAGTTGTTCATGGTCAACGCCATCGCCCCGCTGCGCCTGGCCGAACGCCTGCTGCCGCGACTGAATGCCGACAACGGCGTACTGGCCTTCATGACGTCCGAGCTGGGCAGCGTCGCCGGCAACGAATCGGGCGGCATGGCGCTGTACCGCGCGAGCAAGGCGGCGCTCAACTCGCTGACCCGCAGTTTCGTCGCCGAACTGGGCGAAACCGGTATCACCGTGCTCAACCTGCATCCGGGCTGGGTGCGCACCGATATGGGCGGCGAGTCCGCGCCGCTGGACGTGCAGACCAGCGTGAAGGGCCTCGCCGATCAAGTCGAAGGCCACGCCGGCCAGGGCGGGCAGTTCTACCTGGACTACCAGGGAACGACGATCGACTGGTGACGGCCAGCCCCGTGGGCGTTACCATGCGCCCACGTCTGACTCTCGGGTCAACGGACCTGGATCAGCAGACAGGGTGAACACTGAGCTGGCTTCCCATGACCCCATGGAGCCGGCTCGATACGAACGGCTCCGTCCGTTTGGAGAACTCACCCATGTCTTCCCCGCGTCTCTGGCTGCGCAACCCGCTGGCCATCTTCACCGCCAATGACCTCGACGCCCGTGGCGGCATCGTCGTCCAGGACGGCCGCATCGTCGAACTGGTCGCCGCCGGCCAGCAGCCCTCGGCTCCCTGCCAACAAACCTTCGACGCCAGCCAGCACGTGCTGACGCCCGGCCTGATCAACACCCACCACCACTTCTACCAGACCCTCACCCGCGCCTGGGCGCCGGTAGTGAACCAGCCGCTGTTCCCCTGGTTGAAGACCCTCTACCCGGTGTGGGCGCGCCTGACCCCCGAGCAGCTCGGCGTGGCCACCAAGGTGGCGCTGGCCGAACTGCTGCTGTCGGGCTGCACCACCGCCGCCGACCACCACTACCTGTTCCCCGACGGCCTCGAGCAGGCCATCGACGTGCAGGCTGGCGTGGTCCAGGAACTGGGCATGCGCGCCATGCTCACCCGTGGCTCGATGAGCCTGGGCGAGGCCGACGGCGGCCTGCCGCCACAACAGACCGTGCAGAGCGCCGAGGACATCCTCGAGGACAGCCAGCGCCTGATCCGCGAATACCACCAGCGCGGCGAAGGCGCGCAGGTGCAGATCGCCCTGGCGCCCTGCTCGCCGTTCTCGGTCACCCCGGAAATCATGCGCGCCAGCGCCGAGCTGGCCGAGCGCGAGGACGTGCGCCTGCACACCCACCTCGCCGAAACCCTCGACGAGGAAGACTTCTGCCTGCAGCGCTTCGGCCAACGCACCGTGGACTACCTGGACAGCGTCGGCTGGCTCGGCCCGCGCACCTGGCTGGCCCATGGCATCCACTTCAATGACGAGGAAATCCGCCGCCTCGGCGCAGCCGGCACCGGGGTCTGCCATTGCCCCAGCTCGAACATGCGCCTGGCCTCGGGCATCTGCCCGACCGTGGCGCTGGAAGCGGCCGGCGCGCCGGTGGGCATCGGCGTGGACGGCTCGGCCTCCAACGACGCCTCCAACATGATCCTCGAAGCCCGCCAGGCCCTGTACATCCAGCGCCTGCGCTACGGCGCCGAGCAGATCACCCCGGAACGCGCGCTGGGCTGGGCCACCCGCGGTTCGGCCAAGCTGATCGGCCGCAGCGACATCGGCGAGCTGGCCGTGGGCAAGCAGGCGGACCTGGCGCTGTTCAAGCTCGACGAACTGCGCTTCTCCGGCAGCCATGACCCGCTTTCCGCCCTGCTGCTGTGCGGCGCCGACAAGGCCGACCGGATCATGATCGGCGGCACCTGGCGGGTCATCGACGGCGAAGTCGAAGGCCTCGACCTCAAGCGCCTGATCGCCGACCACACCCAGGCCGCGCGCAAGCTGCTCGGCACGCTGTAAGCCTTGATGCGCTGGAGCGGACGAAGTCCGTTCCAGCGCACCCTTCGACATCCTCACCCGCTCCTGCCTTTCCACCTTCCGCTCTCCCTCAGCCGACTGGCTCCGGATGCCATTGCGGCGGGCACGTTTTGCCATCGAAAAATCGCTACAACCCGCGTCACACAAGGCCTGCGCCCTACCGCCCGTCGCCCGCCGGACAGTCATGACGAACAGTCATTCCAGCAAAAACCCGTCTAAATCAAGGCTCACTGTTGGTTGGCAGGAAAATGCCGTCAATTTGACATCACCGAGCCGCCCTCTAGTTTTAAATCGCTGGGCCGAATTCCTGCTCAAGACGTTGTCAGCAGCCGTTTGGCCCGGTTACCGGCGCCCGGCAATGGAGTGCACTTCAATGCGCGATTCACAGTTGAACCCCCAGGCGGTTCAAGAGAACGGCCAGGGTTGGCCGCGGCGCCTCATTATCCAGACCCTGCCGTGGGCGATCGTGGCCGTGCTTTGCGCGGTCGGTGTACCGTTCTGGTGGATGCTGCCGGTGGGCTGGCTCTCCAGCCTGGTGCTGTGCAGCCTGCTGGGCGGCGCCGGCAAGGCCGCCATCGAGGCCCAGGCCGCCACCCTGCAGACCGATGAGCTGCCGCACTGGCGCCCGCTGCAGGACGCCGTGGAAGGCCACCTGGCCTCGCTCAATGGCCACACCCACCAGATCGACAACCTCCTGCACCAGGCCATCCGCCAGCTGACCGACAGCTTCCACGCCCTTGCCGAGCGCATCGACACTCAGCGCGGCCTGTCCCACTCGCTGATCGAGCGCTACGACGGGCGCGGCCACCTGGACGGCGACATCGACTTCCAGCGCTTCATCCACGCCACCCAGGAAACCCTCGGGCTGTTCGTCGAAGCCACTCTGGAGACCAGTCGTACCTCGCAGCAACTGGTGGAGCGCATGGACCGCGTGACGCACAAGATCGCCGAGATCCTGCAGTCCACCCAAGACATGGACGCCATCGCCAAGCAGACCAACCTGCTGGCCCTCAATGCCGCCATCGAGGCCGCCCGCGCCGGCGAGAGCGGCCGTGGATTCGCCGTGGTGGCCGACGAGGTGCGCGCGCTGTCGACCCGCTCCACGCACTTCTCCCAGGCCATCCGTGAGCACGTCGACGTGGTCTACCGCGAGATCAAGGACGCCGAAGGCGCGATCAGCCAGCTGGCCGACAAGGACATGACTTTCGCCCTGGATTCGCGCAAGAAGATCCAGCACATGCTCGACGACCTCGACGCAATGAACCAGCACACCGTGAAGGTGGTGCAGGAGCTGGACCGCATCTCCCTGGAAGTGGGCGACGGCGTCAACGCCGCGGTCACTGCCCTGCAATTCCAGGACATGAGCAGCCAGCTGCTCGGCCAGGTCGGCAAGCACAGCGCCCGCATTGGCGCGCTCGCCGTCGGCCTGGGAGCGCTGGATGGTCGTGAACCCGGCGAGTGGAGCGAACGCCTGCGCGGCGAAGTCGCCGAGCTCAGCCGCCCCCTGAGCAACCCGGTCGCCCAGACCAGCCTCAGCGCTGGCGAGGTGGAACTGTTCTGACCTGAAGGCAACGCAGGAGCCCCGACATGCTGCAGTCCGTCTTCGAATACCTGGCCAACCTCGCCCTGATCGGCTGAGCCCCCCACACCATTTTCCGCGCGCCGGGATGGCGCGAGCACTTGTGCGCCTGGCGACAGGCAAACGCATTGCAATCCGAGGAGAACCAACGCAATGGGAAAGCAGATTCTGATCGTCGATGACTCGGCCTCCATCCGGCAGATGCTGAGCTTTACGCTCAAGTCCGCCGGCTACGAGGTGGACGAGGCCGTGGACGGCAAGGACGGCCTGGGCAAGGCCCAGCGCAAGACCTACAACCTGGTCTTCACCGACCAGAACATGCCGAACATGGACGGCCTGACGCTGATCCGCAGCCTGCGCGACATGGCTGGCTACCGCGGCACGCCGATCCTCATGCTCACCACCGAATCCAGCGACGCCATGAAGCAACAGGGCAAAAGCGCGGGCGCCACCGGCTGGCTGGTGAAGCCGTTCGACCCGCCGAAACTGCTGGAAGTCACCCGCAAGGTCCTGCCCTAGGGGTATCGCCGATGGCCACTGGAATGGAGCAGTTCCTCCAGGTGTTCTTCGAGGAAACCGACGAGCACCTGGCGACCCTTGAACTCCTGCTGATCGGGCTCGACCTCGACCAGCCGGACGCCGAGACGCTCAATGGCATTTTCCGCGCGGCCCACTCGATCAAGGGCTCCAGCGGCATGTTCGGTTTCGACGACCTGACCGCGGTGACCCACGAGCTGGAAACCCTGCTCGACCGCATCCGCTGCGGGCAGACCGCCCTGCACGTGGACATGATCGGCGTGTTCCTCGAAGCCCGCGACGTCCTGCAGCGCCTGCTCGATGCGCACCGCAGCCAGGTACCTGATCCGGACGTTCCGGTGGCTGCCACCGTGGAACGCCTGCGCGCCTGGCTGGTGGAGCCTGTCGCCGCCACCCTCGATGACGGCTGCGGCCTGTTCGCCGAAGTCCCGGCAGCTGAAAGCAGTGTCAGCGAGGACGACGCGTTCGGTTTCTTCGACGATGCACCCGGCGCACCTGAAACCGTTGCCAGCAGCGACGACTTCGGTTTCTTCGACGACGCCCCCGGCGCGCCGGACGTCAAACCCGTCGAGCCCTACGGTATCTTCGACAAGGCACCCGGCGCCCCCACAGCCGCCGCAGTGGTTACGGCGCCAAGCGAGCAACCCAAGGCCGCACCCGCCGCCGTCGCCAAGCCGACCGCCCGCGCCGACAGCGAATCCAGTTCCATCCGCGTCAGCGTCGAAAAGATCGACAGCCTGATCAACCTGGTGGGCGAGCTGGTGATCACCCAGGCCATGCTCAGCCAGCTCAGCGAAGACCTCGATCCCACCCACTTCGAACGTCTGCAGCAGGCTCT
Source organism: Pseudomonas sp. PDM17 (assembly GCF_014851985.1). Classification (NCBI taxonomy): domain Bacteria; kingdom Pseudomonadati; phylum Pseudomonadota; class Gammaproteobacteria; order Pseudomonadales; family Pseudomonadaceae; genus Pseudomonas; species Pseudomonas sp. PDM17. Next base: position 502,766 of record NZ_JACVAT010000004.1, read on the forward strand.
GGCGCAGCTGGAACACAACACCCGCGACCTGCAGGAATCGGTGATGTCGATCCGCATGCTGCCGATCAGCTTCATCTTCAGCCGCTTCCCGCGCCTGGTGCACGACACCTCCGCGCGCCTGGGCAAGCAGGTCGAACTGATCCTCCAGGGCGAACACACCGAGCTGGACAAGAGCGTCATCGAGAAGCTCAGCGACCCGCTCACCCACATCGTCCGCAACAGCATCGACCACGGCATCGAGACGCCCGCCGAACGCCTGGCCGCCGGCAAGCCGGCCCAGGGCTCGGTGAAGCTCGCCGCCAGCCATCAGGGCGGCAGCATGGTGGTGGAGATCTCCGATGACGGCCGTGGTCTATCCCGCGAACGCATCCTCGCCAAGGCCCGCGAAAAGGGCCTGCCGGTGCACGACGCAATGACCGACTCAGAAGTCTGGCAGCTGATCTTCATGCCCGGCTTCTCCACCGCCGAGGCGGTCACCGAGCTCTCCGGCCGCGGCGTGGGCATGGACGTGGTGCGGCGCAACATCCAGGCCATGGGCGGACGGATCGACATCGATTCCGCACCCGGCATGGGCACGCGCATGAGCATCCGTCTGCCGCTGACCCTGGCCATCCTCGACGGCCTGATCGTCGCCGTGGAGAAGGTCAACTACGTGGTGCCGCTGACCTACATCGTCGAATCGCTGCAGGCCCGCGCCGACGACGTGCGCGGGCTGGCCGGCGAGGAATCGACGGTGATCCGCGTGCGCGGCGAATACCTGCCGCTGTTCTCCCTCAACCAGCTGCTGCGCATCGGCGCCGCGCCGGTGCCGCCGGAGCAGGGGATCGTGGTGATCCTCGAATCCGAAGGCAAGAGCTTCGCCCTGCAGGTGGACGAGCTGGTCGGCCAGCAGCAGGTGGTGATCAAGAGCCTGGAACAGAATTTCCGCCGGATCAATGGGATCGCCGGCGCCACCATCATGGGAGACGGCAGCGTCGCCCTGATCCTCGATGTCGATGCCCTGCCGCGTCTGGCAGCACAAGGAGAATCCACCCATGAGCGCAGCTGAAGCCCACGCGGCGAGCAGCCCGGTGCAGGAGTACCTGACCTTCACCCTGGGCCGCGAGGAATACGCCATCGACATCCTGCGCGTGCAGGAGATCCGTGGCTACGACCAGGTCACGGCGATCGCCAACGCCCCCGCCTTCATAAAGGGCGTGATCAACCTGCGCGGGGCGATCGTTCCCATCGTCGACCTGCGTATCAAGTTCAATCTGGCCGACATCAGCTACGACCAGTTCACCGTGGTGATCATCCTCAACGTCGGCCGGCGCATCGTCGGCGCGGTGGTGGACTCGGTCTCCGACGTGATTGCCCTGGCCGGCGAGGAGATCAAGCCGCGCCCCGAATTCGCCGCCAGCTTCGACACCGAGTACCTGCTGGGCCTGGCCACCGCCGGTGAGCGGATGCTCATCCTGGTGGACATCGAAAAACTCATGACCAGCCGTGAAATGGCGCTGGTCGACGAAACCGCCGCCTGATTGCGACCGAGGATAATCAACATGGGTCTGTTCAACGCACACGCCGTGGCGCAGCAACGCGCCGACCGCATCACCGCCCTCCTCCACAGCCTGGTGGACGGCAACCTCGACGTCGCCATCGGCGAAGCCCCGGCCGCCGGTTACGAGCGCCTCTACGACGGGCTGCGCAGCATCCAGCGCAACCTGCGCGAGCAGCGCGCCGAGCAGGCCCAGGTGGAAGCCCTGGAAGCCGGCCTGGTGGAAATGACCCGCCAGCACGAACTGGGCTGGATCGACGAAGTGATCCCGGTGGACAAGTTCGCCGGCCGCCCGGCACGCATCGCCAAGGGCATCAATGACCTGGTCGCTGCGCACATCGCGGTGAAAATGCGCGTCGTCGCCACCGTCACCGCCTACGGCAAGGGCGACTACTCGGTGGACATGGACCGCCTGCCGGGCAAGAAGGCCATCATCACCGAGGCCATCGACGGTGTGCGCGACAGCCTCAAGGCCAACGCCGATGCCGCCGAGTACAACGCGCGGATCAAGAGCGCGCTGGATAACGTCTCGGCCAACGTGATGATCGCCAACAACGACCTCGAGATCATCTACATGAACCGCACGGTGACCGAGATGCTCGGCAACGCCGAGGCCGACATCCGCAAGCAGTTGCCGAACTTCAACGCCGGTCGCCTGATGGGCGCCAACATCGACATGTTCCACAAGAACCCGGCGCACCAGCGCGGCATGCTCGCGCACCTCACCGCGCGGCATAAGGCCGAACTGAACCTCGGCGGCCGGCGCTTCGCCCTGGACGTGGTGCCGGTATTCAACGATGCCGGCGAGCGCCTGGGTTCGGCCGTGCAGTGGACCGACCGCACCGAAGAATTCCGCGCCGAGCAGGAAGTCTCGCAACTGGTGGACGCCGCCGTCGCCGGTGACTTCACCAAGCGCATCGAGGCCTCGAACAAGGAAGGCTTCTTCCTGAAGATCGCCACCGGCCTGAACAACCTGGTGGACACCGCCGACAAGGGCCTGCGCGACGTCACCCGCGTACTCGGCGCACTGGCCCAGGGCGACCTGACCCAGCGCATCGACGCCGACTACCAGGGAACCTTCGGCGAGCTCAAGGACTACGCCAACGAAACCGCACAGAGCCTGTCGCGCATGCTCGGGCAGATTCGCGAAGCGGCCGACACCATCCACACCGCCGCCAGCGAGATCGCCAGCGGCAACGCCGAACTCTCCACCCGCACCGAGCAGCAGGCCTCCAGCCTGGAAGAAACCGCATCGAGCATGGAAGAGCTGACCAGCACCGTGAAGCTCAACGCCGAGAACGCCCGCCAAGCCAACTCGCTGGCGGTGAACGCATCCGAAGTCGCCACCGAAGGCGGCAGCGTGGTGCAGAAGGTGGTGGGCACCATGTCGGCCATCAACGACTCGGCACGCAAGATCGCCGACATCATCGGGGTGATCGACGGCATTGCCTTCCAGACCAACATCCTCGCGCTCAACGCCGCGGTGGAAGCGGCGCGCGCCGGCGAGCAGGGCCGCGGCTTCGCGGTGGTGGCCGGTGAAGTGCGCACCCTGGCGCAGCGCTCCGCCGCCGCCGCCAAGGAGATCAAGACGCTGATCAACGACTCGGTGGACAAGGTCGAGAGCGGCAACAGCCTGGTCGCCCAGGCCGGCCAGACCATGAGCGACATCGTGGTGGCGATCAAGCGCGTCACCGACATCATGGCCGAGATCGCCGCCGCTTCCGCCGAGCAGAGCAGCGGCATCGAGGAAGTGAACGGCGCCGTGTCGCAGATGGACGAGATGACCCAGCAGAACGCCGCGCTGGTGGAAGAAGCCGCCGCCTCGGCCGAGGCCCTGCAGGAGCAGGCCGGCATGCTCAACCAGCAGGTCGGGGTGTTCAAGCTCGAATCCATCGCCGCCACCGTAGTGCCGCTGGCTTCCGCCCGCCCGACCCGCACCGAGCCAGCCGCGCACACCTCGCGCGCCGCCCGCGGCGTGGCCAAGGCGGTGCGCGCCAAGGGTAAAGAGGACGACTGGGAAGAGTTCTGATCGGGCGGGGCTGAGGGATGGCGGCGGCCGGAGCAATGGGAGGGTCGGCCGCCGCGCGCGGACCAGGGATGGTCTGGGATGGGCTCTGAGCCATGCAAAGCCCCTCTCCCTAACCCTCTCCCTGAAGGGAGAGGGGACTGTATGGCATCAAGCGGAGCACCGCAGATCCCGGCAACGCCGAACGGCTCCCTCTCCCTTCAGGGAGAGGGCGGGGGAGAGGGTAAAACCCCGCGCAGAAGGTTCCCGAACCACCCAATGATGTAGGGCGCATAACGCCACAGGCGTTATCCGCCAACGCGGCGGATAACCCGTGCCGGGTTATGCGCCCTACGCAACCTGCTCACCACCGAGACAACCCGATGTCGATCAACCTGCCCGCCCCCGAGCACGAATTCCACTACACCCGCCGGGACTTCCAGCAGGTGCGCGAGCGCCTCTACCGGCACGCCGGCATCAGCCTCTCGGAAAACAAGCAGCAGCTGGTCTACAGCCGCCTCTCGCGGCGCCTGCGCAGCCTTCGCCTGGGCAGCTTCGCCGAGTACTTTGCCTACCTGGAGAGCCACGAGGAAGAGTGGCAGCAGTTCGTCAACGCGCTGACCACCAACCTCACCGCCTTCTTCCGCGAGAAACACCACTTCGACCACCTCGGCCGCTTCGCCGCCGAGCAGTTGCAGGACCATCAGCCGCTGCGCTTCTGGTCCACCGCCTCGAGCACCGGCGAGGAGCCCTACTCCATGGCCATGACCCTGGTGGACGCGCTGGGCAGCTTCGCCCCGCCCATCGAGCTGATCGCCTCGGACATCGACACCGGGGTGCTCGGCCAGGCGCGCCAGGGCATCTACCCGCTGGAGCGCCTCGAGGCGCTGAGCCCGGCGCAGAAGAAGCGCTTCTTCCTCCGCGGCACCGGCGGCAACGCCGGCAAGGCAAGGGTGGTGCGCGAGCTGCGGCAGATGATCGACTACCGGCAGATCAACCTGCTCGACCGCGACTGGGGCATTGCCGGCGGCCTGGACGCGATCTTCTGCCGCAACGTGATGATCTATTTCGACAAGCCGACCCAGACCCGCCTGCTCGAACGCATGGTGCGCCTGCTGCGGCCCGGCGGGCTGTTCTTCGCCGGGCACTCGGAAAACTTCGTCCACGCCAGCCACCTGGTGCGCTCGGTGGGACGCACCACCTACCAGGCGGTGGGGAGCCAGTGATGGGCGCTGCCCTGGACCAACCCAACCGCTACTACGACCCGCGCTTCGGCATGGAGGCGGTGAAGCTGCTGCCCGGCGAGTGCTACGTCACCGCCGAACCGCTGATGCTGGTCACGGTGCTCGGCTCCTGCGTCTCGGTCTGCCTGCGCGACCGCAGCAGCGGGCTGGGCGGCATGAACCACTTCATGCTGCCCGGCGACACCGGCGTGCAGGGCCTGCTGTCCAATTCCGGGCGCTACGGCGTGCACGCCATGGACCTGCTGATCAACGGCCTGATGCGTCGCGGCGCCCAGCGCCGGCACTTCGAGGCCAAGGTATTCGGCGGCGGCTCGGTGCTGAAGAACCTTAGCGCCGACGTCGGCCAGCGCAACGTCGAGTTCGTCCTGCAGTATCTGGAGGACGAGGGCATCCCGCTGGCCGCCCAGGATCTGCTCGACGTGCACCCGCGCAAGGTCTATTTCTTCCCCGGCACAGGCCGGGTGCTGGTGCGCAAGCTGCGCACCCTGGCCAACGACACGGTATTGCAGCGCGAGCGGCAGTACTGCCAGCAACTGTCCCGCCGGGAGCGCGGCGGGAGCATCGACCTGTTCTGAACGGAGGGACGAGCGATGGCCGTCAAGGTCCTGATCGTCGACGACTCGGCGCTGATTCGCAGCCTGCTCAAGGACATCATCCACAACGACCCGGAGCTGCAGCTGGTGGGCGCGGCGCCCGACGCCTTCGTCGCCCGCGACCTGATCAAGCAGCACTCGCCGGACGTCATCACCCTCGACGTGGAAATGCCGCGCATGGACGGGCTGACCTTCCTCGACAAGCTGATGAAGGGCCGGCCGACCCCGGTGCTGATGATCTCCTCGCTCACCGAGAAGGGCTCCGAAGCCACCCTTCGCGCGCTGGAGCTGGGCGCCATCGACTTCATCGCCAAGCCGCGACTGGGCATCGCCGAAGGCATGCAGGCCTACGCCGAGGAAATCTGCGCCAAGCTCAAGGCCGCCGCCCGCGCGCGCCTGCCCCGCGCTCGTCCCGTCGCATCGTCCGACGCACCGGCAATGAGCAGCGCGCCGCTGCTGAGCACCGAGAAGATCTTCGCCATCGGCGCCTCCACCGGCGGTACCGAGGCGATCAAGGAAGTCCTGCTGGGCCTGCCGCCGGACTGCCCCGGCACCGTGGTCACGCTGCACATGCCGCCGGGCTTCACCAAGTCCTACGCTGACAGACTGGACCGTCAGACGCGCCTTTCAGTTCGCGAAGCCCGCGACGGCGACCGCATCCTCCCCGGCCACGTGCTGCTCGCCCCCGGCGACTTCCACATGGAAGTGCAGCGCAGCGGCGCCAACTATGTCGTGCGCCTGCACCGCGAGGCTGCGGTCAATGGCCACAGGCCGGCGGTGGACGTGATGTTCAACTCCCTCGCCCGCTGCGCCGGGCGCAACCTCATCGCCGCCCTGCTCACCGGCATGGGCAAGGATGGGGCCCGTGGCTTGCAGGCAATCCGCCAGGCCGGCGGCCACACCGTCGCCCAGGACGAGGCCACCTGCGTGGTCTACGGCATGCCCCGGGAGGCAGTGGAGCTGGGCGCGGCGAAGGAAATCCTGCCGCTGGAGCGCATAGCAGGCTCGCTCCTACAGCAGGCGCGCCAGAGCGGAAGTGGGAACCGCGTCTAGTTCTGCGGGAATCATCCCGCACCGCCGAGCGGCTTTTCACACAGGGTCTAGACTCAGGCCAATTGACCGGCGCCAATAATATGGCGATTCGATATCAATTTGGTTTGATTGTGCCCGTATACAAAATGCACAATTGAGCTTTCGCCAAAAGACCGGCACACGGCGGGCGACACGGGGAAACAAGATAGCCATGGCGGCAAGATGGGGGTTGCGCGGCAAATCGGTGGTGGCATTGCTCATCGCCTGTCTCCTGGCACTGGTACCGGCAGTCATGCTGGGCTGGAAAGCCATGGAGGACATCCGCACGCATTTCGGCCTCGCCTTCGCGAGAAACTTCACGCTGCTCAACCAGCAGAAGATCATCGCGCCGGTGATCCGCGAGCTGGCGCTCTCGCGGCGCCTGGCCGAGTCCGTGGTGACGCAGGACTGGCTGCTGTCCGAGAACGACCCCGCGCGCCGGGCACTGTTCTTCCGCGAAGCCGAAGGCTTCCGCGCGGACCAGCACAACTACTCCTACTTCGTCGTGGTGGACTCCTCGCGCCACTACTACTTCAACGACTCCAGCTCGCCGCTCTCCAATTCCCCGCGCTACACCCTCAGCGACACCGATCCGCAGGACCGCTGGTACTTCGATACCCTGGCCCGCGATGAGACCTACAACATCAACGTCAACTACGACGCCAAGCTGAAGGTCACCAAGGTCTGGTTCAACATGGTGGTGCGCGCCGGCAACGAGAAAGTCGGCCTGGCCGGCGGCGGCCTCGACCTCACCGAGTTCCTCGACCAGTTCATCTCGCGCCGCGAGGCCGGGGTGACACCGATGATCGTCGACCCCGAGGGCGCCATCCAGGCGCACCCGGACACCCGCCTGATCGCCTTTTCCTCCGGCTCCAGCGGCCAGGCCAAGCACCACGTCTACGACCTGCTGGCCAACGCCCAGGAGCGCACCGCGCTGCGCCAGACCCTGCGCCAGGCCGAGACCAACCCCGGCGAAGTGGAAACCATGTGGGGCACCATTGACGGCAAGGAACAGCTGATCGCCACTGCCTACATCCCGCAGCTGCGCTGGCACGTGCTCAGTGCCATCGACCTGCACGCCGCGCAAGTGCTCGACAGCCGCTGGATCTGGCCGCTGGTGGGCACCCTCGCCGGGTTGCTGGCGATCCTGCTGATCGGCTTCGCCTACACCGTCGACCTGCTGGTGCTGCGCCCGCTGCGCGGCCTCAAGCAGTCGGCCAAGGCGATCGCCGCCGGGCAGTACGACAGCCCGCTGCCGCGCACCCGCCCGGACGAGATCGGTGAGCTGTCCAGCGCCTTCGCCAGCATGGCCGACCAGGTCCGCCGGCACACCGAGGAGCTGGAAGACAAGGTCCAGCAGCGCACCCAGGCACTCGAAGCCGCCAACCGCGAGATGGCCGCCGCGCAGAAGAAGATCGGCGACTCCATCGACTACGCCAGCCTGATCCAGCGCGCCATCCTCCCCGATCGCCAGCTGCAGGCTTCCCTGGGCGAGCACCATTTCGTCCTGTGGAAACCCCGCGACGTGGTCGGCGGCGACTTCTACATCTACCGCGAAGGCCCGCAGGACAGCCTGATCGGCGTGGTCGACTGCGCCGGCCACGGCGTGCCCGGCGCGCTGATGACCATGCTCGCCCTGGCGGCCATCGACCACGCCATCGACAGCGTGAAGAGCCACGACCCGGCGGCCATCCTGCGCGAGACCGACCACGTGATGCGCGGCATGCTCGGCCAGGAAGAGTTCACCCACTCGCTGGCCACCAACATGGATGCCGGCCTGGTGCGCGTCGATCACCAGCGCAAGCAGCTGCACTTCTCCGGGGCGAAGATTTCCCTGTTCGCCAGCGACGGCAGCGAAGTGCGCGAATACAAGGGCGCGCGCCGCGCCATCGGCGACAAGCGCCAGGGCGACTATCAGGACGTGGAAATCCCGATGGAAACCGGCTGGACCTACTACCTATGCACCGACGGCTTCCTCGACCAGGCCGGCGGCGAGCACGGCTTCGGCTTCGGCAACAGCCGCTTCGCCGACCTGCTGCGCAACCACGCGCGCCGACCGTTGGCCGAGCAGGCCGATGTGTTCGCCGCTACCCTCGCCCAGTACCAGGGTGAGCAGCCGCAGCGCGACGACATCACCATTCTCTCTTTCCGCTTCGACTAGGGGTTAATCCATGGAATCGCTAGATCTGTTGGCCATGCGCGAGAGCTTTACCCGGCAACGCATATTGCTCTGCTTCAACGGCCCCATCTCGCGCAGCCTGATCGAGGAAATCGGCCACGCGCTGCGCAACTACCTGCAGGCCGAACAGGCGCACCCCAGCGAAGCGATGGACGTGTTCGCCGTCTACATCGAGATGACCCAGAACATCCGCCACTACGCCACCCAGCGCGGCTACAACGAGCAGGAGGCCTCGGCCACCGTGGCGATTGCCCGCGATGACGAAGGCCACTACGTGGTCTCCGCCGGCAACCTGGTGGAACTGGCCGACGGCCAGGGCCTGGTGCGCAGCATCGAAGCCATCGCCGGGCTCGACAAGGTCCAGCTCAAGGCAGCCTACAAGGAGCAGCTGCGCCGCCCGCGCGACGCCGAAGCCTCCACCGGCGCAGGTCTCGGCCTGCTGGACATCGCCCGCAAGTCCAGCGCGCCGCTCAAGACCTCCCTCACCGAACAACCCGACGGCCGCGCCTTCTTCAGCCTGCGCGCCGTGATCTGAACCGCGAAATTCAGGAAGACCCGACATGAGCGATCTCAACGTCACCGGAACCCAATCCACCCCACAGATCCACGGCGACTGGCAGGCCGGCATCCTCGCGATGCAAGGCGACTCCTACCCGGAGAACTCCTTCGAGCTGTTCGGCCAGGTCATCGAGTGGGTCGAACGCTTCCTCACCCAGGAGCAGCGCCCGCTGGAACTCGACCTGCGCCTGCTGTACCTCAACACCAGCTCGATCAAGGCCATGATGGACATCTTCGACCTGCTCGAAGAAGCCCACGGCCAGGGCCGCAGTACTCGCGTGGCGTGGCACTACGACCGACGCAACGAGCGCGTCGCCGAACTGGCCGAGGAATTCCGCGAGGACTGTACCTTCCCGTTCGTCATCCAAGCCTACGACGAGTAAGAGCCATGACTAGCGAGCGCGAGCTGGACCTGCTGATCGAAGAGCTGCTGGCCGACCCCCAGTACGAAGGGCACCCCCTGCGTGAGGCCCTGTACCAGAAGCACCAGCAATCCCTCGACCAGCTCGCGCGCCTGGAACGCATCGCGCGGATTTCCGACGGCTTCCAGTCCATGGCCCGGCAGCAGAACAGCACGCTATCCGAGCGCTACCACAAGCAGCTGCGCCAGCTGGAAAAGGTCGCGCGCATCTCCGACCGCTATCAGGACATGATGCGCGACCTGAACATAGCGCTGAAGGAAGCCTCGACCCACGACACCCTCACCGGCATCGCCAACCGCCGCCTGCTGATGGAGCGCCTGCGCGAAGAAAGCGAACGCGCCCAGCGCCACGGCGAGTCCTACGTGCTGGCCATGCTCGACGTCGACCGCTTCAAGCAGGTCAACGACACCTGGGGCCATGAAGTGGGCGACCGCGTGCTGGTGGAAATCGGCCGCGCCATGGAGTCAGCCCTGCGCCAGTACGACCTGTGCGGCCGCTGGGGCGGCGAGGAATTCCTGCTGATCCTCCCCGACACCCGCCTGGCCGACGCCGCCGCCATCATCGAGCGCGTGCGCAACGACATCCGCTGTCTGGCCGTGCGCGTGGGCACCAACGCCCTGTCCGTCACCGCCAGCTTCGGCGTCGCCGAGCACCATCCGGGCGAAAGCTACTCCCAGACCCTCAGCCGCGCCGACGCCGCATTGCTGGATGCCAAGCGCAGCGGGCGGGACAAGTGCGAGTTCGCCACCGCGTAACGGCGGCACCATGAAAAAAGCCCGGCCATGGCCGGGCTTTTTTTGTAGAGCGAGATCAGTTCTGCAGCGATACCTGACCGGCACCCAGCTTCAGGCCACCCAGGCGCTGCAGCAGGGTGTTGATGTTGGCGCGGGCCGAGCCTTCGTTGGCCAGGCGCAGGCGGGTCACGCCATAGAACGCATCACCTACTCCCGCGGTGAAGGGCTCCTTCACGGTCTCCTGCCAGACCACGCGGCCACCGGCGTTTTCCACCAGGCTGTACTCGACGGTCGAGGTCACGGTGAAACTGAAGCCGAATACCGGCTGGTCGAGGCTGACCAGCTTGGTGCGCAGCGAATAGGCCGCCTTGTTGCCCTGGCCGAGCAGGCCGGCCTTGCCCAGGGACTGCTCCAGCGCCGCGCGGAAATCAGCGCCGTCGATCTGCGAGGTCCACAGCGGGTTGGTCTTCTTGCCACCCTCGACATCGGTGACCTGGAGGTTGTCGCGCAGCACGGCGTCATAGCCCTGGGTGTGCGCCTGCTGGTCATTGACCTGCATGTTCTCGACCTTCGCCGAAGAGGCGCAGCCGGTCAGCAGGATCGCGAAAAGGGAAACGCAGAGAAAGCGAAACATGGTCATTCCTTCGATGGCAGATTGGGCGCCCAGGCAGTTCGCGATCGAATGATGACGCCACGTTCCTCCCTGAACGGTGGCGGAGGATATGCCTGCGCCAGTGATGGCGCAATGACTCTATTGGCTTGCCGGGTTGTCGCGACCGGCCACGGGCACTAAGGTCGTCGTAACCACCGCAAAGGATGCAGCATGGCCAACAAGTCTCCCTCCCCTCGCCAGCAGACCCATCTCGCCGTCCTGATCGACGCCGACAATGCCCCCGCCGCCATCGTCGAAGGGCTGTTCGAGGAGATAGCCAAGTACGGCGTCGCCAGCGTGAAGCGCATCTATGGCGACTGGACCAAGCCCAACCTGGGCAAGTGGAAACAGGTTCTGCTCGACCACTCCATCCAGCCCATGCAGCAGTTCGCCTACACCAGCGGCAAGAATGCCACCGACAGCGCGCTGATCATCGACGCCATGGACCTGCTCTACACTCGGCGCTTCGACGGCTTCTGCCTGGTTTCCAGCGACAGTGACTTCACCCGCCTGGCCGCGCGCCTGCGCGAAGAGGGCCTGACGGTCTACGGCTTCGGCGAAGAAAAGACGCCCAGGCCCTTCGTCTCCGCCTGCGACAAGTTCATCTACACCGAGATCCTGCGCGCCGTCGCCGAGCCCACACCGGCCACCGACAAGGCTGCCGCCCCGAGCGCCACCGAAGCGGCAAAACCCGCCAGCAAACCCAAGTCGCAGAAAGTCCCGCTGGACTTCATCGCCAAGGTGCTCGACGACATCGACGGCGACGACGATGACTGGGTGCAACTGGGCGCCCTGGGGCAGAACATCAGCAAGCTGCAGCCGGCGTTCGACCCACGCCTGTATGGCTTCAAGAAGCTCAGCGACCTGATCAAGGGCCACCCCAAGCGCTTCGAACTGCAGGCGCGGGGAATCGGCAATACCGGCGGCAAGGACTTGTACGTGCGCAATGCCGGCCCGGTGCGTTAAGCCTGCGTCAGCTCAATGCAGCGTCACTTTCCGGTCGTTAGGGTTGAACTTGAACCTGCAACGGAGCCGCCCCATGCGCCCCTGGCTGATAGCCCTGCTCCTGACCCTCGCTGCCGGCGCTGCCCACGCCGGCACGCTGCGCTGCGGCACCAGCCTGATCAACGAAGGCGACCCGATGGACGAAGTGCTCGCCAAGTGCGGGCAGCCGGACAAGCGCGACATCGTCCCGCCAACCCCGCCCCGGCGCGGGCAGGACGGCAAGATCATCCCCGGCGGCCCGCAACTGGAAACCTGGATGTACGGCCCCAGCAACGGCGCCTACCGCTACCTGCGCTTCCGCGACACCACGCTGGAGCTGATCCGGACTTCGCGCAAAGAGGAAATCTGATCGCAGGGCGCATAACCCGCTAAGGGATATGCGCCGCATCAACGGGGATTCGGGCGCATTCATGCACCGCCGTACCCGCCGCTACCAAAGGCGCCTACCCATCGCGGCAGCATCTCCCTAGACTGATCGCCTTCGCCAATCCGGAGGGCACCATGCAAAGCCAATTCGACTTCACCCTCGGCATCGACCCGCAAGCGCGCGACGTCGTGGTCAAGGGCCTGCTCGCCTACAACCTGGGCCAGATGGGCCGCAGCAACACCTACGACGACTTCGAACTCTATGCCCGCAGCGACGACGGCGAAGTGGTCGGCGGCATGTTCGGCCAATCCGGCATGGGCTGGCTCTACATCGACTACCTCTGGCTGCAGGACGACCAGCGCGGCAGCGGCCTGGGCAGCCAGCTCATCGCCCTCGCCGAAGACGAAGCCCGCCGTCGCGGCTGCGTCGGCCTGTTCCTCTACACCTACAGCTTCCAGGCCCCCGGCTTCTACGAGAAACAGGGCTTCGAGCGCATGGGCGTGCTCGAAGATTGCCCGCCGGGGCATCAGCGGATCTACCTGAAGAAGCAGCTGGGCTGATCGCCGCGCCTTTCCCCTGTAGGAGCGAGCTTGCTCGCGAACCCGCCCAACGCCGGCCCTGCCGGCGTGTCACCGACAACCTGCGCCGTGCAAACTCCGGTGCTCGGCCTCCCCTCACCCTAACCCTCTCCCGGAGGGAGAGGGGACCGTTCGGTGCGTAGCGAAACCACCGTGCCAGCCGGCACGATCTGCATCCGTAAGGCGGATAACGCCCTCGGCGTTATCCGCCGTTCTGGCGCATAACCCGTTCCGGGTTATGCGCCCTACGTCTGCGGCAATGGAGTTCTCCGTTGTGCATTTCGCGGACAAGGTCCGCTCCTACAGATGGGCAACGGTGCCGTGCGGTTCGCGAGCAAGCTCGCTCCTACGAAGAGCGCCGTCGCTCCGACGAACCGGCTCTGGCTCTGGCTCTAAAGGACTTCCAGAGAAATACCAGCGCACTCCGACTGCCCCGTTCAGGAGGCCTCGTTGAAGCGGAGTTTCTGGGGTTGAGCGGCATGGATGCCGCGAGAGCCGCGATGGGCCAGGGATGGCCCTTCGCGGCGTGCCCCTGAAACTGCGCTTCAACGAGGGTATTTTTCGCCTAAGCGAAAAACCGGATGTCCGGGGCAAGACCTTTGCCTCCTTTGGGGCGTTTGCCAAAGGAGGTCGCCCGAGGGGGCGAAACAAAAAGCCCACGCGCATGCCGAAGCGGCGCAGAACACCCGACCTGGAAGCATCGCGGACAGAGTCCGCTCCTACACAAGCGGGAACACCGGTACTGGGCGGTTCGCGAGGCCGAATCCGTTCCCTACGGATTTCGGCATTTCCCACGTCCCTGTGGGTCACAAGCTCGCTCCTACACGCAAGCCGGAAACCGCTGCTTGTTGGGCACACCTGCCATTCCTATCCTCGCCCAGTCACATCAGTGACATGGGTTTGGCGACCCGGAATTAGTGGCGCGAAAGCGCTTGAAGGCGCTTGCGAGAACAGCGAATGTTCTTGCAGGTCCCCGCACGTGCAGAATTTTCTGCAACGCTCAATGGCGGATCGCGCGGGGAGACTTCCGGGTCTGCCGGGCACCACTAACCGGTTCGCCAACCCCGCGCGGTCTGCCTCCCTTCGTTTGGCGACGTCGATGGCAGCTCTAAACTTTTAGTGGAGCTTCATCAATGCAAAACACCTACACCCCAACCTTCTTCACCCGCAAAAAACGCTTCCTGCGCGGCCTCATGCTCGACAACCAGGCCTGGTTCGTTTCCCGCGACATCGCCCGCCTGCTCTCCGTCCAGTATCCCGACAGCTTCCACCACCGCTTCTTCCCCCACGAAGTCCAGACCCTCCCTCTGACCTACCGCACCGGCACCACGGAAGACACCGTCCTGCTCAGCGAAGCCGCCATCTACAAGGCCTTCGTCCGCTTCGGCCACCCCGAACTCGAAGCACTGGACCGCTGGCTCTGCCACGACGTCATTCCCACCCTGCGCGACCAGCACACCCCTGAATCCGAAGCACCCCGCCGCGTCCTCCTCACCTGGGACGCCCGCCGCCTGATGCTGCTGAACTGGCAAGGCGGCCTGTGGATGCGCTGGGAAGAAGTCCCGCAAATGATCGATTGCCACTGAGTCGCCGCAGCATGGGTATCGCTGCGCTCCACCCATCCTACAAAGGTTTCAGCCGGCTCCCGCAGAGCCGCAGGTGACCTCGAACTTAGGATGGCGTGAAGCGCAGCGATACCTATCAACAAAGCCCAGCCGCCCCCACGGAGCCACAAGTGACCTCGAACGTAGGATGGCGTGGAGCGCAGCGATACCCATCAACAAAGCCCAGCCGGCCCCCGCAGCGCCACAAGCGACCTCGAACGTAGGATGGCGTGGAGCGCAGCGATACCCATCAATGCCCACAGGACGCGCCATGACCTCATACCGCCGCGACAGAACCGATGGCGCCACCTGGTTCTTCACCCTTGCCCTGGCCGACCGCCGCTCACGCCTGCTGGTAGAGAACATCGACCTGCTCTGCGCCGCCTTTGGCTACACGCAACAACGCCACCCCTGGCACATCGACGCCATCGTCATCCTGCCCGACCACCTGCACGCCATCTGCACCCTGCCAGTGGGCGACGCGAATTACGCGCTGCGCTGGCGGCTGATCAAGACAGAATTCTCACGGGCGCTCCCCAGGACGGAGGTCGTCTCTGGCAGCCGCCAGACAAAGGGCGAGCGCGGCATCTGGCAACGGCGTTACTGGGAGCACCGAATTCGCGACGACCTCGACTTCGTACGGCACGTGGACTACATCCACTTCAATCCGTGCAAGCACGGCCATGCTCCCCACGTGGTCGATTGGAGGTGGTCGTCATTTCATCGCTACGTGCGTAACGGGCTGCTGGTGAGGAATTGGGGCGGGGAGGCAGTGGAGGGAATCGAGGCGGGGGAATGATGGGTATCGCTTCGCTCCACGCCATCCTACGAATAGGTTCCCGAAAAGAACGGTGCACTTGGCAATAAAAAAGGCCGGTCATCTGACCGGCCTTTTTCTTACCGCTTATTCACCATCAGCCATTGCTGGGGAAGGCGAACTGCGCCGCTTCGTGCGACTTGCGCTGCGGCCAGCGCTGGGTGATGGCCTTGCGCTTGGTGTAGAAGCGCACGCCATCCGGGCCGTAGGCGTGCAGGTCGCCGAACAGCGAACGCTTCCAGCCGCCGAAGCTGTGGTAGGCCACCGGTACCGGCAGCGGTACGTTGACACCGACCATGCCGACTTCGATCTCGTCGCAGAACAGGCGGGCCGCTTCACCGTCGCGGGTGAAGATGCAGGTGCCGTTGCCGTATTCGTGGTCGTTGATCAGCTGCATGGCTTCTTCCAGGCTGTTCACGCGCACGATGCAGAGCACCGGGCCGAAGATTTCTTCCTGGTAGATGGTCATGTCCGGGGTCACCTTGTCGAACAGGGTGCCGCCGATGAAGAAGCCGTTCTCGTGACCGGCCACCTTGAAGTTGCGGCCGTCGACCAGCAGCTGGGCACCCTGCTCGACACCGGTGTCGATGTAGCCGGTGACCTTGGCCTGGGCAGCGCCGGTGACCAGCGGGCCCATGTCCAGGCCGCAGTTGGTGCCGGCGCCGATCTTCAGGGCCTTGATCTGCGGAACGATCTTCTCGACCAGCGCGTCGCCGATCTGGTCGCCCACGCAAACGGCCACGGAGATGGCCATGCAACGCTCGCCGCAGGAGCCGTAGGCCGCACCCATCAGGGCGCTGACGGCGTTGTCCAGGTCGCAGTCGGGCATCAGAACCGCGTGGTTCTTGGCGCCGCCCAGGGCCTGTACGCGCTTGCCGCGCTTGGTGCCTTCGGAATAGATGTACTCGGCGATCGGGGTCGAGCCCACGAAGCTCAGGGCTTTGACTTCCGGTGCTTCGATCAGCGCGTCCACGGCGGTCTTGTCGCCGTGCACCACGTTCAGCACGCCCTTGGGCAGGCCGGCTTCTTCGAAGAGTTCGGCGATCAGCAGGGTGGAGCTCGGGTCACGCTCGGACGGCTTGAGGATGAAGGTGTTGCCGCAGGCGATGGCCAGCGGGTACATCCACAGGGGCACCATGGCCGGGAAGTTGAACGGGGTGATACCGGCGACCACGCCGATCGGCTGGAAGTCGCTCCAGGCATCGATGTTCGGGCCGACGTTGCGGCTGTATTCGCCTTTGAGGATTTCCGGGGCGGCGCTGGCGTACTCGACGTTCTCGATGCCGCGCTTGAGTTCACCGGCGGCGTCTTCGATGGTCTTGCCGTGTTCTTCGCTGATCAGCTGGACGATGCGCTGCTCGTTGGCTTCGAGCAGTTGCTTGAAGCGGAACAGCACCTGGGCGCGCTTGGCCGGCGGGGTGTTGCGCCAGGCCGGGAAGGCGGCCTTGGCGGCGTCGATGGCCTGCTGGACGGTTTCACGGCTGGCCAGCGGGACCTTGCGGATGGCTGCGCCGGTGGACGGGTTGAAGACGTCGGCGGTGCGGCCGGTGTCGGCGATCATCTCGCCGCCGATCAGGTGCTTGACGGTGGTCATGGGCTGTCTCTTCTCGCTTGAATGGTTCGGGTGAAGGACTTCAAGAGCCCCTCTCCCCAACCCTCTCCCTGAAGGGAGAGGGGGCTTGTTCGGAGTGTGGGCAAAGCCGCGTGGCTCGCCGGGAACTGCACTTTAAAAGGAGTTTCCCGGCTACGCCTTCTCGCGTGCCCGCGCACTCAGTGGCTGTGCGGGTGCTCGTCGCTCTTGAGCTCGATCTCGATGAACGCCACTTCGTGATCGCAAGGATTGATCACGTTGTGCTCGGTTCCGATCTGACGGGTGTAGCTCGCACCCAGGACCAGCGGCGCGCGGCGCTCGCCCTCGGGGGTTTCCAGCAGCAGTTCGCCGTTGGTCACCGGGACCACGACGTATTCCATGCCGTGGCGGTGCCAGCCGGTCTCGGCACCGGGGGCGAAGCGCCACTCGGTGACCAGGACCTTGTCGTTGTCGATCTGTACCGTCGGGACGGCCTTCGGACGCTCGCTCACTTACGCTACCCCGTTGAGGGCATCGCCCACGGCGCTGAACAGGCGGTCCAGGTCCTCGGGCTTGGCGTTGAAGGTCGGGCCGAACTGCAGGGTGTCGCCGCCGAAGCGCACGTAAAAGCCTTCTTTCCACAGCTTCATGCTGGCTTCGAACGGACGCACGATGGCGTCGCCGTCGCGGGCGCCGATCTGGATGGCGCCGGCCAGGCCGCAGTTGCGGATGTCGATGACGTTCTTCGCGCCCTTCAGGCCGTGCAGGGCCTTCTCGAAGTAGGGAGCCAGTTCCAGCGACTGCTGGATCAGGTTCTCTTTCTCCAGCAGGTCCAGCGCGGCGATACCGGCGGCGCAGGCGACCGGGTGCGCGGAATAGGTGTAGCCATGGCCGAACTCGACGGCGTATTCCGGCAGGTTCTGGCCCATGAAGGTGTCGTAGATTTCGCTGCTGGCGATCACCGCGCCCATCGGGATGGCGCCGTTGGTGACCTGCTTGGCGACGTTCATGATGTCCGGCTTCACGCCGAAGAACTCGGCGCCGGTGGCCTTGCCCATGCGGCCGAAGGCGGTGATCACTTCGTCGAAGATCAGCAGGATGTTGTGCTGGTCGCAGATTTCGCGCAGGCGCTGCAGGTAGCCCTTCGGCGGAACCAGAACGCCGGCGGAGCCGGACATCGGCTCGACGATGACGGCGGCGATATTCGACGCGTCATGCAGTTCGATCAGTTTCAGCAGTTCGTTGGCCAGCTCGACACCGCCGGTTTCGGCCATGCCCTTGGTGAAGGCCATGCCCGGCTGCAGGGTGTGCGGCAGGTGGTCGACGTCCATCAGCTGGCCGAACATCTTGCGGTTGCCACCGATGCCGCCCAGGGCGGTGCCGGCGACGTTCACGCCGTGGTAGCCACGGGCGCGACCGATCAGCTTGGTCTTCTGCGCCTGGCCTTTCAGGCGCCAGTAGGCGCGGGCCATCTTGATCGAGGTGTCGGCGCACTCGGAGCCCGAGCCGGTGAAGAATACGTGGTCGAGGCCGGCCGGGGTCAGCTGGGTGATTTTTTCCGCCAGCTTGAAGGACAGCGGGTGGCCGTACTGGAAGGCCGGGGAGTAGTCGAGGGTGGTCAGCTGCTTGGCGACCGCGTCGGCGATTTCCTTGCGCGAGTGACCGGCGCCGCAGGTCCACAGGCCCGACAGGCTGTCATAGATCTTGCGGCCCTGGTCGTCCACCAGCCAGCTGCCTTCGGCGGCGACGATGATGCGCGGGTCTTTATGGAAGTTGCGGTTGGCGCTGAAGGGCATCCAGTGGGCCTTCAGGTTCAGTTCGCTGGCCACCGACGGGGTGACGTTCACTTGCTGGTTCATGGAGCATGTCCTCGACGACAGTCTTGTTGGGCGCGCAGGCCGCGTCGGGCCTGGTGCGATGGGAGTAGATTGGGCCTGACTAAACGTGAGTTAAAGCTTATTCTTCTTACGTTCAGTTTCGAATTGGTAAAACTAAGATGGCGAAACAACGGGCGCCTTCCCTGGGCCAGGTCAGCGATTTCGAGATCCGCCTGCTGCGCATCTTCAAAACCATAGTCGAGTGCGGCAGCTTCTCGGCCGCGGAAAGCACGCTGGGCATCAGCCGCTCGGCCATCAGCCTGCACATGGGCGACCTGGAAAAGCGCCTGGGCATGCGCCTGTGCCAGCGCGGCCGGGCGGGCTTCGCGCTCACCGACGAGGGCCGCGAGGTGTACCGCGCGACCCAGTCGCTGCTGGCGGCGCTGGAGGGTTTCCGCGCCGAGGTCAACGAGTTGCACCAGCACCTGCGCGGCGAGCTGAACATCGGCATCATCAACAACCTGGTGACCCTGCCGCAGATGCGCATCACCCATGCCCTGCGCGCGCTGAAGGCCAGCGGGCCGGGCGTGCGGATCAACATCGGCATGACCACGCCCAACGAGATCGAGCTGGGCGTTCTCGACGGACGGTTGCATGTGGGGGTGGTGCCGCTCATCAGCCCGCTTTCAGGGCTGGAGTATTCCGCTCTTTATGAAGAGCGCTCACTGCTGTTCTGCAGCCAGGAGCACCCGCTGTTCGAGCGCGACGACGCGAGCATCACGGTGGAGGAGATTCACGCCTGCGACGCGGTGGAGCCCAGCTACCGCATCCCCGCCGAAGCCCAGGAGCGCCACCAGGAACTGCGCGGCAGCGCCAACGCCTCGGACCGCGAGGGCATGGCCTTCCTTATTCTCACCGGCAGCTACATCGGCTACCTGCCCGACCACTATGCCGCCGACTGGGTCGCCCAGGGCCGCCTGCGCTCGCTGCGGCCGGAGCGCTTCCACTACGACATCCCGCTGACCGTGGTGACCCGCAAGGGCCGCCGGCCGAACCTGGTGCTGGAGCGGTTCATCGAGGCGGTGGCGGAAAGCCGCTGATCCGCCAGACGCTCAGGATGAATGCCTCCATAGGATGGCGTGGAGCGCAGCGATACCCATCCTACCTGGCGTCACGCCGGTGACGCTGGCGCGGAATCAAGCCCGAACAAGCCACATTCTGCCTATCCAATTTGTCGCCCCAGCCACCAAAAATCCTATACCCCCTCCCCTGCAGCCCGCGGGCCGCGGGGTTTGCGTGGGTGCAGCTTTTCCCTAGCCTGCGACTACAAAAAACATAATTTCGCTATTCACAGCCTCTGAACAGAATGCGGCCAACAGCTCACCGCAGCCGCAACAAGAACAAACGTGATCAGAGTCTGAGGAAGCAAGCCATGACCGACCTGAATCCAGGCGCCTTCGGCAAGAAGTCGCTTGATAACCTGGAAATCGACACGCTGGTCGTTGGCGCCGGACAAGCCGGCGTGGCCATGAGCGAGCACCTGACCCAGCAGGGCGTGCCGCACATCGTGCTGGAAAAGAGCCGCATCGCCGAAGCCTGGCGCACCGGCCGCTGGGACTCGCTGGTCGCCAACGGCCCGGCCTGGCATGACCGCTTCCCGAACATGGAATTCCCGGTCGGCCCGGATGACTTCCCGGCCAAGGAGCAGGTCGCCGAGTACTTCGTCGCCTACGCCAAGCAGTTCAATGCGCCGATCCGCACCGGTGTGGAAGTGAAGAAGGTCACCCGCAACGAAGGCCGCCCCGGCTTCACCGTGGAAACCTCCGAGGGCACTCTCCAAGCCCTGCGCATCGTCTCCGCCACCGGCCCGTTCCAGCGCCCGGTGATCCCGGCCATCGCGCCGAAGGACGAGAGCATCCAGCAGATCCACTCGGCCAAGTACTTCAACCCGCAGCAGTTGCCCGAAGGCGCCGTGCTGGTGATCGGTGCCGGCTCCTCCGGTGTGCAGATCGCCGACGAGCTGAACCGCGCCGGCAAGAAGGTCTTCCTCTCCGTGGGCGCCCATGACCGTCCGCCGCGCTCCTACCGCAACCGCGATTTCGTCTGGTGGCTGGGTGTGCTCGGCCTGTGGGACGCCGAGGAAGTGCAGCCGGGCCGCGAGCACGTGACCATCGCCGTGAGCGGTGCCCGTGGCGGCGAGACCATCGATTTCCGCCGTCTGGCCAACGAGGGCATCACCCTGACCGGCCTGACCAGGTCCTTCGCTGACGGCAAGGTGACCTTCCAGGACGACCTGGTGGCCAACCTGAAGGCCGGCGACGACAACTACCTCGGCCTGCTGGACGCCGCAGACGCCTATATCGAGCAAAACGGCCTCGACCTGCCGCTCGAGCCGGAAGCCCGCAAGGTCTACCCGGACGCCGAGTGCATCCGCAACCCGATCCAGCAGCTGGACCTGGCCGAAGCCGGCATCACCTCGATCATCTGGGCCACCGGCTACGCCGTGGACTTCAACTGGCTGCAGGTGAACGCCTTCGACGACAAGGGCAAGCCCAAGCACCAGCGCGGCGTTTCCCGCGAGCCGGGCGTGTACTTCGTCGGCCTGCCGTGGCTGTCGCGCCGTGGTTCCTCGTTCATCTGGGGCGTATGGCACGACGCCAAGCACGTGGCCGGCCACATCGCCACCCAACGCCGTTATGTCGAATATCAGGATGCCTCGCAGCGCGAAGGCTCCGTTCCGAAAGCCGCATCCTGGGAGTAAGAGATGCCTACCCACACTCGCATCCGCATGTTCAACACCAAGGACACCTACCCGAACCAGACCCTGGACAACGACCTCTGCCAGGCCGTGCGCGCCGGCAACACCGTGTACGTACGCGGCCAGGTCGGTACCGACTTCGAGGGCAACCTGGTGGGCCTCGGTGACCCGCGTGCCCAGGCCGAACAGGCGATGAAGAACGTCAAGCAACTGCTGGAAGAAGCCGGCAGCGACCTGTCGCACATCGTCAAGACCACCACCTACCTGATCGACCCGCGCTACCGCGAGCCGGTGTACCAGGAAGTCGGCAAGTGGCTGAAGGGCGTGTTCCCGATCTCCACCGGCCTGGTGGTGTCGGCCCTCGGCCAGCCGCAGTGGCTGATGGAGATCGACGTCATCGCGGTCATTCCGGACTGATCGATGAACTGAAATGCGATGCGGCGACGCGGGATTTCCTGCCTCGCCGCTTCGTCGTTTGTGCAGGTTTGCGCTGATAGAACAAGCAAAGGAGCCACCATGACCTTCTCCATCGTCGGCCGCTGCGCCGAAACCGGACAACTGGGTATCGCCATCAGCTCCTCGAGCATCGCCGTGGGCGCCCGCTGCCCCTGGGTACGCGCCGGCGTCGGCGCGGTGGCCACGCAGAACATCACCCTGCCGGCCCTCGGCCCGCAGATCCTCGACCAGCTCGAAGCCGGCCTGGAGCCGGGCGCGGCGCTGGACAAGGCGCTCTCCAGCAACGGCTACAGCCAGTACCGCCAGGTGACGGTGATCGACCAGCACGGCAAGGTCGCGCTGTTCACCGGCAGCGAAGCGCTGGGCGTGTACAACGCCGTGGCCGGGGAAAACTGCGTGGCGGCAGGCAACCTGCTGTCGTCCCCCGCAGTGATCCAAGCCATGACCCAGGCCTTCGAAGGCGCCAACGGCTGCCTGGCCGAGCGCCTGCTGGCTGCGATGCAGGCGGCGATGGCCGCCGGTGGCGAGGCCGGCCCGGTGCATTCGGCCGCCCTGAAAGTCGTCGGCGACCTGGTCTGGCCGATCGTCGACCTGCGCGTAGACTGGGCGGACGAAGCGCCCATCGATGAACTGGAAAAACTCTGGGTGGCCTACAAGCCGCAGCTGGAGGACTACCTGGTGCGCGCCCTCGACCCGACCAAGGCGCCGAGCTACGGCGTGCCGGGCGACGAGTAAGCGACCCTCCCGCAGGGGCGGGCCATGCCCGCTCCTGCAAAAGTTCTGAAGCAGGACCCGACCATGCCTTCCAGCCGCGAAATCCTCGCCGACCTGATCGCCTTCGACACCGTCAGCCGCAACTCCAACCTGGCGCTGATCCACTACATCCGCGACTACCTCGCAGGCTATGGCATCGCCTGCGAGCTGTTCCACGATGCTGAAGGCGGCAAGGCCAATCTCTACGCCACGCTCGGCCCGCAGGACCGCGGCGGCGTGTGCCTGTCCGGCCACACTGACGTAGTGCCGACCGATGGCCAGCCGTGGACGGTCCCGCCGTTCGAGCTGACCGAGCGCGACGGCCGCCTCTACGGGCGCGGCACCGCGGACATGAAGGGCTACATCGCCTGCGTGCTGGCGGCGGTGCCGGCGTTCCTCGCCCAGCCGTTGCGCCTGCCGGTGCACCTGGCCTTCTCCTACGACGAGGAAGTCGGCTGCCTCGGCGTGCGCTCGCTGCTCGCCGCGCTGGAGCACCGCGAACACAAGCCGATGCTGTGCATCATCGGCGAACCCACCGAACTCAAGCCGGTGCTCGGCCACAAGGGCAAGCTCGCCCTGCGCTGCCAGGTACACGGCGCACCGTGCCACTCGGCCTACGCGCCGCAGGGCGTGAACGCCATCGAGTACGCGGCGAAACTGATCGGTCGCCTCGGCGAGATCGGCACCCGCCTGGCTGCACCGGAGCGCCATGACCCGCGCTTCGACCCGCCCTATTCCACCGTGCAGACCGGAGTGATCAGCGGCGGTCGCGCGCTGAACATCGTGCCCGCCGAATGCCAGTTCGATTTCGAAGTACGCGCGCTGCCCAGTGACGATCCGCAACAGGTCGCCGATGACCTGCGCGCCTTCGCCGAAGCCGAGCTGCTGCCGAAGATGCGTGCGGTGAAGGCCGAGACGGACATCCGCTTCAGCGAAATTTCCGCCTACCCGGCGCTGGTCACCGACCAGCAGGCCCAGGCTGCGGAGCTGATAGCGCTGCTCAGCGGCTCGCGCGACTTCACGACCGTTGCGTATGGCACCGAAGGCGGGCTGTTCCACCAGGCCGGCATCCCCACCGTGGTCTGCGGCCCGGGCTGCATGGACCAGGGCCACAAGCCGGACGAGTTCGTCAGCCTGGAGCAGTTGGCCAGGTGCGATGAAATGATGGGGCGCCTGGCGGAGTGGTTGCGCGGTTGATTCGCCGCGCGATTTACCCGGTTTTGTAGGAGTGGACTCCGTCCGCGATGGGCATCCGGTTTGCCCGGAGCGGCCGGAAATCGATCGCGAAAGAATTAGCTGTAGGGCGCATAACCCGGGACGGGTTATCCGCCGAATCCCTCGCGGCGGATAACGCTGGCGCGTTATGCGCCCTACGATCCAGTCGGCCGGTCGCGGGCATGGCCCGCTCCTGCAGGTTCAGCGCTGCGCGGTCAGGCAAACGCCGCGCGCAGCTCGTCCATGCTCGCGAAATAGTGCGCCGGGCTTTCCGCCATCAGCTCTTCGCGGCTGCCGAAGCCATAGCCGACACCCGCGGCGGACAGGCCATTGCGGTGCGCCCCGATCAGGTCGTGCTTGCGGTCGCCGATCATCAGCGTCTGTTTCAGGTCCAGCTGCTCGATACCCAGCAGGTGCTCGATCAGCTCGACCTTGTTGGTGCGCGTGCCGTCCAGCTCGCTGCCGTAGATCACCTTGAAGTGCCGGGCGAAGTCGAAGTGGCGGGCGATTTCGGCGGCGAACACCGTTGGTTTGCTGGTGCAGATGTACAGCGTACGGCCCTGGCCACCGAGCAGTTGCAGCAGCTCGGCAACGCCGTCGAACACCTTGTTCTCGTACAGCCCGGTGTCCTTGAAGCGCACGCGGTAGTGGTTCACCGCTTCCCAGGCGCGCGCCTCGTCGAAGTCGTAGGTGCTCATGAAGCACTGCAGCAGCGGCGGGCCGATGAAGTGTTCGAGCTGACGCAGGTCGGGCTCGTCGATGCCCAGCTGGGCGAGGGCGTACTGGATCGAACGGGTGATGCCCTCGCGCGGGTCGGTAAGGGTGCCGTCGAGGTCGAAAAGGATGTTCTGGTAATGCATGGGATCAGCGTCCGGCCGCGAAAGTCGGGCCCGAAGGATACTGCGCATGGCCGCCTGCGCGAAGCGCGGATCGTCGAACGACACCTCAGGGCGCCGCGCCCTGCCCCTGCTTGAGCACGCGGAAGCCGCCACTGACGCTCACCGGCTCGGCCTCGCCGGCGCCGTAGGTCCGGGCGGCGGATGGCTCTTGCGCTTCATCCTCCGGCTGCGCCAGCCGGCCCGTCAGGCTCTGTTGCACGCGGGCGCCGAGGTGATCGACGCCGGACATCACTCCGCCGTCCGGATCGCGCATCAGCGCCAGCCACTGTTCGTCGAAGGCGGCGTTGATCTCCTTGCGCAGCTGGGTCTCCACCTCTGGCCGGTCGTGGTCGTTGCCGGCCATGCTGAACAGGGTGAAGGCCACCGAGATGACCGAGCCGGCGACCTTGCCCGCCGCGCTCGCCACCACCCCGGCGATGCTGCGGTTGCGCAACTCGTGCACCAGCTTGGCGCTGGTGCGCTGGGCCACCGGTGAGACGCCGCTGACCTTGGTGCCGGCACCGGCTTTGCCCGCCGCCGTGCGGATGTCCTGCATCAGCGCGGCGAAGGCCGGCACCTTGCCGATGTCCTTGGCGTACACCACGTCGTACAGCGAAGCATCGCGGCTGGAGGGCGGGCCAAGGGAGATCGCCGGGATGCCCATCAGGTGCTCGTCGAAGGCCTTCTGCGGGATGCCGCGGCGCTGGGGAATGTCCTTCACCGCCACCGTCAGCAGCTCGATGTAATGCCGGGTGGCCTTTTCCATCACCGCGTCCGGGTCGACCTGTTTGGCCACCGGTATCAGCACCTGCTTGCGGTACTGCTCCTGCAGATAGGCGGCCAGTTTGTCGACGGTGGGATCGAGGTCGCCGTGGGAGCCCATCTTGTACCAGGCGACTTTCATGCTCAGCCATTCCTGGGTCCAGTAGCTGGAGAACCAGGGGATGAATTTCTCGTCGGTGCGCTGGTAGACCAGGTCCATCCACTGCTGCATGGCCTCTTCGGCGTAGGCGCGGGCCTGGGAGGTGGCGGCCAGCGAAGCGGCGCCAATGTCGGCGTCGACCTGGTGCCAGGTGGCTTCGGTAATCGGGGCGGCAGGCTGGGCAGGGTGATGGGCGCAACCGGGCAAAACCAGCAGAAGCAGCGCCAGCAGGAGCAGGACGATGACACCGCCGCGCCGCCAGGGCGAAACGGTGGCGCTGGGGGAGCACAGACTGTTCATGGCCGCTCGCCGGCTCGGCGGCGCCGTGATGGCTGGCCGCCCGCTGCTGAACCCGGCCGGGCACGCGCTGGCGTCCGGTCACCTCGGGTCAGTATAGGGCGCGAGGTTCGGCACGGCAGGCCGTCCGGCGGGACGGCCTTGATGTAGGGCGCATAACGCCTCGGGCGTTATCCGCCATCGGAGCATCGGCGGATAAAGCGTTCCGCTTTATGCGCCCAACGGAGGCTCCGCCGTCAGCCCGCGTAACCCTCGGCAATATGCTGATCCTTCAACTTCACATAGTTCCCGGCCGTATAGCTGAAGAACGCCCGCTCCTTGTCCGTCAGCGGCCGGGCCTTCTTCACCGGGCTGCCGACATAGAGGAAGCCGCTCTCCAGTGTCTTGCCCGGCGGCACCAGGCTGCCGGCGCCGAGGATCACCTCGTCCTCGATCACCGCGCCGTCCATGACGATGGAGCCCATGCCCACCAGGATGCGGCTGCCAATAGTGCAGCCATGCAGCAGCACCTTGTGGCCGATGGTCACTTCGTCACCGATGGTCAGCGGGAAGCCGTCCGGGTTGAAGGGGCCGGCGTGGGTGATGTGCAGCACGCTGCCGTCCTGCACGCTGGTGCGCGCGCCGATGCGGATGCGGTGCATGTCGCCGCGAATGGTGACCAGCGGCCAGACCGAGCTGTCCGCGCCGATCTCCACGTCGCCGATGACCACGGCGCTGGCATCGACGAAGACGCGCTCGCCGAGGGATGGCGTTTTGCCCTGATAGGTTCGAATCGTCACGATAGCTTTCCTGTGGCTGCGGTTACGGTCGATTGTATTTAAGATGGCCGGGTGTTTCTTCAGCCAAGGTGCCACCGTGAGCGCGAATCCCCTTCTGCAGAGCTACGACCTGCCGCCCTTCTCCTCCATTCGCCCCGAGCACGTGAAGCCGGCCATCGAGCAGATCCTCGCCGACAACCGCGCCGCCATCGCGCGCATCCTCGCCCAGCAGAACGGCACCCCGACCTGGGCCGGCCTGGTGCTGAGCATGGACGAACTGCATGACCGCCTGGGCAAGGCCTGGAGCCCGGTCAGCCACCTCAACGCGGTGTGCAACAGCGCCGAACTGCGCGAGGCCTACGAAGGCTGCCTGCCGCTGCTGTCCGCCTACTGGACCGAACTGGGCCAGAACCGCGAACTGTTCAAGGCCTACGAGTCGCTGGCTGCCGGTGCCGAGTCGAAGACCTTCGACGTCGCCCAGAAGACCATCCTCGAACACGCCCTGCGCGACTTCCGCCTGTCGGGTATCGACCTGCCGGCCGAACAACAGCAGCGCTACGCCGAAATCCAGACGCGCCTGTCCGAGCTGGGCAGCCGCTTCTCCAATCAGCTGCTGGACGCCACCCAGGCCTGGACCAAGCACGTCACCGACGAAGCCGCGCTGGACGGCCTGACCGACTCGGCCAAGGCGCAGATGCAGCAGGCCGCCCAGGCCAAGGAGCTGGACGGCTGGCTGATCAGCCTGGAATTCCCCAGCTACTACGCGGTGATGACCTACGCCGAAGACCGCGCCCTGCGCGAAGAGGTCTATGCCGCGTACTGCACCCGCGCCTCCGACCAGGGCCCGAACGCCGGGCAGAACGATAACGGCCCGGTGATGCAGGAAATCCTCGACCTGCGCCAGGAACTGTCACGCCTGCTGGGCTTCAAGAACTTCGCCGAGCTGTCCCTGGCCACGAAAATGGCAGAGACCCCAGAGCAGGTCCTGCACTTCCTCCGTGACCTGGCCGTGCGCAGCAAGCCCTTCGCCGCCCAGGATCTGACGCAGCTCAAGGCGTACGCCGCCGAGCAGGGTTGCCCGAACCTCTCCAGCTGGGATGCCAGCTACTTCGGCGAAAAGCTGCGCGAGGCGCGCTACAGCGTGTCCCAGGAAGCCCTGCGCGCCTACTTCCCGGTGGACAAGGTGCTCTCCGGCCTGTTCGCCATCGTGCAGAAGCTCTACGGCATCCAGATCCGCGAGTTGAGCGATTTCGAGCGCTGGCACCCGGACGTGCGCCTGTTCGAGATCGAGGAAAACGGCCAGCACGTCGGCCGCTTCTACTTCGATCTCTACGCCCGCGCCAACAAGCGTGGCGGCGCCTGGATGGACGGCGCCCGCGACCGTCGCCGCACCGCCGAAGGCGAGCTGCAATCGCCGGTGGCCTACCTGGTGTGCAACTTCACCCCCGCGGTCGGCGGCAAGCCAGCGCTGCTGACCCACGATGAAGTCACCACCCTGTTCCACGAATTCGGCCACGGCCTGCACCACCTGCTGACCCGCGTCGAACACGCCGGGGCCTCGGGCATCAACGGCGTGGCCTGGGACGCAGTCGAGCTGCCGAGCCAGTTCATGGAGAACTGGTGCTGGGAGCCCGAAGGCCTGGCGTTGATCTCCGGTCATTACGAAACCGGCGCACCGCTACCCCAGGACCTGCTGGAGAAGATGCTCGCCGCGAAGAACTTCCAGTCCGGCCTGATGATGGTCCGCCAGCTGGAGTTCTCCCTGTTCGACTTCGAGCTGCACGCCACCCACGGCGACGGCCGCAGCGTCCTCGACGTGATCGAGGCGATCCGCGATGAAGTCGCGGTGATGCGCCCGCCGGCGTACAACCGCTTCGCCAACAGCTTCGCGCACATCTTCGCCGGCGGTTACGCGGCCGGTTACTACAGCTACAAGTGGGCCGAAGTGCTGTCCGCCGACGCGTTCTCCCGCTTCGAGGAAGAAGGCGTGCTCAACCCGGCGACCGGCGCAGCCTTCCGCGAGGCGATCCTGGCCAAGGGCGGCTCCCAGGAGCCGATGGCGCTGTTCGTGGCCTTCCGTGGCCGCGAGCCGTCCATCGACGCCCTGCTGCGCCACTCGGGCCTGTCCGAGGAGGCGGCGTGATGAGCGAGGTGAAGAAACGCTTCATCGCCGGGGCCGTCTGCCCGGCCTGCAGCGAGCAGGACAAGATCGTCATGTGGGACGTTGACGGCGTGCCGCATCGCGAATGCGTGGCCTGCGGCTACGCCGACACGCTCAACGCCCAGGGCCAGTCGGTGCCCAAGGAGCTGTCCACCCGCGTCAACACCAGCGCGCTGGAAAAGCCCAAGGACCCGAAGGTGCAGGGGGTGCAGTTCTTCCCCAATCCGAAGCTGAAAAAGCCGCAGGAATAGCGCCCGCGTGACGCTCAGCGAATGCCCCGGCTTGCCGGGGCATTTCTTTTTGGGGCACCGAAATGTCGCACATCACCACCAACATCAAGGAATGTCGAAGCAGCCTTGCCCTAGCATGGCCCTCCGCCCCGCTCGCCCGGCCCGCCCATGATCGCCATGGCCGGCTAGTCTGTAGGGCATCGTCGCAAGGAATCCGCCAGATGCCGCCACCGACCCGAAGGAAGCGCCCCCGTGCTTGACCGCTTTGGCATGCTCGAGGTGATGCGCGCCTCGCGCCTGACGCAGTTCCCCATCAGCCCGGTGCTGCGCGAGACCCACGGATTCAAGGGGCGACTGACCTTCTTCCTGCTGCTGGCCGCCGCGCTGGTATTCACCTTCGCCGCACTCGGGCACGACATCCACGCCAGCGGCACGCAGCTGGAGCCGGGCTGGTCGGTGCTGGTGCTGGTGGTCGCCTTGCTGATCGCCCTGGGTTTCGAGTTCATCAACGGCTTCCATGACACCGCCAATGCGGTGGCCACGGTCATCTACACCAACGCCCTGCCGCCGCGCTTCGCGGTGGCCTGGTCAGGGCTGTGGAATTTCCTCGGCGTGCTCTTCTCCAGCGGTGCGGTGGCCTTCGCCATCGTCTCGCTGCTGCCGCTGGACCTGCTCCTCAAGGTGGACAGCAGCGCCGGGCTGGCGATGATCTTCGCCCTGCTGATCGCCTCGATCCTGTGGAACCTCGGCACCTGGTGGCTGGGCTTGCCGGTGTCCTCGTCGCACACGCTGATCGGCTCCATCGTCGGCATCGGCCTGGCCCACGGCGCCATGGCCGGGCACCTCGGCCTGTCCGGCAACGCCTGGTCGCAATTGCTGACGGTCGGCTATGCGCTGTTTCTCTCACCGGTGGTGGGCTTCTTTGCCGCCTTCGTGCTGCTGCGGGTGGCCAGTTCGACCATCCGCAACCGCGCGCTGTTTCACGCGCCGGAAGGCCGCACGCCACCTCCCAGATGGATTCGGGCGATCCTCATCCTGACCTGCACCGGCGTATCCTTCGCCCACGGCTCCAACGACGGGCAGAAAGGCATCGGTCTGATCATGCTCATCCTGATCGCCACCGTACCCCTGGCGTTCGCCGTGGATCGCGCGCACTCGCCGGAACAGACCCGCCAATTGCTCGCCCTGACCCAGGCCAGCCAGGAACAGCTGCACCGCTCCGGCGGCAGCCCGGCGGCGGACCCGCGCCAGGCGCTGTTGAGCTATCAGGAAGATGAGGTGGTCAGACCTGAACTGCTGCCCTCGCTGGGTAGCGTGATCGGCGATGTCAGTGCGCGCCTGGAGCGCTATGGACAGCTGGACAAGGTGCCGGCCGAGGAGGTGCAGGACCTGCGCAACGACCTCTACCTGAGCCTGGAGACCATCCGCCTGCTGGACCGCAGCGACCAGCACTTCGAACTGGAAACCTGGAGCAGCCTGCAGGCGCTGCGCCAGGGCGGCGAGCAGGCGATCCGCTTCATTCCGGTGTGGGTGAAGGTCGCGGTCGCCCTGGCGCTGGGCCTGGGCACGCTGGTGGGCTGGCGGCGCATCGTCACCACGGTCGGCGAGGGCATCGGCAAGACGCCGCTGACTTATGCACAGGGTGCTTCGGCGCAACTGGTGGCCATGCTAACCATTGGCGCGGCGGACGGCTTCGGCCTGCCGGTGTCGACGACCCAGGTGCTCTCCTCCGGCGTGGCCGGCACCATGGCGGCCAACGGCAGCGGGCTGCAGTGGCCGACCATCCGCAACATGCTGCTGGCCTGGGTGCTGACGCTGCCGGCGGCCATCGGGCTCGCGGCGGGGCTGTACTGGCTGTTCACCCGGCTGCTCTGACGGGTAGTAGGGCGAATGATCTGGAACAGGTTATCCGCCGATGTGCCGTCGGCGGATAATGCTGGCGCGTTATCCGCCCTACGCACCCTGCAGCTGGGGCTTGTAGGAACAACCCGACAGTTGGAAATCAGACCGCCGAGCAGTTAGTGCTGGCTGTGGAAAACTCAGTGAATTACTGTATTTATATACAGCACTCCTTCAGAGCTTTCCCACATGAGCACTTCCCTTCCACCCCGCGGCCGGGGTACCGCCAGCAATCCGCACAACCGCTTCGCGCCAACCACGTCGGTGCCTGTGGATAACGACTGGTACGATGAAGTGCCCAAGCCCCAGGTGACGGAAATCCGCAGCGAACGGGCGAAGTCGGTGATCTCGCGCAACCAGTCGCCGGACCTGCCCTTCGACCGCTCGATCAACCCCTATCGCGGCTGCGAACACGGCTGCATCTACTGCTACGCGCGGCCGAGCCACGCTTACTGGGACCTGTCGCCGGGGCTGGATTTCGAGACGAAACTGATCGCCAAGACCAACGCCGCCGAAGTGCTGGAAGAAGAGCTGAGTCGCAAGGGCTATGTCTGCGCGCCGATCAATCTGGGCGCCAATACCGACCCGTACCAGCCCATCGAGCGCCAGCAGCGCCTGACCCGGCAGATCCTCGAGGTGCTGCTGCGTTACCGCCATCCGCTGACCATCGTCACCAAGGGGTCGCTGATCCTGCGCGACCTCGACCTGCTGGCCGAACTGGCGCAGCACAAACTGGTGGGCGTGATGATCAGCCTGACCACCCTGGACGACGAGCTCAAGCGCATCCTCGAGCCCCGCGCCGCCGCGCCCTCCGCGCGCCTGCGGGCGATCCGCGTACTGCGCGAACACGGCATTCCGGTGGGCGTGCTGTGTTCGCCGATGATCCCGATGATCAATGACCGCGAACTGGAAGCGCTGCTCGAAGCTGCCCACGACGCCGGCGCCCAGAGCGCCAGCTACATGATGCTGCGCCTACCGCGCGAAGTCGGTCCGCTGTTCGAGGAGTGGCTGGAGGTGCACTACCCGCAGCGCGCCAATCATGTGATGAGCCTGATTCGTCAGCTGCGTGGCGGGGAAATCTACGACAGCCGCTTCGGCCATCGCTTCCGTGGTGACGGTCCGTTCGCCGACCTGCTGGCCAAGCGCTTCGAGGTCGCCATGCGCCGCCTGGGCCTGAACCGGCGCGGCAGCTTCGGCCTGGACTGCACGGCGTTCGCTCCACCGCGCAGCCAGATGAGCCTGTTCTGAATCAGCGGTCGGGAGCCACCAGGTCCGCCATCATCTGGGCGAGCTGCAGCGGCGAGTTGAGCAGCTTCTCGATGACCACCAGCACGTTCTTCTCCTCCTTGCTGACCTTGCTGCCGAAGCCGAGGAAGCCGCCGCCGGAGGATTCCGCCACCGCCTTGCCCAGCGCCAGCAGGTCGGCCTTGAAGGCTGCCGCGTCAGTGTCGCTGGCCTGCTGTCCGAGCAGTCGGTTGACGTCGACCAGGTACTGCAGGCGGTTGAACGCGGGGTCGGAGAAGCGCTGCAGAAAGTCCATCAGCACCGCGCGGCCGCTGGGCGTATCCGGGCTGAGTTCGGTCATCACGCGCTGCATCAGCACGCTGGGGTACTTGCCGGACTCCTTGAACAGCTTGCCGAAGGCCGCAGCCTCCTTGGCATCGATCTCACCGTCGGCGCTGGCGACCATGCAGAAGATCGCCACGGGTGCCTCGCGCAGATGCTTCCAGTCCTCGCCGGAGAAGCCGGCGAAGCCGGTCATGCCGGTGATCTGGTCTTGCTGGTGCTCCTTCCAGATCACACGACCCTCGGCGTTTTCATCGCGACCCTGGTAGAAAGCGTCGATCAGCGGTTGCAGCTCGTCCTGGGCAATGCCGGTGACGCCCAGCAGCTTGGGCTTGAACACGGCGAAGCCTTCATGGCTGTGGGCATGGCGGTAAGGGACGGCCAGCTGCATCTCACGACGCGGCTCGGCGTAGGAAACGACGTTCAGAATCAGCGCATCGACCTTGCCGACCTCCTTGTGGGTCACGAAGCCGTCGACAATCAATACCGCGCCGATCGCCTGCTGGGTGTTCTCCTGGTACATCCGCTGGCCCGCCTGCATGGCCTCCTCGCCGGTGTCCGCCATCAGCACCACCATCTTGAGCCGGCCATCGGGCTCCAGGCAGTGGAACATCGGCATCAGCAACTCGCCGCCGCTCACCGTTTGCACCGCGCTCGCGGCCGCGTTGCCGGCCATCCTATAGATGTCTTGCATGGTCACATCCTTGTTTTCGGGGGGGAACTGGGGAAGGATCCGGCGCCGTGCGCCACGCTCGTCATCCTGACCAAGCGGTAGGTCCGGTGGTCCGGGTCTTACAGTAATCGCCACGAATAATGTCACATTGCCTGCAGCGAAAATATTGGCGTCGTCACAGTAGCACTGTGACATTTCATCGCCATGATAGCTTGTCGATATCATCTTGAAATGTCGGCGAAACATCATGCAAAAGCTCATTCCAGAGCGGTTTTTTAATTTTGGTTTAATCTTCTTCGCCTAGGGTTTGAGCACAAGGTGACTAACCGGTCACGACAGATTTTTTCCCACGGCTGTGCCTTTTCTCCCCAGGGAGAGCGTCGGCTGACGTGGGAAAATTCTTCGTCATTCTTCGAGGCTGATACATGAACGATAAAACGCACGGTGAGGATCACGCCCACGAAACGGCTGACGAGGCGCTTCGCCATATCGTCGAGGGCTTTCGCCAGTTCCGTCATGAGGTCTTCCCGCAGCAGGAAGAACTGTTCAAGAAGCTGGCCCACGCGCAGAACCCGCGCGCCATGTTCATCACCTGTGCCGACTCGCGCATCGTCCCCGAGCTGATCACCCAGAGCTCGCCGGGCGACCTGTTCGTCACCCGCAACGTCGGCAACGTGGTGCCGCCGTACGGCCAGATGAACGGCGGCGTGTCCACCGCGATCGAGTTCGCGGTGATGGCCCTGGGCGTGCAGCACATCATCGTCTGCGGCCACTCCGACTGCGGCGCGATGAAAGCGGTGCTGAATCCGCAGAGCCTGGAAAGCATGCCGACGGTGAAGGTGTGGCTACGCCATGCCGAAGTCGCTCGTACCGTGGTCGCGCAGACCTGCGGCTGCGCCACCCAGGAGCACCTGGGCGTGCTCACCGAAGAGAACGTGGTAGCCCAGCTGGACCACCTGAAGACCCACCCGTCCGTGGCCGCCCGCCTGGCTTCCGGCCAGCTGTTCATCCATGGCTGGGTGTATGACATCGAGACCAGCGCCATCAAGGCCTACGACGCCCAGGAAGGTCGTTTCCGCCCCCTCGACGGCGAAGGCCCGACGCCGAGTGCGACCCCGCGCCCGCGCTACTCCCCCCAGTAAACGGCTGATACCGGTACGCTCCCGGGGCGCGGCGGCCCAGCAGAACAAACGCCGCGCCCCTCTTCTGACTTGATCCCTGCCTGAGGCGCGCGCTGCCACCGCGCTCGCCACCCCCCTGAATTGCGCGTGTCGATGCGGTCGAGACCGGCGTCGTGGGCTTTCGCGCGCCCGAAAAATGCTTGAAGGAGAACAGCGCCATGTCGGCCTCCCACTCTGTTCCATCCGGAATTTCCCAGCTACGCCAGGTACTGCCGCGCGATCTGCTCGCGTCGGTGGTGGTGTTCCTCGTCGCCCTGCCGCTGTGCATGGGCATCGCCATCGCTTCGGGCATGCCGCCAGCCAAGGGCCTGGTAACCGGCGTCATCGGTGGCCTGGTGGTCGGTTTTCTAGCCGGTTCGCCCTTGCAGGTCAGCGGTCCGGCGGCGGGCCTTGCGGTGCTGGTCTTTGAGCTGGTCCGTACCCACGGCATGGCCATGCTCGGGCCGATCCTGCTGCTGGCCGGCGCGCTGCAACTGCTGGCGGGCAGGCTGCGCCTGGGCTGCTGGTTCCGCGTGACCTCGCCGGCCGTGGTCTACGGCATGCTCGCGGGCATCGGGATTCTTATCGTGCTGTCGCAGGTCCACGTGATGCTCGACCTCAAGCCGCAGGCGTCCGGGCTGGATAACCTGCTGGCTTTCCCGGCGGCGCTGCTGTCCGGGACCAGCGGCTTCGATGCGGCGCTGCTCGGGCTCGGCACCATGGCCTGCATGGCACTGTGGGACCGCTTCAAGCCCGGCCGGCTGCGCATGCTGCCCGGTGCGCTGATCGGGGTGAGCCTGGCGACGCTGGTGAGCATCGCGCTGCCACTGGATGTGCTGCGGGTGAGCGTGCCGGAGAACCTCGGCGACGCCATCGACTGGGTCCGTCCGAATGACCTCGCGGCGCTGCTCGACCCGACACTCTTGCTGGCCGCCGTGGTGGTGGCCTTCATCGCCAGCGCCGAAACTTTGCTCTCGGCCGCCGCCGTGGACCGCATGCACACTGGCCCTCGCTCGGACATGGACCGCGAGCTGAGCGCCCAGGGCGTGGGCAACATGCTCTGCGGGCTGGTCGGCGCGCTGCCGATGACCGGGGTGATAGTGCGCAGCTCGGCCAACGTGCAGGCCGGCGCGCGCAGCCGAGCCTCGGCGATCTTCCATGGGCTGTGGCTGCTGGGCTTCGTCGTGCTGCTGGGCGGGCTGCTGCGGCAGATCCCCATCGCCAGCCTGGCCGGTGTGCTGGTCTACACCGGGATCAAGCTGGTGGACCTGAAGGCGCTGCGTTCGCTGGGCCGCTATGGACGCATGCCGGTGCTGGTGCATGCGGCGACCGCCCTGGCTATCGTCGCCACCGACCTACTGACCGGTGTGCTGCTGGGCTTCGCGCTGACGGTGCTGAAGCTGGTGTTCAAGGCCGCTCGGCTGAAGATCAACCTGCGCTACGACGACGAGGGCCGCGGTGCCGAGCTGCGTCTGGTCGGCGCGGCGACCTTCCTCAAGGTGCCGGCGCTGTCCCAGGCCCTGCAGTCGGTGAAGCCCGGCACGCACCTGCGTGTGCCGCTGCAGCACCTGAGCTACATCGACCACGCGTGCATGGAATTGCTGGAGGACTGGGGCCGCAGCGCCGCGGCCAGCGGCTGCCGGTTGTCCATTGAAGGCAACGGCCTGCGTCGCCGCGTGGAGGGCCGGCTGCGTGCGCTGCAGAGTGCAGGCTGAGCCTCAGTCGCGACCCAGCTCCAGTTCGACGCCGAACTGCCGCGACAGGCACGGCCACTGCTGCCAGGCCATGACCACCTGCGGGTCATTGAGACTGGCACGGTAGCTGACGGCGGATTCGGCGCTGAAGGTGCTGTCGTCGAGCATGCCGTTGACCGCGTGGTGCACCGCTTCATCCAGCTGGTTGGCGAAGGGTTCGCCGATCAGCTGGTGCGCCACCAGGTTGGCCACGGTGGTGTCCAGCGGGATCAGCGGCTGGTTGAAGTGGGCGATGTAGCGGTCGTTCACCTCTTCCACCAGGCGGTGGGCGAGGTAGGCCTCGTCCAGCAGTGCATCGAGGCCGTCGTGGCCGTCGAGCAGCGCAGGCGGGGTGAGGAAGAACTGTTCGGCAAGCTTGAGCACCGGCTTGATGCGGTCCTCAATGCCGGCCGCGCGGGCCACCGAGTTGGCGGCGTCGAGGAAGTCCGGCACCTGTTCGATGTAGGCGTGGACGAAGCGCGTCAGCGTACCGCTGGGGTCCTCTCCCGTCAGGGCGATGCTCTTGTGCAGGCTTTGCAGTTGGCTCTGGATCAGGCGGGCGAGATGGCCATGGCGGGATTCGAGCAGGTGGGCATTCCGGATCAGCTCACGCAGTGCAGCGGTGTTCATGACAGCTCCAAGACAGCGGGTTTGGAAAGTGAAGAAACACCTTAGCCGCACCCCGGGCGTAGCTAAGACGCGATTGTCATATTCATGAACTGTTTATGCCGACGCGGCATATCAGACGGCCAGCATGGTACTCCAAAGCCGCGCCGTCCGTGGCTTTGAGATCGCACTTCGGTCTTTCAAACACAGTTTTTACTCTGCGTTGTTATGTCGCAACCCGTGGCTATACTCCGCTTCGACACACCGAAAACCTGATGGACCCGGCCTGCCCTGCGTGCTGCCGAGGTACGACGTCAAAGTAAGTTGTCTTGGCGGTCACTCCCTTGGCCGTTGGCTTGTTCAGGCTCGATCCCTCTGGAATGGGGATCGCAGCCAGGGCGCTATGCCGGCGGGATAAAAACAACGATAAGGGGAACCCGAATGCTGCGACATCCACGAGTCTGGATGGGCTTCCTTTTGCTCTTGGCTTTCAGTCAGGCAAACGCCGCCTGGACGGTCAACATGACCCCCGGTGCGACAGAAGTCAGCCGTAACGTTTTCGATCTGCACATGACGATCTTCTGGATCTGCGTGGTCATCGGCATCGTCGTCTTTGGCGCGATGTTCTGGTCGATGATCGTCCACCGCCGGTCCACCGGGCAGCAGCCCGCGCATTTCCACGAGAGCACCACGGTGGAAATCCTCTGGACCGTCATTCCCTTCCTGATCCTGGTGGTGATGGCCGTTCCGGCCACCAAGACGCTGATCCACATGTACGACACCTCGGAGCCCGAGCTGGACGTGCAGGTCACCGGCTACCAGTGGAAGTGGCAGTACAAGTACCTGGGCCAGGACGTGGAGTTCTTCTCCAACCTCGCCACGCCCCAGGACCAGATCCACAACAAGGCCGACAAGGACGAGCACTACCTCCTCGAGGTGGATAACCCGCTGGTGCTGCCGGCCGGGGTCAAGGTGCGCTTCCTGGTCACTTCCAGCGACGTGATCCACTCCTGGTGGGTGCCGGCCTTCGCGGTCAAGCGCGACGCCATTCCCGGCTTCGTCAACGAAGCCTGGACCAAGGTCGACCAGCCCGGCGTCTACCGCGGCCAGTGCGCCGAGCTGTGCGGCAAGGACCACGGCTTCATGCCCATCGTGGTGGACGTGAAGTCCAAGCCTGACTTCGACAAGTGGCTGGCCGAGCGCAAGGAAGAGGCGGTCAAGCTCAAGGAGCTGACCAGCAAGGAATGGACGAAGGAAGAGCTGGTCGCCCGCGGCGACAAGGTCTACCACACCATCTGCGCCGCCTGTCACCAGCCTGAAGGCCAGGGCATGCCGCCGATGTTCCCGGCGCTCAAGGGTTCGAAGATCGTCACCGGGCCCAAGGAGCACCACCTGGAGACCGTGTTCAACGGCGTCCCGGGCACGGCCATGGCGGCCTTCGGCAAGCAGCTCTCGGAAGTCGACATCGCCGCGGTGATCACCTTCGAGCGCAACGCCTGGGGCAACAACGACGGCGACATGGTGACCCCGCAGGACGTGGTCGCCTACAAGCAGAAACAACAATAAGGAGGCCGCGATGAGTACAGTGATCGATCACCCCGACCATTC
The DNA here is from genome assembly GCF_014851985.1 of Pseudomonas sp. PDM17. Lineage (NCBI taxonomy): Bacteria > Pseudomonadati > Pseudomonadota > Gammaproteobacteria > Pseudomonadales > Pseudomonadaceae > Pseudomonas > Pseudomonas sp. PDM17. Next base: position 541,192 of record NZ_JACVAT010000004.1, read on the forward strand.
TCACGCCGGCGACCACCACCACGGCCCTGCCAAGGGCCTGATGCGCTGGGTACTGACCACCAACCACAAGGACATCGGCACGCTGTACCTGTGGTTCAGCTTCTGCGCCTTCCTGCTCGGCGGCTCCTTCGCCATGGTGATCCGCGCCGAACTGTTCCAGCCGGGCCTGCAGATCGTCGAGCCGGCGTTCTTCAACCAGATGACCACCATGCACGGCCTGGTGATGGTCTTCGGTGCGGTGATGCCGGCCTTCGTCGGCCTGGCCAACTGGATGGTTCCGCTGATGATCGGCGCGCCGGACATGGCCCTGCCGCGCATGAACAACTTCAGCTTCTGGCTGCTGCCGGCGGCCTTCGGCCTGCTGGTGAGCACCCTGTTCATGCCCGGTGGCGGCCCGAACTTCGGCTGGACCTTCTACGCGCCGTTGTCGACGACCTTCGCGCCGCACAGCGTGACCTTCTTCATCTTCGCCATCCACCTGATGGGCATGAGTTCGATCATGGGCGCGATCAACGTGATCGCCACCATCCTCAACCTGCGCGCCCCGGGCATGACGCTGATGAAGATGCCGCTGTTCGTCTGGACCTGGCTGATCACCGCCTTCCTGCTGATCGCGGTGATGCCGGTATTGGCGGGTTGCGTGACGATGATGCTGATGGACATCCACTTCGGCACCAGCTTCTTCAGCGCGGCCGGCGGCGGCGACCCGGTGCTGTTCCAGCACGTGTTCTGGTTCTTCGGCCACCCCGAGGTGTACATCATGATCCTGCCGGCGTTCGGCGCCGTCAGCTCGATCATCCCGGCCTTCAGCCGCAAGCCGCTGTTCGGCTACACCTCGATGGTCTACGCCACCGCCTCGATCGCCTTCCTGTCCTTCGTCGTGTGGGCGCACCACATGTTCGTGGTGGGCATCCCGCTGGTGGGCGAGCTGTTCTTCATGTACGCGACCATGCTGATCGCCGTGCCCACCGGGGTGAAGGTGTTCAACTGGGCGTCGACCATGTGGCAGGGCTCGCTGACCTTCGAGACGCCGATGCTGTTCGCCGTGGCCTTCGTCATCCTGTTCACCATCGGTGGCTTCTCCGGGCTGATGCTGGCCATCGCCCCGGCGGACTTCCAGTACCAGGACACCTACTTCGTGGTGGCGCACTTCCACTACGTGCTGGTGCCCGGCGCGATCTTCGGCATCTTCGCCTCGGCCTACTACTGGCTGCCGAAGTGGACCGGCCACATGTACGACGAGACCCTGGGCAAGCTGCACTTCTGGATGAGCTTCATCGGCATGAACCTGGCGTTCTTCCCGATGCACTTCGTCGGGCTTGCCGGCATGCCGCGGCGGATTCCGGACTACAACCTGCAGTTCGCCGACTTCAACATGGTCTCCTCCATCGGCGCCTTCATGTTCGGCACCACGCAGTTGCTGTTCCTGTTCATCGTCATCAAGTGCATCAAGGGCGGCAAGCCGGCACCGGCGAAGCCGTGGGATGGCGCGGAAGGCCTGGAGTGGACCATTCCCTCGCCGGCGCCGTACCACACCTTCAGCACGCCTCCGGAAGTGAAGTGAACCCACAGCGGCGGGAGCGACATCGGCCGTTCCCGCGGTGGAGGAGCAAGCCATGAGCGACGGCAACATCGAAACACGCAAGCTGGTGACCCGGCTGGTCATAGCCGTGGTCGCCATGTTCGCCTTCGGCTTCGCCCTGGTGCCGCTGTACGACGTGATGTGCAAGGCACTGGGCATCAACGGCAAGACCTCCGGCAGCGCCTACCAGGGCGACGGCCAGGTGGTCGATCAGTCGCGCGAGGTGAAGATCCAGTTCGTCGCCAACAACAACATCGACATGGTCTGGGAGTTCCACCCCGAGGCCGAGCAGCTGGTGGTGCATCCCGGCGCGGTGAACCAGATGCTGTTCGTCGCCTACAACCCCACTGACAAGCCGATGACTGCCCAGGCGATCCCGAGCATCGCGCCGTCGGTAGCAGCCACCTACTTCCACAAGACCGAATGCTTCTGCTTCACCCAGCAGGTCCTGCAGCCGGGCGAGCGCATCGAAATGCCGGTGCGCTTCATCGTCGACCGCGACCTGCCCAAGGATGTGCGTCACCTGACGCTTGCTTACACGCTGTTCGACATCACTGCCCGCAAGCCACCCGTGGCCAGTAACGAGCGCTGAAGGGCAAAGGAGAACAAGAGAGATGGCAACCCACGATCCCTATTACGTCCCCGCGCAGAGCAAGTGGCCGATCATCGCCACCATCGGCATGCTGGTGACGATGTTTGGCGTCGGCACCTGGATGAACGACATGAGCGCCGGCAAGGAGCACTCCCACGGCCCGTGGATCTTCTTCGCCGGCGGGCTGATCCTGGCGTACATGCTGTTCGGCTGGTTCGGCAACGTCATCAAGGAAAGCCGCGGCGGGCTCTATAGCCCGCAGATGGACCGCTCGTTCCGCTGGGGCATGAGCTGGTTCATCTTTTCGGAGGTGATGTTCTTCGCCGCCTTCTTCGGCGCGCTGTTCTACGTGCGCCACTTCGTCAACCCATGGCTGGGCGGCGAAGGTCACCATGGCATCTCGCACATGCTCTGGCCGCAGTTCGAAACCGGCTGGCCGCAGCTCAACAACCCGGACAACAAGCTGTTCCCGCCGCCCAAGGAAGTGATCGATCCGTGGAAGCTGCCGCTGATCAACACCCTGCTGCTGGTCACCTCCAGCTTCACCGTGACCTTCGCCCACCATGCACTGAAGAAGAACCATCGCGGCCCGCTGAAGATGTGGCTGGCGGCGACCGTGGCGCTAGGGGCCTGCTTCATCGTGCTGCAGGCCTACGAGTACCACGAGGCCTATAGCGAGCTGGGCCTGACCCTGGGCTCGGGCATCTACGGCGCGACCTTCTTCATGCTCACCGGCTTCCACGGTGCCCACGTGACCATCGGCGCGATCATGCTGAGCATCATGCTGATCCGCATCATTCGGGGGCACTTCGACGCCGACAAACACTTTGGCTTCGAGGCGGCCAGCTGGTACTGGCACTTCGTCGACGTGGTGTGGATCGGGCTGTTCATCTTCGTTTACGTGCTGTGAAGCGCGGTGGCGCGGGCCTTGGCCCGCGCCTTTTTGAGATCAGAAGTGCCAGGGGGCGGAGCTGCCGAGTTGGCCGCTGAAGAAACCCCAGGCGATGAGAGCGACGGTCAGGGCAGTCAGGGTGACACGCACGGTCAGCGCGCTCACCACCCGAGAACCATGGCCCTCGTCCTTGACCAGAAAGAACAGGCCACTGAACAGACTGACGACGGTCGCCAGCAACAACAGAACGATCGCAGCTTTGAGCACTACCGGCCTCCTGTCCGCAGGGGACTGGGGTTGAGGGGGATGTCTTGCAGTATAGCCAGCACGCATCTGAGCACCGGCCCGATCCGGCACAGGAAGGCCGCGCCACACGCGCCTTCCGGCCCGGTATCGCGCCGACCCTGGTGGTCCTCGCACTGCTGCCGGTGCTGATCGGCCTGGGCTTCTGGCAACTGTCGCGCGCCGCCGAAAAACGCACCCTCCTCGCCGCCTCCGAAGTGCAGCGCCAGCAGGACCCGATCAGCATCGCCGAGCTCGAGCGCCAACCGCCGCGCAGCTATGTTCGAGTACGCCTGCAAGGCCAGCTCGACGCCGAGCACACCGCCCTGCTCGACAACCGCACCCGCAACGGCCAGGCCGGCGTCGAGGTGCTGCAGCCCTTCTTCGACCGCGTCGGCCACCAGTGGCTGCTGGTCAATCGCGGCTGGGTGCCCTGGCCCGACCGCCGCGTGCCGCCGAAGATCGATACGCCCAGCCACGACCTGCTGCTGGACGCTTGGACCTACACCCCATTGGCCGCCGGCCAGAGCGCCCCGCTCGCCGGCTGGCCACGCCTGATCACCCAGGTGGACGCCCCGTTCCTGTGGGACCAGCTCGGCCGCGAAGGCAGCCCGCTGGAAATCCGCCTGGAGCCGGGCGACGCCGCCTTCGACACCGACTGGCCGATCGTCGCCATGCCGCCGGAGCGCCACGTCGGCTATGCCGTGCAGTGGTTCGCCCTGGCCATCGCGCTTTCCGCCCTTTACCTCTACCTCGGCATCCGTCGCGCACGGGAGACCTTCGACCATGACCGCCATGACTCTGCCTGACTCCACTGCCCGCCGCCGCGGGCGTGTGCAACTGCTGCTGATCCTCGGCATGGTGCTGGGGCCGATGCTGCTCGCCACCGCCATGTACAAGCTGCAGTTCTGGGTGCCGGACGGCCGCAGCTACCACGGCGACCTGATCGCCACCGGTCAGACCCCGGCCGATCTCGGCGTGCAGGACGACAAGGCCAGCGACCAGTGGCAACTGCTGGTGACCGCACCGGAAACCTGCGCCAGCGACTGTCAGCAACTGGTCTACCTGGCGCGCCAGATCAACATCGGCCTGGGCCGCGAAGCCAGTCGCGCCGAACACGCGCTGGCCTTCGCCAAGCCGCTGCCGGTCGAGTTCACCGGCCTGCTCGACAAGGACTACCCGCGCCTGCAGCGACTGGGCCTGACACCCAACCAGCACACCGGCGCCCAGCCGCAACTGTGGATCGTCGACCCCCATGGCAACCTGGTGCTGCGCTACGACGCCAAGGCCAACGGCAAGTCGATCCTCAAGGACCTGCAGCTGCTGCTGAAGCTTTCGAACATCGGTTAAGCCGGTCGAGACATCGCCAGCCCCACGACAAAAACAAGATCGGGAGCGACGCATGATCCAGGCAAGACGCAAACCCGCCTTCTACCTCGCCGTGCTGGCCACGGCGCTGGCTTTCGTAGTCATCCTGCTGGGCGCCTATACCCGCCTGACCCATGCCGGTCTTGGCTGCCCGGACTGGCCCGGCTGCTATGGCTTCGTCCACGTACCACTGAACGAGGCGCAACTGGCTCACGCCGAAATGCATTTCCCCGACTCGCCGGTGGAGGCACAGAAGGGCTGGAACGAGATGATCCACCGCTATTTCGCCGGGAGCCTCGGCCTGCTGATTCTCGGGCTGGCGGTGCACGCACTGCTGCGTCGGGGCCGTGACGGCCAACCGATGCGCCTGCCGCTGCTGCTGCTCGCGGTAGTGATCGCCCAGGCGGCATTCGGCATGTGGACCGTCACCCTCAAGCTCTGGCCACAGGTGGTCACCGCACACCTGCTGGGCGGCTTCACCACGCTGTCGCTGCTGTTCCTGCTCAGTCTGCGCCTGTCCGGCGCCTTCGCCCCGCTGCAGTTGCCGTCGAAGCTACGCGCGCTGGCAGCCCTGGCCCTGCTGATGGTGATCGGGCAGATCGCCCTCGGCGGCTGGGTCAGCAGCAACTACGCAGCAGTGGCCTGCATCGACCTGCCGATGTGCCACGGCGAGTGGTGGCCGAACATGGACTTCGCCAACGGCTTCCACCTCACCCAGCACATCGGCCCGAACTACCTCGGCGGCCAGCTCGACAGCGACGCCCGCACGGCCATCCACATGACCCACCGCATGGGCGCTCTGTGCGTGACCGCGGTGATCCTGCTGCTGGCCTGGAACCTCCAGCGCCACGGCCTGATCGGCATTACCGCACTGATGCTGCTGGGGCTGTCCCTGCAGATCGGCCTGGGCATCAGCAACGTGCTGCTGCACCTGCCGCTGCCGGTAGCGGTGGCGCACAACGGCGGCGGCGCGTTCCTGCTGCTGATGCTGGTACTGGTGAATTACCGGGTGCGCGCGCCCGCAGCGAAAAACGTCGAGCTGCCTGCCAGCAGCCCGATCACCCTGGACGCCCTGGAGCGCCCGGTGGCGTATCCCTCGCAGGGGTGACCTTGCACGGTTGAGCACGAAGGCCGGCGCCACGGCGTGCCGGCCCCCTATGAAGAAGTCAGGAGAAATGCCCATGGCCAGCGTCATCAGCACTTCCAGCCAAGCCAGCTGGCGCGACCTGCTCGAACTGACCAAGCCCAAGGTGGTCCTGCTCATGCTGATCACCTCGCTGATCGGCATGCTGCTCGCCACCAAGGCCGGCGTGCCCTGGCAGGTGCTGGTCTTCGGCAACCTCGGTATCGGCCTGTGCGCCGGCGGCGCGGCAGCAGTGAACCACGTGGTGGACCGGCGCATCGACTCGATCATGGCGCGCACCCACAAGCGCCCGCTGGCCGAAGGACGCGTCTCGCCGCCCATCGCGCTGGGCTTCGCCATGTTGCTGTCGGTAGCCGGGATGGCGGTGCTGCTGGTGTTCACCAATGAATTGACGGCCTGGCTGACGCTGGCTTCGCTGCTGGGCTACGCGGCGCTCTACACCGGCTTTCTCAAGCGCGCCACGCCGCAGAACATCGTCATCGGCGGTCTCGCCGGCGCTGCCCCGCCACTGCTGGGCTGGGTCGCGGTGACCGGGCAGATTTCCGCCGAACCGCTGCTGCTGGTGCTGATCATCTTCGCCTGGACCCCGCCGCACTTCTGGGCCCTGTGCCTGCACCGCAAGGACGAATACGCCAAGGCCGACATCCCGATGCTGCCGGTGACCCACGGCGAGCACTACACCAAGCTGCACATCCTGCTCTACACCCTGGTGCTGTTCGCCGTGACGCTGATGCCCTTCGCCATCCACATGGCCGGGCTGGTCTACCTGCTCGCCGCGCTGGCCCTGGGCGCGCGCTTCCTCGACTGGGCCTGGGCGCTCTACTGCGGCAGCCGACCCCATGCGGCGATCAAGACCTTCAAGTACTCTATCGCCTACCTGTTCCTGCTGTTCATCGCGCTGCTGGTGGACCACTACCTGCCGCTGCACCTGAACTACTGAGGCCGGTTCGCGGGCTCGCTCCAAAGGGGCGGCCCCGCGAACCCGGCACTCACCCAGACGTCCCGACCCACGAGAACCCCATGTCCCGAGTCAACAAGACCGTCTTCATCCTCGTCGCCATCGTCGCCCTGATCCTCGGCCTCACCGTCCAGAAGGTGCTCAACCAGCGCCACCAGCTCGACCCGACCGTGCTTCTCGACGCCGGCATCGTGATCCTGCCGCAGACCCGCAGCGTCCCCGACCTCGCCTTCACCGACCAGGACGGCCAGCCGTTCCAGACCGCCAGCCTGAAGGGCAAGTGGTCCCTGCTGTTTTTCGGCTACACCTTCTGCCCGGACGTCTGCCCCACCACCCTGGCACAACTGCGCGAGCTGCAGAGCAAGCTGCCGCCGGAAGTGGCGAAGAACCTGCAGGTGGTGTTCGTCAGCGTCGACCCGCACCGCGATACCGCGCCGCGCATCAAGGAATACCTCGGCTTCTTCAATGCCGGCTTCAAGGGCATCACCGGCTCGGAAGAGAACGTGCAGAAGCTGGCCAACGCCATGAGCATCCCCTACATCCCGGCCGACACCAGCAAGCCCAACTACACCGTCGACCACAGCGGCAACCTGGTCATCATCGGCCCGGACAACACCCAGCACGGCTTCATCCGCGCCCCGCTGCACAACGACAAGCTGGTCGCCCAGCTTCCCGGCATAGTCGGCGCCAGCCACTGACCCGCGACACCGTGTCTCACCCCCAGCGGCCACCCTATAAGGGTGGCCGTTGTTTTTTCCGTGTCATTCCCGCTTTCCGCGGACAAATCCGGACTTTCTGCTAAACCTCTTCTCAGGGCTCTGGCGCGGTGTAACACGCGGCCTTGAAGCTTCCTGGCGAAATTCCTGACCCCGTAGTCAATGTAAAAAATCTGCTACAGGAAATCAGGCATCAGGAATGACTCATACTCCATATTAGAAACATTAATTAACACCTATGCCTGAGCCTGTTGCAGGATTACCGGGCCTTTCGGTGGGCATGGGAAGCCTCTGATGGGGGGGCATTCACGGCGAGGATGACATTTCCGTCCGGTCACAATAGGCAATTAGGCTAAACACCAGGGCCCACGCGGCCTCGGTGGCGACCGGAAAACTATGGGTCCAAACGTGACTTGTAGTTATCGCTTCGTACCACTCCAGAACTTCTTGATGCCCTCCAGGTTCGATTGCACAATGCCGCGGCCACCGGGTCACAGCCCGGTCACAGAACAAGAATTAGACCGTTGCCAGTTAGATAACCCGGGTCGCCAACGTAGTAGCCCGGACAATCCCAGGATCACGCAGGAGATTTGCAAGTGCAGATCGGTGTACCCCTCGAGACCCAAGCCGGTGAGACGCGGGTCGCAGCAACGCCGGAGACGGTCAAGAAACTGATCGGGCAGGGCCATCAGGTCGTCATTCAGAGCGGTGCAGGCGTCAGCGCCAGCCAGCCGGATGCCGCCTATGAAGCCGTTGGCGCGAAGATCGGCACTGCCGCCGATGCCTACGGCTCGGAGCTTGTGCTGAAGGTTGTCGCGCCCAGCGAAAGCGAGCTGGCGCAGATGAAGCCGGGTACCGTGCTGATCGGCATGCTCAACCCGTTCAACAACGAGAACATCGCCCGCATGGCCGAACGCGGTGTCACCGCCTTCGCCCTCGAGGCCGCGCCGCGTACTTCCCGCGCGCAGAGCCTGGACGTGCTCTCTTCCCAGGCCAACATCGCCGGCTATAAGGCCGTGTTGCTCGCTGCCCACCACTACCCGCGCTTCATGCCCATGCTGATGACCGCCGCCGGCACCGTTAAGGCCGCCCGCGTGCTGATCCTCGGCGCCGGCGTTGCCGGCCTTCAGGCCATCGCCACGGCCAAACGCCTGGGTGCGGTGATCGAAGCGTCGGACGTGCGCCCGGCGGTGAAGGAGCAGATCGAGTCCCTGGGCGCCAAGTTCGTCGACGTGCCTTACGAGACCGATGAAGAGCGCGAGTGCGCCGAAGGCGTCGGCGGTTACGCCCGCCCGATGCCAGCCTCGTGGATGGAGCGCCAGGCCAAGGCCGTGCACGAGCGCGCCAAGCAGTCGGACATCGTCATCACCACCGCACTGATTCCGGGCCGCAAGGCACCGACCCTGCTGCATGAAGCGACCGTCGCCGAAATGAAGCCGGGCTCGGTGGTCATCGACCTCGCGGCATCCCAGGGCGGCAACTGCCCGCTGACCGAGGCCGACCAGGTCGTGGTCAAGCACGGCGTGACCATCGTTGGCCTGAGCAACCTGGCCGCGCTGGTGCCGGCAGACGCCTCCGCACTCTATGCACGCAACCTGCTCGACTTCCTCAAGCTCACCCTGACTGCCGAAGGCTTCACGGTGAACATGGAAGACGACATCGTCGCCGCGTGCCTGATGTGCCGTGATGGCCAGATCGTGCGCAAGAACGGCTGAAGCCCTTCTTATATAAGAACGCGCCGGACCCCGCGTCCGGCCCTGAAGACCGGTGAGAAACTATGGAAGACATGCTGATCTCCCACGGCATCTACAACCTGATCATCTTCGTGCTGGCGATCTACGTCGGCTACCACGTGGTCTGGAACGTCACCCCTGCCCTGCACACCCCGCTGATGGCAGTGACCAACGCCATCTCGGCCATCGTGATCGTCGGCGCCATGCTGGCCGCCGCCCTGACCGTCACCCCGCTGGGCAAAGCCATGGGCACCCTGGCCGTGGCCCTGGCTGCAGTGAATGTGTTCGGTGGCTTCCTGGTCACCCGCCGCATGCTGGAAATGTTCAAGAAGAAAGCGCCGAAGGCGGAGAAGCACTGACATGAGCATGAACCTCGTCACCCTGCTCTACCTCATCGCCTCGGTCTGCTTCATCCAGGCCCTGAAAGGCCTGTCGCACCCGACCACGTCGCGCCGCGGCAACCTGTTCGGCATGATCGGCATGGCCATCGCCGCGCTGACCACCGTAGCCCTGGTGTTCAAGATCAGCAGCGAGATCGCCACTACCGGCATCGTCTACGTGATCATCGGCCTGCTGGTCGGCGGCACCGCCGGTTCGATCATGGCCAAGCGCGTCGAGATGACCAAGATGCCGGAACTGGTCGCCTTCATGCACAGCATGATCGGCCTGGCCGCCGTGTTCATCGCCATCGCCGCCGTGGTCGAGCCGCAGTCGCTGGGCATCGTGCAGAACCTGGGCGACACCATCCCGACCGGTAACCGCCTGGAGCTGTTCCTCGGCGCGGCCATCGGCGCCATCACCTTCTCCGGTTCGGTGATCGCCTTCGGCAAGCTGTCGGGCAAGTACAAGTTCCGCCTGTTCCAGGGCGCCCCGGTGCAGTTCACCGGCCAGCACATGCTCAACCTGGCGCTGGGCCTGACCACCCTGGGTCTCGGCCTGCTGTTCATGTTCACCGGTAACCTCACCGCCTTCGTCGTGATGCTGGCCCTGGCCTTCATCCTCGGCGTGCTGATCATCATCCCGATCGGCGGCGCCGACATGCCGGTCGTCGTGTCGATGCTGAACTCCTACTCCGGCTGGGCCGCGGCAGGTATCGGCTTCTCGCTGAACAACTCGATGCTGATCATCGCCGGTTCCCTGGTGGGCTCCTCGGGCGCGATCCTCTCCTACATCATGTGCAAGGCGATGAACCGCTCGTTCTTCAACGTCATCCTCGGTGGCTTCGGCGCCGAAGCGGACGCTGGCGGTCCGGCAGGTGCGAAAGAAGCCCGCCCGGTGAAATCCGGCTCGGCCGACGACGCCTCCTTCCTGCTGACCAACGCCGACAGCGTGATCATCGTCCCCGGCTATGGCCTGGCGGTGGCCCGTGCCCAGCACGCGCTGATGGAACTGGCCGAGAAGCTGACCCATCGCGGCGTCAACGTGAAGTTCGCCATCCACCCGGTTGCCGGCCGTATGCCGGGCCACATGAACGTCCTGCTGGCCGAGGCCGAAGTGCCTTACGAGCAGGTGTTCGAGATGGAAGACATCAACTCCGAGTTCGGCCAGACCGACGTGGTGCTGGTACTGGGCGCCAACGACGTGGTGAACCCGGCCGCGAAGAACGATCCGAAGTCGCCGATCGCCGGCATGCCGATCCTCGAGGCCTACAAAGCCAAGACCGTGATCGTCAACAAGCGCTCGATGGCCAGCGGCTACGCCGGCCTGGACAACGAACTGTTCTACCTGGACAAGACCATGATGGTCTTCGGCGACGCCAAGAAAGTCATCGAAGACATGGTCAAGGCCGTCGAGTAAGACGACCATCGATCCACAAGACACCGGCCTCGCGCCGGTGTCTTGCTTTCCGGCAAAGGGAAATGTCCTGAACTTTGGTAGTAAGAAGGCAACCGGCCGGGCGATTTTTCGACCTTGGTATAAGAGCCAAAAATCGCCGAGTCCCTAGACTGGCGGCCTCGCACTTCCTACTGCCCGAGGTTTTCCCATGTTCCGTGATCGCGTGCGTATGTCCTCCCTGTTGGACAAGGTGATGACTGCCGACCAGGCCGCGGCCCTTATCAAGGACGGCATGACCGTCGGCATGAGCGGTTTCACCCGCGCCGGCGAAGCCAAAGCCGTACCCAAGGCCCTCGCCGAGCGCGCCAAGCAGGAGCCGCTGCGCATCAGCCTGATGACCGGCGCCAGCCTGGGCAACGACCTCGACAAGCAGCTCACCGAAGCCGGCGTGCTGGCCCGTCGCATGCCCTTCCAGGTGGACAGCACCCTGCGCAAGGCGATCAACGCCGGCGACGTGATGTTCATCGACCAGCACCTCTCCGAAACCGTTGAGCAGCTGCGCAACCACCAGCTCAAGCTGCCGGACATCGCTGTCATCGAAGCCGTCGCCATCACCGAGGAAGGCCACATCGTGCCGACTACCTCGGTGGGCAACTCGGCCAGCTTCGCGATCTTCGCCAAGCAAGTGATCGTCGAGATCAACGTCGCGCACAACACCAACCTGGAAGGCCTGCACGACATCTATATCCCAACCTACCGCCCGACCCGCACACCGATCCCGCTGACCAAGGTCGACGACCGCATCGGCAGCACCGCCATCCCGATCCCGGCGGAAAAGATTGTCGCCATCGTCGTCAACGACCAGGCGGACTCGCCGTCCACCGTGCTGCCGCCGGACGACGAAACCCAGGGTATCGCCAACCACCTGATCGACTTCTTCAAGCGTGAAGTGGACGCTGGCCGCATGAGCAACAGCCTCGGCCCGCTGCAGGCCGGCATCGGCAGCATCGCCAACGCGGTGATGTGCGGCCTGATCGAGTCGCCCTTCGAGAACCTGACCATGTACTCCGAAGTACTGCAGGACTCGACCTTCGACCTGATCGACGCCGGCAAGCTGCGCTTCGCCTCGGGCAGCTCCATCACCCTGTCGACCCGCCGCAACGCCGACGTGTTCGGCAACCTGGAGCGCTACAAGGACAAGCTGGTGCTGCGCCCGCAGGAAATCTCCAACCACCCCGAAGTGGTTCGTCGCTTAGGCATCATCGGCATCAACACCGCGCTGGAATTCGACATCTACGGCAACGTGAACTCCACCCACGTGGGCGGCACGAAGATGATGAACGGCATCGGCGGCTCGGGTGACTTCGCCCGCAACGCGCACCTGGCCATCTTCGTCACCAAGTCCATCGCCAAGGGCGGCAACATCTCCAGCGTGGTGCCGATGGTCAGCCACGTCGACCACACCGAGCACGACGTGGACATCCTCGTCACCGAAGTCGGCCTGGCCGACCTGCGTGGCCTGGCACCGCGCGAGCGTGCGCGGGTGATCATCGACAACTGTGTGCACCCGTCCTACCGAGACGCCCTGAACAGTTACTTCGATACCGCCTGCGAGCGCGGCGGCCATACCCCGCACATCCTGCGCGAGGCCCTGGAGTGGCATATCAATCTGGAAGAACGCGGCCACATGCTGGCGGCGAGCTGATTCCAGACGCTTTGCGGGTCATTCAGCAATGAATGGCCCGCAAGGGTTTACAGCCGGAAAAAAACCACGTAAAAACACTCCTGAACAGATTTTTATCCCGCACCAACTGTTCAGCTTCCCCCGCCGCCAACCTGGCCGGCACCTGCAAAAAGCCTCAGACGCCCACCAATTGCGCACCAGAATGGAGCGCAACGGTACAGTTCGCCCCGAAAAAGACCATTACAGTTCAAAATTACAATCGGCTGACCAGCCACAATACAGTTGAACTGTACCTGTCATCTCTGACTGAAAAGTCAGATCATATGCTCAATCCATTCAGCAACTGACTACTCGCCACAAGCGAGAAGGATGACCACCATGGAACGTACCCTCGGTTCCGCAGCTCTGAGCACTACCCGTAGCACCTCCAGCGCCCATCGTGGCTTCGTCGGCACCGTTCGCCTGTGGCAGCGCCGCATGGAAAGCCGCCGTCAGCTGGCTCGCCTGGACTCCCGCCTGCTGGCCGACGCCGGTATCAGCGAAGCCCAGCGTTACGCCGAACTGAACAAGCCGTTCTGGCGCTGATTCAACAGTACAACTGAGCCACACTCTCCAGGCTCGCCGCAACTGTACTGGTAGTTTGCCTGAGGCCGCTCATCTGGAGCGGCCCGTGGCATTCTGGAAGCCGCTTTTTCCGCACCACCTCCCCTCGCTGATCACAGAACAGCCAGCTTCAGCCACGGCGGTACAGTTCTGAATTTCCCCTCGCTGTACTCCTGCAATAACCCCTCGCTGCCTCTGATGCGCCATCTCGACCAGTGCGAGCCTGTATTGACCAACCATCACGGTTACGAGGAGGTCTGCCATGGAACGCGCACTGTCATCCGAACTGCCCACTCCGCCGCCCGCGCTGCTGCTGCGTCGTCTACCAGCCTTGCTTGGTGAATGGCTGCGCAATGCGCGAACCCGCCGCCAGCTCGCCGAACTCACCAGCCTCCAGTTGGCGGATATCGGCATCAGCCCCAGCGAACGTGTGCGAGAAATCTCGAAACCATTCTGGCGCTGAATGCTGGTGACGCCGGTCAGTCTTGGCTAGTCTGAGCACAGTTAGAGTGGCCGCCCCGGCCACCTTTGCTTGGTCTTATCCGGAGCCACTCCATGAAGAACAGCCTTCGCCTGATCGCCGCTGCCGCCCTGATCGGCTGCGCCACCGGCGCCTACGCCACCAGCTTCGTCTACACCACCGACCTGTCGGTGCGTGCCACCGGCGCCACCTCTGATGGCACCTCGGACCTGAGCAACTCCTTCAAGGACGACAAGATCGTCCTCGAAGCCCGTGACGACGCGGCCACCTTTGTCGCCAGCCAGGGGCAGATCCGCGGCGCGCACCTGGAAGCCGCCCTCGCCCACATCCGCAGCAAGCTGCCGACCCTGGCCGCCAATGACCAGCAACTGGCCCAGGCCATCCTGACCATCTGATCGGCTGAACCCTCCGCGCCGGGCGCTCCGCCCGGCGCTCTGCGCTGGCTCTCCCACGCGCATTCCGTTAGCCTTGGCGGCCGTGCTTTCCCGATCGCCCAAGCCCATGCGTACCCTGCTGTTCCTGCTGCCACTACTGACCTGTTCCCTGCCCGCCCAGGCGTTCGACCAGACGACTCAGTTCCCGGTGGGGACCAGCTACATCACCAGCCAGGTCACCAGCGCGCCGTTCGACAACAAGCTGCTGCGCGGTGCCCGTGATGACGCGGCCCAGTTCGTTGCCACGGATGGCGCTGTCAGAGGCGCACGCCTGGAAGCTGCGCTGCACTGGCTGCGGCAGAAATACCCGGCGCTGGCGGCAAACGATCGGGAACTGGCCGAAGCCATTCTTGCCAAATAAGTCGTGAGCAGCTCCCGCTGCCCTTTCGGAGACATCCATGCGCCTCAGCTCGCTTTCCAAGAGCCCCCTGATCCTCGGCCTCCTGCTTGCCGCCTGCGCCTCCACCGCCCAGGCCCAATCGGTGATCCGCGTGTTCAACATCACCACCAACGCCTTCGCCCGCAGCATCGACTTCACCTCGGACACCACCACCTCCGTGCGTGACATGAAAGTCGTCCGCGAAGCCCGTGACGATGCCGCCAGCTACGTTGGCAGCGACGGCGCGATCCGTGGTGCGCAACTGGAAGCCGCGTTCAAGGTACTGCGTGAGCAGGTGCCGCAGGCTCGCGAAGCCTCCGACCAGGACCTGGCCGAAGCCATCCTCGCTCTGTGAGACTCCGGGCTGGCCGCTGGCTGGCGGCCCTGGCACTGATCGTCGCCGCCAGCAGCCACGCCTCGCTCCGCCTGGAGCTGGACGCCGACGGCCTGAATGCCGCCCAGCGCCAGGCCAGCCAGCAACTGCTGGACGAAGCTCTGCACACCCTGCCGGACAGCTTCGTGCAGCGCCTGGACCGCAGCGTCCAGGTGCAGTGGCGCGACGACCTGCCCAGCAATGGCATGGGCCGCACCCTGCGCCCCGGCGCCATCGCCCTGAATACCCACTATCTGGGCCCGCTCACCGACGGCAGCGCGGCCACCAAGCAGACCGGCCGCACCCACGGCACCCTGCGCCGCGAACTACTGGCCACCCTGCTCCATGAGCTGACCCACCTCTACGACCGCGCGCGCCTCTGGGATGCCGACGAAGGCCGGGTGATCCGCCGCTGCACGATGCGCGACAAAAGCCTCGGCCGCGTCGGCGCACCGGACGACTGCCGTGGCCAGACCGGCCGCCGCTTCAGCCTCTCGGACGACCCGCGCCTGCTCGACCTCGCCGGCTGGCCGCAATACGCCGGCAAGCATGGCGAGCGCGAACAGCACAACCGCTTCCTGCTGCGCAGTCCGGACCGCTACGAGCTGACCAACCCGCGCGAGTACGTCGCGGTGAACATGGAGTACTTCCTCCTCGACCGCAGCTTCGCCTGCCGCCGACCGGCGCTGTACCGCTACTACGCGGAACGCTTCGGCGAGCGCCCGCACGACGAATGCTCGACCCGGTATGCCTACCTCAACGCCGGCCGCGACTTCGGCCGCCAGCCGCTGGGGTATCTCGATCCGGAGCGCGTCTACGAGGTCGACTACCTGATCGCCGAGGCCAATACCGAGATCGCCAGCCGCTGGGGCCACACTATGCTGCGCCTGGTGGTCTGCGCACCGGGGCGCCCGCGCGGCCCGGCCTGCCGTCTGGATCTGGACCAGCACCTGGTGCTGTCCTACCGCGCCTTCGTCGGCGACCTGCAGCTCTCCAGCTGGGATGGGCTGACCGGCGCCTACCCCTCGCGCCTGTTCGTGCTGCCGCTGTCTCAGGTGATCGAGGAATACACCAAGGTCGAACTGCGCAGCCTCGCCTCGATTCCGCTCAAGCTCAACCGCGACGAGGTCGCCAGCCTGGTGGAGCGATCGGCGCAGAGCCACTGGAGCTACGATGGCAACTACTACTTCCTGTCCAACAACTGCGCGGTGGAGACGCTCAAGCTGCTGCGCAGCGGCATCCAGCGCCAGAGCCTGCAGACCATGGACAGCATCACGCCCTACGGCGTGCTCGGCCTGCTGGAGAACAAGGGCATCGCCGACGCCAGCGTGCTGGACGATCCCAAGGAAGCGCTGCGCCTGGGCTACCGATTCGACTCCTTCCGCGACCGCTACCAGGCCATGTTCGATGTGCTGAAGCAGCGCATGAACGTCCCGCAGGACAAGGTCGA
Organism: Pseudomonas sp. PDM17; assembly: GCF_014851985.1. Taxonomy (NCBI): domain Bacteria; kingdom Pseudomonadati; phylum Pseudomonadota; class Gammaproteobacteria; order Pseudomonadales; family Pseudomonadaceae; genus Pseudomonas; species Pseudomonas sp. PDM17. Next base: position 557,639 of record NZ_JACVAT010000004.1, read on the forward strand.
GGACTGGCTCGCCCTGCCCGCCGTCGAGCGCCGCCCATGGTTCGACAAGGCCGACCTGCGCTCCAGCGCCGCCCTGCTGCTGCTCGAACAGGCCTCGCTGCGCCGCCAGCTGCTGCTGGCCCAGGACGAGCTCAAGCGCCTGTACCTGAGCAACCCGGACGCCATGCAGAGCAAGCCGGACCTCGCCGCGGCCGGCAAGACACTGCAGCAGATCCTCGACGACAGCGGCTTCCTCAGCCGCCCGGCCGAGCTGCTCGACGGCGGCTACGGCCTGCCCCAGGCGCCGGAGACGGCAACCCTGGAGAAACAGACGCAGCAGCGCCAGCAGCGCCTGCGCCAGCTCAGCGACAACCTCGACCGTGAAGTGCGCGCCCTGCTCACCCCGGAGCGCCGCGACGAGCTGGCGGCGCTGGAAGCCAACACCAAGCAGATCGGCGCGCACCTGCGCGAGCTGCACAAGGCATCGGGCGGACTGGAGCTGCCCTGATACTCCGTTACTGACCTCGCAGGATGGCGTGGAGCGCAGTGATACCCATCGTTTGCGGCTCAGGGGCAGCATGGGTATCGCTGCGCTCCACCCATCCTACGAATCCCCACCTTGGCTCCTTCACGGAGCGCTAAAGCTTCTCTTCCCACTCCTCTTCCAGCTGCTCGTCCAGGTGTATCCAGGGCAGCCGGCTCTTCACCCAGATATGCCGGTCCGGCACCACTGTCGTCACTTCATCCAGCGTCGCCGTCGTCAGGTCGAGAGTCTCCGGCGCCTGATCGGTGAACAACGCCAGCTGCGCGCCGCAACGGCTGCAGAAGTAGCGGATGCAGGACGCCGAGGAGCGATACTCGGCCGGCGTCCCGAGGGTCCAGCGGAAGCTGCCCAGAGGCACCGTGGCCCAGGTGGTGACGATACCGCCGGTGGTGCGCCGGCAGATCGAGCAATGGCAATGGGCGACGTCCGTCAACGCGGCATCGCACTCATAGCGCAGCTGGCCGCAATGGCAGCCGCCGGCATGTACAGCCTTCATCAGTGAGTCTCCCATTCAGTCGTACTCGGCCTCTTCGTGATCGCCCAACAGCCGCCGTTGTCGCGGCGTGCAGGCGGCGAGCACCTCGGGGTTGAAGGTCCAGTCCAGGTAGGGCGAGAACTTCTGCGCGACCATCCTGCGCCCATAGTGCACCTGCAGCAGGTAGCGCGTGCGCTCGCTCAGGTTGCGGCTGCCGGCGTGCCACAAGTCGCTACGAAACAGCAGGCAATCGCCCGCGCGGCAGAGCACCGGCTCGGCCGTCCTGCCCGCCCATTCGCGCTCGTCCGGTGCCGGCGCGCGGCCGGCGCGATGGCTGCCGGGGATCACCCAGGTGGGGCACAGCGCTTCGTCGATGTCATCGAGATAGATCTGCGCCGTGCAGATGAACATTGGCAGTTCCAGGTCAGCCCCCGGCAGCGCAACAGGCAGGTAGTCCTGGTGCATGTCCGCGCCGATGAAGCCGGGATGGCAGCGCCAGGCGGTCTGGCCGATCACGTGGCAGTCGGCGCCCAGCGCGGCTTCCGCCAGATCGATCAACCCCGGTGGGTCGAGAAAGGGCAGCCAGCTCGGAGAGCGGTTGAATACGCACTTGTAATGATCCACCAACCCTTCGTAGTCCCAGTGCAGCGGCCGCAGATCGTCGATCAGCGAACGCGCTTCGGCCACCTGTCCGGCGTCCAGCAGGCCGCGCAGCAGGACGAAACCGTCCTCGCGCAATGTCTGCAGGCAGCTCACGCCGGCGCCCCGCTACCCAGTTCGGCCTGAGCGCGCTCCAGGGCGTCGAGGAAGGCTGCCAGCACGTCGCCCGGTTCGGCGCCCTGGCGTGTCACGCAATGGAACTCCGAGACGTAGGCCAGCTGCGCCGGGCGAATCGCCCGCAGGCGATCCTGTGCGACCCATTGCGCCGCGTAGTGCGTGGGCAGGTAGCCAATGAAGGTACCGCTGAATACCAGGTTGGCGATGGCCTCCATGCTGTAGGCGTTGGTGGCGCGACCGAAGACCAGCCCGTGGGGCCGGCGACTTTCGGTCATGTAGCCACGGCCGACGTACTCGGCCGCGCAGATCTGCTCCAGGGAAGGCTCGTCCTGCGCACGCGCGAAGAACGGGTGCCCCTGGGCGCAATAGAGGTTCTGCTCTTCGCGGAACAGGAGCTGGTAGCGCAGCCCCGACAAACGATGATGGAAGGCGCCGATGGCCAATTGCAGGCGCTCCTCCAGCACGGCGTTTTCCAGCTCGTCCGGGCGCTGAGTATGCAGGTTCAGACGCACCCTCGGGTTACCCTCGCGGAACAGCCGGAGCGCCAGCGGCAGCGGCCAGCAGTGCTGGCCGAGCACACCATCGACGCAGCCCAGGTGCAGCACCTCGCGGTCGCGGCCGCCGAGGCCGGTCACCTGCTCGCGGAAACGCTCGATATCGACGAACAACCCGAGCGCCGCCTCGTACAGCTGCTGCCCTTCCTCGGTGAGCTGGAAGCCGCTACTGCCGCGTCGGCACAGCGAATAGCCCAGGCGCAGTTCAAGGTCGCGCACCAGCACGCTCAGCCGCGACAGGCTGGTGTTCAGGCGCACTTGGGCGGCGGTAAAGCCGCCCGCCTCGACGATGGTGCAGAAGGTGCGCAGCAGGCGCAGGTCGATATCGGAAAGATTGCCCAGCATGGGAGTTCTCGTGACGGCGGGCGCGGGCCTTTCGTTATAGCGCCGAGCGCGCCGCCCCGTGAACCCCCAGGGTAATCAACGGCGTGCGGCGACCGAATCAGCGAGCACGCAGAGCAGCTCGAACATCATGGTGGCGCCCACCAGCGCGGTCGCCCCGCCCTGGTCGAATGGCGGCGAAACTTCCACCACATCGGCGCCGATCAGGTTCAGGCCCTGCAGCCCGCGGATCATGTGCTGCGCCTCCAGCGTGGTCATGCCACCAATCTCCGGCGTGCCGGTGCCGGGCGCGTAGGCCGGGTCGAGCACGTCGACGTCGAAGGTCACGTAGGTCGGCCCCTGCCCCACCACCCGGCGCACTTCGGCCAGCGTGGCGGCAACGCCCAGGTCGGCGAACTCTTCCATGTGGATCACGCGAATGCCTTGCTCAAGGGCGAACGCTTCGTCGTCGGCGTCGTAGATCGAACCGCGAATGCCGATCTGCACCGTGCGTTTGGGGTCCAGCAAGCCTTCCTCGATGGCACGGCGGAACGGCGTGCCGTGGGTGTAGGGGTTGTCGCCGAAGTAGCGGTCATTGGTGTCGGAGTGGGCGTCGAAGTGCACCATGCCGATGGGTCGGTCGGCGGCCAGCGCGCGGAAGATCGGCAGGGTCACCAGGTGATCACCGCCCACCGACAGCGGGACGGTGCCGGCAGCGTGGATGCGCCGGTAGAAGCCTTCGATCTGCTTGAGCGAATCCAGCAGGTCGATGGGGTTCACCGGGGCATCACCGATGTCGCCGATGCGCAGCAGGTCATAGGGCGCGATGTGGCTGACGTGGTGCACCTTGCGCATCAGGCTCGACTGGTTGCGCACCTCTCGCGGGCCGTGGCGGGCGCCGGCGCGGTTGGTGGTGCCGCCGTCCCAGGGCACGCCGAGCAGGGCGATATCCACCTGCGCCGGGTCCTCGAAGATCGGCAGGCGCATGAAGCTGGGGATGCCGGCGAAACGTGGGATCTGCGCGGCGTCCAGGGGTTGCGGGAAATCATGGGGCATGGGGCGTCTCCTGTCGGATTGAGATTCAGTCGGCCTGCGCCTGCAAGCTGGCGGCGGGTGCGCCGGCGAGGCTGACCACCACGAAGGTGACCAGGCTGGCGAGCAAGCCGTAGGCGATGGGGGTATTGGCGAGCACGCCGTCGATGGCCATGAAGGCGACCACCACCAGGCAACCGACCACGATGCTGGCCATGGCTCCGCGTGCGGAGGCACGACGCCACAGCAGGGCGCCGAGGATGGGCACGAGCAGGCCACCGACCAGCAGGTTGTAGGCGATGCTCAGGGCACCGATGACGTCGTTCACCAGGCATGCCAGGGCCAGCATCACCACGCCCATCATCAAGGTGAACAGGCGGCTCTCACGCAGGCCGTTGGGCGCACCAGGGCGCAGGAAGCGCGCATAGATGTCCTCCTGGAACACCGTGGCGGCCGCCAGCAGGCAGCCCGAGGCGGTGGACATGATGGCCGACAGCGCCGCCGCGACCACCAGCCCGCGCAGGCCTGGCTGGAGCACCTGGCGGGTGACTTCGGCGTAGGCGTTTTCCGGCACTGCCAGGTTGGGCAGCAGAACGTGGGCGGCGGCGCCGATCAGTGCACAGGCCAGGCCGTAGAGCATGCAGTAGACGCCCGCGCCGAGGCCGGCGTAGCGCACCACTTTCTCGCTGCGCGCGGTGAACACGCGCTGCCAGATGTCCTGGCCGATGAGCGCGCCGAAGAAGTACAGCAGGAAGTAGGTGAGGATGGTGTCCAGGCCGATGTGGCCGAGATCGAAGAAGCCCGCCGGCAGCACTTCCTGCATGCGCGACAGGCCGCCCGCCTCGTGGATCGACAGCGGCAGCAGCACGGCGAAGATGCCGAGGGTCTTGATCACGAACTGGATGATGTCGGTGAGGGTGAGCGACCACATGCCGCCAATCACCGAATAGACGATGACGATGCCGCCGCCGCAGAGGATCGCCGGGATGCGCGGGATTTCGAAGACCACCTCGGTCACCGAGCCGATGGCAATGGTCGCGGTGACCGCCACCATCAGGTCGTAGGCAACCATCACGATGCCGCCGATCAGCCGCGACGACGCCTGGTAGCGCTGCTCGAGGATCTGCGTGACGGTGTAGACCTTCAGCCTCGCGATCTGCCGCGAGAACACCAGGCTGAGGACGATGATCCCCAAGCCCAGCATGAACACCAGCCAGAGGCCGGACAGTCCGTAGAGGTAGCCCAGCTTCACCGTGCCGATGGTGGACGCGCCACCGAGCACCACCGCAGCCATGGTGCCCAGGTAGAGCCCTGGGCCTAGACGGCGCCCGGCGACGAGGAAGTCGTTCTGGTTGCGCGCCTTGCGCATTCCGTACCAGCCCAGGGCAAGCATGCCCAGGGCGTAGACCAGCATGATCAGGTAATCGAGCAGCATGGCGGGGGGCTCCTGTTGTTGTTGTGTGGGAATCAGGCCTTCGCCCCGCCAGCCTGATGCCCCTCGCCCCGCCGGCAAATCCCCGAAGCCGGAAGCCAACTTTCGCCGCCGCGAAAGTGCTGCTCCAGCCCGCATCCACAGGCCTTCGGGCGCCTTTCCGGGCGCCCGAAGCGAAAAACTTCCCCGTCCTCAAGTGCTTGATTCGTATACGTATGTTATCGTTGTAAACACTGTATACAGCGTAAACGGAGCTGTTCAAAAAGTGACCACCGTTGTCTCGTTCCGTGCCGATGATGCCCTCGTGGCGGCGCTGGACCAGCTGGCCCGCGCCACCCACCGGGACCGGCCCTACCACCTGCGCCAAGCGCTGGCGCAGTACCTGGAGCGCCAGAGCTGGCACGTGGCAGCCATCGATGAAGGGGTGGCGGACGCCGACGCCGGCCACCTGCTGGAGCACGCGGCCATCGAAGCCAAGTGGGGCCTGGCATGAGCCTGCAGTGGACGCACAAGGCTGCCGCTGACCTGGACGCCATCTACGACCACTACGTCGTGCTGATCGGCCCGGAGAAGGCACTGCGGGCCATCCAGGACATCGTCGAGCAGGTCAGCCCGCTGGCGAACCTGGAACAGAGCAGCAGCGGAGTGCCCAGCGAAGTGCCCGGCGTGCGCGAATTGCTGGTCGAGCGCTGGCCGTACCAGGCTGCTTTCCGGGTAAAGGGGCGTTCTGTGCAGATTTTGCGCATCGACCGTGTGGATAACTTGGGGTAAAAGTGGTCACACGGTTACAAGATGTTTCAAGGTATTGACTTTGGAATTTGGTTAAAAAGCATTCAAACGAACGAATACCAAAATCTCTGCCTATTTAGCGACCCTGATTGAGTGCGTGCATTTTCAATGACCGAAGATAGCGCTCATGGTCACAAATCCTCAGCGACGCCTGGCTTTTTCCAGGCAACAAAAAACCCGGCCTTGGCCGGGTTTTTCCGTTTTTGCGCTTTTTTCGCCAGCTTTGTCAGGCGGTTTGCCAGTTCACCGGCAGCTGGCCTTCTTTCCAGGCGAAACGGTCGAGGTGGCTGACCACCACGTTCTGCAGGCGCTCGAGGCCTTCCGCATCAGTGGACTCGGCGTCCATCAGCAGCGCTTCCGGGGTCGCGTGCAGACGGCAGGTGCCGAAATCGAAGGGCAGCACGCCACGGTCGTCGGTCAGTTCGACCGGCAGCTTATGGGCGAAGTGGTTGCACAGGCGCTTGAGGTAGCGCGCGGCATCGGGGGTAGGGACGGTGGCACGGCTCGAAGGCATCTTTTCTCTTCTCCATTTTGGGAGATGACATCCTAGGCGCCGGCAATCCAGGGAAAAACCCGCTATTTTGCCTTTCACTCTTTAGCGGAGCTTCACAATGGACAATCTTCGCGGCATGGCGGTGTTCGCCACGGTGGTCGCGCGCGGCTCCATGGCCGCCGCAGCCGAGGCGCTGGGCATGACGCCTTCGGCAGTCAGCCAGCAGATCCGCAAGCTCGAAGCCCACGCCCAGGTCACGTTGCTGCACCGCACCACCCGCAAGCTGACGCTGACCGAGGCCGGCGAAGCCTTCTACCGAAGTTGCGCGCAGATGCTCGCCATCGCCGAGGAGGCCGAGCAGCGCCTGGGCGAATGGCGCGAGGCGCCGGTGGGCGAACTGCGCCTGGCCGCGCCAGTGGGATTCTCCGGCAAACTGATCACCGAGGCGCTGCGCCCGCTGCTGGAGAACCACCGCCAACTGCGCCTGCAGCTGTTTTTCCACGACGAGCAGATCGACCTGATCGAACAGCGCATCGACCTCGCCATCCGCGTCGGCACGCTGTCCGACTCCAGCCTGGTGGCAAGGCACCTGGCGGAGTGGAACAACGTCATCTGCGCCGCTCCCGCGTACCTGCGCCGCATGCCGGCCCTCGATCATCCACAGCAACTGCAGAGCGTGGACTGGCTCTCGCTGAATACCGTGGCGCACCAGGCCTACCTGAACTTCAGCGGGCCGGGCGGGGAAAACTGCAAGCTGCGACTCGAGGCGCGCGTGGCGGCCAACAGCATGATCGCCCTGCGCCAGTTCACCCTAGACGGCCTCGGTGTGTCAGCCCAGCCCGAGCCGGAAGTCCGCGAGGCACTGGAGGAGGGCAGGCTGGTGCGACTGCTGCCGGAGTGGACGCTGCCGCCGTTCGGCATCTATGCCGTCACTCCGCGCCGCGATGCCCAGCCGGCCAAGGTGAAGGTCGCCATCGAAGCGCTGCGCCGGCACCTGGGCGGCTCGACCACGCTGCGCTTCCACGCACCGGTCTGAGGCGCGCTACCATGCCGCTCTGAAGACGCCACCTTGATGATCGGAGTGAACACCACATGGCCCTGAACTGGACCTGCAAGCACCACCGCGACCTGACCAAGGAAGAGCTCTACGCCATCCTGCAGCTGCGCACCGAAGTCTTCGTGGTGGAACAGAAATGCCCCTACCAGGAAGTGGATGGCCTGGACCTGCTTGGTGATACCTGCCACCTGATGGTGGAAGAGGAGGGCAAGCTGATCGGCTACCTGCGCCTGCTCGACCCGCAACGCCACGACGGCGACGTGGTGATCGGTCGCGTGGTGATCGCCCCGCAGGGCCGCGGCACCGGCCTGGGCCACCAGCTCATGGAGCAGGCGCTGCAGGCCATCGCTCGGCGCTGGCCGGGGCTGCCGGTGTACCTCTCGGCCCAGGCGCACCTGCAGGGCTACTACGGTCGCTATGGCTTCACGCCGGTGACCGAGGTCTACCTGGAAGACGACATCCCGCACATCGGCATGCGCCGCGACGCCTGATTCAGGCCGGATAGTGCCGGCCGAGGAAGTCCCCGAGCAGCGCGTTCACCCGCTCCGGCTGCTGGCTCTGGATCCAGTGGCCGCAGTTCTCCAGCACATGCTGTTCGAGGTTGGGCACGTGCTCGGGCATGCGCTGCACGGTGTAAGCCTCGAAACGGCCGACCGGGTCACGGTCACCGATCAGGAACAGCGTCGGCTGCTCGACCTTGCGCCCGGCCAGCGGTTCGGTGCGTTGCCAGCTGCGCTCGAAGTTGCGGTACCAGTTCAGCGCGCCGTGGAAACCCCGGCCCTCGAAGGTCCGCACGTACCACTGGAAGTCCTCTTCGCTGCACCAGGCCGGGTGCGCCGGCGGTGGCAGGCCGTCGAACAGGCGGCCGTCGGGGGACTGATCCGGCGCCAGACGCACGTTGTCGCCCAGGAAGTGGCGCAGACTCTGCGCGATGTCCGCATCCAGCTCGGCCTCGGCACGGCCGGGCTGCTGGAAGTAGAGGATGTAGAAGAACTTGCCAGCGAACACCTCGCGCATGATCTCCACGGGCGGGCGCTTCGCGCGGCCGGCAAAGGGCACCGAGAGCGTCGCCAGCACCGCCACGCGCTGCGGTTCCAGCAGCGCCAGGTGCCACGCCACCGGCGCGCCCCAGTCATGCCCGACCATCGCCACGCGCTCGTGCCCCAGCGCATCCATGGCGCCCTGGATGTCCGCGCAGAGCGTCAGCACGTCGTAGGCGTCCACCTCAGGCGGCGCGCTGGTTTGGCCGTAACCCCGCATTTCCGGGACGAACACGCGGTAGCCGGAAGCGGCGAGGGCGCGCATCTGGTGCTGCCAGGAATGCCAGCACTCGGGAAAGCCGTGCAGCATCCACACTGGCTTGCCGTCCGCCGGCCCGTAGCTGTAGAGGCTGAGCTGGATCCCGTTGACCGCCAGCAACTGGTGTTCGAACTCGTTCATGGCGCGCACTCCCGCAGATGGTGAGCTTCACTATGCCAAGCCCGACGTGCCAGCCGAACCCTATTCACCAGGCGAATGAAGGGGTCTTTCCAGCCGACAAAACGGCCACCCGGCGAAGCGCCGCTGGAAACTGCAGATAATGCCGGCGCTGCCACCGATCTCGCTCCAGGAAGGACTCCCATGAGAAGCCAGCCCACCGCCCAGCTCTGCCCGGAGCTCGACGCCATCCTGCGGGCCGAACTGCGCGCCGGCAACCAGCTCGGCGAAGGTCCCGTACGCACCGACTGGCCGCAGCCCGGCTCGATCTACGCGGCCCTGCGCGACAGCCTGAGAACCCGCGCGCCGGGCCAATCCGGCCCCGTCCGCCACTCGATCTGCCGCGACCCGCACTACGGCTGGAACGATGAATGCTACTGCGAGGTGCACGGCGATCTGCTGGTCGCGGGAAGCACGCAGCGGCCCTGATTTTTCCTGCCGGGAAGCAATCGGGTGCTCAGCGGCCCCTCCGAAAAGGACTTGCAATCCGACAATAAAAAACAGCATCGTATTCTGCACAGCGAAACATCATTCCGTTAAAACAACGCTAAAACGGAGTTCAGCATGTCAGATGCGGTACTGCTCGAACGCCGGGGCGAGATAGCCCTGGTGACAGTCGACAACCCACCGGTGAACGCCCTCGGACACGCCGTCCGCGCCGGGCTGCTCGCCGCCTTCCAGCAGGCCGAGGCCGATCCGCAGGTACGCGCGGTGGTGCTGGTCTGCGTCGGGCGCACCTTCATGGCCGGCGCCGATATCCGTGAGTTCGGCAAGCCGCCGCAGGCGCCGTCCCTGCCCGAGGTCGTCGATATCCTTGAAGGCGCCAGCAAGCCCAGCGTCGCCGTGATCCACGGCACCGCCCTGGGCGGCGGGCTGGAAGTCGCCCTGGCCTGCCATTACCGCATCGCCCGCCGCGATGCCCAGGTCGGCCTGCCGGAAGTGAAGCTCGGCCTGCTGCCCGGCGCCGGCGGCACCCAGCGCCTGCCGCGTCTCGCGGGTGTGGAAAAAGCCCTGGACATGATCGTCTCCGGCGCGCCGATCCGCGCGCCGCAGGCCCTCGAATTCAACGTCGTCGACGAGCTGTTCGACGGCGACCTGATCGACGCCGGACTCGCCTTCGCCCAGCGACTGCTGGCGGACGGCAAAGGGCCGCGCCGCACCGGCGAACGCAACGAGCGCGTGCAGGAAAGCGGCCTCGCCGAGCTGATCGCCCACAAGCGCGGCGAAGTGCAGAAACGCCTGCCCGGCCAGTTCTCCCCGCAACGCTGCATCGATGCGGTGGAAGCCGCGACGCAATTGCCGCTGCACAAAGGCCTGTTGCGCGAACGCGAGCTGTTCATGCAATGCATGGAATCCCCGCAGCGCGCCGCGCTGATCCACGCCTTCTTCGCAGAGCGCGAGGCTGCCAAGGTCGACGGGCTGGCCGCCGACGTGCAGCCACGGGACATCCGCCGCGCCGCAGTCATCGGTGGCGGCACCATGGGTGTCGGCATCCTGCTGTGCTTTGCCAACGCCGGCATCCCGGTGCAACTGCTGGAAGTGAATGACGAAGCCCTGCAACGCGGCCTCGACCGCGCCCGCAGCCTGTACGCCGCCAGCGTGGCCCGCGGCAGCCTGGGCACCGAGGAGATGGAGCGGCGTCTGGGCCTGATCAGCGGCGTGCTCGACTACGCCGCGCTGGGTGATGCCGACGTGGTGGTCGAAGCCGTCTTCGAAAGCCTGGAGGTGAAGCGCCAGGTCTTCGAACAACTGGACGCCCACTGCAAGCCCGGCGCGATCCTCGCCAGCAACACTTCGTCGCTGGACCTAGACGAGATCGCCGCCTTCACGAAGCGTCCGCAGGACGTGGTCGGCCTGCACTTCTTCAGCCCGGCCAACGTCATGCGCCTGCTCGAAGTGGTACGCGGCAAGGCCACCTCGGACACCGTGCTGGCCACCGCCATGCAGCTCGGCAAGCACCTGAAGAAGGTCTCGGTGGTGGTCGGCGTGTGCGACGGTTTCGTCGGCAACCGCATGATCTTCCAGTACGGTCGCCAGGCCGAATTCCTCCTGGAGGAGGGCGCCACGCCTGCGCAGGTGGACCGCGCACTGCGCAGCTTCGGCATGGCCATGGGGCCGCTGGCGGTACGCGATCTGTCCGGCCTCGATATCAGCCACGCGATCCGCTCGCGCCAGCGGCCGAACCTCAAGCCCGGCCAGACACTGCCCACGGTGCTCGATCACCTGATCGCCGCTGGCATGCTTGGGCAGAAGACCGGCACCGGCTTCTACCAGTACGGCGAGGGCGGTCGCGCCGCGCAGGACAACCCGGCGCTGCCGGCCATGCTGGAAAAGGCCGCCGCCGACCGCGGCATCACCCGCGCACCGGTCGCTGATGAAGAAATAGTCGAGCGCTGCCTCTACGCGCTGATCAACGAGGCCGCCAACATCCTCGACGAAGGCATCGCCCAGCGCGCCAGCGACGTCGATGTGATCTTCCTCAACGGCTACGGCTTCCCTGCCTGGCGCGGCGGCCCGCTGTTCTATGCCGACAGCGTCGGCCTTGCGCAAGTGCTCGAACGAATCCGCGAGTTCCACCAGCGCCTCGGCGCCTGGTGGCAACCCGCACCGCTGCTCGAACGCCTGGTGGCCGAAGGCCGCCGCTTCGCCGATCTGTAGAGGACCACCATGGACATCCACTTCACCCCTGACGAACTGGCGTTCCGCGATGAAGTCCGCCGCTTCCTCGACAGCCAGCTGCCCAAGGACATCGCCAGCAAGGTGCGCCTGGGTAAACACCTGAACAAGGGCGACCACCAGCGCTGGCAGCGCGTGCTTGCCGAGCAGGGCTGGTACGCCACGCACTGGCCGGAGGCGTTCGGTGGCACCGGCTGGAACGCCGTGCAGAAGCATATCTTCGAAGAGGAATGCGCCGCCTTCGGCGCGCCGCGCACCATCCCCTTCGGCGTCAACATGGTCGCCCCGGTGATCATCAGGTTCGGCACGCCCGAGCAGCAGGCGCACTACCTGCCGCGCATCCTCGACGGCACCGACTGGTGGTGCCAGGGCTACTCCGAGCCGGGCGCCGGCTCCGACCTCGCTTCGCTGAAGACCCGCGCCGTGCGCGACGGCGACCATTACGTGGTGAACGGCCAGAAGACCTGGACCACCCTCGGCCAGCACGCCGACTGGATCTTCTGCCTGGTGCGCACCGACCCCGAGGCGCAGCAGCAGCGTGGCATCAGCTTCCTGCTGATCGACATGCAAACACCTGGCATCACCGTGCGCCCGATCATCACCCTGGACGGCGAGCACGAGGTCAACGAGGTGTTCTTCGACAACGTGCGCGTACCGGTGGAAAACCTGGTGGGCCGCGAGAACGAAGGCTGGACCTGCGCCAAGTACCTGCTGACCTACGAGCGCACCGGCCTCGCCGGCATCGGCGCGTCCAAGGCGGTGCTCGCGCACCTGAAGCAGGTCGCCAGCCGCGAGCTGTGCGACGGCAAGCCGATGCTCGAAGACCCGCTGTTCCGCGCCCAGGTGGCGGAGGTGGAGATGCAGCTGATGGCCATCGAGATGAGCACGCTGCGCATCCTCGCCGCCGCTCGCGAAGGCGGCGTGCCGGGCGCGGAAAGCTCGATCCTGAAAGTGAAGGGCACCGAGATCCGCCAGGCGATCAGCCACCTGCTGCGCAAGGTGCTCGGCCCCTACGCGCTGCCCTTCATCGAGGACGAATTCGAGCTGGGCAGCGAGGCGCTGCATGCGGATTACTCGGCCGCGCCAGCCAGCCAGTATTTCAACCTGCGCAAGCTGTCGATCTTCGGCGGCTCCAACGAAATCCAGAAGAACATCGTCTCCAAGATGATTCTCGAGCTGTGAGGCCAGGACCATGGACTTCAAACTGAGCGAAGAGCAGCAGATGCTGCAGGACACCGCGGCCCGCCTGGTCCGCGACGCTTACCCGTTCGACAAGCGCGAGAGCTTCAGCAAAACCACGCTGGGTTACAGCACCGACTTCTGGCGCCAGCTCGGCGAGCTGGGGCTGACCTCGGTATCGCTGCCGGAAAGCCACGGCGGCTTCGGCGGCGGCGTGGAGAGCATGCTGGTGCTCACCGAACTGGGCCGTGGCCTGTGCCTGGAGCCTTACCTGCAATCGGTAGTGCACGGCGGTGGGCTGATCGCCCAGCTGGGCAGCGTCGCGCAGCAGGACCACTGGCTGCCGCGCGTCGCCAGCGGTGAAGCGCAGCTGGCAGTCGCGCTGGAAGAACCCCAGAGCCACTATCAGCTGCACGACGTGCAGACCCGTGCGGAGCAAACCGGTAACGGCTGGAAGCTGAGCGGACGCAAGGCGGTGGTGATCGGCGGGCAGAGCGCCACAGCGATCCTGGTCTCGGCGCGGGTGTCCGGTAATGCGCGGGACGAGGCGGGCATCGGCCTGTTCCTCGTCGACCCGCAGCAGGCCGGCGTGAGCCGCCGCGATTACCCGACGGTCGACGGCCAGCGCGCCTGCGAGCTGTTTCTCGACGGCGCCATCGGCGAGGCTGTTGGCCTGCCGGGCGAAGCGCTACCGGCGCTGCGTTATCAACAGGGCCGTGCCATCGCCGCGCAGTGCGCTGAAGCCCTCGGCAGCCTGCAGGAAGCCTGCGCGCTGACCCTGGACTACCTGAAGACGCGCAAGCAGTTCGGCACTCCTATCGGCAAGTTCCAGGTGCTGCAGCACCGCATGGTGGACATGCGCAGCGAGCTGGAACAGGCCACCAGCATGGCGATCCTCGCCGCCTGCGTCGCCGACCAGCCCGACAGCGTCGAGCGCAGCCGCACTCTGGCGGCGGCCAAGTTCATCGTCACCCGCGCGGCGCGCTTTGTGGCCGAGCAGGCGATCCAGCTGCACGGCGGCATCGGCATGACCTGGGAATACGTGCTGGCGCACCACGCCAAGCGCCTGGTGATGCTCAGCCACCAGCTGGGGGACGACGATCATCACCTGAAGGTTTATGCGAGGCTCATGGAAGTCGCGTGAGAGAAACCTCGAAGTTAACCGCCATTGCTCTTGAAGTCTTCCAGAGCGACATCCGAGCACTCCGGACCGCCCCTTTCAGGAGGCCTCGTTGAATTGGAGTTTCAGGGGTTGAGCGACATGGATGTCGCGAGAGCCACGATGGGCCAGGGATGGCCCTTCGTGGCGTGCCCCTGAAACTTCGATTCAACGAGGGTATTTTTCGCCTAGGCGAAAAACCGGATGGAGGGGCAAGACCTTTGCCTACTTTGGGTCTTTCCAAAGTGGGTCGCCCGAGGGGGCGAAACAAAATGCTCGCGCGCACGCCGAAGCGACGCGGGAAACAAGGCGTGAGGCTGACACATCGCGGACGGAGTCCGCTCCTACGTGAGCGCATGACGCCGTCGTTCAGATAGAGCCCCGAGTCAGCCGCGATGGATATCGCGGAGAAGCTCCGCTCCTACAAAAGCTTGCGGACGATCAGGCCCCGAGGCTCTCGATATCCCGCGCCAGAATCTCCAACTCATGCGCCAACGACCCGCACAGCGTTTCCTCGCTGAGCTGGAACGACGGCGCCCCGCAGGTCAGCGCCATCAGCCCGCCGTCGGCCAGGCGCAGCGGTACGCCGGCGGCGCGCACGTTGCGGTCCCAGTCGCCGAGGGACAGGCAGAAACCATGCTGGCGGAATTCCTCGAAGGACGCCTCCAGCGAGGCACGCATGACCGACCAATCGCCTTCGTGGCGTTCCTGCAGGGCCGACAGCAGGTGCTCACGCTCCTGCTCCGGGGTAGCGGCGAGGTACGCGCGGCCGGCAGCGGTGGTCGCCAGCGGCAGGCGCACGCCGGCGTCCATGCGCAGGGAGGTAGCTTTCGGAGGACGGCAGTTTTCCACGTAGATCATCGACAGCCAGTCGCGGCAGGTCAGGCCGACCGTGGTGTTGGTGCGACGGGCGAAGGCATCCATGTACGGCTTGGCCAGCTGGCGTACGCGCAGGTTGGAGACATAGGCGTAACCCAGCGCCAGCACGCCGGAATCCAGCTGGTACTTCTCGTGCTGCTGCGAGTAGCAGAGGTAGCCCAGTTGGGTGAGGGTGTAGGTCATGCGCGACACCGTCGCCTTGGGCAGGCCGGTGATCCGCGAGATTTCCTGGTTGCCGAGCACCACCGAGCCATGGGTGAAGGCGCGCAGCACGTCCAGTCCGCGGGCGAGCGCCTCGACGTACTTGCGGTCCTTGGGGGTGCTGCTGTCTTCGACGTCGTCGCTCATGGGGCCTCGGCGGGGGATTGCAGTTGCGGCGCCACGCGCGGCGCGGGCGAACGATAGCAGATCGCCCAGTCGCCACGCAGCGGTCCGCGTGTGCTCGTTGCGCCGGGCTAGCCTATCGCATACCATCGATTTCGACACGATGTTTCGCTGTGCAGAACAACAATTCGAATCCAGAGCCACTACAGGCTCGAAAAAGAAACGGAGAAGTCGATGTCTGCTCAACCCTCCGGTCACGTGGCCCGCGAGCTCGCCCGTCACGCCTACCAGAATCTCCACGACCTGCTGCGCGATGCCTGCCGCGAATTCCCCCAGCGCCTGGCATTTTCCTGCGGCGACAGCCACCTGAGCTTCGCCGAGCTGGAGCGCCAGGCCGATGCCTTCGCCCGCTACCTGCGCCACCACGCCGGCCTGCAACCCGGCGACCGCCTGGCGCTGATGCTGCCCAACTCGCTGCAGTACCCCATTGCCACCTTCGGCGCGCTGAAGGCAGGCGTGGTGCTCGTGAACACCAACCCGCAATACACCGCCAGCGAGCTGCGCCATCAACTGGCCGACTCCGGCGCCAGCGCCGTGCTGCTGCTCGACCGCCTGCTGCCGCTACTGCGCGGGGTGCAAGCGCACAGCGATGTTCGACAGCTTTTGCTGACCTCGATCGACGACATCGAGCGTCCGCAGTTCGACAGCGACGAGGCCGACTGCACGCGCTTCCAGCAAGCCCTGCGCCTGGGCGCCGAAGCGCCGCCAGTGGACACCGAGCCGGGCCTGGATCGCCTCGCGCTGCTGCAGTACACCGGCGGCACCACGGGCGTCTCCAAGGGCGCGATGCTCAGCCACCGCTGCCTGATCGCCAACGTCATCCAGACCCTGGAACTGTTCCTGCGCCCCGGCCTGCTGGAGCCGGCCACCGACGTGCGCATCGCGCCGCTGCCGCTCTACCACATCATGGCCTTCGCCACGAACTGCCTGTCCTCGGTGGGCATGGGCCTGCACACGGTGTTCATCCGCGACGGCCGCAACCTCGACGAAATCATCGGCGCCATGCGCCGCTATCCCTTCACCCTGATGAGCGGGATCAACACCCTGTTCGTCGGCCTGATGAACCACGCGGATTTCCCCAGCATCGACTTCAGCCACCTGAAGTGGGTGACCTCCGGCGGCGCGCCGCTGAACCGAGAGGTCGGCCGACGCTGGGAAGCGCTGACCGGCGCGCCGGTGCGCGAAGGTTTCGGGCTCACCGAGGCATCGCCGGTGGTCTCCACCGGCACGCTGCTGAGCCCGTACCGCGAGGGCTACGTCGGCCAGGCGCTGGTGGACACCGAGCTGCGCACCGTCGACGAGGAGGGCCACGATACCGGCCCCGACCAGCCCGGCGAACTCTGGCTGCGCGGCCCGCAGGTCATGCAGGGCTACTGGCAACGCCCGGAGGAGAGCGCCCAGGTGCTCACCACCGACGGCTGGCTGAAGACCGGCGACATCGCCGAGCTGGACGCCGACGGCATGCTGAAGATCGTCGACCGCAAGAAGGACATGATCCTGGTCTCGGGCTTCAATGTGTTCCCCAACGAGGTGGAAGACGCGGTGATGCGCCACCCCGGCGTACGCGAGTGCGTGGCCATCGGCGTGCCGGACGAGCGCAAGGGCGAATCGGTGAAGCTGTTCGTCAGCCTCAAGGACGAGACGCTGGCGCCGGCGCAGATCATCGCCCACTGCCGCGAGCACCTCACCGGCTACAAGGTGCCGAGCTTCGTCGAGGTGCTCGACGAGCTGCCCAAGACCAGTGTCGGCAAGCTGCTGCGCCGACAACTGCGTGACCTGGAACTGGCCAAAAGGACCACCGCGTGAGCACAGCGTCTATGGTTGAAGCAGGTGCGCACGACGAGAC
Source organism: Pseudomonas sp. PDM17 (assembly GCF_014851985.1). Lineage (NCBI taxonomy): Bacteria > Pseudomonadati > Pseudomonadota > Gammaproteobacteria > Pseudomonadales > Pseudomonadaceae > Pseudomonas > Pseudomonas sp. PDM17. The sequence continues at coordinate 574,691 of NZ_JACVAT010000004.1, forward strand.
CCGCAGCATGACCGAGTCCTTCCACCGTATTGGCGTGATCGGCGCCGGGGCCATGGGCCGCGGCATCGCCCAGCTGTTCGCCAGCGCAGGCAGGACAGTGCGCCTGTACGACAGCAACCCGCAGACCGTGGAGCAGGCCCTGGCCTTCAATCGCGAGCTGCTGGAGCGCGCGGTGGCCAAGGGCAAGCTCGCCGCGGACGGCCTCGACGCCACGATGCAGCGTTTGCTGCCGACCCACAGCCTGGACGAGCTGGCCGACTGCGACCTGCTGATCGAGGCCATCATCGAGGACCTCGGCGCCAAGCAGGCGCTGCTCGCCGAGCTGGAAAAACGTGTGGCGCCGGATGCCGTGCTGGCGAGCAACACCTCGTCGCTCTCGGTCACCCGCATCGCCGCGCGCTGCCAGCACCCGGAGCGGGTCGCCGGCTTCCACTTCTTCAACCCGGTGACGCTGATGCGCATCGTTGAGGTGGTGCGCGGCCAGCGCACCAGCGAGTCGGTGGTGCGCCGCCTGAGCCGGCTGGCGGAGCAGGCCGGGCACTACCCGGCGGTGTCGCCGGACAGCCCCGGCTTCATCGTCAATCACGCCGGCCGCGCCTTCAGCACCGAAGCCCTGCGCATCCTCGGCGAAGGCATCGCCAGCCCGGCACAGATCGACCGCATCCTGCGCGACGGAGTGGGCTTTCGCATGGGGCCCTTCGAGCTGCTCGACCTGACCGGCCTGGACGTGTCCCACGCGGTGATGGAGTCGCTCTACCAGCAGTTCTACCAGGATCCACGCTATACCCCGTCGCCGCTGGCCGCGCAGCGCGTCGCCGGCGGCTTGCTGGGGCGCAAGAGCGGCGAGGGCTTCTACCGCTATCGCGACAGCCAGGCCGTGCGCGAGCCCGAGGAACAGCACGAAACCGTGTTGCTCAATCGCCCGTACTGGCTCGACAGCCAGGACCCGGAGCTGCGCCACCGCGTGGCGGCGATCCTCACCTTGGGCGGCGTGGTGCTGGAGACCGGTGAAGCACCGTCGTCCCGCGCCATCTGCCTGGTCACCCCGCTGGGCGTGGACGCCAGCACGCGCATCGACGCCCTCGGCCTGCCGCCGGAACGCAGCCTGGCGCTGGAGACCTTCACCGAACTGGACCGCCGCCGCGTGCTGATGCGCCAGCCGGCGCTCGACCCCAAGCTCGAAGCCCAGGCGCGCCAGGCGCTGGGCAGCGACGGCGTGCCGGTGGAAGTGATCAACGATTCGCCCGGCTTCATCAGCCAGCGGGTGGTCGCCGGCATCGTCAACCTCGGCGGCGAGATCGCCCAGCGCGGCATAGCCACCCCGGTGACGCTGGACCGCGCGGTACAACTGGCGCTGGGTTACCCCCTGGGCCCGCTGGCCTTCGGCGAGCACTACGGCGCGGCGCGCATCCTCACCATTCTCCAGGGCCTGCAGGTCTGCTACGGCGAGGCGCGCTACCGGCCCAGCCCGTGGCTGCGCCGCCGCGTGCAGCTGGATTTGCCGCTGCATAGCCCGGACAGGCCGGAGTGACGCTCCTCAACCTGCAGGAGCGAGGGGGAGCCTGGTTATTGCTCGCGAACGAGCCCCGGAGAAGTGCTCACCGGAAGCTGACGAACTCCCCCGCCTTCAGCTTTTCCAGCGCCGCCTTGCGCTCTGCCGGCGGCAACGCCCCGAGCTTTTCCACCCGCGCATAGAACGCCGGCCAGTTGCCGCCGACCTGGGCGAACAGCGCCGCGAAGGCCGGCACCCACTGGTCGTAGAGGCCGAAGGGCAACAGCTTGGCGTTGTTCAGCGGAGCGTTGACCCAGGCGTCGAAGGGCGCCTTGCCGCCCCAGTCTTCATCGCGCATCCGCGCGTAGTCGCGGCGCAGTCGCTCGAACTCGGCCTGCTTGCCGGCGCGCTTCTCGGCGTCGCTGCGTGGGCTGGCGTAAAGCGCCTGCAGGCGCTCGCGGGTATCGAGCACCAGCTCGGTAAAGCGCTTGCGTTGCTCGGCCAGTAACGGCGCTTCGTCCGGCAGATGGCGCGCCTCTCGCCAGCGGCGACCGCCCTCGGCCTCGACGAAGGAGGCGTAGGACTCGTTGAACGCCGTATCGCCGGGCAGGTAGAACTTCTGGTGCGCCAGCTCGTGGAAGATCGTTTCGGCCAGGCGCTGGTCGCCCCAGCGCAGCATGCTGCTGAGGATCGGGTCGTCGAACCAGCCGAGGGTCGAATAGGCCTCCACGCCGCCGACATAGACGTCCAGCCCCTGTTCCTTGAGGCGTTTGGCCTCGGCCTGCGCCCCCTGGTCGCCGTAGTAGCCGCGGTAGGCCACGCAGCCGGCGATGGGGAAGCAGTGGGTCAGCGGCTGCAGCGACAGCTCCGGCGTGGCGAACACGTTCCAAACCACGTTGGGCCGGTGGATGTCGGCATACAGGCGGTAGCTCTGGTTGTCCGGCAGGCCCAGCTCGGCGCTGGCAAAGGCGCGGGCTTCCTGGGACAGCTCAAGACGCTGGCGCAAGGCGGGGTCGCGGGTCGGGTCGGCGACCACTTCGGCCACGGGCTCGCGGGCGGCGAGCAGGCGCAACTGACCGTCCGCCAGCTGGCCGTAATACCCCACGGTGGAACAACCGCTCAGCGCCCAGATGGCCAGGCAGGGAACCCAGCGGCACAGGCGGCTGTCGAGTGTCGGGATAAGAAGGCGGAAGGGCATGCGCGGAACATAGCACAGGGCCTGGTCCGCTCGCTGCCGCCCCCTCGACCCAGGAGCCACCCCCGATGCGCGCCCTCCTCATACCTGCCGGCCTGCTCGCCCTGAGCGGCTGTTCGATGCTGATGCCCCAGCCGGACCCGAACCGCGCCTGGGTCGACCTGGACACCAATAGCCAGAGCGACCTGGCGGCCATGGAAGTGGACAACAAGGAATGGTCCAGCACCCGTTACTTCGAGGTCGACCCGGGCTCCCACGAGTTGCGTGTGCGCTTCCAATTCCAGGTCGAACCGGTGGACATCGGCCCGGTGGACGAGGCGCTCTGGCGCGACTGCGAAATGACGGTGCAATACAAGGAATTCAGCGCTGGCCAGCGCTATCGCCTGGAGACCGGCAGCATCGGCTTCCGCCCCTGGGCCAAGCTCTACGACGCCCAGGGCGGCGAAATCGCCCGCGGCCGCGAACGGGGCTGCGCCAAGGCCTGAGCGGGGTATGCTGTGGGGTGAATCCATCCCACGGTGAGCCTCCATGCGCCCGCGTCATCTCCCCGGTTTCCTACCCCTGGGCATCGCCCTGCTTGCCGGCTGCGCCAGCCCGCTGCCGGCCCACGACCCGCAGATGGCCTGGATCGACCTCTACACCACGCCAGGCAAGACGCTGATGGCCGAGCGCCTGGATGGCCAGTCGGTGAACGACGGCCGCTTCTACCAGGTGACGCCGGGACGCCACGAGCTGGTGGTGCGCTTCCAGTACGAAGTCTCCAGCGGCGGCGGCATGGGCCAGATGACCGACCCTTCGGAGCTGACCTGCCGGGTCAAGGTGACCTACGACGACTTCGCCGCCGGCCAGCGCTACCGGCTGGAGCTGCGCCCGCAACTGCGCAGCGCCCTGGCGCTGCTGACGGACGCCGATGGCAAGCTGGTGGCGAAGACGGATTTCCAGGGAGCGGTGCGCTGCGGGCCGTTCTAGATCAAAGGCGTTCGCAGCCGCTCTGATCGGCCTCTCCCGGTACGAGCGGGCCATGTCCGCGATCGCGCGCATGGCGCGCTCCTACAACCGGGCACCCGCGCGCAGGACTCAGCTGTCGTTCTTCTGGTAGATGATCCGCCGCTGCCCGTTGTCGCAGGTGCCGACCACCATGTTCGGGTCCTTCACCTCGGACTTGTCCACGATCTCCAGGGTGTAGGAGGTCACCCCGGCGGCCTGGATCTTGGTCTCGATCTCGGCCTTGAGCTCCTCGCAGGGCTTCACCGCCGCCCAGCTCGCGCCGCTCGCCAGCAGTACCGCCACGCCCGTCGCCACGGCCCACTTCATCGTCGTCATCACAGTCCCTCGTCATAGCCCCACGGCGGGGCACCCTATCCTAACGGTGGACCGCAACCGCCGGACAGAGTGCCCCGTAGGCTCATTCGAGGCTGGCGTCGAGGGTGATGCGCGCGTTGAGCACCCGCGAGACCGGGCAGCCTGCCTTGGCCTTGTCGGCAATGGCCTGGAAGGTCTGCGCGTCGGTGCCCGGCACCTTCGCCTTCAGCGTCAGGTGCACAGCGGTGATGGTGAAACCGTCGGTGAGCTTTTCCAGGCTGACCTCGGCCTTCGTATCGATACTCTCGGCCGTCAGGCCGGCCTCGCCGAGCATCATCGACAGCGCCATGGAAAAGCAGCCGGCGTGAGCTGCACCGATCAGTTCTTCCGGGTTGGTCCCCGGCGCGTCCTCGAAGCGGGTGTTGAAGCCATAAGGCTGGGACTTGAGCGCACCGCTCTCGGTGGAGATCGTGCCCTTGCCGTCCTTCAGACCGCCCTGCCAGTGGGCCGATGCCGATTTCTTCATGTCGCGTCCTCCGCGTGGGTTGCAGTCAGGACTTTCGAGGCCGGTCCGCACCCGTGGGTTCAGCTTTTTGCAGACCATGAAAAATGCCGGGCCCCTCGCGGAGCCCGGCCTCGTTGCACATCCAGGCGTTTACTTGGAGTAGACGATTTCCTTGGTGCCGCCTTCGCAGGTGCCGACGACTTGCTTGCCGCCCGCGCTGCCCTTGTCGACGACCTCCAGGCTGTACGAAGCAACGCCCTTGGCCTTGAGCTTCGCATCGATTTCCGACTTCAGCTCTTCGCACGGCTTGCCGGCGGCAAAGACGTTGCCAGCCAGGGCGAAGACCCCCACAGCGATCAGGAACTTCTTCATCGGTAACGCTCCCTCGTCGTTCACAGAAAAGGCCCGAACGGGCCGGAAAACCGGGCTACCCCGGTACGCACGACCACGCGCCTCGCCAACATGGCAGCGGCACGTGACAAAAGAGCCGCGTGAAAAATGGCCCTCGACAAACAGGCTCGAGCCGCAGGCGATCTAGCTGTTGGCGATGCGGAAGCCGACCTTGATGGTCACCTGGTAGTGCCCCACCGCGCCGTTCTCGATGTGCCCGCGAGTGTCCACCACCTCGAACCACTCCAGGAAGTCGATGCTCTTGGCCGCTTCGGCCAGCGCGTTGTTGATCGCATCCTCGATGCTGGTGCGCGAGGAGCCGACCAGCTCGATCTTCTTGTAGGTGTGGTGATTGGACATTGCCTCTCTCCTGGGTCTGGCGGCGCACAGGCAGAATGCCAGCGCGCCCAATGGACAGTAGTAGAGGGGTGGACCGACGGCAAACGGGGGTGGTTCAGACTTTACGCGCGGCCGTTCAGCTCCAGCTGCAGCCAGCGCGCCAGGCGTTCGGCACGCGGGTCGGCGCGACGCTCGGGGACCCACAGAGCCAGCCGCGCCGTGGTTTCGACGAAGCCCCAGGGTGCGGCGAGGCGGCCAGCGGCGAGGTCGTCGGCCACCAGTTGCTGCGGTGCGATGGCCACCCCGAGACCCGCCACGGCGGCTTCCAGCAGATAGTAGAGGTGCTCGAAGCCCTGGCCGAGCTTCAGCCGCATCGGGTCCAGGCCATGGCGTGCGGCCCACTCCGGCCACGCCTGCGGGCGAGAGACGGTATGCAGCAGCGACTCACCCAGCAGCGCCCCGGCGGGTGCCGCGCGCAGTTGCTCAAAGCGCGGGGAGCGCGGGCTGAGTACCGGGCCGATGCTTTCCACCGCCAGCTCCAGCACGCGCATGTCCGTCGGCCAGGGCGGCGTGGCGAAGCACAGGGTGGCGTCGAGGCCACCACGGCGCGGATCGAGGTCACCGTCACTGGCGGAAAGTTGCAGGCGCAGGTCCGGCAAGTCACGGTTCAGGCGGTCCAGGCGCGGGATGAACCAACGCGCCAGCAGGCTACCGGGGCAACCGAGAACGAAGGGCGCATCACCGCCGGCCTGGCGGCGCAGTTCGGCGCAGACGCTGCGCAGGCGCTCGAAGGAATCGCTGGCGACCTCGCTCAGGCGAACACCGGCATCGGTGAGTTTTACGCCGCGCCCCTCCTTGACGAACAGAGTCACGCCCAGCTCGTCTTCGAGCAGGCGAATCTGCCGGCTGATCGCCCCGTGGGTGACGCTCAGCTCATCAGCCGCTGCGCTCACGCCGCGCAGTCGGGCAGCGGCTTCGAAGGCGCGCAGGGCATTGAGCGGCGGAAGGTCTCGGCTCATGGCGTTCTATCTGTGAGTTTTCCTGACAGGTTGTGGCGATCTTATCGCTTTTCCCCGTCATCACACAGCCGTATCCTGAGCAGCACTTGTAGGAGCATCAGCCAACTCGCTGCGCGGTCGACCCGGTAGGGCGGATAACGCTGGCGCGTTATGCGCCCTACGAAAATTCACGCGGCAGCGCCCAGTGCCTTGCCGCCAAGAGACCCAAGGAGCCTTCCCATGTCCACACTGCGCACCGGTCCAGACGCCAAGGGCCTGTTCGGCCACTTTGGCGGCCAGTACGTCGCCGAGACCCTGATGCCGCTGATCCACGACCTGGCCCGCGAGTACGAGAAGGCCAAGGAAGATCCGGAGTTCCAGAAGGAGCTCGCCTACTTCCAGAGCGACTACGTCGGCCGTCCGAGCCCGCTGTACTTCGCCGAGCGCCTGACCGAGCACTGCGGCGGCGCGAAGATCTACTTGAAGCGCGAAGAGCTGAACCACACCGGCGCGCACAAGATCAACAACTGCATCGGCCAGATCCTGCTGGCCAAGCGCATGGGCAAGAAACGCATCATCGCCGAGACCGGCGCCGGCATGCACGGCGTGGCGACCGCCACCGTGGCCGCGCGCTTCGGCATGGAATGCGTGATTTTCATGGGCACCACCGACATCGATCGCCAGCAGGCCAACGTGTTCCGCATGAAGCTGCTGGGCGCCGAGGTGATCCCGGTCACCGCCGGCACCGGCACCCTGAAGGACGCGATGAACGAAGCGCTGCGCGACTGGGTGACCAACGTGCACAACACCTTCTACCTGATCGGCACCGTGGCCGGCCCGCACCCGTACCCGGCGATGGTCCGCGACTTCCAGGCCGTGATCGGCAAGGAAACCCGCGAGCAGCTGGCCACGAAGGAAGGGCGCCTGCCCGATTCCCTGGTCGCCTGCATCGGCGGCGGCTCCAACGCCATGGGCCTGTTCCACCCGTTCCTCGATGACGCCAGCGTGCAGATTATCGGCGTCGAAGCCGCCGGCCACGGCATCGAGACCGGCAAGCACGCAGCCAGTCTGAACGGCGGTGTGCCGGGCGTGCTGCACGGCAACCGCACCTTCCTGCTGCAGGACGAGGACGGCCAGATCATCGACGCGCACTCCATCTCCGCCGGCCTGGACTACCCCGGCATCGGCCCGGAACACGCCTGGTTGCATGACATCGGCCGCGTCGAGTACACCTCGATCACCGACCACGAAGCGCTGGAAGCCTTCCACCAGTGCTGTCGCCTGGAAGGCATCATCCCCGCACTGGAGTCCTCCCACGCGCTGGCCGAAGTCTTCAAGCGCGCGCCGGACCTGCCCAAGGACCACATCATGGTGGTGAACCTGTCCGGTCGTGGCGACAAGGACATGCAGACCGTCATGCACCACATGCAACAGGAGCCGCAAGCATGAGCCGCCTGCAGACCCGCTTCGCCGAACTCAAAGAGCAGAACCGCGCCGCCCTGGTGACCTTCATCACCGCTGGCGATCCGGGCTACTCGACCTCTCTGGACATCCTCAAGGGCCTGCCCGAGGCCGGCGCCGACGTGATCGAACTGGGCATGCCGTTCACCGACCCGATGGCCGACGGCCCTGCGATCCAGCTGGCCAACATCCGCGCCCTGGGCAACGGCCAGAACCTGGTCAAGACGCTGAAGATGGTCCGCGAATTCCGCCAGGACAACAGCACCACGCCGCTGGTGCTGATGGGCTACTTCAACCCGATCCACTACTACGGCGTGGACAAGTTCATCGCCGATGCGAAAGAGGCCGGCGTCGACGGCCTGATCGTGGTGGACCTGCCGCCGGAGCACAACGAAGACCTCTGCGACCCGGCCCAGGCCGCCGGCCTGGACTTCATCCGCCTGACCACGCCGACCACCGACGACCAGCGCCTGCCGACCGTGCTCAACGGCAGCTCGGGCTTCGTCTACTACGTTTCGGTGGCCGGGGTGACCGGCGCTGGCGCGGCGACCCTGGACCACGTCGAGGAAGCCGTGGCGCGCCTGCGTCGCCACACCGACCTGCCGGTCTCCATCGGTTTCGGCATCCGCACCCCGGAACACGCGGCGAGCATCGCCCGCCTGGCCGATGGCGTGGTGGTGGGCTCGGCGCTGATCGACAAGATCGCCGAAGCCACCAGCTCCGCCGATGCGGTGCAGAGTGTGCTCGGCCTGTGCCGCGAGCTGGCTGAAGGCGTGCGTAGCGCCCGCTGAGTGCTCCCCACTCCTGCAGGGAGCTGAGCAGTTCCGTTGCGTGATCCGCCCCCAGAAAAAAGCCCGGCGAATGCCGGGCTTTTTTCGTTTCGGGCGAAGCTTATTCGACGCTTTCTTCCTGCGGCTCTTCTTCCACACCAGCAGCGGCGCCGCCGCCCAGGCCCAGGCCTTGTGCGGAACCCATGGCGAAGGCCATGAATTCCGGCACGCTCATGTCCTTGCCGTTGAACTTCACCTGGTCGTTGGCGTAGGCCAGCGAGCTGGACAGCGCGTTGCCGTCGAGCACCGCCCACTGCGAGTTCAGGGCCATGCCGCTGAACAGGTCGGTCATGGCATCGGACTGCTGCTTGAGCGCTACCGGGTCGACGCTGCCGGCCGCCTCGCCCCCCAGCGAACCCTGCAGGGCGACGATGTCGCCGATCACCGCCTTGTCCACTTTCAGGTCGGCCTTGAGTGCGGCCAGGATGCTGCGCGCCATCTCGTCAGGCGTCGCAGCGGCGGCATTCGGCTTGCGCAGGTCGACCGACAGGGAGGCCTTGGCCACGCCATGGCTGGTCTGCAGCGACAGCTCGTCCAGCGACAGCACCGGCGAGCCTTCCAGCAGGGCCAGGCCGAGGCGCTTGAGTTCCTCTTCCTGGGCCGGGGTCAGCTCGGTGCTTTCCAGGCTGTCCAGCGCCATCTTGTTGTAGGATTCCTTGAAGGTCTTGAGCACGCCTTCATCAAGATTGCGCAGGCTCAGGTCGAGCTTCACGCCGCCGATTTCCTGACCCTGCACCACGACCTTGCCGATGCGGTAGGAGACGCTCTGGTCCAGACCTTTGCCGCCCTGCTTGAGGACTTCCTCGACCACGGCTTCGCGCAGTTCGACTTCCGGTGCACCCGGCGACTTGATGTTGAGGCTCTTGATGGTGGCGGAGCTGGGACCGAGGGCGAAGCCGTTGGCGTTTTCCTTCTTGTCCCCCTGCATACCCAGGTCGCGCATCTGCACGCGCGCCGGCTGGCCGGTGTTCTCGTCGGTGAAGTCCAGGTCGACCTCGGCGAGGTTGCCCACGGCGCTCACGTCCTTCTTGTCGGCGGAAACGCTGAAAGTCACCTTGGCCGGGGACAGGCGCAGCTTGTCGCTGTCCTTGGCGAATTGCAGGGCGGCGGTTTCAACGCTGCCTTCCTGCTTCTGGTCGTAGTGAATGGTCAGCTCGCCGGACAGCGGCGCCTTGCCGCCGGCAGCGGTGAACAGCGGGGCGGTCAGCTCGTTCTGCTCGAGGGCGAAATGGCTCTGCGCCATGACTGGCGCCAGCTTGCCAGCCGCCAGGCGCGAGGCGGGGAAGGGGCCATGCTCAAGGTGATCGGTGAAGACCAGGGTCTGCGGCGGCTCGCCTTCCTTGCCGGTGAAGGTCAGGTTATAGCGCGCAGTGCTGGAGAGCAGGCCGCGCTGGATGTCCACCAGAGTCAGATAGGCACCCAGACCGGGGGCTTCCTGCTGGAACAATTCGTTGGCTTCGGTGATGCCACGGTTCACTTCCTGCTCGACGCGGCTGCCGGTGTACCAGGCGCCGGCAACGGCGGCGCCGACGATGGCAACGGGAATGGCGATGGCCAGGGCGGTCTTTTTCATGCTGAGTCCTTTCAGGTGCGGCCGTACGGGGGACATCCTGTCGACCGTTTATGGGAGTGGGCGGCGGGATGCTAGCAGGCGCACTGCCATCACTCCAGCGTCGTTGGCGACCGACTTCACAGCGCCAGCATTGACCGTCGGGGCACGGCTGTCAGGATAGAGCGCTCCGACCCACCGGGAAGAACCGCCCATGGCCCTGCTGCACAGCCTCCATCATGTTGCCCTGATCTGCTCGGACTACCCGCGCTCCAAGCACTTCTACACCCAGGTGCTGGGCCTGAAGGTGGTCGCCGAGACCTACCGCACCGCCCGCGATTCCTGGAAGCTCGACCTGGAGCTGGGCGATGCGCGGCTGGAGCTGTTCTCCTTCCCCGGCGCACCGACGCGGCCGTCCTACCCGGAGGCGCAGGGGTTGCGCCACCTCGCGTTCGCCGTGGACGACCTGGAGAGCGCCGTGGACCACCTGCAGAGCCACGGCGTGGCCTGCGAGCCGATCCGCGACGACGAGCTGACCGGCAAGCGCTTCACCTTCTTCGCCGACCCGGACGACCTGCCGCTGGAGCTTTACGAGCGCTGATGCCTGGCTTCAGGTGCCTGGGCATGCCCTCACCCTAACCCTCTCCCAGAGGGAGAGGGGACTGTCCCGAGCGCTCTGAAAACTCGGTGCTCGCCGACTGACTCCGCCGTCTCGCTGCACGCCAAACGGCCCCCTCTCCCTGAGGGAGAGGGCTGGGGTGAGGGGGAAAACCAGCGCACCGATGCAGAACGGGACACGCACTCAGGCCGGCACCGCCTCGCTGCCCAAAGCTCCGCGCAGGCTTGCCAGATCGCGCAGCGGCGGCGCGCCGAACAGGCGGCTGTACTCGCGGCTGAACTGCGACGGGCTCTCGTAACCGACGCGATGCCCGGCCACCGCCACTTCCAGTCCTTCCGACAGCATCAGCCGCCGCGCTTCCTGCAGGCGGAGCTGCTTCTGGTACTGCAGCGGGCTGAGCGCGGTCACTTCCTTGAAGCGGTGGTGCAGGGTGGACACGCTGAGGTTCACCTCGCGGGCCAGGTCCTCGATGCGCAGCGACTTGTCGTAGTTGCGGTTGAGCCACTCGATGGCGCGGGTGACGCGGTGGGTCTGGCTGTCGGTCATCGCCAGGTCGTGCAGCAGGTGGCCCTGCGGGCCGCGCAGCAGGCGGTAGAGGATTTCGCGGACGAACAGCGGTGCCAGCATCTCGATGTCGCGCGGGGTGTCCAGCAGGCGCATCAGGCGCAGCAGGGCGTCAAGCACGGTGCAATCCAGGCGCTGCAGGTAGATGCCGCGGCTGGCCGGGCGCGGCGCGGTGCCGGCCAGGCCGGCCTCGGCGATCAGCCGGGTCAGCTCGCCGGGGTCGATGTCCAGGCGGATGGACAGGTAGGGCCTGTCCGGCGAGGCCTCGATGACCTGGCCGGAGACTGGCAGCGTCACCGACACCACCAGCAGGTTGAGTTCGTCGTAGCGATAGACCTCGCTGCCCAGGCGCACTTCCTTGCAGCCCTGGGCGATCACGCACAGGGCCGGGCGGTAGAGCGTCGGCATACGGCCTTCGTTGGGGCAGTCGCCGCGCGCGACCAGCAGCGAATCGATGGCGGTTTCGAAGAGACCCTCACCCTGGCAGTGGCGCTGGATGATGTCGGCCAGCTCCTGGCGGCCGGCGGCGATGGGATCAAAGGCGGGAACGGACTGGGACATGCACAGGACCTCCAGTGGCGGCGCACGAAGCTTACGCCCACGACGCATGCGCGCGTGTGACAGTAAGGCAGCCGCTGGAGGATCAGGCAAGCAATCGGCAGGAATGGACAAGCGATCCCGGCATCGGGTCGCGCACCGTGGCGGTGCAAGGGCCGGAAATGGCGCGGAAACACCCGGTTTCAGACTGCGACGAATGTCCCGCAGGATCAGGCAAGAAGGTGACAGCATCCGGATAACGCCCGGTGCTGGCCGCGCCGTAAGCTTCCTGTCAGTCGTCCGAGGAGCCACCTCGGGCTTCTTCCTGGAACGCGGAGGACAGGACATGCACTGGCAAACACCCATCGAACACGAATTGCAGATCCACCCCCGGCTAGGCCACGAGGCGGAGCTGGGTGCCCTGATCGACAACCTGGTCGACGGCGCACGCCGCGCGCCGGGATGCCTGCGCTGCCAGCTGGTGGCCCGTGAGAACGGCCAGCCGTGGCTGCTGCAGGGCAGCTGGAAGGACGAGGAGGCGCTGCTGGACTACTTCGCCACGCCTTCGTTGCAGCTGCTCGGCGAAGTGCTTTTATGCCACTGCCGAAGCCTCAGCGGCGGCATTGTGGAAACCCTCGATCAGGCCACCGGAAAGGTGGCCTGAGTCTTTTCAGGTAGAGAGATTTGGGTAGAGAGCTTTCTGGCTCTGAATTTCCAGGCACTCAGTATTCCAGGCTCCAGCCCAGGGTGAAGGTACGACCGCGACCCTGGTAGTCGTAGAGGTAGGCCGGCCCGTAGGTCGGCGAATAGAACAGCGCGGCGCGCTGGCCCCAGACGGTACTGTACTGCTTGTCCAGCAGGTTCTGGATACCGGCGCTGAAGGTGCCGAAACCGGTCTTCTGCTCGCCCATCAGGTCGAAGGTGGTGTAGCCGTCGATCTCGTGGTCCGCATCGTCCTTCAGGTTGAAGGCGTGCTGGCCCTGCAGGCGGGCACTGCGGGTGCCGTCGCTCCAGCCGACGAACGCGGTGGACTTGGACAGCGACGCATAGCGCGCATCGCGCTTGATCCAGTCACCATCGGCATCCTCTTCTTCCGAGCGCACCAGGTGCAGCGTGGTGCCGCCCTGCCAGCCATTCTCGAAGTAGCGGGTGACCGCACCCTCGAAGCCAAAGTCGCGGCTCTTCTGGTCCTGCACGTCGATGGTCAGGGTTGCCATGTCGGTGGTGATGATCTTGTCCGACCAGATGTAATACACCGCCGCCTGGGTCTGCCACTGCATGTCGCTGTAGCGCCAGCCGGTCTCGACCTGGCGGCTCTTGATGCCGGCCAGCGGGTTGTCGTCCACCGACAGGCCGGCCTTGCCGTAGTACTTGGCCGGATCGGGCAGGTCGAAGCCTTCGCTGTAGTTGGTCCAGACCTGATGGCCGTTCTTGAAGTCGTAGATCGCGCCGAGGTTGAACAGGTTGACCTGGTAGTCGTTGCTGCCGCCGGGCACGCCTTTGAAGTCGTCCACCTCCACGTCCATCTTCTGGTGGCGGGCGCCGCCGGAAATGGTCAGGTTCTCGGTGGCCTTCCAGTCCAGCTGGCCGTAGACCGACAGGCCGTCGACGATGTAGCTGGGGTAGCGCGGCGCACTGCTGGCGGTTTCCAGGTCCAGGCCGCCACTCTCGGAAGACAGGCGCTGGTCGAAGACCTTCTGCTCGGCGTTGAAGCGTTCGTGGTCGAAGTCCACGCCGTAGGTGAACTTCAGCGAATCCCACTGCTTGCTGAACAGGCCCTTGAGGCCGCTGACCTCGAAATTCTGCTGCGAGCCGGCGAAGTACACGCCCTTGGAACCGGTGGGCTTGCCGGTGTTGTAGTAGGGGAAGGGATAGAAGTTGTCGTCTTCCTTGCGGTAGTACGCCTGCAGGTAGAAGTCCTGCTCCAGCAGGTTGCTGTGGTGGTAGTTGGCGTTGAGCAGTACACGGCGCGAGCGCGGCTCCAGATCGGTGTCCAGACCACTGCGAATCTCCGCGTCTTCCAGGTTCGACGGGCCCTGGTACTTCAGGTTGGGAAAGTAGATGCCGGTACTGCCGTCGTTGCCCGAGTCGTAATACTGCGCCAGCAGGTCGAGGCTCTGCTCGTCGGTGAACTGCGCGGTGAGGTTGCCCATCACGTCGACGGTGCGGTTGTACTGCAGGTCGGTCTGGGTGTTGTCGATGAAGATCTGGTTGCCGGCGCCGTCGTAGAAGGCTTCGTTCTTTTCCGCCGAGACGCCCAGACGACCGACCACGCTGTCATTGCCGCCGCTGATGGACTGGGCGGCGCGGGTCGACAGGTCGTCGCTGTTGTTGAAGCCGCTGGTGGCGCCCAGTTGTGTTTCGAAGCGGGTATCACCGGCCGCACCCTTCTTGGTGATGATGTTGATGATGCCGCCGGTGGCGCCGCCGCCGTAGATGGCGCTGGCGCCGGAGAGCACTTCGATGCGCTCGACGTTGAACGGCGAGATGCTGTCGAACTGGCGCGACAGGCCGCGCGAGCTGTTCTGGCTGACGCCGTCGATCATCACCAGCACGTTGCGCCCGCGCATGTTCTGGCCGTAGTTGGTGCGGCCTTCCGGCGCCAGATCGAGGCCGGGGACCAGCTTGCCGACGGCTTCCTTGAGGCTCACGCCGGTGTCCAGCTGCTCGCGCAGCTGGGTCTGGTCCACCACCCAGACGGTGCCGGGGATCGAGCTGATCTCGGTGGGCGTGCGCGCCGCCACGCTGATCTGCATCGGCGCCAGGCTCAGGGCCGCGGAGTCGTCCTTCTCGCGCTTGAGCAGCACGGTGCGCTCGTCGGTGAAGCGCCAGCTCACGCCGCTGCCGGACAGCAACTGGTTCAGCGCCTCCTCGGTGCTGTAGGTGCCGTCCAGCCCTTCACTCTGCAGGCCCTGGATGTCCCCGGAGTTGAACAGCAGGTGCAGCCCGGCCTGGTCGGCGAACTGGGTCAGCGCGCTGTCCAGGCTGCGCGGGGCGATGTGCAGTTCGACGGCGGCGGAACCGGCCGCATGGGCCAGGGGAGCGGCGGTGCCGAGCAGGGAAGCCAGCAACAGCGCGCGGTGCAGCGGGGAAGGACGGTAGTGCATGCGGGTGAAATCCGTTCTTGTGTGGGCAGGGTCGCGTAGTGAGAATTTTTCGCGTTCCTGCCTACGACGAAACGGCCGGGCAAACCTTGCAGTGCTAAATGCAAAAAATTTTCATTTTCTTGTGTGAGAGGACGGTCATCGCTCTCGCAGGGCGAATGAAGCGGCACGCTTCATCCACCGATACGGCGTGCGCGGCGGATAACGCCGGGGCGTTATTCGCCCTACGGCTCCGCCCGGCTCTGTAGTCGTAGGATGGGTGGAGCTTGCGATACCCATGCTGAGCCCGAGCCGGAAATGATGGGTATCGCTGCGCTCCACGCCATCCTCCGAAGAGGCTCCGATCAGGCTTTCGGGGCGGGGCGGATCAGTACCAGCCAGGGCAGGTGGGTAACGCTCACCGGCTGCAACCGCTCCAGGGTCTTGAGCAGGGCGCCGGGGTCCTGCAGGTCGAACACGCCGCTGACCTTGTGCTGGCGTAGGGCGCTGTCGGTCAGCACGATGCGGCCGGGCACGTAGCGTTCCAGTTCATCGAGCACCTCGCCCAGCGGGCGCTGGTTGAAGATCAGCTTGCCGCGCTGCCAGGCGCTGGCGCTGGACAGGTCCAGCGGCTGCACCGGCTCGGGCACGGAGCTGTCGCGGTAGCTCAGGCGCTCGCCGGCGGACAGCCGCACCGGCGCACTGCCGGCACTGTTCACCTGGACCACACCTTCGGTCACGTCCACGCGAACCTGCGGCCCACGGCTGTCGACATCGAAGCGAGTACCCACGGCACGGACTTCGCCGCCTCTGGCTTCGACGATGAAGGGCCGTGCCGGGTCCTTGGCCACCTCGAACAACGCCTCGCCGCCATGCAGCCGCAGGCGCCGCTGCTGCGGGCTGAAGTCCACGGACAGCGCGCTGTCGCTGTTGAGCCAGACGCGGCTGCCGTCGGCCAGCTCCAGCATCCGCCGCTCGCCGGTGCGGGTGGCATAGTCGGAATACAGCCCGGCCAGCGGCTCGGGCAGGGCGATGGTCACCGCGATAGCGGCGACACACGCAGCGGCGGCCAGCGCCAGCAGGCGACGAGGGCGCCGCGCACGCTGGCGATAGCGCTGGGCGCTGCGGGTTTCCGGCAACGCGCCCCACAAGGCTTCGGCCTCGCGGGCGGCGAGCTCGTGCTCCGCGCTCTGTCCGCGCCAGCGCAGGAAGTCCATGCGCTCGGCGGCCCCGGCACTGCCCGACTGCAGCTGTACCAGGCGCTCGATGGCCTCATCCGAGAGGGATAGCTCCACGCGGCTCATGGCGTACCCTCCTGGCGCTGCGCCCAGTCGCGGCAGTGGCGCATGGCCTGAACGATGTACTTGCCCACCATGCTCTCGGACACGCCCAGGCGCAGGGCGATCTGCGCGTGGGTGAGGCCGTCGAGGCGGTTCATCAGCAGCGCCTCGCGGGCATTCGTCGGCAACTGGTCGAGGGCAGCGTCCAGATGTTCCAGCGCCTCATGGGCGAGCAGGCGGTGCTCCAGCCCGGACACGGGATCGCTCAGGTCGCTGGCAGCAGATTCGTCGACATGCAGCTCGGCCAGCCGGCCCTCGCGGCGCAGGTTGTCGATGGCAATGTTGCCGGCCACGCGGAACAGGTAGGCGCGCGGGTCCTGCACCTCGGCTTCGGCGGGGTGGTCGGCCAGACGCAGCCAGGTGTCCTGGGCAACGTCGGCGGCGCGTTGGTTGTCCCCCAGCCTGCGGGCAAGGAAGCGCATCAGGTCCGCATAGTGCGCCTGGAAGCTCTGCAGCAGGGAGGAGGAGGCGAAGCGCCGCATGATGGCCGAAATACCCTGGAAAATCGGCCAACGTCTGTCAGGCCGATACGAAGGGTGGGCAGCATACACCGAATCGAGAATTATTATCGAATGCAAAAAAGTGTCAGCTCGTGAACTGCGAGAGGTCCAGCGGCCGCAAGGCGCCCAGCCACATGGCGTAGTCGCGGTGATCACGCAGGTCGTTGCCGGTATTGGGGTGGATCAGGATCAC
Organism: Pseudomonas sp. PDM17; assembly: GCF_014851985.1. Classification (NCBI taxonomy): domain Bacteria; kingdom Pseudomonadati; phylum Pseudomonadota; class Gammaproteobacteria; order Pseudomonadales; family Pseudomonadaceae; genus Pseudomonas; species Pseudomonas sp. PDM17. The sequence continues at coordinate 591,588 of NZ_JACVAT010000004.1, forward strand.
CAGGCCGTCGCGGTTCAGCGCCAGCCACGGCACCAAGGTGGCGAAGATAGCGTTGTCGAAGGCCAACTGGCAGCTCCAGTCCGGATGCGGGCCGACCGGCCGCTCGTGGACGCGGCCCATCTTCGCGCCGAAGCGGCGCGCCGCCTCCTCGCACAGCGCGCGGGCGCGCTCGATGCTGCCGGCGTCGAAATAGACGTGGGCGTGGAAGTCCTGAATCTCGCTCATCGGTCCTGCTCCAGTTCCGCCTGCAGCCAGTCGACGAAACGCTGCACCAGGCGCATCCGCCGTTTGCGCTCGGGCAGCACGGCGTAATAGCCGAAGCGCGACTGCTGCGATCCGGCGATGGGTCGGCACAGTAACCCCTGTTCCAGCAGTTCGTCGACCAGATGCCGCCAGCCGATGGCCACGCCTTGCCCGGCGATGGCCGCCTGCACCAGCAGGGTGTAGTTGTCGAAACGCAGCCCGGCCGGCGCCGGCGCGCCGTCGATCCCCAGCGCGCGATAGACCCCGCCCCAGTCGAACCAGCGGCTGGAGGCCTCGGGCTTGAGGTGCAGCAGCGGCAATTCGGTGAGTGCCTGGGGCGACAGCGGCAGCTCGCGGCCTTCGAGCAGGCGCGGGCTGCACACCGGGAAGACCTCCTCGCTGAACAGACGCAGCGCCTCGCCGTGCTTGAAGCGCCCGTCGCCAAAGGCGATGGCCACGTCGATGTCGCTGCGCAGCGCAATCGGGCTGCGGTCGCTGCTGATCAGGCCGACGTCCAGCTCCGGATGCGCCTGGCGGAAGCGCGGCAGGCGCGGCATCAGCCAGTACGCGGCGAAGGCGAAGTCGGTAGCGACCTGCAGCACTTCGTGGGGATGTCGCGCGGTGACCGCGGCGATACCGGCGTCGATGGTCTCCAACCCGGCCTGAACGTGCTGCTGCAGCACCTGTCCACTTTCGGTGAGGGCAATGCCCCGGTGAATGCGGTCGAACAGGCGCACGGCGAGGAGTTTCTCCAGGCGCTTGATCTGCTGGCTGACCGCCGGCTGGGTGGTGCCCAGCTCGCCGGCGGCGGCGGTGAAGCTGAGCAGCCGCGCAGCGGACTCGAACACACGCAGCAGTTCCAGCGGCACGCTCATGGCTTGCTCTCGCATAAGCAGGCGTTATCCGAAGCATGCTGCGCCATGCGCTTTACCCCTAATCCAGCAGCCAACAGACTCGTACCGCACAGCATCCCATAACAGCGCCAACAGGATAAGCCCAACGCCATGAAGCGCCAGCGCCCAAACATCCTCTTCATCATGGCCGACCAGATGGCCGCGCCGCTCCTGCCCTTCTACGACACCCAGTCGCCCATCAAGCTACCCAACCTCTCGCGCCTCGCCGGTGAAGGCGTGGTCTTCGACTCGGCCTACTGCAACAGCCCGCTCTGCGCGCCCTCGCGCTTCACCCTGGTGAGCGGCCAGCTGCCGACAAAAATCGGCGCCTGGGACAATGCCGCGGATTTTGCCGCCGACACTCCCACCTACGCGCACTACCTGCGCCGCCTGGGCTACCGCACCGCGCTGTCGGGCAAGATGCACTTCTGCGGCCCGGACCAGCTGCACGGCTACGAGGAGCGCCTGACCAGCGACATCTACCCGGCCGACTATGGCTGGGCGGTGAACTGGGATGAGCCGGACGTGCGCCCGAGCTGGTATCACAACATGTCCTCGGTGCTCCAGGCCGGCCCCTGCGTGCGCACCAACCAGCTCGACTTCGACGAGGAAGTGGTGTTCAAGGCACGCCAGTACCTCTACGACCATGTGCGCGAACACGCCGAGCAGCCGTTCTGCCTTACCGTGTCCATGACCCACCCGCACGACCCCTACACCATCCCGCGCGAGTACTGGGACCTGTACCGCGACGAGGACATCCCGTTGCCCTCGGTGCAGATCGCCCAGAACGAGCAGGACCCGCACTCCCAGCGCCTGCTCAAGGTGATCGACCTATGGGGCCAGGAAATGCCCGCGGACAAGGTGCGCGCCGCCCGCCGCGCCTACTTCGGTGCGTGCAGTTATGTCGACGCACAGATCGGCGCGCTGCTGCGCACCCTTGAGGATTGCGGCCTGTCCGATGACACCCTGATCGTGTTCTCCGGCGACCACGGCGACATGCTTGGCGAGCGCGGCCTCTGGTACAAGATGCACTGGTTCGAGATGGCCGCCCGTGTGCCGCTGCTGGTGCACGCGCCCAAGCGTTTCGCCGCGCATCGGGTCAGCCAGTCAGTGTCCACCGTCGATCTGTTGCCGACCCTCGTCGAACTGGCCAGCGGGCAGGTCGAGCCCGGCGTCGGTCTCGACGGCCGCTCACTGTTACCGCACTTGCAAGGCACTGGCGGCCACGACGAAGTGATCGGCGAATACACCGCCGAAGGCACCGTCAGCCCTCTGATGATGATCCGTCGCGGCGACTTCAAGTTTATCTACTCCGAGCAGGACCCTTGCCTGCTGTTCGACGTCGCCAACGATCCGCGCGAGCTGCAGAACCTCATGGATTCGCCGGCCCACGCCAACCTGGTACGCGACCTGCTGGGTGAAGCCCGCGCGCGCTGGGACGTGCCAGCCATCACCCGGCAGGTGCTGGCCAGCCAGCGCCGCCGCCGGCTGGTGGCCGACGCGCTGACCCACGGCACGCTGAAAAGCTGGGATCACCAGCCCCTGGTCGACGCCAGCCAGCAGTACATGCGCAACCACATCGACCTCGACGATCTGGAGCGCCGCGCCCGCTATCCGCAACCGAAATAACAACCACAACACGCCGAAGGGGAAGGGAGCATGACCAAGCGCACCGTACGACAAGCAACCGCACTATTGCTGGCCAGCGCACTGGCGCTGGGCGGCCCGCTGGCCCGGGCCGAAGATGAAGCCTGCAGTACGGTGAAGCTGGCCGATCCGGGCTGGACCGACATCGCCGTCACCAATGGCATCGCCGCTTTCCTCCTCGAAGGCCTGGGCTACAAGGTGAAGATCGACACCCTGTCGGTGCCCATCACCTACGGCGGCCTGCGCGACGGCCAGGTCGACGCCTTCCTTGGCAACTGGATGCCGGCGCAGCAGGGCTTCCACGACCAGTTCATCGCCAGCCAGCAGGTCACCCAGCTGGCGAAGAACCTGCAGGGCACCGAATTCACCCTGGCCGTGCCGACCTACGTGTGGAATGCCGGGGTGAAGACCTTCGACGACCTCGACAAGCACGCCGACCAGTTCAACAGAAAGGTCTACGGCATCGGTTCCGGCGCGCCGGCCAACCAGTCGATCCAGAAGATGATCTCAGGCGACGAGTTTGGCCTGGGCGACTGGAAGCTGGTGGAGTCCAGCGAACAGGCGATGCTTGCGGAGGTAGGCCGCGCGGTGAAGCGCGAGCGCTGGGTGGTGTTCCTCGGCTGGACGCCGCACCCGATGAACGTGAAGTACGACATGAAATACCTCACCGGCGGCGAGAAGTATTTCGGCAGCACCGGCAGCGTGTTCACCGTGACCCGCAACGGCTACACCGAGCAGTGCCCGAACAGCGGCAAGCTGCTGGCCAACCTGTCCTTCGACCTGAAGATGGAGAACGCCATCATGGCCGAGGTGCTGGAGAAGAACGTGAAGAACCCCGACGCCGTGAAAGCCTGGATCAAGGCCAACCCGCAGAGCCTCGACACCTGGCTGCAAGGCGTGAAGACCCGCGACGGCGGCGATGCGCTGGCTGCCGTGAAGGCCAAGCTGTAGGCCGTCGATGGAGCGCCTGATCCGCCTGCTGCCGTTCCTCGTCTGGTTGCCCCAGGTCAGCGGTCGCGACCTGCGCCGTGACCTGGGCGTGGGCCTTTCCGGCGCGGTGCTCGCCCTGCCGCAGTCCATGGCCTACGCACTGATCGCCGGACTGCCGGCGGAGTACGGACTCTACGCGGCGATGCTGCCGGTGCTGATCGCCTGCCTGTGGGGTTCGTCGAAACACATGGTCGGCGGGCCGACGGCGGCGATCTCGGTGGTGCTGTTTACCGCCATCGCCCCGCTGGCGCCGCCGGGCAGCGCGCCGTTCATCCAGTACGCGCTGCTGCTGACCTTCCTCGCCGGGTTGTTCCAGTGGTTACTGGGCATGCTGCGTTTCGGCGTGCTGGTGAACTTCGTTTCGCACTCGGTGCTGCTCGGCTTCACCTGCGGCGCCGCGCTGGTGATCGTAATCGGCCAGTTGCCGTACCTGCTCGGCATCAGTGCAGCGGGGCAGGGCACGGCGCTGACCAGCGCCGCCGCGCTCTGGTGGAAGCTGCCGCAGTTCCACGGGCCATCGCTGCTGGTGGGCCTGTTCAGCCTGGTACTGAGCCTGATCGTCAAACGCCTGTGGCGGCGCGGGCCGGCGCTGCTGGTCGGCCTGTTCGGCGCCAGTGCGCTGGTCTGGGCGATGCCGACGACTTTTGCCGACGTTGCCAAGGTGGCCGCCTTCCGCAGCGCGCTGCCGTCGCTCAGCGCGTTGTCGTTCGACCTGACAGCCATCGCGCAGTTGCTCCCCGCCGCCGTGGCCTGCGGCATGCTCGGGCTGGTCACCAGCCTGTCGATTGCCCGCGCCCTGGCCGCGCGCTCGCACCAGCCGCTGGATGCCAACCAGGAAGTGCGCGCGCAGGGGCTGTCCAACCTGATCGGGCCCTGGCTGTCGGGCACGCTGTCCGCCGGCTCCTTCACCCGCTCCGGGCTGAACCAGGACGCCGGCGCACGCACGCCGCTGGCCGGGGTTTTCTCGGCAATGTGGGTCGCACTGCTGGCGGTGGCTGGCGCCGGATTGATCACCCACATCCCGCTGCCGGCCATGGCTGCGGGCATCCTGCTGATCTGCTGGAACCTGGTGGACCGCCCGGCCCTGCGCGCACTGTGGAAAGGCAGCCGCGCGGAATCCCTGGTGATGCTGCTGACACTCGCCGCGACCCTGCTGCTGCCATTGCAGAACGCCATCTACGCCGGCGTGCTGGCCTCGCTGTTCTTCTACCTCAAGCGCACCTCGCAGCCGCGCGTGCAGCAGTGGGAGAAGGAGGACGAGGAAGTGCTGCGCATCGAAGGCTCGATCTTCTTCGGCGCCTGCGACTACCTGCAGAAGCTGATGCAGCACAGCCGCGGCGAACGCCTGGTGCTGGACGCCCACCACGTGAACTTCATCGACTTCGCCGGCGCGCAGATGCTCCAGCAGGAAGCCCGCCGCCTCGCCGGCGAAGGCCGCAGCCTGGTGCTGCGCAACGCCCGGCCACGGGTGCGCGCGGAGCTGGAAAAGCAGATGGGGAAGGGCGGGGTGTTGCTGGTCGAGGAGTAGGTGTGCGCTTTTGCTTCACACCTTTGGGGTTGGGGTGCCCCGTTACGGGAGCGACCGTCCTTCACCGGATGATTCCGTGCTGGCGCTGTCCCCCTCACCCCAGCCCTCTCCCTCAGGGAGAGGGAGCAAATCGTGCCGGCTGACGCTGTGGTTTCATCCGGCACCGAACGGTCCCCTCTCCCCCTGGGAGAGGGCTAGGGTGAGGGCCGATCCGAGCGCAGGAGTAACCCAGGGGGAGCCCCGATCAGCCCTTGAGCTGACGGCGCAATTCATCCAGCACCGGCGCCGAATCCGGGCGCACGCCGCGCCACAGCAGGAAGGCTTCCGCCGCCTGCTCGACCAGCATGCCCAACCCGTCGATGCAGCGCGCCGCGCCGTGTTCGGCGGCCCAGCGGTTGAAGGCCGTCACGTCCTTGCCGTACATCATGTCGTAGCAGACGGTATGCCCCGGCTCGATCAGCGAAGGTTCGATGGGCGGCAGCTCGCCAGCCAGGGAGGCCGAGGTGCCGTTGACGATCAGGTCGAAGGGCTCGGCGCGCAGGTTGAAACCACCACCGCTCACCGGGCCCAGGTCCTTGAAGGCTTCCGCCAGTTGCTCGGCCTTGGCCGCCGTGCGGTTGGCGATGACGATGCAGGCCGGCTGCTGGCCGAGGAAGGGTTCGAGGATGCCGCGCACCGCGCCACCGGCGCCCAGCACCAGGATGCGCGCACCACGCAGGACGACGCCGTGGTTCACCGTGAGGTCGCGGGTCAGCCCGGCGCCATCGGTGTTGTCGCCCAGCAGCCCGCCGCCGTCGAGTTTCTTCAGGGTGTTCACCGCGCCAGCCCGGCGCGCTCGCTCGCTCAGCTCGGTGGCCAGGCGGTAGGCGTCTTCCTTGAATGGCACGGTGACGTTGCCACCCAGGCCCTCGGCGAAGAACTCGCGGGCGTTCCCGGCGAAGTCGTCCAGCGGTGTCAGTCGCGTGTCGTAGCTCAGCGCCTGGCCGGTCTGTTCGGCGAACAGACGGTGGATCTGCGGTGACTTGCTGTGGCCGATAGGGTTGCCGAAGACGCAGTAGCGGTCCATTCAGAATCCTGGAACGTAAGTATTGAAGGAAAGGGCTTGAGATTGCCGGGTTACCACCTGCGCTCCTGCAGGTTCGTGAAAGCTCGACTCAGGCCTGCGCCAGCCAGTCCCGATCGGTGAGGAAGTACTCGGTCAGGCGCGCCTCTTCGCTGCCCGGCTCTGGCTTCCAGTCGTAGCCCCAGCGCACCTGCGGCGGCAGCGACATGAGGATCGACTCGGTGCGCCCGCCTGACTGCAGGCCGAACAGGGTGCCACGGTCGTAGACGAGGTTGAACTCGACGTAGCGGCCGCGGCGGAAGGCCTGGAACTCGCGCTGCTGCTCGGTGTACGGGGTGTCCTTGCGCTTGCGCACGATGGGCAGGTAGGCGTCGATATAGGCATCGCCGATGGCCCGCAGGAAGGCGAAGCTGGTGTCGAAATCCCACTGGTTCAGGTCGTCGAAGAACAGGCCGCCAACACCGCGCGGTTCGTTGCGATGCTTGATGTGGAAGTAGCGGTCGCACCATTCCTTGTAGCGCGGGTAGACGTCCTCGCCGAAGGGCGCGCAGGCATCGCGGGCGACCTGGTGCCACAGCACGCAGTCTTCCTCATGGGCGTAGTAGGGCGTCAGGTCGAAGCCGCCGCCGAACCACCAGACCGCGTCCTCGCCTTCCTTCTCGGCGATGAAGAAGCGCACGTTGGCGTGGGAGGTCGGCACGTGGGGGTTGGTCGGGTGGATCACCAGCGACACGCCCAGCGCCTGGAAGCCGCGCCCGGCGAGTTCCGGACGGTGCGCGCTGGCGCTCGGCGGCAGGCCGGCGCCGAAGACATGGGAGAAATTCACGCCGCCCTTCTCGATCAGCGCACCGTCGCCGATCACCCGCGTCCGACCACCGCCGCCCGCCGGTCGCTGCCAGGCGTCCTCGACGAAACGAGCGTTGCCGTCCTCGGCTTCGAGTGCGGCGCAAATGCGGTCTTGCAGGTCGAGCAGGTAGGCCTTCACGGCCTCGATGCGGTCGGTCACGGGAATCACCTTGGAGCGGGAAAGCCACGCGTGGCGCGGGCCGGAGCGGGGTTCAGGTACGAAAACGGGGGCAAGCATACCATCGGACCCGGCAAAGCTGGTCTTGACGCCCGTCTTGCGGGCGGCTTGGATGAAAGTCTTTTCCCCGGCGAGGCAGAGCCTCGCGCCCTCAGGAGAGCGACATGGCCAAGCGTGTTCAATTCGCCAAGACCGGCGGCCCGGAGGTCCTCGAGATCGTCGACTACACCCCGGCCGAGCCGGGCCCGAACGAAGTGCGGGTGCGCAACCGCGCCATCGGCCTGAACTTCATCGACACCTACTACCGCAGCGGCCTGTACCCCGCGCCGAGCATGCCCTCCGGCGTCGGTACCGAAGGCGCCGGCGAGGTGGAAGCGGTGGGCAGTGCGGTGACCAGCGTGAAGGTCGGCGACCGCGTCGGCTACGCCACCGGCCCGCTGGGCGCCTACAGCGAGCAGCACACGCTGCCGGCGGCCAGCGTGGTGAAGCTGCCGGATGCGATCACCTTCGAGCAGGCCGCCGCGGTCATGCTCAAGGGCCTGACCGTGCAGTACCTGCTGCGCCAGACCTACAACGTGCAGCCGGGCCAGACCATCCTCTGGCATGCGGCGGCCGGCGGCGTCGGGCTGATCGCCTGCCAGTGGGCGAAGGCCATCGGCGCACACCTGATCGGCACCGTGAGCTCCGCCGCCAAGGCGGAGCTGGCGAAATCCCACGGTGCCTGGGAAACCATCGACTACAGCCACGAGAACGTGGTCGAGCGCGTGCTGGCGCTGACCGATGGCAAGAAGTGCCCGGTGGTCTACGACTCGGTGGGCAAGGACACCTGGCTGACCTCGCTGGACTGCACCGCCCAGCGTGGCCTGGTGGTGAGTTTCGGCAACGCCTCCGGCCCGGTGGACGGGGTGAACCTGGGCATCCTTTCGCAGAAGGGCTCGCTTTACGTCACCCGGCCGACGCTGTTCGGCTATGCCAGTACGCCGGAGCGTCTGCAGGCCATGGCCGACGACCTGTTCGGCATGCTCACCAGCGGCAAGGTAAAAGTGGAAATCAACCAGCGCTTCGCCCTGGCCGAGGCGGCCAAGGCGCAAACCGAACTGGCGGCGCGGCGCACCACCGGGTCGACCATCCTGCTGCCGTAAAGAGTGTATCCGTAGGCAGGACGGGGCCCTTACAGAGTCAGGAGGGCCTGACGGTCTCGCCGGTACGCAGATCGCGGATCAGGCTCGGATTACGGCGCCCGCCCAGGGCGCCACCGAGCACGCCATCCAGCTCGCCACGGAAATACTGCTCGACGCGCAGGCGGCTGCGCGCGGCAGGGCGGCCGGCGGGGTTGGCAGAGGTGGAGATCAGCGGGCCGGTGAAGCGGCACAGTTCGCGTACCAGCGGGTGGTCGGTGACGCGCAGGGCGACGGTCTCGTGCTCGCCGGTTACCCACTCGGGCAGGCGCCCCTGGTGCGGCACCAGCCAGGTATTCGGGCCGGGCCAGCTGTTGGCGAGCTTGTCCTGCCAGGCTTCGGGCAGGTCTTCGAGGAGGAAGTCGAACTGGCGGATGTCGCCAGCCACCACGATCATGCCCTTTTCCACCGGGCGCGCCTTGATCGCCAGCAGGCGGTACACGGCGTCGGCGCTCCACGGGTCGCAGCCCAGGCCCCAGACGGCTTCGGTCGGGTAAGCGATCACACCGCCGTCGCGCACGACCTGGGCCATGCGCTGGGTACGCCAGTTGCTGTACATCGTGAATTCCTCGGATCTGCGATGCGCGGCAGTTTACGTGCTCAGGGGGCTCGATGCACCCAGACGCCGGCCTCGCAGGCCACCCGCCCGTCCAGCTCCAGCTCGGTGAGTTCCGCCAGCAGCTGCGGCAGCTGCAGACCGCTGCGCAACGCCAGCTGCTCGCTGCTTTGCGGTGCCGCGCGCAGCAGGTCGACCAGTGGGTGAGGCGACAAGGCTGGCGCGACCTCTACTGTCCGCGCAGCGTGCGTCCACCCCTGCAAGCCTTCGAGGATGTGCTCGACCGTTTCCACCAGCATCGCTCCCTGGCGGATCAGCTCGTGGCAGCCACGCGCGCCGGGATGATGGATGGAGCCGGGAATCGCATAGACCTCGCGGCCCTGCTCGGCAGCCAGCCGCGCCGTGATCAGCGACCCGCTCGAGGGGCTGGCTTCCACCACCAGGGTGCCCAGTGACAGGCCACTGATGATCCGGTTGCGCCGCGGGAAGTTCGACGCCTGGGGCGCGCAGCTCAGCGGTAGCTCCGAGATCACCGCACCGCCCTGCTCGACGATGCGTTTCGCCAGCCCCAGATGACGACGCGGGTAGAGGTGCTCCAGCCCCGTGCCCAGTACCGCCACCGTCTTTCCTGCGACCTCCAGCGCCCCCTCATGGGCCGCGCCGTCGATGCCCAGCGCCAGCCCGCTGGTGATCACGAAGCCACCGCCGGCCAAGCTGCGGGCGAAGGCCCGTGCGGTATCCAGCCCCGGCTTGCTGGCCCGGCGGCTACCGACCATCGCCAGTTGCGGGCGCTCCAGCAGACCCGGATCGCCCGCCAGGAACAGCAGTGGCGGCGCATCATCCAGCTCGGCGAGCAGAGCGGGGTAACCGGGGGTGTCCCACATGACCAGATGATGCTCCGGCGCCTCCAGCCAGCGCAGCGCCTGAGCCGCCGGCTCACGGATGGACGCATCGCGGCGCGGCTCTGCGCAGACGGCGGGCAACCCCAGGGAGCGCCAGGCAGCCGCGGGCGCGCTCATGGCGGCGGAAGCCGAGCCGAAGGCCTCCAGCAGGCGGCGAAAGCGTCGGGGGCCCAGCTCCGGCAGGCCGTGCAGGCGCAGCCGTGCTTCGAGTTCGGACGGGGAGAGAGTCGGGTCTTGGGGCATGGCGCAGTCCTGGGAGAGGGGCAGACGCCCGGACTATGCCGCGCCAGCCGTAGCCCCCGCTGTCGGACCCTTCCGGATCGCGCCCACAAAAAACCCCGCCGGAGCGGGGTTTTCTTCAACTCACACGTCGATCAGGGATTGAGGACGCGGTCGTTGACTTCGAGCGAACGGGTGGCGGTCAGCACCAGGCCGTAGCTCAGGCGGTTGTAGGTGCGGAAGATCATCACCAGGCCCGAGCGCTCGTCCGGGATCTTCACCATGTCTTCGGTGACGCGATCGCGCACGGTTTCGCCCAGCTTGTAGATCGCCAGTACGTTGCCTTCGACGAGACCATCACGGGTACCCTTGTCGATGGTCACCACGTCGTACTTGCCGATCTGGGTCACGCCGCGCGGCACGTCGATGATGATGCCCTTGATCGGGGTGCTCGGCTCGCTGGGCATGAAGGTCGAGGTGATCGCGCGTTCCTCGGTGGGGAACAGGCGGTCGCCCGAGCGGACTTCCTGGGTCGAGCGGGTCAGGTTCAGGGTGGCGATATCGCGTTCCTTCGCCGTGACATTGGCACTGCCGACATCCATGGCGTCGACGCCCAGGACTTCGTTGGTTTCCGGATCGGTGTAGACCTTGGCCTGACGGAAGATGCCATAGCTGCCCTCTTCGGACAGCGAGTTGCCGCGAGCATAGGCGCGGTCGCCGGCACCGCTGATCACGCTTTCGGCGTCACCCGCAACCACATAGGGGGCATTGGCGAACTCATCGGTGCTGTCGACGATGCGGTTGGACAGCAGGAAGGCGTTGATCTTGTCCAGCGGGATGGTCGGGATCGCCTCGGCGATCGGAGTGCTGCGTACCCGCGGCGACAGCTTGATGGTCCCGCGCGATTCGCCGCGGTTGAGCATCAGGCGTGGCTGGCCGTCGACATACGTAAGGCTCAGCACGTCACCCGGATAGATCAGGTGCGGGTTCTGAATCTGCGGATTCACCTGCCAGATTTCCGGCCACTTCCACGGCTTGCTGAGGAACTTGCCGGAGATGTCCCAGAGGGTGTCGCCCTTCACTACGGTATAGCGATCCGGATGGCCTTCCTTGAGCTGCACGGCAGCCTGCGCCACCCCGCCTGCGGCGAGCAGCAGCAGGGCGAGTAGTGTTTTCCTCATGCGGTGAATCCCTTTATTATGTGTACACATGAAACGCCTGGAAGCCGCCCCTACCGCGCTTTCCAGCGTTTTTCGATGCTGCTCAGCATATTAGCAGCCGATTTTGACTTTATTCCACAAGTGCATCACAAACGTATATGGCCATTCTGAACATTCTCGAATTCCCCGATCCGCGCCTGCGGACCATCGCCAAGCCCGTCACGGTCTTCGATGACGCCCTGCGCACGCTGATCGACGACATGTTCGAGACCATGTACGAGGCGCCGGGCATTGGCCTGGCCGCCACGCAGATCAACGTGCACAAGCGCGTCGTGGTGATGGACCTGTCCGAGGACAAGTCCGAACCCCGGGTCTACATCAACCCCGAGTTCGAATTCCTCACCGAGGAAATGGACCAGTACCAGGAAGGCTGCCTGTCGGTGCCGGGCTTCTACGAAAATGTAGACCGTCCGCAGAAAGTGCGGATCAAGGCCCAGGACCGCGACGGCACTCCGTTCGAGGAAGAGGCCGAGGGCCTGCTCGCGGTGTGCATCCAGCACGAGTGTGATCACCTCAACGGCAAGCTGTTCGTCGACTACCTGTCCAACCTCAAGCGCGACCGCATCCGCAAGAAGCTGGAAAAGCAACACCGGCAACAGGCGTGACCCCATCCCCCAAAGGCTTGCCCCGGCAAGCCCCGCCAGCTCTTTCATAGAGAGCTTTTTTGTGAGCCCGATATGAGTCAGAGACTGCGCATCGTCTTCGCCGGCACCCCGGAATTCGCCGCCGAACACCTCAAGGCACTGCTCGATACTCCCCATGAGATCGTCGCCGTCTACACCCAGCCGGACCGCCCGGCCGGCCGCGGCCAGAAGCTGATGCCCAGCCCGGTCAAGCAGCTCGCACTGGAGAACGGCCTGCCGGTTCTGCAGCCGCCGACCCTGCGCGACCCAGCCGCCCAGGCCGAATTGGCCGCGCTCAAGCCGGACCTGATGGTGGTGGTGGCCTACGGGCTGATCCTGCCTCAGCTGGTGCTGGATATCCCGCGCCTGGGCTGCATCAACAGTCACGCCTCCCTGCTGCCGCGATGGCGCGGCGCCGCGCCGATCCAGCGCGCGGTGGAAGCCGGCGACGCCGAGAGCGGCGTAACCGTGATGCAGATGGAAGCGGGCCTGGACACTGGGCCGATGCTGCTCAAGGTCAGCACGCCGATATCCGCCGCCGACACTGGCGGCAGCCTGCATGACCGGCTCGCCGAACTCGGCCCGAAAGCTGTGGTCGAGGCCATCGCGGGCCTCGCCGCCGGCGCGCTCAAGGGCGAGGTGCAGGACGACGCCCTGGCCACTTACGCGCACAAGCTGAACAAGGAAGAGGCGCGCATCGACTGGTCGCGCCCAGCCGACGAACTGGAGCGCCGCATCCGCGCCTTCACGCCCTGGCCGGTCTGCCACACCGCCCTCGGCGAAGCCACGCTGAAAGTGCTCGGCGCCAAGCCGGCAGAAGGCAAGGGCGAGCCCGGCAGGATCCTCGATGCCAGCCGCGACGGTCTGCTGGTCGCCTGCGGTGAAGGCGCGCTGCTGCTGACCCGCCTGCAACTGCCCGGCGGCAAGCCGCTGGCCTTCGCCGACCTGTTCAACAGCCGTCGCGAGCAGTTCGCGCCAGGGCAGGTGCTGGGCGCATGAGTACCAATCCCCGTCTGGCGGCCGCCCGCGCGCTGGCCGCCGTGCTCGCCGGCCGCGCCTCGCTGGGCAGCTCGCTGCCGACCCAGTTGGAGAATGTCGAGCCGCGCGACCGTGGTCTGGTGCAGGAGCTGGCCTTCGGCAGCGCCCGCTGGCAGCCACGCCTGTCCACCCTCGCTGCACGCCTGCTGCAGAAGCCGTTCAAGGCCGGCGACCGTGACGTCGAGGCCCTGCTGCTGGTCGGTCTGTACCAGCTGCTCTACACCCGTATTCCCCCGCACGCGGCGATCGGCGAGACCGTCGGCTGCGCGGACAAGCTGAAGAAGCCCTGGGCCAAGGGCCTGCTCAACGCCGTACTGCGCCGCGCCCAGCGCGAGAGCGAAACCCTGCTGGCCGAGGTCGACAAGGACCCGGCCGCGCGCCTGGCGCATCCGCGCTGGCTGCAGAAGGCACTGAAGAAATCCTGGCCTGAGCAGTTCGAAGCAATCTGCGCCGCCAACAACGCGCACCCACCGATGACCCTGCGGGTGAACCGCCGTCACGGCAGCCGCGATACCTATCTGGAAGAGCTGAACCGCGTCGGCTTCGAAGCGACCGCCTGCGAGTTCAGCCGCGACGGCATCCATCTCGTGCAGCCGTGCGACGTGCGCGAGCTGCCGGGCTTCGCCGAAGGTCGCGTCAGTGTGCAGGACGAAGCCGCGCAACTGGCCGCCGACCTGCTGGAACTGGCGCCGAACCAGCGCGTGCTGGATGCCTGTTGCGCCCCCGGCGGCAAGACCTGCCACCTGATGGAAGCCGAGCCGGCGCTGGCTGGCGTGGTTGCCGTGGACCTGGAAGAGAGCCGCCTGGTGCGCGTACGCGAGAACCTCGCCCGCCTGCAGCTTTCGGCCGAACTGTTCGCCGCCGACGCCCGTGATACCGTCAAGTGGTGGGACGGCAAGGCGTTCCAGCGCATCCTGCTGGACGCACCGTGCTCCGCCACCGGTGTGATCCGCCGGCATCCGGACATCAAGCTGACCCGCACCGCCGAGGACATTGAGGCGCTGGCGCAGCTGCAGGGCGAGCTGCTCGATGCGCTGTGGGCGACCCTCGAAGTCGGCGGCGTGCTGGTCTATGCGACCTGCTCGGTAATGCCGCAGGAGAACAGCGAACAGATCGCCGCGTTCCTCGCGCGCACCCCCGGCGCCCGCGAGCTGGACCTGCCCGGTCCGTGGGGCATCAAGCAGCCCCATGGCCGCCAGCTGCTGCCGCAGGACGGCGGGCATGACGGCTTCTATTATGCCAAGCTCATCAAGATCTCGGCGCGCTAAGCAACACGGGCTGCTGCGCGTCGACGATACGTCGTCAGAGCACGGTTTCGAATGCTCATTTACATTCGTAAACTCCGCTTCCAAACCGCACTCTTCCTAGTCTCGTTCTAGCTCGCAATCCCTCCGTTAAGGAGTCAACAAAGAGCTCTCATGAAAATCATCATCCTCGGTGCCGGCCAGGTCGGCGGCACTCTGGCCGAGCACCTTGCCAGCGAAGCCAACGACATCACGGTCGTCGATACCGACGGCGAACGCCTGCGCGACCTCAATGACCGCCTGGACATCCGCACCGTCCACGGCAAGGCCTCATTCCCCACCGTACTGCGCCAGGCCGGCGCCGACGATGCCGACATGCTGGTGGCGGTGACCAACAGCGACGAGGTGAACATGGTGGCCTGCCAGGTCGCCTACACCCTGTTCAACACCCCCACCCGCATCGCCCGCGTGCGCGAGGCGGCGTACCTGACCCGCGCCGGGCTGTTCGACAACGAGGCGATCCCGGTCGATGTGCTGATCAGCCCCGAGCAGGTGGTGACCAACTACATCAAGCGCCTGGTGGAGTACCCCGGCGCCCTGCAGGTGATCGACTTCGCCGAGGGCAAGGCCCAGCTGGTGGGCATCCGCGCCTACTACGGCGGCCCGCTGGTGGGCCAGGAGCTGCGCCAGCTGCGCGAGCACATGCCCAACGCCGATACCCGCGTGGCGGCGATCTACCGGCGCAACCGGCCGATCATTCCCCAGGGCGACACGGTGATCGAAGCCGACGACGAGGTCTTCTTCATCGCCGCCAAGGCCCACATCCGCGCCGTGATGGGCGAGATGCGCCGGCTCGAGGACAGCTACAAGCGGATCATCATCGCCGGCGGCGGCAACATCGGCGAGCGTCTGGCCGAGGCCATCGAAAGCCGCTACCAGGTGAAGATCATCGAGATGAACCCGGCCCGCTGCCGGCACCTCTCCGACAGCCTGGACAGCTCCATCGTGCTGCAGGGCAGCGCCTCGGACCGTGACCTGCTGCTGGAGGAGAACATCGGCGACACCGACCTGTTCCTCGCCCTGACCAACGACGACGAGGCCAACATCATGTCCTCGCTGCTGGCCAAGCGCCTGGGCGCGCGCAAGGTGATGACGCTGATCAACAACCCCGCCTACGTCGACCTGGTGCAGGGCGGCGAGATCGACATCGCCATCAGCCCGCAGCTGGCCACCATCGGCACCCTGCTGACCCACGTGCGCCGTGGCGACATCGAGAGCGTGCACTCCCTGCGCCGCGGTGCTGCCGAGGCCATCGAAGTGGTCGCCCACGGCGACGCCAAGTCGAGCAAGGTGATCGGCCGCAAGATCAACGAGGTCCAGTTGCCGCCGGGGACCACCATCGGCGCGGTGATCCGCGACGACGACGTGCTGATCGCCCACGGCGAGACGAAGATCGAATCCGGCGACCACGTGATCCTCTTCGTGGTGGACAAGAAGCGCATCCGCGATGTCGAGCGGCTGTTCCAGGCCGGCCTGACCTTCTTCTGATCCTGAGGCGGGCCACCGTTTGGTGGCCCGCCAGATCAATCCGAGGCGGTTTCAGACAGGTCCTACTGCGCCAACCCGCTTCCCTTGTCACCCTGCGCGGCCTGTTCCAGCTTGCCTGTCTCCGGTCATGCGCTACTCCTCCATCGGTCGAATCCTCGGCGTGCTGCTGATGCTGTTCAGTGCCACGCACCTGCCGCCACTGCTCGTGGACCTTCATTACGCCGAGCGTTCGTGGCAACCCTTCGCGCTGTCGTTCCTGGTCACGCTGCTGACCGGCTTCGCCATCTGGTGGCCGTGCCGCCGGCACAAGCAGGACTTGCGCATCCGCGACGGCTACCTGGTGACGGCGCTGTTCTGGACCGTGCTGGGTTCCTTCGGCGCCTTGCCTTTCGCCCTGTCGGACGCGCCGCATATGGGTGTCATCGATTCGCTGTTCGAGTCCTTCTCCGGCCTGAGCACCACCGGTGCGACCGTCCTCACCGGGCTCGATACGCTGCCGCACGCGATCCTCTACTATCGCCAGCAACTGCAATGGCTGGGCGGCATGGGCATCGTGGTTCTGGCCGTGGCAGTGATGCCGATGCTGGGCATCGGTGGCATGCAGCTGTACCGCGCGGAGATGCCCGGCCCGCTGAAGGACCACAAGCTCTCCCCGCGCATCGCCGATACCGCCAAGACCCTGTGGTTCCTCTACTGCGGCCTGACCCTGGCTTGCGCGCTGGCCTACTGGGCGGCCGGCATGAACCTGTTCGACGCGGTCGGCCACAGCTTCTCGACCATTGCGATTGGCGGCTTTTCTACCCATGACGCGAGCATCGGCTACTTCGACAGCCCGTTGATCGAGCTGATCTGCATGACCTTCCTGGTGATTTCCGGGATCAACTTCAGCCTGCACTTCCTCGCCTGGCGCCAGCGCAGCCTGCGGCACTACCTGAAGGACACCGAGTGCCGGGCCTACCTCGGCATCCTGCTGGTGCTGTTCCTGATCACCGCGGCGACGCTGATCCTCAAGCACCACTACGACTCGCCGCTGCAGTCGATCCGCTATGCCGCGTTCATGGTGGTCTCGGTGGCGACCACCACCGGCTTCGGCCTGGCCGACTTCAGCAGCTGGCCGACCCTGCTGCCCTACCTGCTGCTCTACAGCACCTTCATCGGCGCCTGCGCCGGCTCCACCGGCGGCGGCATGAAGGTGATGCGCATGCTGCTGGTGTACCGCCAGGGCATGCGCGAATTCCTGCGTCTGCTGCATCCCAACGGGGTATTCCTGGTGAAGCTGGGGCGGCGCACCGTACCCGATCGTGTGGTGGAGTCGGTGTGGGCGTTCTTCTCGATCTACCTGCTCACCTTCGTCAGCCTGATGCTGGTGCTGCTGGCGCTGGGTGTGGATCAGCTCACCGCGTTCTCCACGCTCGCGTCCTGCCTGAACAACCTGGGCCCGGCGCTGGGCGAAGCCGCGGTGCACTATGGCAGCCTGCCGGCCAGTGCCAAGCTGGTGCTGAGCCTGGCGATGGTGCTGGGGCGACTGGAGGTGTTCTCCCTGCTGATCCTGCTGACGCCCGCCTTCTGGCGCACTTGAATGAGGCACAATGGCGGCCTGCTGACGGAGGTTCGCCATGATCGACTCGCTGGAAAAGATGCTCGCCAAGGGCGTGGACAACTCGCTGCTGCGCTTCGGCCTGGGCAAGGGCTACCTGGATGCCGGCGACGCCGCCAGGGCCGCCGAGCACCTTCGCCGCTGCGTGGAACAGGACCCGAAGTACTCCGCCGCCTGGAAGCTGCTGGGCAAGGCGCTGCAGGCCCAGGGAGACCTGGATGGCGCGCGCACGGCCTGGACCGATGGACTGGCCGCTGCACAAGCCCATGGCGACAAGCAGGCGGAGAAAGAAATGACGGTGTTCCTGCGCAAGCTGGATAAAGCCAGGGGCGCGTAAGAAAGAAAGGCGCCCATTGGGCGCCTTTTCGCGGGCGTGGCCCACTCCTGCAGGGCAGCTACAGAACCTCGGCCGCCACCGCATCCACCGCCGCCTTGGCGATGCCGACGACCTCGTCCGCTTCGGCGCGGGTCAGCACCAGCGGAGGGGCGAAGCCAAGGATGTCGCCGTGGGGCATAGCGCGGGCGATCATGCCGCGTTCCAGACAGGCCGCCGAGACCTTCGGGCCGACCTTCAGCGCGGGGTCGAAAGGCTTGCGCGCCTCGCGGTCAGCCATGAACTCCAGCGCCGCCAGCATGCCGTCGCCGCGCACCTCGCCCACCAGCGGATGGCCCTCGAAGGTCTGGCGCAGCTGCTGGTTGAGGTAGCCACCGACTTCCGCCGCATTGGCGGTGATGTTCTCGCGCTCGAGGATGTCCAGGTTGGCCAGCGCGGCCGCCGCACAGATGGGGTGGCCGGAGTAGGTCCAGCCGTGGCCCATGGCGCCTTCGCGGCTCGATGCTCGGTCGATCACGTCCCACACCTTCTCGCCGACTATCACCGCAGACAGCGGCGCGTAGGCACTGGTCAGGCCCTTGGCGGTGGTGATCAGGTCCGGGCGCATGCCGAAGCGCTGGCTGCCCATCTTGTCGCCGACGCGGCCAAAGGCGCAGACCACCTCGTCGGCGATCAGCAGCACGTCGTACTTTGCCAGCACCGTCTGGATCGCCTCCCAGTAGCCCTTGGGCGGGACGATGATGCCGCCGGTGCCCATCACCGGTTCGCCGATGAAGGCCGCCACCGTGTCCGGCCCTTCGGCGAGGATCAGGTTCTCCAGCTCCTGGGCGCAGTGACGCACGAAACTGGCTTCATCCATGCCGGCCGGGGCCTTGTAGAAGTGCGGGCAGAGGGTGTGCTTGACGCCTTCCACCGGCAGGTCGAAGTGCTGGTGGAAGCTCGCCAGCCCGGTAAGGCTGCCGGTGACGATGCCCGAGCCGTGGTAGCCGCGCTGGCGCGAGATGATCTTCTTCTTCTGCGGCCGGCCCAGCACGTTGTTGTAGTAGCGCACCAGCTTGACCTGGGTCTCGTTCGCGTCGGAGCCGGAGAGGCCGTAGTAGACCTTCTTCATGCCCGCCGGCGCCCAGTCGCGGATGATCCGCGCGGACAGCTCGATGATCGCCTCGGAGGAGTGGCCCACGTAGGTGTGGTAGTAGGCCAGCTGGGTGGCCTGTGCATGGATCGCGTCGGCGACTTCGGTGCGGCCGTAGCCGATGTTCACGCAGTACAGACCGGCGAAGGCGTCGAGCAGCTCGCGGCCCTGGTGGTCGCGGATGCGCACGCCGGAAGCGCCGGTAATGATGCGCCCCGGCAGCGCGCCGCTGGAGTGGTCGTGGGCGTGGGTCGAGGGGTGCATGAAGTGCGCGCGGTCGTCTTCGAACAGTTGGGCGTAGTCGGTCATGGCGATGGTCTCCCGGTCAGATGGCGCCGTGGTGCAGGGCGAAGTACTTGGTTTCGACGAAGGGCTCGAAGCCCTCGCTGCCGCCTTCGCGGCCCAGGCCAGAAGCCTTCATGCCGCCGAAGGGAATGGGGTGGCCGGTGAACCTGGCGCCGTTGACCGCCACCATGGCGAACTCCAGGCGCCGCATCAGCGGCCAGATATGATCCAGGCGTTGTCCACAAAGGTAGGCGGCCAGGCCGTATTCGGTGTCATTGGCCTGCCGGACGGCTTCGTCCAGGTCGTCGTACGCGCTGATGCCGGCGATGGGGGCGAAGTTTTCCTCGCGCCAGATGCGCATCTGCGGCGTGACATCGGCCAGCACGGTCGGCTGATGGAACCAGCCGCCCAGCGCATGGGGCTCACCGCCGGCAAGCAGGCGCGCGCCCTGGGCGATGGCGTCCTGCACGCGCTCGCAGGTGACGTCGAAGGCGCCCTGGTGCATCAGCGGGCCGATCTGGCTGCGCGAGTCGCTGGCCGGCCCGACGCGCAGGTCACGCACCGCGCGGGCGAAGCGCTGCAGGAAGGGTTCGTAGAGTTCGCGGGCGACCAGGATGCGGTTGGCCGCGCAGCAGTCCTGCCCGGAGGTCTGGAACTTGGCGTCGAGGGCGAACTGCACCGCCTGCTCCAGATCGGCGTCGGGCAGCACGATGAAGGGCGCGTTGCCGCCCAGTTCCAGGGCGACTTTCTTCACGTCCCGGGCGGCGGCCTGCAGCACGAGTTTCCCCACCCGGGTCGAGCCGGTGAAGCTCACGGCGCGCACGCGGCTGTCGCCGACCAGGGTTTCCATGGCCATCTGCGGCTCGCCGAGCACGACGTTGAACACGCCCGCCGGGAAGCCGGCTTCTTCGGCCAACTGCGCCAGAGCGAAGGCGGAGTAGGGCGTCTCGTGAGCCGGCTTGACCGCCACGGTGCAGCCCGCGGCCAGGGCGGCAGCGGCCTTGCGGGTGATCATCGCGCAGGGGAAGTTCCACGGCGTGAGCAGGGCGGCGACGCCGACCGGCTCGACCACCGTGCCCAGGTGCGCGCTGGGGATGTGGCTGGGAATGTTGCGGCCGTTCAGCCGTCGCGCTTCCTCGGCGAACCAGGGAATGAAGCTGGCGGCGTAGTCGATCTCGCCGAGGGCTTCGGCCAGCGGCTTGCCCTGTTCCAGGCTGAGGATCTGCGCGAGGTCCTCGCGATGCTGGCGAATCAGCGCGGCCCAGCGGCGCAACAGTGCGCCGCGTTCGTCCAGCGTGCGGGCTCGCCAGGCGGGGAAGGCGGCAGCGGCGGCGTCGACTGCGGCGACTATCTGCTCGTGGTCGAGCAGCGGCACATGGCCAATGACTTCGCGGGTGGCGGGGTTGTCGACGGCGATGCTGGTGCCGCTGGCGCTGTGCAGCCAGTGGCCATTCACATAGCAGAGCGACTTGAACAGCAGGGGATGGGCGAAGGACATGGCGGCGGCTCCCGGACGGTTGGCATGGAGACCATGCTAGGGGCCGGAGGCGCGCGGTTTTTTCCTAAGCGGGGGATGGCGGCGGCAAATCTTTTCGCAGTTCTGCCGCCGCTGTTGGGCTTTTTCGGGTGGCGTCAGGCCGTGGCGGCGCGACGCAGGTTACGGGTAATGGCGCTGAGCAACATGCCGTAGAGCGGCACGAAGAGCATCAGCATGACCGCCAGCTTCACGCCGTAGTCGACCCAGGCGATCTCCACCCAGTGCTCGGCCATGAAGGCGTTGTCGCTGTGCCAGAAGGCGATGGAGAAGAAGGTGAAGGTGTCCAGCAGGTTGCCGAACAGGGTCGAGACCACCGGGGCGATCCACCACTGGCGCATGCGGCGCAGGCGGTCGAAGACCTGGATGTCGAGGATCTGGCCGAACACGTAGGCCAGGAAGCTGGCCAGGGAAATCCGCGCGACGAAGGTGTTGAATTCGCCCAGGGAGGCGAGCCCTCTGAAGGCGCCTTCCTGGAAGATCACCGAGATCACGTAGGACGCCAGCAGCGCCGGGATCATCACCCGCGCGATGACCAGCCGCGCCGGGCGCTTGCCGAGCAGTCGGACGGTGAGGTCGGTGGCCAGGAAGATGAACGGGAAGCTGAACGCGCCCCAGGTGGTGTGCCAGCCAAAGAGGGTCATTGGCAGCTGCACCAGGTAGTTGCTGGCGATGATGATCAGGATGTGGAACGCGACCAGGCCGGCGAGTGCGCCGCGCCTTGCCGCCGGAAGGGATGCCGACATGCTTTGGGCCTTTTTCGTCGATGGGGTGAGGGAACCCATGCCCGGCACCATGCCGAGCGGCGCGCATTGTATACGATCCGGACCTGGAAGTCAGGATTTGTTGGGCAAAATTTGTTCAACCGCCGACGCGCGTTTATCTAGGAGCGAGCTGCCCGTAGGGCGGATAACGCGTCAGCGTTATCCGCCGAATCTGCCATCCGCACACAGAGGAACGGCGGATAACCTGTTCCAGGTCATTCGCCCTACGCAAGGCTCTGCTCCTGCGCCTCGACGGGAATCGCCGCATCCAGCGTCTTGATCACCTTGGTGACGATGTAGGTGAAGTAGCGCTCGATGCCCACGTCCTCCAGCAGCAGCTGGTCGATGAAGCGCTGGTAATGGTCGATGTCACGGGCCTGGATCATCGCGATGTAGTCCACCCCGCCGCCGGTGGCGTAGCAGAAGCCCACCTCCGGCGCCTGATGCAGGCGCTGCTCGAAGCGCTTCATGTCCTGCGCGGTGTGCCGTGCGAGGGTGATTTCCACCAGCACCTGCTGCTGTTTGAACAATGCCGGCCAGTCGATCTGCGCGCGGTAGCCCTTGATCAGCCCGGCCTCTTCCAGCTTGCGCACGCGCTCCCACGCCGGGCTGACCGAGAGGTTGATCGCCTCGGCCAGGCTCGACTTGGTGATGCGCCCATCGCCGGCGAGGATGCGCAGGATCTTCAGGTCATAACGGTCGAGCTTGATCATGCTTGCCTCCCGGACGGCTCAGTCGAGCACCTCGGCAACCACCGCGAGGGTGTCGCCGCTCTGAACCAGGCCGGGGAAGTGCCGCGCGACGAGGATGCCGCTGCGCCTGGCGCGGTACTCCACGGGTGCCGCGCCGGTGCGCAGCACGTCGTGCACCCGCGCCAGCACTTCGCCGTGTTCGACCCGCTCACCCAGGTCACGGCACATCTCCAGCAGCCCGCCGTGTTCACTGGCGACGAAGCAGTCGCCGTCGGGCATATCGAGCATCACCGACTGCGCCGGCTCCACGTCGCCGCGCAGGATGCCGGCCTGCACCAGCACGTTGCGCACGCCGCGCCGGGCGATGGCTACGGTGTGCGCGCTGCTGCTACCGCCGCCCCCGAGTTCGGTGGTCACGAACAGCTTGCCCTGCTCCTCGGCCGCCGTGTCGTACATGCCCACCGCGTCCAGCTCCAGCATGCGCATGGAGAAGGGCGCGGCGAAGGCACGCATCAGCGCCTCGCTGGCTTCCTGCTGGGCCTTGTCCGGCAGCACGTGGCAGGCGGCGAAGGGCAGGAAGTCGAGGGTGCGGCCGCCGGAATGGATATCCAGCACCACATCCGCCAGCGGCAGAAGGGTGCGCTGGAAATAGTCGGCGATCTTCTGCGTTACCGTGCCGTCCGGGCGACCGGGGAAGCTGCGGTTGAGGTTGCCGGCGTCGATCGGCGAGGTGCGCTTGCCGGCGAGGAACGCCGGGGTGTTCATGAACGGCACGATGATCACCCGGCCGCTCACGTCCTCGGCGCGCAGCTCCTGGGCCAGGCGGCTGAGCGCCACCGGGCCCTCGTACTCGTCGCCATGGTTGCCGCCCGTGAGCAGCGCGGTGGGGCCTTCGCCGTTCTTCACCACGCAGATGGGGATCATCACCGCGCCCCAGGCCGAATCATCCCGCGAGTACGGCAGCTTGAGGTGGCCGTGCTGCACGCCCTCGCACTGGAAATCGACGCTGGCGGAGATGGGGTTCTCGCGCAGCGGCTTGTCGAGTACATGGGTCATTGCCTCACTCCTTCACGAACAGCTGGCGCGGGTAGTCGCAGAAGGTCTCCACGCCGCGCTCGGTGATGAGGATGCTTTCGGTGATCTCCAGGCCCCAGTCGTCCATCCACAGGCCAGGCATGAAGTGGAAGGTCATGCCCGGTTCGAGCACGCTGTTGTCGTTCGGACGCAGACTCATGGTGCGTTCGCCCCAGTCCGGCGGGTAGCTGATACCGATGGGGTAGCCGCAGCGGCTGTCCTTGTGGATGCCGAACTTCTCCAGCACGCCGAAGAAGGCGCGGGCAATGTCGCCGGTGGTGTTGCCGGGTTTGGCGGCGTCCAGGCCGGCGGCAATGCCTTCGACCACGGCCGTTTCCGCGTCGAGGAAGTGCTTGGGCGGCTTGCCGAGGAACACCGTGCGCGATAGCGGGCAGTGGTAGCGCTTGTAGCAGCCGGCGATCTCGAAGAAGGTCCCGGCGCCGCGTTCGAAGGGCGTGTCGTCCCAGGTCAGGTGTGGTGCGCTGGCGTCGGCGCCGGTGGGCAGCAGCGGGACGATGGCCGGGTAGTCGCCACCATGGCCGTCGGCGCCGAGGATGCCGGTGCTGTAGATCTCGGCCACCAGCTCGTTCTTGCGCATGCCCGGTTCGATGCGCTCGACGATGTGCGCGTGCATCTTCTCGACGATGCGCGCGGAGACGCGCATGTACTCGATTTCGCGCGGCGATTTCACCGCGCGCTGCCAGTTCACCAGCGCGGTGGCGTCGACGAACTTCGCGCTCGGCAGGTTGGCCTGCAGCGAGCGGAAGGCGGCGGCGCTGAAGTAATAGTTGTCCATCTCGACGCCGACGGCCTTGCCTGTCCAGCCGTGCGCGGCGATGACCTCGCGGGACAGGTAGTCCATCGGGTGGCGCTCAGTGGACTGCACATAGTGATCGGGGTAGCCGACGATATTGTCCGCCTGCATGAACACCGTGCGCCGCGCACCGTTGGCGTCCTGGCCGCGACCGAACCAGACCGGCTCACCCTCCAGCGCCAGCAGCACGCACTGGTGCACATAGAAGGACCAGCCGTCGTAGCCGGTGAGCCAGGCCATGTTCGACGGATCGGTGACCAGCAGCAGTTCGATGCCGCGTTGTTGCATGCTGGCGCGGACCTTGGCGATCCGCTGGGCGTATTCCTCCCGGCTGAAGGGGAGGTTGACGACGATTTCGGACATGCGGAAATCCTCTTGGGAGAACCTGTTGCGGGCTTCTTCCGGACAGCCCGTGCCTGTGCAATTCCCTCATCCCAGCCCTGGCTGCGCGCCCCGCTCAAAGGGAGAGGGCTGGGGTGAGGGCGCTCATCCCGCGAAGCGGGACGAAATTTTTTCAGCTGCTGAAGCGAAATCCCTTGCCCATCCGCTGCGCCCGCTGGAAGGCCAGGCCGGCGATGGCGGTGTCCTGCGCGCCGGTGCCGGTGAGGTCGCAGAGAGTGATGTCTTCGGCGCGGCGGCGGCCTTCGCGCTGCCCGGCGATGACCTGGCCCAGCTCGGCAAAATCCGCATCCAGGCTGACGTTGCCGGCCTGCACCGCGTGGTGCAGCTCGCCCAGCACCCGGGTCTGGCTGAGGCGGTCGGCGACGTAGCAGTCCACCGCCGCCAGGGCGTCGGCGGCGATCTCGTTTTTGTGCTCGGCGTCCGACCCCATGGCGGTGATGTGCAGGCCGGGGCGCAGGTGCTTTTTCTGGATCAGCGGCTCGCGGCTGGGCGTGCTGGTGATGGCGATGTCGGCGCCTTCCAGCGCTTCGTCGATGCTGGCGCAGGCGCTGACCGCCATGCCCAGGCTGGTGCTCAGCTCCTGCGCGCAGTGCCGCGCCTTGTCGAGGTCACGCGCCCAGACGCTGGCGGCTTCGATGGGCCGCACCAGGCACAGCGCCTTGAGCTGCAACCGCGCCTGTTCACCGGCGCCGATCAGCGCGACCTGCCGCGAGTCCTCGCGGGCCAGCCAATTGGCCGCCACTGCGCCGGCGCAAGCGGTACGCACGGCGGTGAGATAGCCGTTGTCCAGCAGCAGCGCCTCGAGCAGGCCGGTGCGCGAGGAGAGCAGCATCATCATGCCGTTGAGGCTGGGCAGGCCGAGCTTCGGGTTGTCGAAAAAGCCGGGGCTGACCTTGATGGCGAAGCGCGGCAGGCCGGGCAGGTAGGCGGTCTTCACGTCGACTTCACCGTTGTGTTCGGGCACGTCCAGGCGAAGGATCGGCGGCATCGCCACCGGCGCCGTGGCGAGCAGGCGGAAGGCCTGCTCGACGGCGTCGAGGCTCTCCCGGTCTATGGCCACGCAGGCGCGCAGGTCGGCTTCGCTGAGCAGGGTGACGTCAGCCATGGGCGGATTCCTCGAGGATTTGCTGGTGTTGTTCGATGGCGATGTTGCGGCCGCTGACGATCACCACCACCGGGCCGACCGGGGCGATCAGGCCATCCAGCAGCGCGGCGATGCCGACGGCGGCGGCACCTTCCACCACCTGCCGTTCCTCGCGGTAGGCGTGGCGGATGCCGGCGGCGATGGAGGGCTCGTCGAGCAGGTGCAGCTGGTCGCAGTAGTCGCGGGCCAGGGCGAAGGTGTACCGGTTGTCCAGGCCGATGCCGCCGCCGAGGGAGTCGGCCAGGGTCGGCAGCTCTTCCACTTCGACGGGATGGCCGGCAGCGAGGCTGGCAGCCATGGCGGCGCCACGGCGCATACTGATGCCGTGCACGCGGATGCTCGGGTCGACGTGCTTGAGCGCCAGCGCCACGCCGCCGAACAGGCCGCCGCCGGAGAGCGGCACCAGCACCTGGCGTACATCCGGCAGCTGTTCGAGGATTTCCAGGCCGAGGGTGCCCTGGCCGGCGATGATCTGCGGATGGTCGAAGGGCGGCAGCAGCGCCGCGCCCTGCTCGCGGGCAATCCGCTCGGCTTCGGCCTGGGCATCGTCCTGGCTGTGACCGACTATGCGCACCTCGGCGCCCAGCTCGCGGATCGCCTGGACCTTGTTCGCCGGCACCAATTGAGACAGGCAGACGGTGGCGCGCACCCCGAGCATCCGCGCGGCATGGGCCAACGCCCGGCCGTGGTTGCCGGTGGAGGCGGCGACCACGCCCCTGGCCTTCTGCTCGTCGTCGAGCTGGGCAATCGCATTGCTTGCGCCGCGCAGCTTGAAGCTGCCGGTGATCTGCTGCGATTCGAGCTTGAGGTACACCGGCGCTCCGAGCAGGCGCGACAGGCTGGGCGAATGCTCCAGCGGCGTCTGCCGCACCAGGCCCTGGATGCGCTGGCGTGCTCGGTACAGCTCGACGAGGGAAATCGGCTCCATCTCGGCCTCCGGGGAATGCAGTGGGGCCGAGTGTAGGGGCGGGAAATTGTCGCAATGAATGTACTAGGACGATGTAGTTCGCGGAGGTGTTTTACGTAGCAGCGGATTCCGTCCGCGATAGCCTCCCGCGCGATGCAGCCCCATCGCGGACAGAGTCCGCTCCTGAGGGAAAGCTGGGTGCAGGCCGTAGGGCGCATAACCTGGAACAGGTTATCCGCCGTCCACCCTGCGGCGGATAACGCTGGCGCGTTATGCGCCCTACGAATAGGCCTAGCGCAAGCATCGACGTCCCCTGTAGGAGCCGGGCCATGCCCGCGATCGCGCCCGTGGGGCGCTCCTACAGGGAGGGGCCGGTGTCAGAAGTCGTGGATCTTCGGGTACTGCCCGAACAGTTCGCGCATGTCTTCCAGGGCGCTCGCCATGCGCTCGTCGCTGCATTCAGCGCCCATGCACAGGCGCACCGCTCGCGGCCTGGGGGTCCCGCGCACCATGAACGGATCGGGCGGCGTCACGGCAATGTGTCGATGACGCAGCTCGCGCACCAGGCTGTCCAGTTCCCAGTGTTCGGGGATGCCGATCCATGCGCTCAGCGAATGCGGATCACACCCGCGCAGATGCTCGCCGAGGTACTCGCGCACCAGCCCCTGGCGCTTCTCCAGCACTCGGCGCTGCAGGCCGATCAGCGCGGCGGCGTTGCCGTTGTGGATCCAGCGCGCCGCCACTTCCGCCAGCAGCGGCGTGCCCATCCAGCTGTTCACCCGCAGGATGCTCTCGGTGCGCAGCGCCAGCCGTCGTGGCATGGCCAGGTAGCCGATGCGCAGACCGGTGAGCACGCTCTTGGTGAAGCTGGTGCAGTAGAACGACAGGTCCGGCAGGTAATGGCTGAGTGGCGGCGGGCGGCGCTCGCCGAGCAGCGGACCGTAGACGTCGTCTTCGATCACATACACGCCATAGCGCTGGGCGATAGCGGCGATCTCGCGGCGGCGCGTATCGGGCATCAGGCAGGAGGTCGGGTTGTTCAGGTTGGGCGTGCACACCAGCGCGGTGATGCGTTCGTTGGCGCAGAGGTCTTCGAAGTGCTCCGGGTCGATGCCTTGCTTGTCGATCTCGACGCCCTTGAGGGTGAAGCCGAGCACCTGGGAATTGCCGATCACACCGTGGTCGGTGAGCTGCTCGCAGAGCACCACGTCGTCCGGCCCAGCGAGGGAGGCGAGGGCAAGGAAGATGCCGTGGGCCGCACCATTGGTGATCAGCACGTCGTCGCGCTCGCGCTTGAGGCCCAATTGCGCCAGCCATTTCACCCCGGCGTCGCGGTGCATATCGAAGCCAGCCACCGGGCGACAGGCGCGCATCCAGGGCTGATCGGTTTCCTGTGCCAGCTCACGGCAGCTGTCCTGCCACAGGCGGTCGTGCTCGCGGGTGTGGACGATGCTGGCGATGGAGAAGTCCACCAGCGCGCGCTCGGGATGGTCGACCATGTAGTGGGCCATGCCCTCGGTCATCCGCCGTGTGACGAAGCTGCCGCGGCCAACCTCGCAGCGCACCAGGCCCTGGCGCTCCAGTTCCTTGTAGGCGTTGGTCACGGTCTGCACGCTGATGCCCAAGCCATCGGCGACGTGGCGCTGCGGCGGCAGGCGCTGGCCGTCGCTCAGACGGCCCTGCTCGATGTCGCCGGCAATGGCCTGCACCAGGGTCTTGTACTTGGATTCGCCGACCCGCAGGTCGGCCAGGGCGCGACGCCAGGCTTCCATCTTCAGCGCTCCGTCTGGTCAGGGGTCCAGAGTGACGGACCGGCACACCGGCGGCAATTGTCCTAGTGCAATGTCGACCGTTCCGACCCTTTTGTATGCTCGGGCACAGGACATATAGCCGCGCACCTGTCAGTACATCGGGCCGCACATCGGGCCGCATTGTCAGGCCCGCGCAGAAAAAACCTGCGGATGCGTTCGTCGCGACGGTGGCTTTTTCCCGCCGCGGGGTTGTCGATCAGGAACAGCCGCAAGGCGCCGCGGCTTAGTCTGGCGTCGAGCTTGTCGCCGTCGCCATCGACAGCGGCGCAAGAACTTCGGAAGGCCCCACCCGGGGCCCGACCTACAAGAACAACAGTCGTACGACATTGCTACCTGCCATCCATCGCCGCGCGCCCACCGCGTTCGGCAAGCGAAGATCAGGAGATCCGAAGATGAGTACCGCCCCTGTTTTCCTGCGCCGCCTGAGTCTTGCCTGCACCCTGCTGGCCTGCGCCGTCGCCAGCGCCGGCAGTTACGCCGATACCACCCTGGAACGCATCAAGAGCACTGGCACCGTGCGCATCGGCTATGCCAACGAAGCGCCGTTCGCCTACACCGAGACCTCCGGCAAGGTCACCGGCGAGTCCCCGGAAATTGCCACGCAGATCTTCACGAAAATGGGTGTGAAGAAGATCGAGCCGGTGCTGACCGAATGGGGCGCGCTGATCCCCGGCCTGCGTGCCGGGCGTTTCGACGTCATCGCCGCTGGCATGTACATCACCCCGCCACGCTGCCAGCAGGTGATCTTCACCGACCCGCATTACCAGATTCCCGACTCGCTGCTGGTGAAGAAGGGCAACCCGAAGAACCTGCACAGCTACGCCGACGTGAAGAACAACCCGGACGTGAAGCTGGCGATCATGTCCGGCACCGCCGAGTTGGGTTACGCCCGCGCGGAAGGTGTGGCGGAAGAGCAGATCGTCCAGGTGCCCGACACCACCGCGCAGCTGCAGGCCGTGCGTGCCGGCCGAGCGGATGCCAGCGTCGGCACCGCGCTGACCATGAAAGGCCTCGCGGCGAAAGGCGGCGACTCGGTGGAAGCCATCACCGACTTCAAGGACGACCCGTCGCACATCGGTTACGGCGCCCTGGCCTTCCGCCCGGACGACAAGGACCTGCGCGATGCCGTCAACGCCCAGCTCAAGCAGTGGCTGGGCGGCGCCGAGCACCTGGCGACGGTCAAGCCGTTCGGCTTCGACAAGTCAAACGTCACCGACAAGACCGCCGCCGAGCTCTGCAAACAGTGACCGCGCAAGGTGCGTCGCTGGCATAGGGCGCGCCTGCCCGGTCGTTTGGTCGAACCTGTCGCAACGGGATACGTACCATGGGTGAATTGCTTCCTCTGCTGCTGGAGGGCGCCTGGATCACCGTCCAGGTGACCGTCTTCGGCTCCCTGCTGGCGGTCGCCGCCGCCATCATCGCCGCACTCGGCCGGCTCTCGCCGTGGCCGGCGGTACGCTGGGTGTCCATCGCCTACATCGAGCTGTTCCGCGGCACCTCCTTGCTGGTCCAGCTGTTCTGGCTGTACTTCGTGCTGCCGTTGCCGCCGTTCAACCTGGAGATGAGCGCCTACAGCGTGGCGATCATCGGCCTGGGCCTGCACATCGGCGCCTACGGCGCGGAAGTGATGCGCGGCGCCATCGGCTCGGTGCCCAAGGGGCAATACGAAGCCTCGCTGGCGCTGAACATGTCGCCCTTCACGCGCTTCCGCCGGATCATCCTGCCGCAGGCGCTGCTCTGCGCGATCCCGCCGGGTACCAACCTGCTGATCGAGCTGCTGAAGAACACCTCGCTGGTGTCGCTGATCACCCTATCGGACCTGACCTTCCGCGCCCGCCAGCTGGACCAGGCGACCTTCGAGACCATGAAGATCTTCCTGCTTACGCTGGTGCTGTACTTCGTCATGGCCCAGGTCATCGTCTTCCTCATGCGCCGCCTCGAACGCTGGCTGGGGCACGGCCGAATCCGCGGAGGCCTGTGATGAAATTCTTCGACTGGGACTTCGCCTGGCAGATTCTCCCGCAGTTGCTGCACGCCTCGCTGCGGACCATCGCCATCACCCTGGTGGGCTTCGCCCTGGCGGTGGTGTTCGGCCTGCTCTTCGCCATCGCCCGGCGCAGCCGGCACATCTGGCTGTCGTGGCCGGCGGCCTGGCTGATCGAGTTCATCCGCAGCACACCCTTGTTGATCCAGGTGTACTTCCTGTTCTACGTCCTGCCGACCTACGGGCTGAGCATGACCGCCCTGGTGGCCGGCACCCTCGGCATCGCCCTGCACTACGCCTGCTACACCGCCGAGGTGTACCGCGCCGGCCTGGAAGCGGTGCCGCGCGGGCAGTGGGAAGCAGTCACCGCGCTGAATTTCTCGCCGTTCAAGGCCTACCGCGAGGTGATCCTGCCCCAGGCCATCCGCCCGGTGCTGCCGGCGCTGGGCAACTACCTGATCGCCATGTTCAAGGACACCCCGGTGCTCTCCGCGATCACCGTGGTGGAAATCATGCAGCAGGCGAAGAACATCGGCTCCGACAGCTTCCGCTACCTGGAACCGATCACCCTGGTCGGGGTGTTCTTCCTGCTCATCTCCATCGGCCTGGCGGGCGTCGTGCGCCAGGTGGAAAAACGTACGGCGCTGCCATGACTGACTCTTCTGGAGGTACTCCGATGTCCGTTCACTCCCTACAGACTGCGCCGCGCGTGGCCAACCAGGATGCCCCGGCCGCGCGCGCCGAGACGGCCCAGCCGATGGTCAGCTTCCGCAACGTGTGCAAGAGCTACGGCAGCTTCAGCGTGCTCAAGGACCTCAACCTGGAGGTGAAGGCCAACGAGAAGGTCGCCATCATCGGTCCCAGCGGCTCGGGCAAATCGACCCTGCTGCGCGCACTGATGACGCTGGAGACCATCGACAGCGGGCTGATCGAAGTCGACGGCGAGCCGCTGACCCACCTCAAGCGCAACGAGACCCTGGTGCGCGCGCCGGAGAGCCACGTGCGCAAGGTGCGCAGCAAGATCGGCATGGTGTTCCAGTGCTTCAACCTGTTCCCGCACATGAGCGCGCTGCGCAACGTGATGGAGGCGCCGGTGCAGGTACTCGGCATGCGCCGCGAAGAAGCCCGCGAGCGCGCGGTGGAGCTGCTGGAAATGGTCGGCCTGGGCAACAAGCTCGACCACTATCCGTCACAGCTTTCCGGCGGCCAGCAGCAACGCGTGGCGATTGCCCGCGCGCTGGCGATGCGGCCCAAGGTGATGCTGTTCGACGAGGTGACTTCGGCGCTGGACCCGGAGCTGTGCGGCGAGGTCCTCAACGTGGTGCGCAAGCTGGGCGCCGAGCACAACCTGACCATGCTCATGGTCACCCACCAGATGGGCTTCGCCCGCGAGTTCGCCGACCGCGTGTGCTTCTTCCACCAGGGCAGCATCCTGGAACAGGGCAGCCCGCAGCAGTTCTTCGGCCATCCACAGCATGAGCGGACACGGGCATTCCTGAGTGCGGTGAACGAGGCGAATTGATAACGCGGGAGCCGTGCCCTGATGGTAGGAGCGAGCTTGCTCCTACAGAAAGGCAGTTCGCAGTGCAGCGGGGATCAGGCGTTGCCGACGAAGCGGAAGCCCGCGCCCTCGGCGTCGGTGCGCATCACTTCCATCTCCAGGATCGGCGCATCGAAGGGCATGTCCTGCACCTGGCCAGTCACGCGGGTGCCGGCGGGCAGCGCGGCGAGCACTTCATGACGGACGTAGACGCCGCCATCGGACAGATCACGGGTATGGCCGAACACATCACCGAAGCTGGCATGGCTGATCTTGATCCGGCACTTCATCGGGGTACGCGGGTACTGCCTTTGGTTCGACATGAATGGCATCCGTCCTGAATGTCAGCGCACTAATGGGCCTGAAACCCAGGGGTCAGGTCAAGCCAGCAATTGCGCGAGCAGCCAGAGATTGGCGGCGCTGATGACGCAGAACAAGCCCCAGGCCAGCACACGGGTCAGCAGGGAGTTGGCGAACTCGCCCATCAGTGCGCGATCGCTGGTGAAGCGGATCAGCGGCCAGAGCGCGAACGGCAGTTGCAGGCTGAGCACCACCTGGCTGAACACCAGCAGCTTGCCCACCGCCTTGTCGCCCAACATCACCACGCCGATCAGCGCCGGGATCAGTGCCAGGGCGCGGGTGATCAGGCGGCGTTGCCAGCAGGGAATCTTCATCTGCAGGAAGCCATCCATGATCACCTGCCCGGCGATGGTGCCGGTAAAGGTGGAGCTCTGCCCGGAGGCGAGCAGGGCGACGCCGAAGAGGATCGCCGCAAGGCCGGTGCCCACCAGCGGTTCGAGCAGGCGGTAGGCGTCCTGGATTTCGGTGACGCCGGTGTGGCCGGTCTCGTGGAAGGCCGCGGCGGCGAGGATCAGGATTGCCGCGTTGACCAGCAGTGCGAGGCTCAGCGAGACCACGGTGTCGATGCGCGTCAGGCGGATCGCCGCGGCCTTGCCGTTGCTGCCGCTGACCTGCCGCGTCTGCACGATGGAGGAATGCAGGTAGAGGTTGTGCGGCATCACCGTGGCACCGAGGATGCCGATCGCCAGGTACAACGGCTCGCGCTGGGTCACCGCGTCCCAGCTGGGCAGGAAGCCGGCGGCGACGTCGGGCCAGTAGGGCTTGATGAGGATCAGCTCGACCAGGTAGCAGCCGCTGATGGTGACGATCAGGCCGAGCATGATCGCTTCCAGGTGGCGGAAGCGCTGGCCCTTGAGGCCGAGCACGATGAGCGTGTCGAAGGCGGTGAGGATCACCCCGGTGACCAGGTCGACGCCTAGCAGCAGGTGGAAGGCCAGGGCGCAGCCGAGCACTTCGGCAAGGTCCGTGGCGACGATCGACAACTCCGCCAGCAGCCATTGCAGACGCGCCGTGCCGAGGCTGTAGCGGCTGCGCGAGAGTTGCGCCAGGTCCTGGCCGGTGACGATCCCCAGGCGCATCGCCAGGCACTGCAGGACCATCCCGGCGAGGCTGGAAAGCAGCACCACGAACAGCAGCTGGTAACCAAAGCCCGAGCCGGCTTCGATGGCGGTGGCCCAGTTACCCGGGTCCATGTAGCCGATGGAGACCAGCAGACCGGGGCCGGCGAACTGCAGGATGCGCTTCCACAACGGCGCGCCGGCCGCGACCTGGATGCTGCCTTTGACTTCCGAGGGACAGAACGGCGCAGTGGCGGTGGTCGGCAGGCCGAGCATGGGGAGGGATTCCGGGAGCGTGGGACGTTCAGCCTGACGCCCCGGGCATCAACAATCCAGGGGCGACGTGCCTATCGGGTCGATTGAGCGGGGCGTGCTCAGTACCAGCGGGCCTCGCCCTCGGGGCGCTTCTTGAAGCGCTTCATGGTCCACATGTACTGGCTGGGATAGGCACGGACGTACTTGGCCAGCTCGCGGCTGAGCGCAGCGACCGACACTTCCATGTCCTTGTCGTACATATCCGCCGGGGCCGCCTCGAGGATGACCTTGTAGCCGCTGCCATCGGGCAGGCGCACGGCGTGGAAGAACACGCCACGAGCCTTGCCGCGCGAGAGCAGCGAGGGCACGAACTTGCTGGTCAGCGCAGTGGTGCCCAGGTAGGGCACGAACAGGCCCGAGCCGAGGTCCGGCTCCGGGTCACAGGGGATGCCGACGCAGCCGCCGTTCTTCACTTCCCTGATCACGCTCTTGATGCCTTCAGGCGTCGAGGGCGCGACGCGGTTGCCCAGCTGTACGCGCTGCTTCTTCAGCAGATCGTCCACCGCCTTGAGCTTGGGCGGGCGGTAGAAAATGATCGGCTTGGCGTAGGAGCAGTAGAAGTGGTTGAGCACTTCCCAGTTGCCCAGGTGGCTGGTGATACCGACCAGGCCATCGCCGGAGGCCAGCGCTTCTTCCAGCACTTCCATGCCTTCGACTTCACGGATGTACTGCAGCGACTTCTGCGGCGACCACATCCAGGCGCAGGCGCTCTCGGTCAGCGTGCGGCCGATGTCCATCAGGCTCTGGCCGACGAGCTTCTCCAGCTCGGCCTCGGACAGTTCGGGGAAGCAGTGCGACAGGTTGATCCGCACGATCTCGCGGGACCGGTTGGGCAGCTTCCACATCAGCCAGCCGATGCCGGCGCCCAATGCGCCCACCGCGCGCCACGGCAGCATGGCGAACAACCGCAGGAAGCCCACCACCAGTGCGCCCTTGAATTTCTCCACGGAAAACTCCTTCAAGCAGATGGCGGCCATTGTAGCCGCTCGCGCCGGTAAATCGGGCGCCATCGCGGCTCCACACAATCTCCACCCGGCGAGCACATTGCGCCCACAGCGCGCGCGCAACCTGCGGCCATTCGATCCACTGGCCCGGAGGCCCGCGATGCTTACCCCCACCATCCTTGCACGGCTGTGCTGCCTGCTGCTGGCGATGAGCGCCAGCCTGGCGGCACTGGCTGCAGAGGACAGCAGCTCCAGTCCATACTTCTTCGTCGAGAATGCCGACCCGGCGATCGACGCGCTGCCCCTCAAGGCCACCCGCGTGGAGGCCCGCGTGCTGGGCAACATCGCCGAAGTGACGGTGACCCAGGAGTACCGCAACCAGGGCAAGACACCGCTGGAGGCGCGCTACGTGTTCCCCGCCTCGACCCGCGCTGCCGTCCACGGCATGACCGTGCACCTGGGCGACCGGGTGATCCAGGCGCAGATCCGCGAGAAGCAGAAGGCCAAGGCCGAGTACCGGCAGGCCAAACAGGACGGCAAGACCGCCGCGCTGCTGGAGCAGGAGCGCGAGAACGTGTTCCAGATGAACGTCGCCAACATACTTCCCGGCGACGCGGTGCAGGTGGAACTGCGCTACAGCGAGCTGCTGGTGCCCACCGACGGGCGCTTCCAGTTCGTCTTCCCCACGGTGGTCGGGCCGCGCTACAACGGTCGCGGTGAATCCGGCAGCGGCAAGCAGCAGTGGATCGAGTCACCGTACCTGCCGGCCGGACAGCCTTCGGCCACGACCTTCGCCCTGCAGGTCGAACTGCTGGCGCCGGTGCAGATCGGCGAGATCGCCTCGCCTTCCCATCGCCTGACCATTCAGCGTGACAGCCGGCGCGCCACCGCGCAGATAGCGGCTGACGATGCCACCGCCAGCAACCGCGACTTCATCCTCGATTACCAGCTCGGCGGTGAATCCGTGCAGAGCGGCCTGTTGTTGTCGCGCGGCGAGCAGGAGAACTTCTTCCTCGCCATGGTCGCCCCGCCGCGAGCGCCGGACGCCCGGCTTATCGTGCCGCGCGACTATGTCTTCGTGGTGGATGTCTCCGGCTCCATGAACGGCTTCCCACTGGACACCACCAAAATCCTGCTGCGCGACCTGATCGGCCGCCTGCGCCCCAGCGACACCTTCAACCTGCTGTTGTTCGCCGGCGACAACCGCAAGCTGGCGGAGCGTTCGCTCCCCGCCACGCCGGAAAACATCCGTCTGGCCATCGAGCTGCTGGACAGCCAGGTCGGCGCCGGCGGTACCGAGCTGATGCCGGCCCTGCGCGAGGCGCTGTCGATGCCCACGGATCCGGAGCGCTCGCGAAGTTTCGTGGTGGTCACCGACGGCTACGTCACCATCGAGAGCAGCGCCTACAAGCTGGTGCGCGAGAACCTGAGCAAGGCCAATCTGTTCGCCTTCGGCATCGGTAGCGCGGTGAACCGCAGCCTGATCGAAGGCCTGGCGCGGGCGGGGCAGGGCGAGCCTTTCGTGGTGACCGATGATGAGCAGGCGAACAAGGCGGCGCAGCGCTTCCGCAAGATGATCGACAGCCCGCTGCTCAAGGGTATCCATGCCCGCTTCGAGGGCCTCGATGTCTACGACGTGGAGCCGCTGCAATTGCCCGACCTGTTCGCCAATCGCCCGCTGGTGCTGTTCGGCAAGTGGAAGGGCGAGCCGCGTGGTGAGCTGCGTCTCGACGCCCACGCCGCCGACGGCCCGTTCCAGGTACGGTTGCCGACCAGCACCGGCAACCTCACTGACAGCGGCAGTGCGCTCGCCCACCTGTGGGCACGCCAACGCCTCGCCAGCCTGATGGACCAGGAGGCGCTCGATGGCGGCTTCGAGTTCAGCTCGCAGATTCTCGACCTCGGTCTGAAGTACCAGTTGCTCACGCCCTATACCTCGTTCATCGCCGTCGACCAGCAGGTGCGAAATCCCGACCCGCAGGCGAGCAGGACGGTCGACCAACCGCTGCCGATGCCCCAGGGCGTGAGCAACAACGCCATCGGCAGCACCGTGCCCGGCACGCCGGAACCGGGCGTATGGGCCATGTCGCTGCTGGCCGCGCTGGGCGCCTGGTTCTGGCGGAGGAAGGCCGCATGATCCGCCGCCTGCCCGGCTGGAGCTGGCTGCTGTTCGCCGCACTGGCGGCCTGGCCGAGCTGGCTGTGGGCGGCGCGACGGTTCAGTGATGGTTCGGATGATCCGTTGGGGATCATCGCGCTGGCGGCACTCGCACTACTGCTCCGGCGCGACTGCACCAGCCTGCGCAGGCAACCGCGCCTGCGCTGGCTGGGCAGCGCAGCGCTGTTGCTGGTTGTCGGGGCGCTTTCCCAATCGATCCTGCCGCCGCTGCTGCGCGGGCTGGTCTCGGTGCTGGCGCTGTTACTGGTGATCCTCAGCCTGCGTGCCTCCGGACAGCCCTGGCTGGCCTGGCTGGGGCTGGGCGTACTGTCGTTGCCGCTGCTGTCTTCGCTGCAGTTCTTCGTCGGTTATCCATTGCGCGTCGTCACCGCCGAGGTCAGCGCGTGGCTGCTGCGCCTGGGCAGTTGGACGGTGGAGCGGCAGGGCAGTGCGCTGCTGGTGGACGGCCAGTGGGTGATGGTCGATGCGCCCTGCTCGGGTATCCAGATGGCCTGGGTCGGCTACTTCACCGCCTGCGCGCTGGCGGCCTGGCTGCGGCTGCCGGACCGCCTGCTGTTGCGCCGCCTGCCGCTGGTGGGACTGCTGGTGCTGGGCGGAAACATCCTGCGCAACACACTGCTGGTGTGGGGCGAGAGCGAGGCGAGCGGGTTTCCCGGCTGGGCCCACGAGGCGGTCGGGCTACTGGTGTTCGTCGGAGTCTGCGGGATGATTTTCCGGGTGATCGGGCGGCGTGCATTTGTACCGTCGGCGTCGGTGGAAGCTACCCGGCCTGCCCCTTCTGCGCGTTTCGCCGGCAGCCTGCTCGGTGCCCTGCTGCTGGCGACGCTCTGGCCTTTCCTGTCACCGGCTACCACCGCGTCAGAGGCAGCTCGAGTCGCCCATGAATGGCCGGTGCAATTCGAAGGTCGTGTCTTGCGCCCGCTGGCGCTTTCGCCGGTGGAGCAGCGCTTCGCCGCGGACTTCCCCGGCCAGCTCGGCCGCTTCAGCGATGGCCAGCGCAGCATTGTGCTGCGCCAGGTGCTGCGGCCAACCCGCAAGTTGCATCCGGCGGAGGATTGCTTCCGTGCGCTGGGCTATCGCATCGAGCAGACGCAGCTTCGGCAACGGGTTGACGCGCAAGGTCTGCAACGCTGCTTCGTGGTCGAACGCGAGGGAGTGCGACTGCAGGTCTGCGACTACATCGAGGACGCCACCGGCCAATCCTTCTCCGATACCTCGTCCTGGTACTGGTCAGCGCTGACTGGCCGCTCCGCCGGGCCCTGGCAGGCGGTCACGGTGGCCAGCCCGCTGCCTTAGGCGCGGGTCAGCTCGGCGTAGCGGTCGCAGTCGACAGTGTGGTCCATCACCATGCCGGTGGCCTGCATGAAGGCGTAGCAGATGGTCGGGCCGACGAAATTGAAACCGGCCTTGCGCAGCGCCTTGCTCATGGCCTCGGCCTCGGGCGTCACCGCCGGCACGTCGCCGCGGCCGCTGAAGTGGTTGACCTTGGGCTGGCCGCCGACGAAGGACCAGAGGAAGGTCACCGGGTCCTCCAGCTTCAGCCAGGCCTGGGCGTTCTGCCGCGCCGCCTTGAGCTTGGCGAAGTTGCGGATGATGCCTGGGTCCTGCATGCGCTCCTCGATTTCCTCGTCGGTCATGCGCGCCAGGCGCGCGGGATCGAAGCCGAACAGCACCTCGCGGTAGCGCTCGCGCTTCTTCAGCACGGTGATCCACGACAGACCGGCCTGGGCGCCTTCGAGGATGATCATCTCGAACAGCGCGCGGGCATCGCGCTGGGGCACGCCCCACTCGGCATCGTGGTAGGCGATGTACAAGGGATCGTCGTTACACCAGAAGCAGCGGGGCATGGCAGTCGGCCTTGGAAACGGGAAGGTTCTGACTATAGACAAATGGCTGTACAAAAACACAGTCATCTGGCCAGTTTTTCGCTCATCGCGGGCGTACGAACGGTCGCGCAAAAAGCGCTGTGAAGCCCAAGCTGCAAGCGCCTTGCGGTATACTGCCGGGTTTTAGTCGCATATCCAGCACAGGTGAAATTCGTGAGCCAGACTACGCCCGCCGTGCCCACCTTCCAGGACCTGATCCTCGCCCTGCAAAAATACTGGGCCGAT
The DNA here is from genome assembly GCF_014851985.1 of Pseudomonas sp. PDM17. Classification (NCBI taxonomy): domain Bacteria; kingdom Pseudomonadati; phylum Pseudomonadota; class Gammaproteobacteria; order Pseudomonadales; family Pseudomonadaceae; genus Pseudomonas; species Pseudomonas sp. PDM17. Next base: position 630,484 of record NZ_JACVAT010000004.1, read on the forward strand.
CAGGGCTGTGTGGTGCTGCAGCCCTACGACATGGAAGTAGGCGCAGGCACCTTCCACACCGCCACCTTCCTCCGCGCCGTGGGCCCGGAAACCTGGAACGCGGCGTACGTGCAACCGAGCCGCCGTCCCACCGACGGCCGCTACGGCGAGAACCCCAACCGCCTGCAGCACTATTACCAGTTCCAGGTGGTCCTGAAGCCCAACCCGGAAAACTTCCAGGAGCTGTACCTGGGCTCGCTGCAGGCTATCGGCATCGACCCGCTGGTGCACGATATCCGTTTCGTCGAGGACAACTGGGAATCGCCGACACTCGGCGCCTGGGGCCTGGGCTGGGAAATCTGGCTGAACGGCATGGAAGTCACCCAGTTCACCTACTTCCAGCAGGTCGGCGGCATCGAGTGCTACCCGGTCACCGGTGAGATCACCTACGGCCTGGAACGCCTGGCCATGTACATCCAGGGCGTCGACTCGGTGTACGACCTGGTCTGGGCCGACGGCCCGTTCGGCAAGGTCACCTACGGCGACGTGTTCCACCAGAATGAAGTGGAGCAGTCGACCTACAACTTCGAACACGCCAACGTCGAGAAGCTGTTCGAGCTGTTCGACTTCTATGAAAGCGAAGCCAACCGCCTGATCGAGCTGCAGCTGCCGCTGCCGACCTACGAGATGGTCCTCAAGGCCTCGCACACCTTCAACCTGCTGGACGCCCGCCGCGCCATCTCGGTGACCGAGCGTCAGCGCTACATCCTGCGCGTGCGCACCCTGGCCCGCGCCGTGGCGCAGAGCTACCTGCAGGCCCGCGCCCGCCTCGGCTTCCCGATGGCCACACCCGAATTGCGTGACGAAGTACTGGCCAAGCTGAAGGAGGCCGAATAATGAGCGCGAAGGATTTCCTCGTCGAACTGGGCACCGAAGAGCTGCCACCCAAGGCGCTGAAAAGCCTCGGTGAAGCCTTCCTGGCCGGCATCGAGAAGGGCCTCAAGGCCGCCGGCCTGACCTACGCCGCCGCGCGCTGCTATGCCGCGCCGCGCCGCCTGGCCGTGCAGATCGACCAGCTCGCCGTGCAGCAGCCGGACCGCACCGTGAACCTCGACGGCCCGCCGCTGCAGGCTGCCTTCGACGCCAGCGGCAACCCGACCCAGGCCGCCCTCGGCTTCGCCAAGAAGTGCGGTGTGGACCTGGAGCTGATCGACAAGAGCGGCCCGAAACTCAAGTTCAGCCAGACCATCGCCGGCCAACCAGCCGTGGGTCTGCTGCCCGGCATCGTCGAAGCCTCGCTGAACGAGCTGCCGATTCCCAAGCGCATGCGCTGGGCGGCACGCCGTGAAGAGTTCGTGCGCCCGACTCAATGGCTGGTGATGCTGTTCGGCGACGACGTCGTCGACTGCGAGATCCTGACCAAGAAGGCCGGTCGCGAATCCCGCGGCCACCGCTTCCACAACCCTGCCAACGTGCGCATCTCGGCACCGGCCAACTACCTGGAGGACCTGCGCAGCGCCCACGTGCTGGCCGACTTCGCCGAGCGCCGCGAGATCATCTCCAGCCGCGTTGCCGAACTGGCCGCCGAGCAGAAGGGCAGCGCCATCGTCCCGGCCGACCTGCTGGACGAAGTGACCGCGCTGGTCGAGTGGCCGGTGCCGCTGGTGTGCTCCTTCGAGGAGCGCTTCCTCGCGGTGCCGCAGGAAGCCCTGATCACCACCATGCAGGACAACCAGAAGTACTTCTGCCTGCTGGACGCGAACGGCAAGCTGCTGCCGCGCTTCATCACCGTGGCCAACGTCGAGAGCAAGGCGCCGGAGCACATCGTCTCCGGCAACGAGAAGGTTGTTCGCCCGCGCCTGACCGACGCCGAGTTCTTCTTCAAGCAGGACCAGAAGCAACCGCTGGAAGCCTTTAATGCCCGTCTGAAGAACGTGGTGTTCCAGGCCCAGCTGGGCACTGTCTACGAGAAAGCCGAGCGGGTTTCCAAGCTGGCCGCCTACATCGCCGAGCGCATCGGTGGGGATGCCACCAACGCTGCCCGCGCCGGCATCCTCTCCAAGTGCGACCTGGCCACCGAGATGGTTGGCGAGTTCCCGGAGATGCAGGGCATCGCCGGTTACTACTACGCCACTGCCGGTGGAGAAGCCAAGGACGTCGCCCTGGCGCTGAACGAGCAGTACATGCCGCGCGGCGCTGGCGCCGAGCTGCCGGGTACCCTGACCGGTGCTGCGGTGGCCGTGGCCGACAAGCTCGACACCCTGGTCGGCATCTTCGGCATCGGCATGCTGCCTACCGGCAGCAAGGACCCGTACGCGCTGCGTCGCGCAGCCCTGGGCGTGCTGCGCATCCTCATCGAGAAGCAGCTTGACCTGGACCTGGTCGACGCCATCGGCGTGGCTGTGTCTCAGTACGGCGATAAGGTGAAGGCCGAAGGCCTGTCCGAACAGGTGCAGGACTTCGTCTTCGACCGCCTGCGTGCCCGTTACGAGGATGAAGGCGTCAACGTAGCCGTGTACCAGGCCGTACGTGCACTCAAGCCGACCGCTCCGCTGGACTTCGACCAGCGCGTGCAAGCCGTGCAGGCCTTCCGTCAGCTCGCCGAAGCCGAGGCCCTGGCCGCCGCCAACAAGCGCGTGTCGAACATCCTGGCCAAGGCTGAAGGCGACGTACCCGCTTCCGTCAACGCCAGCCTGTTCACCGAGAACGCCGAGAAGGCCCTTGGCAGCGCCGTGGCAGCTGCCGAGAGCGAAGTAGCTCCGCTGGCTGCGGCCCGCGACTATCGCGCCGCCCTGGCCCGTCTGGCGGCCTTGCGCGCGCCGGTGGATGCCTTCTTCGAGGAAGTACTGGTCAACGCGGACGACAACGCCGTGAAGGCCAACCGCTACGCGCTGCTGGCGAAGCTGCGCGGGTTGTTCCTCGGCGTCGCCGACATCTCGCTGCTGGGTTGATGCCCGCCTGAAAGCCGGGAGTTCGCAACGGTTCGCCGTGACGGACTCCCGGCTTTTTCATTTCCAACTTATCGAAAGCGTCTGACTTGTCGAATCACTCATGAAGCTACTGATCCTCGACCGCGACGGTGTCATCAACCAGGACTCCGACGCCTACATCAAATCCCTCGACGAGTGGATTCCAATCCCCAGCGCCATCACCGCCATCGCCCGCCTGAGCAAGGCCGGCTGGACTGTGGCCGTGGCCACCAACCAGTCGGGCATTGCCCGCGGCTATTACGACCTGGCCACCCTGGAGAGCATGCACCAGCGCCTGCGCGAACTGGTGGCGGAGCAGGGCGGTGAACTCGGCGTGGTCGTCTACTGCCCCCATGGCCCCGACGAGGGCTGCGACTGCCGCAAGCCGAAACCCGGTATGCTGCTGCAGATTGCCCAGCATTACGGCGCGGAATTGCGCGGCACCTGGTTCGTGGGTGACAGCCGGGGTGACCTGGACGCCGCGCTGGCCGTCGATTGTCAGCCAGTGTTGGTAAAGACCGGCAAAGGCGAGCGAACCCTGACCAAGCCGTTGCCCGAAGGCACGCTGGTATTCGACGATCTGGCGGCAGTAGCCGACCAACTTCTTTCCTGAGGACCCATCTCCCATGTCGATAGTGCAGGCCATCAGAACCGTTCTCTTCTACCTGCTGCTGTCGTTCAGCGCTTTCGTCTGGGGCACCCTGAGCCTGCTCATTGCGCCCTTCCTGCCGTACCGCGCGCGCTACCGCTTCATTGCCCAGGCCTGGTGCAAATTCGCCGTCTGGCTCGCCAGCTGGGTGGTCGGCGTGCGCTACGAGCTCAAGGGCGCTGAGAACATCCCCGACCAGCCCTGCGTGATCCTGGCCAAACACCAGAGCACCTGGGAGACCTTCTTCCTCACCGGCTACTTCGAGCCGCTGGCGCTGGTGCTCAAACGCGAGCTGCTGTTCGTGCCCTTCTTCGGCTGGGCCATGGCGCTGCTCAAGCCCATCGCCATCAACCGCGAGCAACCCAAGGTGGCCCTCAAGCAGATCGCCAAGCAGGGCGATGAGTGCCTCAAGAAGGGCGCCTGGGTATTGATCTTCCCTGAAGGCACCCGTGTTCCCACCGGCCAGATCGGCAAGTTCTCCCGCGGCGGGGCCTCTCTGGCGGTCAACGCCAACCTGCCGGTACTGCCGATCGCCCACAACGCCGGGCACTGCTGGCCGAAGAACGGCTGGGCGAAATACCCCGGCACCATCCAGGTGGTGATCGGCCCGGCCATGTATGCCGAAGGGGAGGGCGCACGTGCTATCACCGAGCTGAACCAGCGCGCCGAGAACTGGGTCATCCAGACCCTGCGCGATATGGGTGAGCTGCCGGACGACGCCACTCCACAATCGGTGGCCGAGGCGTCCTGATTCACGGTTTCCGGCAGACAAAAGAAAAGGGCCCCAAAGGGCCCTTTCTTTTTGCCTGCAGCTTTCCTGGATCAGACGTCCAGGTTGGACACCGCCAGAGCGTTGCTTTCGATGAAGTCGCGGCGCGGCTCCACGGCATCGCCCATCAGGGTGTTGAACAGCTGGTCGGCCGCGATAGCGTCCTCGATGGTTACTTTCAGCATGCGGCGCACGTTCGGATCCATGGTGGTTTCCCACAGCTGATCCGGGTTCATCTCGCCCAGACCTTTGTATCGCTGGATGCTGTGGCGCTTGGTGCCTTCGGTCATCAGCCAGTCGAGGGCTTCCTTGAAGGTGCTGACCGACTTCTTGCGCTCGCCCTTCTGCACGTAGGCGCCGTCTTCCAGCAGACTGTTCAGCTTGCTGCCCAGCTCGGTTACCGCGCGGTAATCGTTACTGGCGAAGAAGTCGCGGTTGAAGGTGACGTAGTTCGACAGACCGTGGGCAACCATCTCGACTTCCGGCAGCCACAGGTGACGCTCGCGGTCTTCGCGCAGGCTGACCTTGTAGGTCAGGCCGGATTTCTCGACGGCCTTCAGGCGCGCCTGGAACTGCTCGATCCAGGACTGCATGGTGGCCTCGTCGCCCAGCTTTTCAGCTTCGATGCGCGGCAGATAGATGAAGTGCTCGGTCAGGTCCTGCGGGTACAGACGGGACAGGCGGGACAGGGTGCGCATGACACCGCGGTACTCGTTGACCAGCTTCTCCAGCGCTTCGCCGGACAGGCCCGGGGCGCTTTCGTTGACGTGCACGCTGGCTTCCTCGAGGGCCGACTGGGTCATGTATTCCTCCATGGCCACGTCGTCCTTGATGTACTGCTCCTGCTTGCCGCGCTTCACCTTGTACAGCGGCGGCTGGGCAATGTAGATGTAGCCGCGCTCGACCAGCTCCGGCAACTGACGGAAGAAGAAGGTCAGCAGCAGGGTACGGATGTGCGAACCGTCGACGTCAGCATCGGTCATGATGATGATGTTGTGGTAACGCAGCTTGTCGATGTTGTACTCCTCGCGACCGATACCGCAGCCCAGCGCGGTGATCAGCGTGCCGACCTCCTGGGAAGACAGCATCTTGTCGAAGCGAGCCTTCTCGACGTTGAGGATCTTGCCCTTGAGCGGCAGGATCGCCTGGGTCTTGCGGTTACGGCCCTGCTTCGCAGAACCGCCCGCGGAGTCACCTTCCACGATGTACAGTTCGGAGAGGGCGGGGTCCTTCTCCTGGCAGTCGGCGAGCTTGCCCGGCAGGCCGGCGATGTCCAGCGCGCCCTTGCGGCGGGTCATCTCACGAGCTTTGCGCGCGGCCTCACGGGCACGGGCGGCGTCGATCATCTTGCCGACCACGGCCTTGGCTTCGTTCGGGTTCTCCAGCAGGAAGTCGGCGAAGTACTTGCCCATTTCCTGTTCCACGGCGGTCTTCACCTCCGAGGAAACCAGCTTGTCCTTGGTCTGCGAGCTGAACTTCGGATCCGGCACCTTCACCGAAATGATCGCGGTCAGACCTTCACGGGCGTCGTCGCCAGTGGTGGCGATCTTGAACTTCTTCGCCAGGCCTTCCTGCTCGATGTAGTTGTTCAGGTGACGGGTGAGGGCCGAGCGGAAGCCCGCCAGGTGGGTACCACCGTCACGCTGGGGAATGTTGTTGGTGAAGCAGAGGATGTTCTCGTTGAAGCTGTCGTTCCACTGCAGGGCGACTTCCACGCCGACGCCGTCTTCTTCGCGCTGGCAGTTGAAGTGGAAGACCTGGTTCACCGCAGTCTTGTTGGTGTTCAGGTACTCGACGAAAGCGCGCAGGCCACCCTCGTACTTGAACAGCTCTTCCTTGCCGGCACGCTCGTCGCGCAGGACGATGCCGACGCCGGAGTTCAGGAAGGACAGCTCACGGATCCGCTTGGCCAGGATGTCCCAGCTGAAGTGGATGTTGTGGAAGGTTTCCGGGGACGGCTTGAAGTGCACCTCGGTGCCCGAGCCATCGGTGTCACCTACCGGGCGCAGCGGGAACTGCGGAACGCCGTGATGGTAGACCTGCTCCCAGACCTTGCCTTCACGGCGGATGGTCAGGCGCAGCTCGTGGGAGAGGGCGTTCACCACCGATACACCCACACCGTGCAGACCGCCGGAGACCTTGTAGCTGTTGTCGTCGAACTTTCCGCCGGCGTGAAGGACGGTCATGATGACCTCTGCCGCGGAGACCCCTTCTTCCTTGTGGATATCCACCGGAATGCCGCGACCGTTGTCGCGCACGGTGATGGATTCATCGGTGTGAATGGTGATGCTGATCTCGCTGCAGTAGCCCGCCAGCGCTTCGTCGATCGAGTTGTCCACGACCTCGAAGACCATGTGGTGCAGGCCAGTGCCGTCGTCGGTATCACCGATGTACATGCCCGGACGCTTACGTACGGCATCCAGTCCCTTCAGTACCTTGATACTGGAAGAGTCGTAGGTGTTCTCGCTCATTCTTCACTCCCGATGGTAGTGTCCTGAGAGACGCGCCCATGTTCCACGTGGAACATCGACACCGGCGTTTCCATTTGCCAGCCGTCTTTCAATAAGTGCGGATCGACGCAGGTGATGAATACCTGGCAACCCAGATCTTCGAGAAGCCGGCACAAAGACAACCGATGCTTCTCATCCAATTCGGAGGGGAGGTCATCCACCAGGTAGACGCATTGCCCGCGCTTGGCCTGGTTGATCAAGTGCCCCTGGGCGATCCGCAAAGCGCAGACCACCAGTTTCTGTTGGCCACGTGAAAGTATCTCCGCGGCATTGTGTCCCCCCAGGCGAATTCGTAGGTCCGCCCGTTGCGGTCCTGCCTGGGTGTGCCCCATCTGCTGGTCGCGCAGCAAGCTGGAGGACAGCACTTCGCTCAGGTCGCGTTCCTTATCCCATCCCCGGTAGTAGCTGAGCGTCAGGTCATCGATCTGGATCAGCTCGGCCAGGGTCCGCTCGAACTGGGGCTTGAGAGCCTGGATATAGGACCGGCGATACGCGTCTATTTCGTCGCTTGCCGAGCACAATTCCCGATCCCACGCAGCCTGCGAAGCACCGTCCAGTTTACCATGCCGGAGCCACGAGTTCCGCTGCCGCAGCGCCTTCTGCAGTCTCTGCCAGGCGGCCATGAAGCGTTGTTCCACGTGGAACACTCCCCAATCGAGGAACTGCCGGCGAATTTTTGGTGCCCCTTCCAGCAGGCGGAAACTGTCCGGGTTGATCAACTGCAGCGGTAAAGTCTCGGCAAGCTGAGCAGCGCTGCGTGCATTCTGGCCGTCGATGCGAATCTGGAACTCGCCCTGACGATCTCGCGAAACCCCCAGGCTGCTATCGAAGCCATTGCCCAGACGTACCTGTCCGAACACCGTGCAAGCCGGTTCTTCGTACTGGATGACAGGTTGCAGGCGCATGCTGCGAAAGGAGCGGGCGAGACCGAGCAGGTAGATGGCTTCCAGCAAACTGGTCTTGCCGCTGCCGTTTTCGCCGTAGAGGATGTTGATGCGGGGGGAGGGGGAGAAGGTCACCGGGTGCAGGTTGCGCACCGCGGTGACCGAAAGGCGGGTAAGGGACATCGATACGCGTCAGAGGCGCATCGGCATGACGACGTAGGCAGAATCGTCGTTGTCCGCTTCCTGCAGCAGCGCACTGCTGTTGGAGTCGGAGAGGATCATGCGCACCTGCTCGGTACCCATGACACCCAGGACGTCCAGCAGATAGCTGACGTTGAAGCCGATTTCCAGGCTGCCGCCGTTGTAGTCGACTTGCACTTCTTCTTCCGCCTCTTCCTGCTCCGGGTTGTTCGCCTGGATTTTCAGGAGTCCGTTAGAGAGCTGCAGGCGAATGCCGCGGTACTTCTCGTTGGACAGGATCGCGGTACGGCTGAAGGCTTCGCGCAGCACCTGGCGGTCACCGATGACCAGCTTGTCACCGCCCTTGGGCAGTACGCGCTCGTAATCCGGGAACTTGCCGTCTACCAGCTTGGAGGTGAAGGTGAACTCGCCAGTGGTCGCCCGGATGTGGTGCTGTCCAAGGACGATCGACACTTCGCCATCCTGCTCGGTGAGCAGTCGAGCCAGTTCGAGGATGCCTTTACGCGGTACGATCACCTGGTGGCGATCCTGCGCTTCTGGCACGCCGTTGCTCAGCGAGCACATGGCCAGGCGGTGACCGTCGGTCGCCACTGCACGCAGGGTGCCGCCACCCACTTCCAGCAACATACCGTTGAGGTAGTAGCGAACGTCCTGCTGCGCCATGGCGAAGCTGGTGCGATCGATCAGGCGACGCAGCTTGCTCTGCACCAGGCTGAAGGTCAGCGATCCCGGGCCTTCTTCCACGGTGGGGAAGTCATTGGCCGGCAGGGTGGAGAGGGTGAAGCGGCTACGGCCGGCCTTCACCAGGAGCTTCTGCTCGTCAACGCGGATGTCGATCACGGCGTCGCTGGGCAGGCTCTTGCAGATATCCATCAGCTTGCGCGCCGGCACGGTGATCTCGCCCGGCTCGGCAGCATCTTCCAGGGTGACGCGACCTACCAGCTCGACTTCCAGGTCAGTGCCGGTCAGCGACAGTTGCTGGCCTTCGACGACCAGCAGGACGTTGGAAAGAACCGGCAGCGTCTGGCGGCGCTCGACAACGCCAGCGACCAGTTGCAGGGGTTTCAACAGAGCTTCGCGTTGAATAGTGAAATGCATGGTCTAGTCCCTTGCCTCGTGAGGCTGCGTCAGGTGGTCAGAGTACGCAGCAGGTTCTTGTAGTCCTCGCGGATATCCGCGTCGGATTCCTTGAGTTGAGCGATCTTACGACAGGCGTGCAGCACCGTGGTGTGATCCCGACCGCCGAAGGCCACGCCGATCTCCGGCAGGCTGTGGTTGGTCAGTTCCTTGGAGAGTGCCATGGCAACCTGACGCGGACGTGCCACCGAGCGCGAACGGCGCTTGGACAGCAGGTCGGCGATCTTGATCTTGTAGTACTCGGCGACGGTGCGCTGGATGTTGTCGATGCTGACCAGCTTGTCCTGCAGGGCCAACAGGTCCTTCAGCGACTCGCGGATCAGCTCGATGGTGATCGGCCTGCCCATGAAGTGGGAGTGGGCGATCACGCGCTTCAGCGCGCCTTCCAGCTCACGCACGTTGGAGCGGATGCGCTGGGCGATGAAGAATGCAGCGTCGTGCGGTAGCTCGACCTTCGCCTGCTCAGCCTTCTTCATCAGAATCGCCACGCGGGTTTCCAGCTCCGGCGGCTCCACGGCCACCGTCAGGCCCCAGCCAAAACGGGACTTCAGGCGTTCTTCCAGGCCTTCGATTTCCTTCGGGTAGCGGTCGCTGGTCAGGATGACCTGCTGGCCGCCTTCCAGAAGGGCGTTGAAGGTGTGGAAGAACTCTTCCTGGGAACGCTCCTTGCGGGCGAAGAACTGGATGTCGTCGATCAGCAGTGCGTCCACCGAACGGTAGAAGCGCTTGAACTCGTTGATGGCATTCAGCTGCAGCGCTTTCACCATGTCCGCGACGAATCGCTCCGAATGCAGGTACACGACCTTCGCATTAGGGTTCTTCTTCAGCAGGTGGTTACCCACAGCGTGCATCAGGTGGGTCTTGCCCAGGCCGACGCCACCATAAAGGAAGAGCGGGTTGTAGCCGTGCTTGAGGTTGTCCGCAACCTGCCAGGCGGCCGCACGGGCCAGCTGGTTGGATTTACCTTCCACGAAGTTCTCGAAGGTGAAGGTGCGGTTTAGGTAGCTGGTGTGCTTGAGCGCACCTTCTACCTGGACGTTGCGCTCAGTACGCACAGTCGCGGCCGGCATGGCGGCAGCCATCGGATCGATACCCGGGCTGGATTCGTCGAGATCGACGATGGTCTGCACCGGCGCGGCCTGGATCGGCTGCGGCTCGGGCATGGACAGAGCCACCGGCGCAGGTGCGCTCACTGGTGCAGGCGCTGCGGCAACGGAAGCCGGCTGGACATTGACCTGCGGCGTCGGAACCAGGGCAGGGCGCGGAGTGCGGCTGCGTCGGCTGCCAATCAGCAGTGAAATCGCCGGAATCTGGCCGTTGCCACGCTCACTCAGCAATTCGAGCAGGCGCCCCATGTACTTCTCATTGACCCAGTCGAGTACGAAGCGGTTGGGTGCGTAGACGCGCAGCTCCTCACCCTCGGCCTCGACCTGCAAAGGTCGGATCCAGGTGTTGAATTGCTGGGACGGCAGCTCGTCACGCAGAAGCTCCACGCACTGCTGCCAAAGTTCCACGGACACGGATATCCCCCAAAAGAAGTCGCAAAGCGAAACAGACGGCTATTGTATCCCCGACGAACCAACTTATCCACAGTTAAGCGCGCCGGGATACAAGCAAAATCAAGGTGTTAATGATTTTACCGGTGGTCGGGTAATAACGCCTTGAACCTTGTGGATAACAGCTTGATGGGGCAGGGGATGACCCTGGTGATGGTTCTGTGGAAAAAATCCCTGTGGAAAAAACCGCATTCCATACCCAGCTTTCCAACCGGCTCCGCACAAGCGGCCCACGACTTCCCGACAGGGTTATCATTCCCCTTGAGGCGCTTGTTCAAAGGCTGCCGGCGAGTTATTCACAGGCATCGGCCGCCGTAAACATAATCACTGCTTCAATCTTTAGAAAAAGAGATTTCCCTCCTTTCTATAGATTTTGTATCCGGGTCTGGTTGGAAATTGACCTGACCGCCTGATTTCACTAGAATCGCCGGTCTCTTTAAACGGGGTCACTGCGACCTCATGTCGTCAAACCCAGGTACCGAATCATGAAACGTACTTTCCAACCCAGCACCCTCAAGCGCGCTCGCGTGCACGGCTTCCGCGCTCGCATGGCCACCAAGAACGGTCGTCAGGTTCTGTCGCGTCGTCGCGCCAAGGGCCGTAAGCGTCTGACCGTCTGATTTGTCTGACACAGGTGGTGAGTCGAGATTTCAGCCGGGATAAACGTCTTCTGACAGCCCGGCAATTCACAGCGGTCTTCGACTCCCCCACCTCCAAGGTTCCCGGCAAGCACATCCTGCTGCTGGCGCGCGAAAACGGTCTCGATCACCCCCGTCTGGGCCTGGTGATCGGCAAGAAGAACGTCAAGCTCGCCGTCGAGCGCAACCGCCTCAAACGCCTTCTCCGCGAATCCTTCCGCCATCACCAGCAGAAGCTGGCCGGCCTGGATATCGTGCTGATCGCGCGCAAGGGCCTCGGCGATCTGGAGAATGAAGAGCTGCACCAGCAGTTCGGCAAACTCTGGAAGCGCCTGTTGCGCAACCGGCCCAGCCCGGAACCTTCGACAGAATCTCCGGGAGTGGCCGACAGTTCCCATGCGTAGACTGGCGCTGTTACTGATCCAGTTTTACCGCTACGCCATCAGTCCCATGATGGGCAGGCACTGTCGTTTCTACCCCAGCTGTTCCTGCTACGCGCAAGAAGCCATTGAAACTCATGGTTTCCTGCGTGGTGGCTGGCTGGCCGCTCGTCGCCTAGGCCGCTGCCACCCCTGGCATCCCGGTGGCTACGATCCGGTACCGCCAGATCCTTCCAAGCCCGCCCCTTCCTCGACGGCCGAGTAACCATGGACATCAAACGTTCAATCCTATTCGTCGCCCTGGCAATCGTGTCCTACGCACTGGTCCTCCAGTGGAACAAGGACTACGGCCAGCCCGAACTGCCGGCGCAGACCGCGACCTTCAATCAGACTGAAGGCCTGCCGGACACTTCCGTGCCTGCCGGCAATGCGGCCAATGCCGACGTACCCACCACGCAGAACGCCCAGGCCAGCCTGCCCAATGAGCAGAAGCCAGCGGCCGCCAGCGAGCAGCTGATCCGCGTGAAGACCGATGTCCTAGACCTGACCATCGACCCGCGCGGCGGCGACGTGATCAAGCTCGGCCTGACCCAGTACCCGCTGCGCCAGGACCGCCCGGACGTGCCGTTCCCGTTGTTCGAGCGTGACAACCAGCGCACCTACCTGGCCCAGAGCGGCCTGACCGGCGCCAACGGCCCGGACGCCGCTGCCAGCGGTCGCCCGCTCTACGCCTCGGCCAAACCTGTCTACGAACTGGCCGATGGCCAGGACCAGATGGTTGTCGACCTGACTTATGCACAGGATGGCGTCAGCTACATCAAGCGCTTTACCTTCCACCGCGGCCTGAAAAACGACTGCACCGAGAAGGAAAAGGCACAGAAGAAGCTCGAATGCATCAATCCCAATGCCTACCAGGTCGGCGTGAGCTACCTGATCGACAACCAGAGCGACAAACCGTGGAACGCCTCGCTGTTCGCCCAGCTCAAGCGTGACGCCAGCGTCGACCCGTCCTCCACCACTGCTACCGGCGTATCGACCTACCTCGGTGCTGCGGTCTGGACCCCTGAAAAGCCCTACGTGAAAGTGTCCATGAAGGACATGGACAAAGAGCAGTTCAAGGAAACCGTCCAGGGCGGCTGGGTAGCCTGGCTGCAGCACTACTTCGTCACCGCCTGGGTTCCCGCCAAGGGCGACGCCCACAGCGTGATGACCCGCAAGGACGCCCAGGGCAACTACATCGTCGGCTACACCGGGCCCAACCTGACCGTTGCGCCGGGTGCCAAGGGCGAAACCAGCATGACCCTGTATGCCGGCCCGAAACTGCAGGCGTACCTGAAGGAACTGTCCCCAGGCCTGGAACTGACCGTCGACTACGGTCCGCTCTGGTTCATCGCCCAGCCAATCTTCTGGCTGCTGCAACATATCCACAACCTCGTGGGTAACTGGGGCTGGTCGATTATCTTCCTGACCATCGTCATCAAACTGGCCTTCTTCCCGCTGTCCGCCGCCAGCTACCGCTCCATGGCCCGCATGCGCGCCGTGTCGCCGAAACTGGCTGCGCTGAAGGAACAGCATGGCGATGATCGCCAGAAGATGTCCCAGGCGATGATGGAGCTGTACAAGAAGGAGAAGATCAATCCGCTGGGCGGCTGCCTGCCGATTCTGGTGCAGATGCCGGTCTTCCTCTCGCTTTACTGGGTACTGCTGGAAAGCGTCGAGATGCGCCAGGCCCCGTGGCTGGGCTGGATCGTCGACCTGTCGGTGAAGGATCCGTTCTTCATCCTGCCGATCATCATGGGCGCAACCATGCTGGTTCAGCAGATGCTCAACCCGACTCCACCGGACCCCATGCAGGCCAAGGTGATGAAGCTGATGCCGATCATCTTCACCTTCTTCTTCCTGTGGTTCCCGGCCGGCCTGGTGCTGTACTGGGTTGTGAACAACTGCCTGTCCATCGCACAGCAGTGGTACATTACCCGTCGGATCGAAGCGGCCGCGAAGAAGGCTTCTGCCTGATATCGCCGCCCGACACCGATCGACAAGACGCCCCCTCGTGGGGCGTTTTGCTATGTGGATAACTTTGCCTTGCCGCGAGCCACGACAACAACCGCGAGACCGCCGACATGAATGCAGCCCGTGAAACCATCGCCGCCGTCGCCACCGCCCAGGGCCGTGGCGGGGTGGGCATCGTCCGTGTCTCCGGTCCTCGTGCGCGCACCATGGCGATTACCCTGAGCGGCCGCGAGCCCCAACCGCGCTATGCCCACTATGGGCCTTTCCACGCTGATGATGGCGAGGTCATCGACGAAGGTCTGCTGCTGTACTTCCCCGGCCCGAATTCCTTCACCGGCGAAGACGTGCTGGAGCTGCAGGGCCATGGCGGCCCCGTAGTGATGGACATGCTGCTGCAGCGCTGCCTCGAACTGGGCGCCCGCCAGGCCCGCCCTGGCGAGTTCAGCGAGCGCGCGTTCCTCAATGACAAGCTCGACCTGGCCCAGGCCGAAGCCATTGCCGACCTCATCGAAGCCAGCTCAGCGCAGGCCGCACGCAACGCCGTGCGCTCACTCCAGGGGGAGTTCTCCAAGCGTGTGCATAACCTCACCGACCAGCTGATCGGCCTGCGCATGTATGTCGAGGCTGCCATCGACTTCCCGGAAGAGGAAATCGACTTCCTCGCCGACGGCCATGTTCTCTCGCAACTGGATGCAGTACGCGCGGAACTCGCCTCGGTGCTGCGCGAGGCAGGCCAGGGAGCCCTGCTGCGTGACGGCATGACGGTCGTCATCGCCGGGCGTCCCAACGCCGGCAAATCCAGCCTGCTGAATGCCCTGGCAGGGCGTGAGGCGGCCATCGTCACCGATATCGCCGGCACCACCCGCGACGTATTGCGCGAACATATCCACATTGACGGTATGCCGCTGCACATCATCGATACTGCCGGCCTGCGCAGCACCGATGACCATGTGGAAAAAATCGGCGTGGAACGCGCCCTGAAGGCCATCAACGAGGCGGATCGAGTCCTCCTTGTGGTGGATTCCACTGCCCCGGAAGCCAGCGATCCCTTCGCACTGTGGCCGGAATTCCTCGACAGCCGCCCCGACCCGGCGCACGTGACCCTGATCCGCAACAAGGCGGATTTATCCACAGAGAGCATCGGGCTCGAAGAGAGCGCTGACGGCCACGTCACCATCACCCTGTCTGCCCGTTCCGGCAATGGCCTGGAGCTGCTGCGCGAGCACCTCAAGGCCTGCATGGGCTTCGAGCAGACCGCAGAGAGCAGTTTCAGCGCGCGCCGGCGCCATCTGGAGGCCCTGCGCCTGGCTGGAGACAGCCTCGAGCACGGCCGCGCACAGCTCACTCTGAGCGGAGCAGGCGAGTTGCTGGCCGAAGACTTGCGTCAGGCCCAGCAAGCCCTGGGCGAGATCACCGGTGCCTTCACACCGGACGACCTGCTGGGACGCATCTTCTCCAGCTTCTGCATCGGCAAGTAATCCACAACGCTGCTTTCGCGTACCGCTGACGGGGCCGTCCCGTCAGCGCGCCTCCTGCTGCCCCGAATTCTTCGCCACATAAATCTATCCACAGCCATAAGCTCACAAAGACTCCCTATTTACGGGGCTTACAGAGCACAAAAAGTGGATTCCACAGGCCTCCGTGAACCTTGTGGAAAAGTCGCGTACAGATAGGTTAACAAGCGCTGTCTCAACCAGTGGATAAATCGGCCTGTTGATAACGTTACACTTAATCCACAAGCTAGCCACCGGAGATCCCCTGCAACCGTACAGAATCGACACAGGGTTGTTAGGCGCTGAAAGCATCGCCGTATCTGGGCTGAAAGTGGTTATCCACAGAAAACGGCTTCACCATACATAAACACAAGCTCTAAAAAGATTTAAAAAGATTCCTCTCTTTTATTTTCTATTAGAGGCGAACAGTACCCGTTGGCTATTTTTTGTTCAGGTGCCTTCAATCGAGAGCCCTTAGCCCCTATACTGTCCGGCTCTCTTCTTTCTCCTTGATCAACAGGCACGAGGTGCGTGGTGGATTTCCCTTCCCGTTTTGACGTGATCGTGATCGGCGGCGGCCATGCCGGCACAGAGGCCGCACTAGCGGCCGCACGCATGGGCGTGAAGACGCTGCTGCTCACCCACAATGTGGAAACCCTTGGCCAGATGAGCTGCAACCCCGCCATCGGTGGGATCGGCAAAAGCCATCTGGTAAAGGAAATCGATGCGCTGGGCGGTGCCATGGCACTGGCCACCGATAAAGGCGGCATCCAGTTCCGTGTGCTCAACAGCCGTAAAGGCCCGGCAGTCCGTGCGACCCGAGCTCAGGCTGACCGCGTTCTCTACAAGGCCGCCGTGCGCGAGATCCTGGAGAACCAGCCGAACCTGTGGATATTCCAGCAGGCCTGTGATGACCTGATCGTCGAACAGGACCAGGTGCGCGGCGTAGTGACCCAGATGGGTCTGAAATTCCATGCGGACAACGTCGTCCTCACAGCCGGTACTTTCCTCGGCGGACTTATCCACATCGGCCTGGAGAACTACTCCGGTGGCCGTGCCGGTGATCCGCCCTCGATCGCCCTGGCGCGCCGCCTGCGTGAGCTGCCGCTTCGTGTCGGCCGCCTGAAGACCGGCACTCCGCCGCGCATCGATGGCCGCAGTGTCGATTTCAGCGTGATGACCGAGCAGCCCGGCGACACGCCGATCCCGGTGATGTCGTTCCTGGGCTCGAAGGAAATGCATCCACGCCAGGTCAGCTGCTGGATCACCCACACCAACGCGCGGACCCACGAGATCATCGCGTCCAACCTCGATCGCTCGCCCATGTACTCCGGCGTTATCGAAGGGGTCGGCCCGCGCTATTGCCCGTCGATCGAAGACAAGATCCATCGCTTCGCCGACAAGGACAGCCATCAGGTCTTCCTCGAACCCGAAGGCCTGACCACCCACGAGCTGTACCCGAACGGCATCTCCACTTCGCTGCCCTTCGATGTGCAACTGGATATCGTCCGCTCGATCCGCGGCATGGAGAACGCGCACATCGTTCGCCCGGGCTACGCCATTGAGTACGACTACTTCGATCCGCGCGACCTGAAGTACAGCCTGGAGACCAAGGTCATCGGCGGCCTGTTCTTCGCCGGCCAGATCAACGGCACCACCGGCTACGAAGAAGCCGGCGCCCAGGGGCTGCTTGCCGGCGCCAACGCTGCGCTGCGCTCGCAAGGCCGTGAAAGCTGGTGCCCGCGTCGCGACGAGGCTTACATCGGCGTGCTGGTGGACGACCTGATTACCCTCGGCACCCAGGAGCCGTACCGCATGTTCACGTCGCGCGCCGAGTACCGGCTGATCCTGCGCGAGGACAACGCGGATCTGCGCCTGACCGAGAAAGGCCGCGAACTGGGCCTGATCGACGACGAGCGCTGGGCTGTCTTCGAAGCCAAGCGCGAAGGCATCGAGCGTGAGGAACAGCGCCTGAAGAGCACCTGGGTTCGACCCAACACGCCGCAGGGCGATGCCATCGCCGAGCGCTTCGGGACTCCGCTGGCTCATGAGTACAACCTGCTGAACCTGCTGGCCCGCCCGGAAATCGACTACGTCAGCCTGGCCGAAGTGACCGGCGCCGGCGCGGAAGACCCGCAGGTCGCCGAACAGGTCGAGATCCGTACCAAGTACGCCGGCTACATCGATCGCCAGCAGGAAGAGATTGCTCGCCTGCGAGCCAGCGAAGACACCCGCCTGCCTGTGGATATCGACTACCCGTCCATCTCCGGGCTGTCCAAGGAGATCCAGCTCAAGCTGGGCAACGCCCGGCCGGAAACCCTCGGTCAGGCCGGCCGCATTCCGGGCGTCACCCCGGCGGCGATCTCCCTGTTGCTGATCCACCTGAAGAAACGCTCCTCCGGTCGTCAGCTGGAGCAGAGCGCCTGATGTCCCTGGTTACTGCCCGCCACGCCGACGAACTCGCGCATGGCATCCAGACGCTTGGCCTGGATATCGACGAAACCACCCAGCAACGCCTGCTGGATTACCTGGCCTTGCTGGCCAAGTGGAACAAGGCCTACAACCTCACCGCCGTGCGCGATGTGGATGAAATGGTCTCCCGCCACCTGCTCGACAGCCTGAGCATCGTCCCGCAGTTCGAAGCTGCGGGCGGTGAGCGCTGGCTGGACGTGGGCAGTGGCGGTGGCATGCCCGGCATCCCGCTGGCCATCCTGTTCCCCGGCAAATCCCTGACCCTGCTGGACAGCAACGGCAAGAAGACCCGCTTCCTCACCCAGGTGAAGCTGGAACTCAAGCTCGACAACCTGCAGGTTATCCACAGCCGGGTAGAGGCCTTCCAGCCCGAGCAGCCGTTCAACGGCATCGTCTCGCGGGCTTTCAGCAGTCTCGAAGACTTCGCCAACTGGACACGACACCTGGGCGACACCCAGACCAACTGGCTGGCCATGAAAGGCGTCCACCCCAGCGATGAGCTCGCGGCACTCCCGGAAGATTTCCGGGTCGAAGCCGAACACGCTCTGGCGGTGCCGGGTTGCCAAGGCCAGCGCCATCTGCTGATACTGCGCCGCACTGCATGACGGGGAGTGGGGAAAACCATGGCTAAGGTATTCGCGATCGCCAACCAGAAGGGCGGCGTCGGCAAGACCACGACCTGCATCAACCTCGCGGCATCGCTGGTCGCCACCAAACGACGCGTGCTGCTGATCGACCTCGATCCACAGGGTAACGCCACCACCGGCAGCGGTGTGGATAAGTTGTCCCTGGACCATTCCATCTACGACGTGCTCACCGGCGAATGCGACCTGGCCCAGGCCATGCAGTTCTCCGAGCACGGCGGCTACCAGCTGCTGCCCGCCAACCGCGACCTCACCGCGGCGGAAGTGGTGCTGCTGGAAATGGACATGAAGGAACATCGCCTGCGCCATGCTCTGGCACCGATCCGCGAGAACTACGATTTCATCCTCATCGACTGCCCGCCCTCGCTGTCGATGCTGACGGTCAACGCCCTGTCCGCCTCCGACGGCGTGATCATCCCGATGCAGTGCGAGTACTACGCACTGGAAGGCCTGACCGATCTGATGAACAGCATTCAGCGCATCGCTGAGCGGCTGAACCCGGCGCTGAAGATCGAAGGCCTGCTGCGCACCATGTACGACCCGCGCATCAGCCTGACCAACGACGTCAGCGCGCAGCTGCAGGAACACTTCGGCGACAAGCTCTACACCACTGTGATCCCGCGCAACGTGCGACTGGCCGAAGCGCCCAGCTTCGGCATGCCGGCGCTGGTCTACGACAAGCAATCCCGCGGTGCCCTCGCCTACCTGGCGCTGGCCGGCGAGCTGGTGCGCCGTCAGCGCGCCGCCCGCACCACCGCCCCCGCCTAAGAGATTAAGGAACCCGCATGGCCGCCAAGAAACGAGGTCTCGGACGCGGGCTGGACGCCCTGCTCAGTGGCTCCAGCGCCGCTACGCTGCAGGAAGAAGCCGTTCAGGTGGACAGCAAGGAGCTGCAACACCTGCCGCTGGATCTGATCCAGCGTGGCAAGTACCAGCCCCGTCGCGACATGGACCCGCAGGCCCTCGAAGAACTCGCCCAGTCGATCAAGGTCCAGGGCGTGATGCAGCCGATCGTGGTGCGCCCGATCGACAAGGGCCGCTACGAGATCATCGCCGGCGAGCGCCGCTGGCGCGCGAGCCAGCAGGCCGGGCTGGACAAGATCCCGGCCATGGTCCGCGAAGTACCGGACGAAGCCGCCATCGCCATGGCGCTGATCGAGAACATCCAGCGCGAGGACCTCAATCCCATCGAGGAAGCCGCCGCACTGCAGCGACTGCAGCAGGAATTCCAGTTGACCCAGCAACAGGTCGCTGACGCCGTGGGCAAATCCCGCGTGACCGTGGCCAACCTGCTGCGCCTTATCGCCCTTCCGGAAGAGATCAAGACCCTCCTGTCCCACGGCGACCTGGAGATGGGCCACGCCCGTGCCCTGCTCGGATTGCCCGAAAACAGGCAGGTTGAGGGTGCGCGACATGTTGTCGCACGCGGCTTCACCGTGCGTCAGACTGAAGCACTGGTGCGCCAGTGGCTCAACGCCCCTGGGGAACCTGTCAAAGCGGTCAGGACTGACCCGGACATCAGCCGCCTGGAACAGCGTCTGGCCGAGCGCCTGGGCGCCCCGGTGCAGATTCGCCATGGGCAGAAGGGCAAAGGCCAGTTGGTGATCCGCTACAACTCCCTCGACGAGCTTCAAGGCGTACTCGCCCACATACGTTGATACGAACGTAGCATGTAGGGGTCGTCGGAAATCACTACCTGACGGTTGAACGGGGGGCCTGCAGCCCCCTATACTCTGCGCGCAATTTTGTCGGCACAAAGTATGCCAAGTTATTGATTTGTGACGCCGACGCCAGAGGACTGTGAGCTGAAGATGGAACCCCGCAAGCCCGATCGTTTGCCCTTCCATCATCAACCGGCTTTTCGCCTGTTGCTCGTCCAGCTGGTGGTGCTGCTTATCGGTGCAGCAGTCCTGTGGTTTGCACGGGGATCGGTCGCAGGCTATTCCGGTTTGCTCGGGGGCCTGATTGCGTGGTTGCCGAATCTGTACTTTGCTCGCAAGGCGTTCCGCTACAGCGGCGCGCGTTCTGCCCAGCTGATAGTCCGGTCCTTTTATGCCGGTGAGGCGGGAAAACTGATTTTGACGGCAGTGCTCTTCGCACTGACGTTTGCAGGTGTGAAGCCCCTGGCGCCCCTGGCGCTGTTCGGCCTCTACCTGCTGACCCTCGCGGTCAGCTGGTTTGCACCCCTGCTGATGCGAAACACATTTACAAGACCTTAGAGCGATTGAGGCAAACATGGCAGCAGAAAGCGCTTCGGGTTACATCCAGCACCACTTGCAGAACCTGACCCTGGGTCGTCTGCCGGATGGTTCCTGGGGGTTCGCCCACACCGCCGAACAAGCCAAGGAAATGGGCTTCTGGGCATTCCACGTTGATACCCTGGGCTGGTCCGTATTCCTCGGCCTGGTGTTCATCCTTATCTTCCGCATGGCAGCCAAGAAGGCCACCAGCGGTCAACCTGGCGGCCTGCAGAACTTCGTCGAAGTTCTCGTGGAGTTCGTCGACGGCAGCGTGAAGGACACCTTCCACGGCCGTAACCCGCTCATCGCACCGCTGGCGCTGACCGTGTTCGTTTGGATCTTCCTGATGAACCTGATCGACCTGGTGCCCGTGGACTTCCTGCCGCTCGCGGCCCAGGCGGTCACCGGCAACGAGCACCTGTTCTTCCGCGCCGTAGCCACCACCGATCCGAACGCCACCTTCGGCATGTCGATCGCTGTCTTCGCGCTGATCATCTTCTACAGCATCAAGGTCAAGGGCATCGGCGGCTTCCTCGGCGAACTGACCCTGCACCCGTTCCACAGCAGCAACATGGTGGTTCAGATCATCCTGATCCCCGTGAACTTCCTGCTGGAATTCGTGACCCTGATCGCCAAGCCGGTATCCCTGGCACTGCGTCTGTTCGGCAACATGTACGCCGGCGAGCTGATCTTCATCCTGATCGCCGTGATGTTCGGTTCCGGCATCCTCTGGCTGGGCGGCATGGGCGTCGTGCTGAACTGGGCGTGGGCCGTGTTCCACATCCTGATCATCACCCTGCAGGCCTTCATCTTCATGATGCTGACCATCGTCTACCTGTCGATGGCGCACGAAGACAGCCACTGATCCAAAGATTCTGTACGCCCCTTCCCGGATGGGAGGGGGTGAAAGAAGAGCTTCACCACCTTAACTTGCTTCACCTTTAACCAACACGACAAAAAAGTCGGGAGGAAAAATGGAAACTGTAGTTGGACTCACTGCTATCGCCGTTGCTCTGCTGATCGGTCTGGGCGCTCTGGGTACCGCCATCGGCTTCGGCCTGCTGGGCGGCAAGTTCCTGGAAGGCGCTGCTCGCCAGCCGGAAATGGTTCCGATGCTGCAGGTCAAAATGTTCATCGTCGCCGGCCTGCTCGACGCCGTGACCATGATCGGCGTTGGTATCGCTCTGTTCTTCACCTTCGCTAACCCGTTCATTGCTCAGGTTGCCCAGTAATTTCCGCAACGCGGGAATCTGTGACTGAACAACGAACGAGCGAGGTATTGGCGTGAACATTAATGCAACTCTGATCGGCCAGGCCATCGCGTTCGCCATCTTCGTCCTGTTCTGCATGAAGTTCGTATGGCCTCCGGTCATCGCGGCTCTGCACGAGCGTCAGAAGAAGATCGCCGACGGCCTGGACGCTGCCAACCGCGCGGCTCGTGACCTGGAACTGGCTCACGAGAAAGCGGGTCAGCAACTGCGCGAAGCCAAGGCTCAGGCAGCCGAAATCATCGAGCAGGCGAAGAAGAGCGCTAACCAGATCGTTGACGAAGCCCGTGATCAGGCCCGTGGTGAAGGTGATCGCATGATCGCTCAGGCCAAGGCCCAGATCGAACAGGAACTCAACAGCGTCAAAGACGCCCTGCGTGCCCAAGTGGGTGCCCTGGCTGTCTCCGGCGCCGAGAAGATCCTGGGTGCTTCGATCGATGCCAACGCGCAAAAGCAGCTGGTTGATCAACTGGCCGCCGAGATCTAAGCAGAGGGCGATATGGCAGAACTGACCACATTGGCTCGTCCATACGCGAAGGCGGCTTTCGAGTACGCCCAGGCTCATCAGCAACTGGCCGACTGGTCCGCTGCTCTGGGTGTGCTGGCTGCAGTGTCGCGGGACGACACCGTGCGCCAGCTGCTCAAGGAGCCCCAGCTGACCGCGGCAGCCAAGGCTGACGCGCTGATCGACGTGTGTGGCGACAAGCTCAATGCTCCGGCCCAGAACTTCGTCCGGACTGTGGCTGAAAACAAGCGGCTCGACCTCCTGCCGACCATCTTCGTGATGTTCGAGCAGCTCAAGGCCGAGCAGGAAAAGCTGGTCGAGGTCGAGGTCACCAGTGCCTTCGCCCTGGACCAGGAACAGCAGGACAAACTCGCCAAGGCTCTCAGCGCCCGGCTCAGTCGCGAAGTGCGACTTCATGCGTCGGAAGACGCGAGCTTGATCGGCGGCGTGGTAATTCGCGCCGGTGACTTGGTAATCGATGGCTCGGTGCGCGGCAAAATCGCGAAACTGGCCGAAGCGTTGAAATCTTGAGTTTGAAGGGGCAGCGGCATGCAGCAACTCAATCCTTCCGAAATTAGTGAAATCATCAAGGGGCGTATCGAGAAACTCGACGTCGCCTCGCAAGCGCGCAACGAAGGCACCATCGTCAGTGTTTCCGATGGCATCGTGCGCATCTTCGGTCTGGCCGACGTCATGTACGGCGAGATGATCGAATTCCCGGGCGGCGTCTACGGTATGGCGCTGAACCTGGAGCAAGACTCCGTCGGTGCTGTGGTACTGGGTGAATACCAGGACCTCAAAGAAGGCATGAACGCCAAGTGCACCGGCCGCATCCTGGAAGTACCGGTTGGTCCGGAACTGCTGGGTCGCGTTGTCGACGCTCTGGGTAACCCGATCGATGGCAAAGGCCCGATCGATGCCAAGCTGACCGACGCAGTCGAGAAAGTGGCACCGGGCGTGATCTGGCGTAAGTCGGTAGACCAGCCGGTTCAGACCGGCTACAAGTCCGTCGACGCCATGATCCCGGTTGGCCGTGGCCAGCGCGAGCTGATCATCGGTGACCGTCAGATCGGTAAAACCGCTCTGGCCATCGACGCCATCATCAACCAGAAGAACAGCGGCATCCGCTGCGTCTACGTTGCCATCGGTCAGAAGCAATCGACCATCGCCAACGTCGTACGCAAGCTGGAAGAGAACGGCGCCCTGGCCAACACCATCGTGGTCGTTGCCAGTGCTTCGGAATCCGCCGCTCTGCAATACCTGGCTCCGTACTCCGGTTGCACCATGGGCGAATTCTTCCGCGACCGCGGTGAAGATGCCCTGATCGTGTACGACGACCTGTCCAAGCAGGCCGTAGCCTACCGCCAGATCTCCCTGCTGCTGCGCCGTCCGCCGGGCCGCGAAGCTTATCCGGGCGACGTGTTCTATCTCCACAGCCGTCTGCTGGAGCGCGCTTCCCGCGTTTCCGAAGAGTACGTAGAGAAGTTCACCAACGGCGAAGTGAAAGGCAAGACCGGTTCCCTGACCGCCCTGCCGATCATCGAAACCCAGGCTGGCGACGTTTCTGCGTTCGTTCCGACCAACGTGATCTCCATCACCGACGGTCAGATCTTCCTGGAATCCGCAATGTTCAACTCGGGTATCCGTCCGGCCGTCAACGCCGGTATCTCGGTATCCCGTGTGGGTGGCGCGGCCCAGACCAAGATCATCAAGAAGCTGTCCGGCGGTATCCGTACCGCGCTGGCCCAGTACCGTGAACTGGCGGCCTTCGCCCAGTTCGCCTCGGACCTGGACGACGCGACCCGCAAGCAGCTGGAACATGGTCAGCGCGTCACCGAGCTGATGAAGCAGAAGCAATACGCGCCGATGTCCATCGCCGAGATGTCGCTGTCCCTGTATGCCGCCGAGCGTGGCTTCCTGCAGGACGTCGAGATCGCCAAGGTGGGCGCCTTCGAACAAGCGCTGATCGCCTACTTCCAACGTGAGAACGCCGCTCTGCTGGCGAAGATCAACGAGAAGGGTGACTTCAACGACGAAATCGACGCAGGCATCAAGGCCGGCATCGAGAAGTTCAAGGCCACCCAAACCTGGTAAGCCGCAGCGGGGGTCGTTAACGGCCCCCGCCTGCTAAACCGATAGGTGTGAAATGGCAGGCGCAAAAGAGATTCGCAGCAAGATTGCGAGCATCAAAAGCACGCAAAAAATCACCAATGCCATGGAAAAGGTGGCGGTGAGCAAGATGCGCAAGGCACAAATGCGCATGGCGGCCGGCCGTCCCTACGCGGAGCGCATTCGCCAGGTGATCGGCCATCTGGCCAACGCCAACCCGGAATACCGTCACCCGTTCATGGTCGAGCGTGAAGTAAAACGCGTCGGCTACATCGTGGTGAGCTCCGACCGTGGCCTGGCTGGCGGCCTGAACATCAACCTGTTCAAGGCTCTCGTCAAGGACATGAGCGGGCAGCGCGATCGTGGCGCGGAGATCGATCTCTGCGTGATCGGCTCCAAGGGTGCATCCTTCTTCAAGAGCTATGGCGGCAACGTAGTTGCAGCTATCAGCCACCTGGGCGAAGAGCCGTCGATCAATGATCTGATCGGCAGCGTCAAGGTCATGCTGGATGCCTACCTGGAAGGTCGTATCGATCGCCTGTACGTGGTTTCCAACAAGTTCGTCAACACCATGACCCAGAAGCCGACCGTGGAACAGCTGATTCCGCTGGTGGCCGAGGACAATGCCGAGCTGAAGCACCACTGGGACTACCTCTACGAACCCGACGCCAAGGCCCTCCTCGACGGCCTGCTGGTGCGCTACGTGGAATCCCAGGTGTACCAGGCCGTGGTTGAGAACAACGCCTGTGAGCAGGCGGCCCGGATGATTGCAATGAAGAACGCTACCGACAACGCCGGTGATCTGATCAGTGGTCTGCAACTGATCTACAACAAGGCACGTCAGGCGGCGATCACCCAGGAAATCTCGGAAATCGTCGGCGGCGCTGCCGCGGTGTAAGAACAGGTTCAAAATTCAGAGGAACCAGACATGAGTAGCGGACGTATCGTTCAAATCATCGGCGCCGTGATCGACGTGGAATTCCCGCGCGATGCCGTGCCGAGCATCTACGAGGCCCTGAAAGTTCAGGGCGTCGAAACCACCCTGGAAGTTCAGCAGCAGCTGGGCGACGGCGTGGTTCGTTCCATTGCGATGGGTTCCACCGAAGGCCTCAAGCGCGGCCTGAACGTGGAAAGCACCGGCGCAGCCATCTCCGTCCCGGTCGGCACCAAGACCCTGGGCCGCATCATGGACGTGCTGGGCAACCCGATCGACGAAGCCGGTCCCATCGGCGAAGAAGAGCGCTGGGGTATTCACCGCGACGCTCCGTCCTATGCTGACCAGGCTGGCGGCAACGACCTGCTCGAAACCGGCATCAAGGTTATCGACCTGGTCTGCCCGTTCGCCAAGGGCGGTAAAGTCGGTCTGTTCGGTGGTGCCGGTGTAGGCAAGACCGTCAACATGATGGAACTGATCCGTAACATCGCCATGGAGCACAGCGGTTACTCTGTATTCGCTGGTGTGGGTGAGCGTACTCGTGAGGGTAACGACTTCTACCACGAGATGAAGGATTCCGGCGTACTGGACAAGGTAGCCCTGGTTTACGGCCAGATGAACGAGCCGCCGGGTAACCGTCTGCGCGTTGCACTGACCGGCCTGACCATGGCCGAGAAGTTCCGTGACGAAGGCCGTGACGTACTGCTGTTCATCGACAACATCTACCGTTACACCCTCGCCGGTACCGAAGTATCCGCACTGCTGGGCCGTATGCCTTCCGCAGTAGGTTACCAGCCGACCCTGGCCGAAGAGATGGGCGTTCTGCAAGAGCGCATCACCTCCACCAAGAAAGGCTCGATCACCTCGATCCAGGCCGTCTACGTTCCCGCGGACGACCTGACCGACCCGAGCCCGGCGACCACCTTCGCCCACCTGGACGCCACCGTCGTACTGTC
The DNA here is from genome assembly GCF_014851985.1 of Pseudomonas sp. PDM17. Classification (NCBI taxonomy): domain Bacteria; kingdom Pseudomonadati; phylum Pseudomonadota; class Gammaproteobacteria; order Pseudomonadales; family Pseudomonadaceae; genus Pseudomonas; species Pseudomonas sp. PDM17. The sequence continues at coordinate 656,790 of NZ_JACVAT010000004.1, forward strand.
CCGTGACATCGCCTCGCTGGGTATCTACCCGGCAGTTGATCCGCTGGACTCGACTTCCCGTCAGCTGGACCCGCTGGTCATCGGCCAGGATCACTACGACACCGCTCGTGGCGTGCAGTACGTTCTGCAGCGCTACAAGGAGCTGAAGGACATCATCGCGATTCTCGGCATGGACGAACTGTCCGAGTCCGACAAGCTGCTGGTGGCCCGTGCTCGTAAGATCCAGCGCTTCCTGTCCCAGCCGTTCTTTGTGGCTGAAGTATTCACCGGCTCGCCGGGCAAATACGTCTCCCTGAAGGACACCATCGCTGGCTTCAAAGGCATCCTCAACGGCGACTACGATCACCTGCCCGAGCAGGCGTTCTACATGGTCGGCGGCATCGAAGAAGCCATCGAGAAAGCGAAGAAGCTGTAATCCGTGCGCCCGGCAACGGGCGCTTACGTGAGGCAAGGGTATGGCTATTACTGTCCACTGCGACATCGTCAGCGCCGAAGCGGAGATCTTCTCCGGTCTGGTCGAGCTGGTCGTAGCGCACGGCTCCCTGGGCGATCTGGGTATCGCTCCGGGCCACGCGCCGCTGATCACCGAGCTCAAGCCGGGTCCGATCCGCCTGGTGAAGCAGGGTGGCGAGCAGGAGGTGTACTACATCTCCGGTGGCTTCCTCGAAGTACAGCCGAGCATGGTCAAGGTTCTCGCCGACACCGTGATTCGCGCAGGTGACCTCGATGAAGCGGCTGCCCAGACCGCACTGAAGGAAGCTGAAAAGGCTCTGCAAGGTAAAGGTGCAGAGTTCGACTACAGCTCCGCCGCAGCCCGCCTGGCCGAAGCCGCAGCGCAACTGCGCACGGTCCAGCAGGTTCGCAAGAAGTACGGCGGCTAAGCCGCGAAGTCCCCAGGGACTTCAGCGTCAAATAGGAAAAGGGTAGCCTTGGCTACCCTTTTTCTTTTTCTACACCCGGGGTTTCCCCGCTCACCAGGACGGTCCCTCACTCATGTCCCTCGAAATCGTCATTCTTGCCGCTGGCCAGGGCACCCGCATGCGCTCGGCACTGCCGAAGGTCCTGCATCCGGTTGCTGGCAAACCGATGCTCGCCCACGTGATCGATATCGCCCGCGGCCTCAGCCCGACGCGTATCCATGTGGTGATTGGCCATGGCGCCGACCTGGTGCGCGAGCGCCTGCAGGCGGATGACCTGAATTTCGTGATCCAGGAGCAGCAGTTGGGCACCGGACACGCCGTGGCGCAGGCCGCCCCGTTCCTGAGCGCGGACAATGTGCTGATCCTCTACGGCGATGTGCCGCTGATCGAGCAGCCCACCCTGGAGCGGCTGATGGCCCAGGCCACGCCGGAGCAGCTGGCGTTGCTGACCGTCGAGCTGGAAGACCCCACCGGCTACGGACGCATCATTCGCGATGGCGCTGGCGAAGTTCAGGCCATCGTCGAGCAGAAGGACGCCACTGCCGAGCAGCGCGCCATCCGCGAAGGCAATACCGGCATCCTCGCTGCGCCGCGTGAGCGCCTGCTGGGCTGGCTGTCGCGTCTTTCCAATTCCAACGCCCAGGGCGAGTACTACCTCACCGACGTCATTGCCATGGCAGTCGGCGACGGCCTGCGTGTGGCCACCGCCCAACCCAAGGTGGCGATGGAGACCCAGGGCGCCAACGATCGCCTGCAGCTCTCCGAGCTGGAGCGCTTCTTCCAGCAGCGGGTGGCGCGGCGCCTGATGGCCCAGGGCGTGACGCTGATCGATCCGGCGCGCTTCGACGTGCGGGGTGAAGTCAGCGTCGGCCGCGACGTGAGCATCGACATCAACGTGATCCTCGAAGGCCAGGTGGAGATCGAGGACGACGTACAGATCGGTCCGAACTGCTACATCAAGGACAGCACCCTGCGCCGCGGCGCCATCATCAAGGCCAACTCGCACCTGGAAGGCGCCCACGTCGGCCCCGACAGCGACGTCGGCCCGTTCGCTCGCCTGCGTCCGGGCAGCGTGCTGGAGCGCAAGGTGCATGTGGGTAACTTCGTCGAGCTGAAGAACGCCCACCTGCAGGACGGTGTGAAGGTCGGTCACCTGACTTACCTGGGCGACAGCGAAGTCGGTGCGCGCACCAACATCGGCGCCGGCACCATCACCTGCAACTACGATGGCGCGAACAAATGGCGCACCACCATTGGCGAGGATGTCTTCATCGGCTCCAACAATTCGCTGGTGGCGCCTGTGGATATCGGCACCGGCGCCACGACCGGCGCGGGTTCCACCATCACCGCCGAGGTTCCGGCCGGCACCCTCGGCGTCGGCCGCGCCAAGCAGCGGGTGATCGAGGGCTGGAAGCGCCCGGAAAAGATCAAGAAACCCTGATGCACAAGCCATCGTCCTGTGGGTAAGTTGTTATCCACAGGATGATTGGCTCATTCCGTTATTCACAGGCCATCCCGCAAACCGCGGGGTGCCTCGTTCTCGCTGGAGTTTTCCCGGTCATGCTTGGCGTCGCCATCCTGATCTTTCTGATCACCGACCCGTTCGGCAACATCGCGGTATTCCTCGCCGCCCTCAAGTCCGTCCCCGCCGAACGCCGTCTGAAAGTGGCACTGCGCGAGCTGCTGTTCGCCCTGGGCCTGCTGCTGCTGTTCCTCACCCTGGGCGAACACATCCTCACCGGGTTGGGTCTGTCCAAGGAAGCCACCGGCATCGCCGGGGGCATCATCCTCTTCGTGGTCGCCATGCGCCTGATCTTCCCCACCCCCCAGGGCGTGCTGGGCGACATGCCGGACAACGAGCCGCTGTTCGTGCCGCTGGCCACTCCGGCTGTGGCCGGGCCCTCTGCGCTGGCGATGCTGATCACCCTGCGCAGCACCTACACTGGTCCGTTGTGGGAGCTGTATCTTGCGGTGATCCTCGCTTGGGCTGCGACTGCCTTCATCCTGATGCAGGCGGCGTTCCTCCAGCGCTTCCTCGGCCCGCGCGGGCTGATGGCCGTGGAGCGCCTGGCCGGCATGCTGCTGATCATGCTCAGCGTGAACATGCTCCTGCAGAACGTGCGCAGCTTCCTGCACATCGCTGCCTGATGCTCTCCTCCTGAGAACCGCCATGATCCTGCGTGTCCTGACCTTCGCCTTGCTCACCACACTGCTTGCCGGCTGCGCCGACAAGGGCCTGCAGATCGATCGCGAGCATGTGTCGAAGAACCAGGACAGCCGCATCCAGTACGTCATCGTCCACTACACCTCGGCCGATCTGCCGCGCTCGCTGGCGCTGCTGACTCACGGTGAGGTGAGCGCGCACTACCTGATCGGTGACAACCCGGCGACCATCTACCAACTGGTGGACGAGAACCGCCGCGCCTGGCACGCCGGCGCCAGCGAATGGCAGGGGCGTACCTGGCTTAATTCCACCTCCATCGGCATCGAGCTGGTGAACCCCGGCTACCGTGATACCCCGAGCGGGAAGATCTGGTATCCCTACCCGGATGCGCAGATCGATGCACTGATTGCCCTGCTGCGGGATATCACCAAGCGCCAGGGCATCACCCCGGAACATATCCTTGGCCACAGCGACATCGCCCCGCAGCGCAAGGTCGACCCCGGTCCGCTATTCCCCTGGAAGAAGCTCGCCGACGCCGGCCTGATCCCCTGGCCTAAGCCGGGCGAGCTGGCACGCCGCCTGACCGAGCTGAACGGCCAGCTGCCGGCTCCTGGCTGGTTCCAGCAGCAGCTGGCGCGCCACGGTTACGCGGTGCCGCTCGATGGGGTGATGGATGAGGAAACCCGCAATGTGATCGCGGCGTTCCAGATGCGCTTCCGCCCGGAGCGCTTCGACGGTGAGCCGGACCTGGAAACCGCCGCGCTGTTGCTGGCGGTACCGACCTCTTAAACCGGCAGCAGCAGGTAGAAGCGCGAGCCCTTGCCCTGTTGCGAACGCAGGGCGATGCGCCCGCCGTGCAGTTGCACGATTTCCCGGCATAGCGCCAGGCCAAGTCCGACGCCGCCTTTCTTGCGGCCCACCTGCACGAAGGGTTCGAAGATGCGTCCTTGCTGGCTCAGCGGGATGCCGTCGCCGCTGTCCTCCACCGCAATCGCCACGCGCTCTTCCTGGCAGCGCGCCTGCAGGCGAATGGTGCCGCCATCGGGTGTATGGCGCAGGGCGTTGCCGATCAGGTTGTCCAGCACTCGCTCGATCTGCGTGCGGTCGATATTGATGGCAGGCAGATCCTCGGCGATCTCCAGATCGAGCTCGATTCGCTTGTCTCCGGCCGGCCCGATGAAGCGTTGGTGAGCCTGGCGCAGCAGGTCGCCGACATCGCAAAGCTGCAGCTCGAGCTTCTGGGTGCCGCTCTGGTAGCGCGAGAAATTCAGCAGATCGTTGATCAGCCGCACCAGGCGGTGCATCTCCTCGTCCACGGTGCGCACCAGGTCGCGTTCGCGGGATTCCTCGGGAAACTTCAGGCGCTCGGCGAGCAGTCCGAAGGCCATGTGCATGCCCGTCATGGGCGTGCGCAGCTCGTGGGAAGCACGCAGTACGAAGTCGTTGCGCACGCGCTCGAAGGCGCGCTGCTCGGTGACGTCGCGCACCACCATCACCGCGCCGATGTTGCGTCCGTCGTCGTGGGTGACCGGCGACATGCCCCAGGTCAGCAGCCGACTCTCGCCGCTTACCTCCACCACCAGGTCCTGCGGGGTTTCCTCCAGCAGGTTGCCGCTCAGGACACGCTGCACGGCCTGGGTCAGCGCCGGGTTGTTGAGCATCGTGCCCAGTTCCTGAGCCTGTGGATCGCTGTGGGAAAACAGCTGGCGCGTGGCCACCGGATTGGCGTGCTCGATGCGGCCGTGACGGTCGAGGATCACCAGGCCGTCGTCGATGCTGTCGAGTACCGCCAGCAGGCGCTTGCGGCCCGAACCCAGCGCCTCGGTATTGCTCGCGCGGTAAAGCCGCAGGGCTTCGGCCATCAGGCCGAAGCGGCGACTCAGGGACGACATCTCGGAGACGCCGGAAACCGGCAGGGTGACGTCGAAATCACCCTGGCCGATCTTGTCTGCGGCCTTGGCCAGCGTCTCGATCGGCGCGCCGAAGCGGCGGGCAATGCTGTGGGCAGTGATGAAGCCGACCACCAGGATGGCGATGCCGATGAGCCCGAGCAGGCCGCTGACCAGCAGCGTGCGGTCGCGTGCCGAGCGTTCGTCGGCGCTGATGTTCTCCATCGCCCCCTGGTGCAACGCCAGCAGGCGATTGCGCAGAACGTCGAGGGTACGGCTGAGGTCGCTGTCCTCCAGCAGTTCCGGGCGCCCCGGACCGGGCGTGTCGGTTGCCTCGATGAACAGCCGGTGAGCATCGGCGATTTCCGTCATGGCCTGACGCTCACTGCTGGTACGCGCCAGAGCCCGCCCCTGCTCGAGCGCCTGGGAGAAGTGCGTGCGGGCCTGCTCCAGGCGTTCCGGGCTGGGCCGCGCGCTGAGTACCTGCACCAGTTCATCGCCCAGCGCCTGGCGCAGGCGCTGGCTGACCTCGATGGCGTCGAAGTTGCGCTGGATCAGCTGGGCCTGCTCGCGGCCGGTCAGCACCACGCTGAACAGCCCGAGCAGCAGGCCCAGCAGCGCTACCGTGATCAGCGCCGAGATACTCAGGAAGAGTCTCGTGCGCAGCGTCATCGGGATCGGCAGGTTCACAGGCTGTACTGCTTGCGCTTGCGATAGAGGGTGGAAGCGTCGATTCCCAGGGTTTTCGCGGCCTGGTCGAGAGTCGCGCTGGAGGCCATGACGGCGGCGATGTGGGCTTTCTCCAGTTCTTCCAGGCTCATGGCCTCGCCGATACGCGGCGCCGAGCTGGTGGTCTGTTCGCCGATAGAAAGCTGTTCGATACCGATAAGGTCAAGATTGCAGATGATGCTTGCGCGCTCGATAACATTGCGCAGCTCCCGCACATTTCCCGGCCAGTTGTAGCGGCGAAGCAGTGCGCGGGCCTCATCGGTGAAGCCGCGAGCAGGGCGACCATAGTCCTTCACGAAGCGCGCAAGGAAGCGCTCGGCAAGGCCGATGATGTCCTCGGCGCGTTCGCGCAGTGGCGGCAGATTCAACACGATGACGTTCAGACGGTAGAGCAGGTCTTCACGGAAAGTGCCTTGGGCGACCATGCCGGCGAGATCACGGTTGGTGGCTGCGAGGATGCGTACATCGGCGTTGCGGGTCACCGGATCGCCGATCCGCTCGTATTCCTTGTCCTGAATGAATCGCAGCAATTTCGGCTGCAGGATGAGGGGAAAATCGCCGATTTCGTCGAGGAACAGCGTGCCACCATCCGCCTGGCTGATGCGCCCGAGGGTGTTTTCGGTTGCGCCGGTGAAGGCGCCTCGGCTGTGGCCGAACAGTTCGCTCTCCATCAGTTCGGCGGAGAGGGAAGGGCAGTTGATGGTCACGCAGGACTTCTTCGCCCGCTTGCTCCAGCCGTGGATGGCCCGCGCCAGCTCACCCTTGCCGGAGCCGGATTCGCCGAGGATGAGGATGTTGGCGTCGGTGGCGGCCACCTGCCGAGCCGTCTCCAGCACGGCGGCCATGGCCGGGCTGTGGGATTCGAGCACATCGCCTTGTTTGCGCATCTCGCCTTCCAGTGCCTCGATGCGAGCGGTGAGCTGGCGCACTTCCAGCTGCTTGGCGGCGGCCAGGCGCAGCTGGTCGGGGCTGCAGGGCTTCACCAGGTAATCGGCGGCGCCGGCCTGCATGGCATCGACTGCGGTGTCCACGGCCGAATGCGCGGTGACTATCACCACGCGCATCCAGGGCGCTTGCACGCGCATCTGCGCCAGCACATCCAGGCCGTTGTCATCGCCCAGCCGCAGGTCGAGGAAGCACAGGTCGAACACCTGGCGCTGCAACAGGTTCTCGGCCTGCTGCGCGCTGTTGGCGGTAGCCACGCTGTACCCCTCGTCCTCCAGGCAGTAGCGGAACGAGCGCAGGATGGCGGACTCGTCATCGACCAGCAGGATCCGGCCTTGCTGTTCAGGCGTTGCGTCCATTCAGCGATTTCCTCGTTGTGTGATTCGTTGTTGTAAGGGGTGTGATTTTTCTTAGTCCAGGGATTTTCGTGCAAGTTGCAAGAATCTTTCGGGTCCCTCGGGCAGGGTGCACAGTCCGGGTTATGCACAGACCATTCAACACATTGAATTACAAGAATTTTATCCACAAATCGCACTGGCACGGCGCTTGCGAATCCAATGCTGCACCATCGTTTGACGGAGACCTGCCATGCCTAACCCGAAGATCCTTGTCCTCGCCCTGGGTTCCGCGCTGCTCGCCCTGCAGCCGCTGGCCAGCCACGCCGCCGAGGCCGGGCTGACCGCGCAACTGGCCGAAGCACGCCAGGAAGGTTCGATCTGGACGGCCATCAACCTCAACCGCGAACTCAAGCCCTACGCGATCAAGGTGGATGTGGAGAACGGCCGCGCGCAGCTGACCGGCGGCGTGGCCAGCGAAGAACAGAAGGCGCTGGCCGGGCAGATCGCCGGCAGCGTCGAAGGCATCACCGCTGTGGATAACCAGCTGGGCGTCGACGCTTCCCTGGCCGACGCACAAAAGGCCGACGCCACCAAGGACGAAGGCGTGGTGCAGAAGTGGGACGACGCCACGCTGGCGGCGAAGGTGAAATCCAAGCTGCTGCTGGAGAAACGCAGCGCAGGCCTGGATATCAAGGTCACCAGCAAGTCCGGTGCAGTCACCCTCGAAGGCACGGTTGTCAGCGAGGAGGCCAGCCAGAAGGCCGCTCACCTGGCGGCGCAGACCGAAGGCGTCAGCGCTGTGGATAACCGTCTGAAGGTCGACCCGGACGCGGCCTCCACGCAGACATTCGAGAAGTCAGTCGGTGATGCTCAGGCCGCCGTGAGCGATGCCTGGATCACCAGCCAGATCAAGGCCGGCATCCTCTCCGCTCATGCGCTGCAGGGGCTGTCCATCGGCGTTTCCACCCGCGACGGCGTGGTGAGCCTGAGTGGTCAGGTGCCCAATGCCGACGAGCGCCAGCAATTGATCGATTCCGCCCGCAAGACCCGTGGTGTGCGTGAGGTGGACGCCACTGCGCTGAAGGTGGCCGGCCAGGCTGCCTGACTCTTCCACCCTTCCTTTGCAGGAGTACCTGTCATGACACGCACGACCAGTCAGCTCAATGAACTCATCGAGATTACCCGCGACGGCCAGCGCTTCTACCAGCACGCCATCCAGGAAGTGAAGGATGCCCGGTTGCAGCGGCTGTTCCAGTCCATGGCGCAGGCCAAGACCGACGTGATCAACGCACTGGCCGGCAAGGTTGCCGCCAACCACGAAGACCCCGCCACCGGCGGCACGCTGCTGGGCAAGCTGCGTCAGGTCTATGCCGACACCCGCGCGACCTTGGCCAGCGATGAAGGCGCCACCTATGTCGCCCAGCTGGAGGAAGCCGAGGATCGCATCCTCCATGCCTTCGAGGACGCTCTGGAGAAAGGCACGCCGGAAACCCAGGCGCTGCTGCGCGCCGAACTGCCCAAGGTACGGGCTTGCCATGACCAGATGAGCGAGCTGAAGCACTCGCTGAAGTGATGCGGTTCACACGAGCGCAGGGAGGCGCTCCGGTGTCGGGATTGCAAATCGCACGACCCATCCCGACCCATCGTGCAGGATGCGGTAGAAAGGCACTTTGGTACCATATTTAACTGATTGATTTAAAAGGAAAAATAAAGATTCTGCAGACTGGCATGCGGCGTGCAATTCCTACTGCAAGACAGTCAACAAAACCACCCGCGACGACGAGAACCGGAAAGGCCAAGGAAACAGCCTCAAGGTTCGACAGACAGATCGGCGACGGGCAGGAGATGCGGGATGAACAGCGAAACCAACAGCCAAGTGCAAGTCGCGCGTATCGATGTGTGGAGCCGGATCTTCTTCGCCGGTGCCCTCCTGCTGTTGCTGGTCAACCAGGTGCAGTTGCAGATGCAGGTTTCCCGGGCCCAGGCCGCCAGCGCACCGGTCGCCTACGTTCCGGCCGCCTCCAGCACCCCCGATTTGTATCGCGAAGCTTCGCGTTATCCACAGGTCGCCCCCGCTCGCAATCAGGCCCAGGTGCTGCAAGCGCCGCAGGAGCAAACCCAGGCTCAGGTCCAGCCGATGGTTCGCCCGCAGGGTGGCTGGGTGTTCTGAGTCCCTGTTTCTGAATCAACGGCTTTCTGAATCGCTGGCAGGCCACTGGCTTGCCCGACAGGTCCGCAGTGCCCGGAAGCGCCCGGGCGGACACACCTTCCGGAGACTGCCTTGCGATGACTCCGGAGCAGGTACCCGAAGCGGTGCCGTACCGACAACGAGAAGAGGAGATACCCCATGCTTAGCTGGGCACTGACATTCCTGATCATCGCCATCATCGCCGCGGTCCTGGGCTTCGGTGGCATCGCCGGCGCCGCGACCAGCATCGCCAAGATCCTGTTCGTGATCTTCCTGGTGCTGTTCATCGTGTCCTTCGTCATGGGCCGTCGCCGGGGCTGACGCCGCGGCCCGGTGGAAGTTGAACAAGGAGCGTAGCGATGAGCTTTACCCGCAATCTGCTGCTGTCGGCTGTTCTGCTCGGCGCCGGGGCCCAGGCCCTGGCCGCCGAGGCGGACAAGGACGCGCAGTACCGCCTGAACGAGCTGGTGGCCAGTGACCCGCAGTACCGCGACACCTGGCAATCGGTGGTCAAGGACGAGAGCCGCCTGCCGGACTGGGTGATGAACCTCAGTGGCACCGCGACGCCGATGCAGGCGGTGGACGAGCAGGGCGACAAGTACCTGGTCGGCGAGCTGTGCGAAGCGCACAACTGCGCCGCCCACCGGCTGTACGTGGCCTTTACCTGGGACAAAGACAAAGCCTACGCGCTTTACGTGAAGGTTCCCGAGAACCTTCCGGCGGACAAGTCTCCGAGCAAGCACGCCAGTTTCCGCTGGCTGGGTGAGCCGGACGATTCGGTGAAACGGATCCTCGACGACCAGCTCAAGAGTGATCCGAACTGGTACTGACCGTACCAGCAGAGAGTTGCTGAGATACGCGTACCCAGAAGGCGTACGCACGGCCAGGGGGCCGGGATGTTCGGGATGCGTCAGGTCCTGAATGACCCAGGGGTACAGGGGGTACCTCCGCATCAGCGGGCCGGGCCAGGCAAAGCCTCCGGAACCGACGCGGGATTCTCGCGTCGGCTCCGGAGCGCTTCATTTCAAATTGCGGCTTTCATGCAGACATACAGAAGCGGCTATGCAGCAGCGGATCACGGCTTGAAGTTGGCCGCGTCGCGCGCCCAGCCATCGAGTACCGGTTTCAGGTCCGTCAGATTCAGGTGAGTGCTGGTGTTCTCCAGCGTCTTGCCAGCGCCCTTGCGCACTACCTTGGCGACCGGTTTGCTGGTCGCGCCATCCAGAGCCTCGAATTCCACGTAGACCTCGGTGTCCTGGTCGCGGGTGCCAATCGCCGTGGTCGTCGCGGCAACCACCAGGGCGATCGGGATCACCTCATAGGCTTTCAGGCCTTCGGTGGAGATGTTCACCCCGGTGATCGCCGTGCGCAGCACCAGGGTGTCGCGATCAGCCTGTTGGACGATGCGGTAGCGGCTGCCCAGCTGCAGCTCGACCTGCTTCTTCAGGTAATCGGGGATTTCGTTGAGGGTCTTCTGGTCGATGTTCTCGTTCGGCTTGGGCGGCGGGTAGTAGACCGGCCGCTCGACCAGTACCGAGCTGTAGTTCTGCAGCTTCAGGTCCGGATCGACCCAGCGCAGCACCGGCTGGCCACTGGGGGAGGTGGCGGGTTTGAGTTGCGAGTAGTCGCCGAGGAAGCCCGAGTATTGCGAGGCGTCCGGTTTCTGGCTGGAGCAGCCGGCCAGCGCCAGGGCGCCAGTGAAAAGCAGGGTGGGTACTACGTAGCGTCGCGTCATAGAGCGTCCTTATCCAGAGTGTCACCGCGTTGTGCTTTCACCACACATTCAACAACCCGTTGCTGCCCGGCTGTCGCGGTCGTGGCGGCAGGGTATCCGCACGCACGCTCGAAGCCGGTTGAACTTCACTGATGTCGGTCAATTCGGAGTGCTGTGGAAACGTCCTACAATCACTCGCCGATTCCCGTCGGTCGATTTACCCGACTTTCCGGGAACCAGCCACCGCCACAATGAAGAGCGGAATCCGGCGACTTATCCACAGGAGCGCCCGCATTCCCGCCAGCCTTGCAGTCGAAGGGCCCTTTGCTCGCCCTCGGCCATCCCTGACGGTCCCCGGACGGCGACCGTACATCCGGTAACAAGAAGCCGAGACGTGAACGTCCCGACCTTCCTGACCGATCAATCCGGGCCATTGATGGCCGTTTTGCACCAAGCCTAGACGGCTTTGAAGAGCGCTGCGTGACAGGCGTTGAGGAACCTGTGTCATGCAGAAAATCAAGGGTCTCGCGACCTGGAACCAAGGTTTCAGATGCCTTTTCCTATGCCGATTGTGCATGGGGTAGGCGTTTCCGGCATTAGACGGGGAAAGGGTGGGTCGGAATCATGCGCCCCTTTTTTCGCTGGCCGTCGGCATCCCGATGGTTCGGCGACCCCGACTTCCACAAGAATCAAGGGTGACTCACTATGGGCAAAGCCAAGCTCAGCCTCGCCTGGCAGATCCTCATCGGCCTGGTACTCGGAATCGCACTGGGCGCCGCGCTCAATCACTTCAGCGCGGAAAAAGCCTGGTGGATCAGCAATATCCTCCAGCCGGCGGGCGACATCTTCATCCGCCTGATCAAGATGATCGTCGTACCGATCGTGATTTCCTCGCTCATCGTCGGCATCGCCGGCATGGGTGATGCGAAGAAACTCGGCCGTATCGGCCTGAAGACCATCATCTATTTCGAAATCATCACCACGGTTGCCATCGTAGTCGGCCTGCTGCTGGCGAACATCTTCCAGCCCGGTGCAGGTATCGACATGAGCACCCTGGGCACTGTGGATATCTCCCAGTACGCGCAGACTGCCAAGGAAGTCGAACACCACCACGCGTTCATCGAGACCATCCTCAACCTGATCCCGTCGAACATCTTCGCGGCGATGGCCCGTGGCGAGATGCTGCCGATCATCTTCTTCTCGGTGATGTTCGGTCTGGGCCTGTCCTCGCTGCCGGCGCCGACTCGCGAGCCGCTGGTGAAGATGTTCCAGGGCGTGGCCGAGGCCATGTTCCGGGTCACCCACATGATCATGCGCTACGCCCCCATCGGCGTGTTCGCGCTGATCGCGGTGACGGTCGCCAACTTCGGCTTCGCCTCGCTGCTGCCGCTGGCCAAGCTGGTGGTCCTGGTGTACTTCGCCATCGCCTTCTTCGCCTTCATGGTGCTGGGCCTGGCCGCACGCCTGTTCGGCTTCTCGATCATCAAGCTGATGCGCATCTTCAAGGACGAACTGGTCCTGGCCTACTCAACCGCCAGCTCCGAGACCGTGCTGCCGCGCATCATCGAGAAGATGGAAGCCTACGGCGCACCCAAGGCGGTGAGCAGCTTCGTGGTGCCCACCGGCTACTCGTTCAACCTCGATGGCTCGACCCTGTACCAGAGCATCGCGGCGATCTTCATCGCCCAGCTCTATGGCATCGACCTGTCCATCGGCCAGCAACTGATGCTGGTGCTGACCCTGATGGTCACCTCCAAGGGCATCGCCGGCGTGCCGGGCGTTTCCTTCGTGGTGCTGCTGGCGACCCTGGGCAGCGTGGGCATTCCGCTGGAGGGTCTGGCCTTCATTGCCGGCGTCGACCGCATCATGGACATGGCGCGCACCGCGCTGAACGTGATCGGCAATGCCCTCGCGGTCCTGGTGATCTCCAAGTGGGAAGGCGTGTACGACGCGCAGAAGGGTGCCCGCTACTGGGAAGCCATGCGCAACGGTCGTGTCGAACAATTCCTTGAAGGGGAAGGTTCCGACAGCAAAGAAAGCCCGGCCATGCATTGACCTGAAAGGGTTAGCCACAAGGCCCCGGTTTCGTCCGGGGCCTTGTCGTTTCTGGCGTAGGACTGGCCCGTGCCGCTATCATCGCGGCCATTCCAAGGGGGACATCGCATGCTCAACGGCCTGTGGCTGGGCTTTTTCATCGTCGCGGCGGTCACCGCGCTTTCCCGCTGGCTGCTGGGGGGCGAGGCCACCGTGTTCGCCGCCATGGTGGAAAGCCTGTTCGCCATGGCCAAGCTGTCGGTAGAGGTCATGGTGCTGCTGTTCGGCACCCTGACGCTGTGGCTGGGCTTCCTGCGCATCGCCGAGAAGGCCGGGCTGGTGGAGAAACTCGCGGTGCTGCTCGGCCCGCTGTTCCGCCGCCTGATGCCGGAAGTGCCCGCTGGCCACCCGGTCATCGGCCTGATCACCCTGAACTTCGCCGCGAACGGCCTGGGCCTGGACAATGCCGCTACGCCCATCGGCCTGAAGGCGATGAAGGCGCTGCAGGAACTCAACCCCAGCAGCACTACCGCAAGCAACGCGCAGATCCTCTTTCTGGTGCTCAACGCCTCGTCGCTGACCCTGCTGCCGGTGACCATCTTCATGTACCGCGCCCAGCAAGGCGCGGTGGACCCGACTCTGGTATTCCTGCCGATCCTGCTGGCCACCAGCGCCTCCACGCTGGTCGGCCTGCTCAGCGTGGCGGTGATGCAGCGCCTGCGCCTGTGGGACCCGGTGGTGCTGGCGTACCTGATTCCCGGTGCGCTGGCGCTGGGCGCCTTCATGGCACTGTTGGCGGGACTGTCCTCCGCCGCGCTGGCGCAGTTGTCCTCGTTGCTGGGCAACCTGACGCTGTTCGGCATCATCATGCTGTTCCTCATCGTCGGCTGGCTGAAGAAGGTGCCGGTGTACGAAACCTTCGTCGAAGGCGCGAAGGAAGGCTTCGACGTTGCCAAGAGCCTGCTGCCGTACCTGGTCGCGATGCTTTGCGCGGTCGGCGTGCTGCGCGCCTCCGGTGCGCTGGAGATGGCACTGGACGGCATCCGCTGGGTAGTCGAAGGCGTGGGCTGGGACACCCGCTTTGTCGATGCGCTGCCCACCGCACTGGTCAAGCCGTTCTCCGGCAGCGCCGCGCGGGCGATGCTGCTGGAGACCATGCAATCCCATGGCGTGGACAGCTTCCCGGCGCTGGTAGCCGCTACCGTGCAGGGCAGTACCGAGACCACCTTCTACGTGCTTGCCGTGTACTTCGGTGCTGTCGGCATCCAGCGTGCCCGACACGCCGTGGGTTGCGCGCTGCTGGCGGACCTGTCCGGCGTGCTGGCGTCCATCGGTGTCTGTTACTGGTTCTTCGCTTGAAGAGCCTGAGCGGCCTTGCGCATCGACTGGGCCTGGAACAGCAACCACTCGCGCTGGATCACGCTATAGGGCACGAATACGCTCAGGCGTGACATACCGGCCAGCTCCGGTCGGTTCGCCGGCGGCCGGAAGCCTGCCTGGAAGCCGATGTTGATCCCCAGCACGCTGCCGTCACTGCCGATCAGCGGCCCGCCGGACATGCCCTTCGCAATAGCCGCGTCGTGCACGCCGTAGCGTTCGCCGCTGGCGGAACCGTCATCGACGAAGGGCACCGGCCAGACCTTGCCCCTGCTGCTCATCGGAATCAGCAAAGAACTGCTGCCCAGCGCCGTGACCACCTCGCCTGCGCGGAACTGGCGCCATTGCGGCAGGGCACCGTCAGCCTTGTGCGCGATGAACAGCAGGTCGCAGCCGGTGCTGCAGCGATAGGCCTGGTTGCGCAGGAAAGGCGTATGAGCGGCGGTCACGGCGTAATCGGCATTCCATTGCACCGCCGAGGCGACGATGAAGCCCGGAATCGGTGGTCCGGAGAGGACAGTGAAGTAGCGCTCCGTCAGGCGGCCATCGGTTTCCGGTGAGACCCAGCCGTTGCAGCCGGCGAGGGAACACAGCAACAAAATTCCCCACAGATTCTTCATGTGAAAGCTCTCCTTTTTTGTGGGAAAGCTAACTTCTAATCCAGGAAATTTCTTATATAAAAATAAGATTCTTACTTGCGATATTTCATCGGTAATTATCTTGAATAATGAAAACTTCCTACAGTTAATTGCGTAGGAAGTTAAATATGTAAAGGGTCAAGTAACTTCTCTGTTGATTTTAATATATTCAGATGAATGAGAGCTCTATCGCTAAACACAATCTTCCGACGAACGGGCACGAAGCTTTCGCCAATCTTTCAATCTCAGTAAATATGGGCCTTTCAGCCATTTTCTGATTGTCGAGCCGAGGCTTTTACACATAGGGTTACAAATCAATCGCCCATCCAGTGCCTGCCTGCCGCGGATGGGGATCATCGATTTCCCTGCCGGGAAGTCCCCCGTGTAACAGCCCTGAGTGATGTTCTTATGGCCTCGAACAACTCCAAAGCCAAAGCCGTCTTCCGTGTGGTGAGTGGCAACTTCCTCGAGATGTATGACTTCATGGTGTATGGCTTCTATGCCACCGCCATTGCCAAGACCTTCTTCCCCGGCGATGACCCCTTCGCCTCCCTGATGCTGTCGCTGGCGACCTTCGGCGCCGGCTTCCTGATGCGCCCGCTCGGCGCCATCTTCCTCGGCGCCTATATCGACCGCCACGGTCGCCGCCAGGGTCTGATCATCACCCTCGGCCTCATGGCCATGGGCACCCTGCTGATTGCCTTCGTCCCGGGCTATGCCACGCTCGGAGTGGCGGCGCCGCTGCTGGTGCTGTTCGGCCGGCTGCTGCAGGGCTTCTCCGCGGGCGTCGAGCTGGGCGGCGTGTCGGTGTACCTGGCGGAAATAGCCCCCCCCGGCAAGCGCGGCTTCTTCGTCAGCTGGCAGTCGGCGAGCCAACAGGTCGCCGTGGTCTTCGCCGGCCTGCTGGGAGTGATCCTCAACCACTGGCTGAGCCCGCAGGACATGGGCGAATGGGGCTGGCGCGTGCCCTTCTTCGTCGGCTGCCTGATCGTCCCGGCGCTGTTCATCATCCGCCGCTCGCTGGAGGAAACTCCCGAGTTCCAGCAGCGCAAGCATCGTCCGACCCTGAGCCAGGTGCTGCGCTCCATCGGCCAGAACTTCGGCCTGGTGCTGGCCGGCACCGCCATGGTGGTGATGACCACCGTGTCCTTCTACCTCATCACCGCCTACACCCCGACCTTCGGCAAGAACGAACTGCACCTGTCGGACTTCGACAGCCTGCTGGTGACCATGTGCGTGGGCCTGTCCAACTTCATCTGGTTGCCGCTGATGGGCGCGGTATCCGATCGTATCGGGCGCAAGCCGCTACTGCTGGCCGCCACCGTGCTGGCGCTGGCCACCGCCTACCCGATGCTGTCCTGGCTGGTGGCCGAGCCGAGCTTCGCGCGCCTGCTGGAAGTGGAGCTGTGGCTGTCCTTCCTCTATGGCAGCTACAACGGCGCGATGGTCGTCGCGCTCACCGAGATCATGCCGGCGGACGTGCGCACCACTGGCTTCTCCCTGGCCTACAGCCTGGCGACAGCGACCTTCGGCGGCTTCACCCCGGCGGTCTGCACCTGGCTTATCCACACCCTGGACAACAAGGCTGCGCCGGGTATCTGGCTCAGTGGCGCGGCGGCCCTCGGCCTGCTCGCCACGCTGGTGCTGTTCCGCAAAGGGGCCGCTAGAACAAGGCAGGGATTCGCCGCTCTGGAATCGTCCAGCACTTGATCCAATCGAGCGGGGAAATGAGGTTATCGTCGGTCAAATAAGGTAGAAAATTCCAAGAATAGGGTGTGAATGTCCTGAAACGTTCCTGCGCGCCGGGATAGCCGGATTCTGCGTGATAGCTTTCCGACTTCTTTGCCGGCGCCGCTTCCTGACGGGCCGGCTTTCGTCTTTTCGAGGTCGATTCGGGATGCCTATCAGCCATCTTCACAAGGAATTTCTGCCTGCTGCTCATGGCGCCTCACCCTCCCTGCGCCGCCAGGGCAGGTCGACGGTCAGTGAGCGGATGCCTGCGGATAGCCTGCTGCTGAGTGTGATTATTCCTGCCTATAACTACGCCCGGTTGTTGCCGCGCGCCCTGGCATCGGTGATGAGTCAAGCCGACCTGCGGGTTGAACTCATCGTCGTGGATGACGGCTCCAGCGATGACACGCCGGCCCTGTTGCGCGAAGCCCAAACGCTCTATGGGCCGTCCCTGATCGTGCTTCAGCAGGCTAACGCCGGTGCGGCGTCGGCGCGCAATCACGGGTTGCGGACCTGCCGCGGCAGGCATGTGCTGTTCCTTGATGCCGACGATGAACTGTTACCCAACGCCGTGGCGACCGTCCTCGATATCCTGGCAGCACGTCCCTCGCTGGACCTGCTGTTGGGCGGCAACATCAAGTGCGATCCCGACGGCCGCGAGAAGCGCTTCATGCCCGGCAGCCTGGCGAGGCAGCCGCGGCAACGGCTGAAGGACTATCTGCTGTTCAAGCGTATCGCCATCGGCCACGGTTACATGGTCGCCAGTCGCAGGATGCTGCAGACCCGGTGGTATCCGGAGCATTTCCGCTGCAACGAGGACGTTCCCGTCTTCGCTTACCTGCTGGCCCATGGGCAGGTCGCCAGTCTCCCGTTCGCGCTGGCGCGCATACACAAACACCCGGGCAGCCTGCGCCATCAACTGGCCGCCGACCAGGAAATGGACCTGCAACTGGTGGACGAAGTGTTTATGGGGTTGCCGGAGAGTTGCCTCGATCTGCGTTCCCGCTATTGCGCCCAGCGAAGTCTGTCGCTGTTCCGCAGCGCCTGCCTGGCCGGCAAGCGCGACGCGGCCCGTGGCTATTACCGGCGGGCTTTGAGCCAGGATCTTCGCCAGGCATTACGCCTGACATACCTGAAAAAGGCCCTGCGTCTCTGGCTGGCATGCTGATGCCGGTCCTGGTGCTGACCGCCGAGAAGAGGCTGCCTGATCTGACGGGGTTCTATCGCTCGCTGGGCAGCCTGCTGGAACTCGATATCCACCGGCTGGACAAGGCACAGCAATCGAATCTGCGCCGGACCCTGCGAGTGATCGATCTCGATCGTTACTCACGCGTTCTGCTTGACCTGCCTTTCCGCCAGGTGCATCGCCAATGGCGGACGTTGCGTCGGCTGCCGGGCTTACTGATCTACGACGAGGACGCCTGTCAGAACTACCTGGCCAACTCCCGCTGGCACGGTGCATTCAGCCAGCTTTATCGGCGCGTGCCAAACGCTCAGGTGGTGGTGACCGGTGCCCGGATCGCCGAGCGACTGGGCGAGGAAGGATTCGATGCGCACTGGTTGCCGAAGGGGTACGACTCGCAGCAGGTGTATTTTCAGGCCGGCGAACGAGATATCGAGCTCGGCTTCATCGGCCGGACCTCCAGCAAGGTCTACAGCGGTCGGCAGGAGCTGCTCGCGGCACTGGCTGCAGAGGAGCACCTGCAGATGTTGCGGACCGAGCCCGGCGCAGACTACCGCGCCGCCCTGAACCGCATCCGCTTCTTCATCAGCGCCGACGTCGGCCTGGGCGAGTACATGGCGAAGAATTTCGAGGCCATGGCCTGCGGCTGCGTTTTGCTGGCCTGGCGCCAGGGTCAGGAAGAGCAACGACTCGGCCTGGAGCACGGGCGTCACTTGCTGCTGTATTCGAGCCTCGCCGAACTGCGGGATCACCTTTCGCGCTTGCGCGGCGACCCGCGCTGGGCTGCGGACATCGCCGATCAGGGCCGGGCCTGGACAGAAGCCCGGTACAGCTACGCCCACATGGCCGCCTGCATGGCAAAACTGCTGATGGATCCCCGCCCGTTCAAACCTGCGGTCATCCGTTCCTCCTGGTGGCGCAGCCTGATACGCAGAGCAGTTCTGAGACCGATATGACCGAAGAATCCCCGATGAACGAACCTCTGGTCAGTGTGATCATCGCCTCATACAACCACGGACCCTACATAGAGGCTTCCATCGCGAGCGTCCTGGCGCAGACTTACCCCCATATTGAGTTGTTGGTCGTTGACGATGGTTCGAGCGATGACAGTGTGCAGCGAGTCCGCCGGCTGCAGGCTCTCCACGGATTCGATTTTCAGGTGCAGGCCAACCAGGGGTTGTCGCGGACGCTCAACGCCGCCATCGCCAGGGCCCGGGGAGGCCTGATCGCCCCGTTCGGGTCGGACGACGTCATGCTGCCCGGGCGTATCGCGGCCCAGGTCGCCTATCTGGCGGACAAGCCCGACGTCGGCATCTGCGCCGGCGGCATCCAGGAGATCGACGCTCAGGGCGCGAATAGAGGACAGGCACAGTGCCATGGAAACCGGCGTCTGGACTTCGAGGATGTCTTCCTCGATCGCAAAAAGGGCGCACCTGCGCCTACGCTGTTGTTCCGCCGCGAGGCGCTGGAGCGGGTGGGAGGCTTCGATCCCGCCATACGCCTGGAGGATCTGCTGATCGAGTTGCGTATCACCCGGGCGGGTTACTTCATCGATGTGCTGGATGAAGTCCTCGCCCTTTACCGGGTGCATGGCGATAACACGTACCTGAACTACCGCTTCATGACTCAGAATATTCTGCAGACCTATGCTCAGTTTGCAGACCATCCGGCGTACGAAACGGTACGCCTGCGTTTCCTGCGATCCATGGCCCTCAAGTGCGCTCGCCGGGACAAGGCACTGGCGCGCGAGCTGCTGGCGAAGCTGCCTCTGCAGGCCTGGAATTCGAAGGCGATCCGGGCGCTGCTGCGCCTGAAGTTTTCCCGCTGATCGCCTTGCTCTGGCGGGCAATCCACAAGCCAGCCAGCATCGCCAGGGGTATCCAGATTAGGAACCAGTGCTCTTTCGGTCGCGAGATGAAGGAGCCCCCCTCGGTCATGCCAGCTGTGAGGCCGAACACCAGCAAGGCTGAAACTCCGCGGACCCTGGCGCATTGGCGCTCGCGAATGCAGTAGGCCAGTGCCACGCCGTACATCAGCGTCCATAGCGCCCAGCCCGCCAGGCCGCCGCAGATGAGGACAGCCAACTGGATGTTGTGAGGTTCGGCGAACGCATCGGGAATGTCTTCAAGCTTGATGCGGATCGGATGCTCCAGACCGTGGCCGAACCAGGGCGATTCCTGGAATTGCCGTAGGGCCTCGCTCCAGATCTGCGGGCGGTAGGAATAGCCTCGCTGCAGCAACGTTTCGGGATGAATGCAGAACACCGCTGCGCTTGCGCAGGCCACGCAGGCCAGCAACAGCAGGCTCTTTCGATTGACATCGAGCAGGGTCAGCCAGAGCAGGGTGACGGCCAGCCCGACCAGGGGTGTCCGCGATCCGGTGGCCAGGATCAGCATCGACAGGATCAAGACCGAGGTGATCGGAATCAGCGGAAGCCTACGTTGATCGGAGAGCCAGCTGGCCAGCCACCACGCTGTGAAAAAACCATAGACATGGGAGGTCAGCAGCGGGTTGTAGAGTGCGCCGTACCCTGCCAGGCGGACCTCCGGGATGCCCTGCTGGAGCAGGTTGTAGTTGCTGTGCAAGAACCATAGCAGCGAGCCGAGAGCGCACAGGCTGCTGGCCAGGGCGGCCAGTTGCGTGGACCTTGTCAGAGCGTCGGAGGAGCGTTGTGTGAGCAGCGCACAGAGGGAAAACAGCAGAAAGATGTACAGCGGGCGCTTGATGATCCCTGCGACCGAGTTGTCTGTGTCGCTCCATTGCAGCGACAGCATCATGTAGGCGGAGAACGCGAGGAAACACTGCACCAGCGGATTGCGCAGCAGGTCGAGCACGGACTGCGGACGACACAGCAGGGCGACGAAGGTGGGAAGCGCGACCAGCAAGTAATAGAGCTTGTGGTAGTAGGTACGATCGGAGGTCCAGAACATTCCTGTCAGCAGGCAGAACCAGCCGAAGGGAAGAATGAAGCCTGTCAGCCAGGCAAAGGTCGTATTTGCGAGCGAGGGGCGTAAAAGGGGCATCGGGTGGGGTTTTCCGGGCGCGGCTATCTGCGCAGGGAGGCGATTGAGACGTTGGCAGGTGCCAGGGTTCGTCGGCTGATGACCTGGGACTGCGCCGCAATCGGAGCGAATCCGCGGGACGGGTGGGCAGACAAAATGGATTGCCCGGAGCCGGACGCCGAGAGTACTGATCCTGTGGGCGCGCGGGCGCCTAGCTGGAGTGCTTGGGAATTTTCTGGCGAAAGATTCGTCTGGAAGGCTGCGACGTTCTGCCCCAGCACGCTTCCGGGCAGCATTGACATAAGTCAGGCTCGACCGGCACTTGCAGGAGAAGGATAGGGTCATCCCAATCCCTCTTCGCCAGCGGAGAACGCGTCATGATGACCCACACCACCGCCGAGCTCGCAGCCCTCGGGGCTGTTGGCGCCGATCACTGGATAGAAACCCTCGACGACGGCAGCCATGTGCTGATCCGCCCGTTGCGCGTGGAAGATCGCGAGCGCGAGCGCCTGTTCCTCGAACGCCTGTCCCCCATGACCCGCAAGTTCCGCTTCCATGGCGAAGTGAAGATCGACGACAAGTTGCTCGATCGCCTCATGGACGTCGACTACCAGACCACCATGGCCTTCATCGCCCTGACCCATGTGGATGGTGAACTGCGCGAAGTCGGCATCAGTCGCTACGCGGCTGTGGATAACCAGCAGTGCGAATGCGCGGTGACCGTCGCCGACGAGTTCAAGCAACTGGGTCTTGGTCTGGCGCTGATGCGCCACCTGATCGACGTGGCCAAGCGCAACGGTTTCCACCAGATGTACTCGATCGACTCGTCCATGGACCGCGACATGCGTGACATGGCCCGCGAACTGGGCTTCCGCGCGCAGGTCGACCCGGACGATTCCTGCCAGGTCATTCGCCGCCTCGCACTCTGAAGTCTGAAGGCAATCCGACGGGGTTTCAGCCCCGTCGGCGCCACAGCGCCAGGCCCAGTAGCACTGCCAGCAACACCGCGCCCAGCGCCGCCAGCGGATAGACCATATCGTCATCCAGCAGCGGCTTCTCGATGCGCAGATAACCCTCGTCCTTGAACAACTGCTTCGCCACGTCGTTGGCGTGGGCCAGGCTGACCTTCGCCAGGCGCTTGTCCTCGTCCGGGAACTTGCCGTCGTCGAAGTCCGCCAGTGCGCCCCAGTAGTAATCCGCCAGTGTCGAATTGCCCGGCGTGCTCCAGGCCAGTTGAGCCCGCGCCACGCGCTGGATGCGGGCGAAGCGCTGAGGGTCGAGGCCGTCGTGGCGGATCTTCTCCACCAGCTCCCTCAGGGCCTTTTGCGCCACCTCCTGCTCATCCCGCTCGACATTCGCGTTGAGGCTCATGAAGCCCTGGTTGGCCCAGGCGGTGCGTTCGCTCCAGGGACCGTACGACAGCTCGCGGCGTACGCGCAGCTCGGTGTAGAGCGCATCGTTCAGGTAGGCCTGCAGCAGGTCCAGCGTGGCGCCGTCGGCATCCTCGGGCTCGGGGAATATCCAGTGCAGGACAGCGCTCTCGCCGAACAACCCGGTGGTCAGGTTTCGCTGGCGCTCGGCGCCTTTCTTCATCTGCGGCAGGTCGCGGCGCTCCGGCGTGTCGTGATCGACGAGAGCGCCATAGGTGCGTCCCAGGTAGACCGGAAGGCGCGGGTCGAGGTCGCCGACGATGATCAGGGTCATGTTGCCGGGGACGTACCAGTCCTTGCGCAACTGCTCCAGCTGGGCCTGGGTGAGGTTATCCACAGGCGCGCGCTCATCGCAGGACAGCCCCAGCTCCACGGCCAGCTGTTCCTGCCCGGCGCGGCTGACGTTCTGGTGATCCAGCCAGCGCTGCAGGTGCGAATAGTGGCCGCCGTCCTCGCGCACCAGCACCTGCTTGGCGGAGGCGATCTTGCGCTGGTCGAGCTGGGTGCGGGTGATGATTTCCAGCAGCAGGTCCAGCACCTGGCGTTGGGTGGCGGCGGGGGATTCGACGACGAAGGCGGTATCACCCTCGCTGGTATAGGCGTTCCACTGACCGCCCAGGGCCTGCATCCGCGCTTCCAGGTCGGCCTCGTCGCCGCCGTCCAGGCCACTGAAGAACAGGTGTTCCATCAGGTGCGGCAGCTGCCGGTCGCGGCAACTGAAATCGCTGAAGCCGACGCCGACGATCAGGCGGATCGACACGTGGCCCTTCTCGCCGGTGGGCTTGAACAGCACGCCCATGCCGTTCGCCAACTGGTAGGCCTCGACCGTCTGTCGCTGGTCCGCATGGGACCAGGCGCTGAGCAGCAGGGACAGCAGGGGGACGAACAACCAACGCATGAGCGGTGTGCCTGAACGCAAAGCCGTGAGGATAGCGGATTGACCGGCGCGAACCCACCGCGTTCAACCTTTGTCGGGTGGCATCTTCGGTCATGGACGCTGGCTTGCAAGGTCACTGTCGCTGTCGGACCACGACACTACGCTCAGATCATCTAACCTCAGTGATGGACCCGTCGTTCGTTCCGCGCGGAGCGATCTGGAGGCTACATGCGTGTCCTGGTTACCGGCGCCGCGGGAATTCTCGGGCAGAGTCTGCTCAATGAGCTTGCCGTCCAGCATCTGGACTGGACGCTCATTGCCGCCGATATGCAGCGGATCAAGTCCCAGGGCCTGCGGCCGAACATCGAGCCGGTAACGCTGGACCTCAGCGTGGCCGCCAATACGCGGGCCTGCGTGGAACACTGGAAGCCCGATGCGATCGTGCACCTGGCCGCGGTGGTGAATCCGCCGCGGGAGATGACGCCGCAGAAGCGCCATGCCATCGAGGTCGGTGGCACCCGCGCGCTGATCGAGGCGGCGCGGGACACCGGCGTCCAGCAACTGATAGTGACCAGTTCCGGCGCCGCTTATGGATTCCACCGCGACAACGCCGAATGGATCGACGAATCGCATCCGCTGCGCGGCCATCCCCACCTGCTCCACGCCCGCTGCAAGCAGGAGATCGAGCAACTGCTGGCCAACGCACGGGAGCGTTATCCACAGCTCAAGCAGCTGATTCTGCGCCCTGGCACCATCCTTGGCCGGCGTGTGCATAACCCGCTGGCCGAACTCTTCGCCCGCCCCACCCTGGTGGGAGTGCTGGGACATCGCAGCCGCTTCGTGTTCATCTGGGACCAGGACGTGGTGAACGTGATCCGCCAGGGACTGGAGCGCGGCAGTGAGGGCATCTACAACCTCGCCGGCGACGGCGCTTTGTCCATGCGCGAGATCGCCGGCCTGCTCAACAAACCTTACCGGTCCATGCCGGCAAGCTTGATGCGCGTGGGCTTGGGACTCCTCAAGCCGCTGGGGCTGTCGCGCTTCGGGCCCGAACAGGTGGACTACCTGCGCTACCGGCCAGTGCTGGACAACCGTCGGTTGAAGGAAGAGTTCGGCTATGAACCGCGCTATTCCAGCCGCGAGGCTTTCCTGGCCTATCTCGCGGCGCGTGGCCCGCACGGTTGATTCCCAGGCTGTGTAAAACCTGTAGACAAGTCTGTTGAAAAGCCTGTGAGCCACCCACTGGGATCGGCCCTGACGGCGCTCGTCAGTTCTCCGCCTGGCGCCGCCGCTGGCGGTACTCGCCCGGCGTCAGCCCCGTCCAGTGGCGGAAGGCGCGGAAGAACACGCTGGGCTCGGAATAACCGAGCAGGGCGGCGATGTCCGTGGCCGGCAGGTTGCCTTCCCCCAGGTAGCGCTCCGCCAGTTGCCGCCGGGTATCGGCCAACAGCTGTTGATAACTGCTGCCTTCCTCCGCCAGCCGGCGCTGCAGCGTGCGTTCGCTCAGGCCCAGTTCGCTGGCGACAGCGGCACGGCCGGGTTCGCCGCGGGTCAGTTGCTCGCCGAGCAGGGCAACTACCCGCCCACTGACACTGGCGCTGGGCAGGCGGGCGAGCAAGCCCTCCGCGTGCTGGCGCAGCAGGTCGCGCAGTGGTGGGTTGGCCTGCGGCAATGGAGCGTCGATGAGCGCACGGGGTAGGCCCAGGGCGTAGTCCGTTGCGTCGAAGTACAGTGGGCAGTCGAAGGCTTTTTCGTAGTCCGCGAGGCTTTCCGGCTGACTGTGCATGAAACGGCAGCCGGCCAGTTGCAGACCGCTGAGCAGGGCGCGCAATTGCCGCGACCAGAACCCCAGCAGCGCCAGCGCGCGGGCACGGGTGGCCGGCGCCTCCGGGTTCAGCGGGCGGTAGCTCACCCAGATGATCTCGGCCTGGGCCTCGATGGTTACCTGGCCGCCCTCTCCCACCAGGCGCTGGTAGCGCATGGCCGATTCGAGGGCGTCACCCATCGTGGTGCTCGACTGCAGCAGGTAGCCCAGCGCGCTGAAGGATGCCGGCGACAGTGCGCGGCCCATGGCCAGGCCGGGCTCGTCATGCTTCAGGTCGGTCTGGATCACCTGCCACATGCGCTCCTGCAATGCGAAGTCTATGCGCGCGTCCGGGTCGCTGAGCTGGGATTCCTGAATACCGCTGGCGGCGAGCAGGGCGTCGCGGTTCAGACCGAGACGCACAGCCGCCAGCAGGATGGCCTGGGTCAGGCTGGCGCTGACCGAGGGAGGGCGTTGGGATTGAGTGCATGCTTCCATGGCGGCGGATTCTGCCCGAACCCTGGGCGTCGTGATATCAGGACTTTGTAGGGGCTGGCGAAGGTTCCGACGGAACGTTCGCACAGGCCCCCTGGCCATCAACCCGTCGCACTGGAGCCGGGGGGAGCCGGCCGCTGGTGATCCTGTACCGCTTCGACTTCGCGTTCGACGAAGTCCTCGTCTTCCACAGGTTCGCCGATTGCCGAACTGCTGGCATCGGGGTTGTCCAGAACAGCATAGGCGATGGCGCAGAACAGCGAGTTCAAGCGTTTCATGTCGCTGATCAGGTCAAGGTGCAGCGAGCTGGTCTCGATGCTCTGCACCACCTGCTGGCGCAGGCGGTCGACGTGGGAGTGGGCGAACCGCCGTTCCTGCAGGCGGAAGCGCTGCTTGGCGCGGCGCAGGCGCTTGGCGCCTTCCTGGTCGCCATTGAGGAACACCGAGAGCGACAGGCGCAGGTTGGCCACCAGTTGGCCGTGCAGCACGGTGATCTCCTCCAGGCCGTTGTCGGAGAAGGAGCGGCTGCGCGAAGTCTTCTTGTCCTGCACGGCGCCGAGCATGTGCTCGATGATGTCGCCGGCCTGCTCCAGGTTGATCGCCAGCTCGATGATCTCCGCCCAGCGGCGGCTGTCGGCTTCGCTCAGGTCCTCGCGGGGCATGCGCGCCAGGTACAGCTTGATCGCGGTGTAGAGCGCGTCGACATCGTCGTCCTGCTTGCGGATTTCCTTGCCCAGCAGCGGGTCGCCGCTGTGGATAACCTGCATCAGGTTGTTCAGCATCTGCTCGACGATATCGCCCATGCGCAGGGTTTCGCGCACCGCGTTGACCAGCGCCAGGCTCGGCGTATCCAGCGCTGCCGGGTCGAGGTGGCGTGGGCGCACGGTGTCTTCCGGGGAGTGGCGGTCGGGCATGATGCGTGTGCAGAACGCCGCCATCTGCCCGGTCAGCGGCAGGCAGGCGAGGCAGCGGGTGGCGTTGTAGAGCACGTGGAAGGCGATCACCAGTTCGGCGGTGCTGAACTGCCAGTGGTCGATCCACTCGGCCAGCGGGCCCACCAGCGGCAGCACCAGGGCGCAGCCGGCGACCTTGAACAGCAGGCTGCCCAGCGCCACGCGGCGACCGGCGGCGTTCTGCGAGGAAGCACTGATCATCGCCAGGATGCCGCTGCCCAGGTTGGCGCCGACCACCAGGCACAGCGCCACCTTCAGCGAGATCACCTTGGACGCCGCCAATGTCGCCGTGAGCAGCACGGCGGCCAGGCTGGAGTAGGAAATCATCGCGAACAGCGCGCCGGTCAGGGCGTCCAGCATCACGTCGCCGGTGAGGCTGGAGAACAGCACCTTCACGCCCTTGGCCTGGGTCATGGGCTCGGCGGCGGCGACGATCAGCTGCAACGCAAGGATGATCAGCCCCAGGCCGATGAACACGCGGCCGATCTGGCCGAGGCGCGTCTGCTTGCGGCCGAGGAAGAAGATCACCCCGAAGAAGATCAGCAGCGGCGACAGCCAGGACAGGTCCAGGGTCAGCACCCGTGCCATCAGCGCCGTGCCGACGTCGGCGCCGAGCATGATCGCCAGCGCTGGCGCCAGGGCCATCAACCCGGTGGCGACGAAGGAGGTGGCCAGCAGCGCCGTGGCGTTGCTGCTCTGCACCAGAGCGGTGACGCCGATGCCGGCGGCGAAGGCCAGCGGGCGCTTCTCCACGCTGCGGCTGAGGATTTTTCGCAGGTTGCTGCCGTAGACCCTGAGAATGCCGGTGCGGACGATATGTGTGCCCCACACCAACAGGGCGACGGCAGAGAGCAGATCGAGCAGTTTGAGCATGTCGGGCCCCCTCGCACTCAAGCGGGCCCGTGGGCGGTGCGTCCGTCAACGGACCCTGTAACGACCTCGCCCGCGGCTCCGTACAGACAGCGCGGAGGGCCGAGAAGGACACGGCAACGCTCAGGCGATTGTCACAAGACTGTCATGGTAGACCCTCGTTCTTCCTTGAGGGTTCGCCAAATCTCTGATTTGCCGGCAATCCTGTCTGTCAGTAAAGCCGATCAAAAGCGGATGCGAGCGCCTTTGCATCGGTTAATTCGCACGGAATGGCGAGCGGTAATGTCTAGACTGCCTGTCCACTTGCTGAAAGAAACACACCAAGGGTCGAGGAGTAGTCCCATGCGTTGGTCGTTCCCCCTCCTGATTGCGCTGGCGGTTACCGGTTGTGGCGACAAGTCGGCGTTACCATTCACCGCCGGTACCGGGCCGCAACCGCAGCTGCCGGAACCGCAGAGCAGCCTGCTGCCTACCGTCAACATCGCCAATGCCACCGGCTGGCCCGCCGACCAGAAGCCGCGCGCGGCCGAAGGCCTGGAAGTGCAGCGCTTTGCCGAGAAGCTCGAGCACCCGCGCTGGCTCTACGTGCTGCCCAACGGCGACGTGCTGGTGGCGGAAAGCTCGGCGCCACCCAGGGAAGAGTCCGGCGGACTGAAGGACTGGGTCGCCGGCAAGGTGATGGAGAAGGCCGGCGCCAACGTACCTAGCGCCAACCGCATCACCCTGCTGCGCGATGCCGATGGCGACGGTGTGCCGGAGCAGCGCAGCGTGCTGCTCGAGGGGTTGTTCTCGCCTTTCGGCATGGCCCTTGTGGATAACTGGCTGTACGTCGCCAATGCCAACGCGGTGGTGCGTTTCCCCTACAAGACCGGTGAGACGACTATCAGCGCCAAGGCCGAGAAGGTCGTCGACCTGCCGGGCGGGCCGATCAACCACCACTGGACCAAGAACATCCTCGCCAGCCCCGACGGCCGCTACCTCTATGCCACCGTCGGCTCCAACAGCAACGTCGGCGAGAACGGCCTGGATGCGGAGAAGAACCGCGCGGCGATCCTGCAGATCGACCTGTCCAACCGCAACGTGCGGGTGTTCGCCTCCGGCCTGCGCAACCCCAACGGGCTGGATTGGGAGCCCAACAGCGGCGCCCTGTGGACAGCCGTCAACGAACGCGACGAACTGGGCAACGATCTGGTGCCCGACTACATGACCTCGGTGAAGGACGGCGGCTTCTACGGCTGGCCCTGGAGTTATTACGGCCAGCATGTGGATAAACGCGTTGAGCCGCCGCGCCCGG
Source organism: Pseudomonas sp. PDM17 (assembly GCF_014851985.1). Classification (NCBI taxonomy): domain Bacteria; kingdom Pseudomonadati; phylum Pseudomonadota; class Gammaproteobacteria; order Pseudomonadales; family Pseudomonadaceae; genus Pseudomonas; species Pseudomonas sp. PDM17. Next base: position 685,365 of record NZ_JACVAT010000004.1, read on the forward strand.
ACAGGGTGGCGGAGGCGCTGGTGCCGGATTACGCCCTCGGCGCGCACACCGCTTCCCTAGGCCTTGCCTTCTATCAGGGCAGCCTGCTGCCGGAGCGCTATCGTGGCGGGGTATTTATCGGCCAGCACGGCTCGTGGAACCGCAAGCCGCGCAGCGGCTACCAGGTGGTGTTCATCCCCTTCGGCGGCGGCAAGCCCAACGGCCAGCCGGTGACGGTGCTGGACGGCTTCATCAACGACAACGACGAAGCCATGGGCCGGCCGGTCGGCGTCGCTGTGGATAAGTTCGGCGGCCTGCTGGTGGCCGACGATGTGGGTAACACCGTCTGGCGCCTGCGCCCGGCGACCCTGAAGTGAATCGACAAGGAGAAAGCATGGCGATTGCCCGGCGTATTGCCCTGATGACTTTGCTGCTGGCGCTGGGCGCCTGCAGCAGCCTGTTCGGCACGCGCGACCCGCTGAACATCGATCTGGTCGGCCTGGAGCCGGCCACCGGGCAGGGCATGGAAGCGCGCTTCACGGTCAAGCTGCGGGTGCAGAACCCCAATGACCAGGCCATCGACTACAACGGCATCGCCCTGGACCTGTCGGTGAACGGCCAGCCGTTGGCCAGCGGGGTGAGCGACGCCAGCGGGCAGGTGCCGCGCTTCGGCGAAACAGTGATCAGCGTGCCGGTGAGCATCTCGGCCTTTTCCGCCTTCCGCCAGGCCTGGGGCCTGTCCGGCGGGCCGCCGCGCCAGGGCATGCCCTACGAGATCAACGGCAAGCTGGCGGGTGGCCTGTTCGGCACGGTGCGCTTCAACGACAAGGGCGTGCTGAACTGGCCGGAGCCGGTCGCACGCCCTTGACGTCGAGCTGCTGTGGATAAGCCAGGCTGTGGATAGCCCGGCTTTTTATTGCCCGGCTGTTATTCACCGCCGGTGGATAACACTCGTGAATTACTGCCCCGGAATGTCCTTGCGCAGTTTCACCGGGTCTTCCTTCTTGCCGCGCGCGGTGCGCATGCGAATGTTCAGCGCTTCCACCGCCAGCGAGAAGGCCATGGCGAAGTAGACATAGCCCTTGGGCACGTGGACTTCGAAGGCTTCGGCGATCAGCACGGTGCCGACCACGATGAGGAACGACAGCGCCAGCATCTTCAGCGACGGGTGTTTGTCGATGAAGTCGCTGATGGCGCCGGCCGCCAGCATCATCACCAGCACCGCGACAACGATCGCCGCGACCATCACCGGCACGTTGGAGACCATGCCCACGGCGGTGATCACCGAGTCCAGCGAGAACACGATGTCGATGATGGCAATCTGGATGATGGTGCCGATGAAGCCGCCCATCACGCTCTTGGGTTCGCCCTCGGCTTCATCCTCGCCTTCCAGGCCATGGAAGATCTCGCTGCTGCTTTTCCACAGGAGGAACAGGCCACCGAAGAACAGGATCAGGTCGCGCCCGGAGATGCCCTGGCCGAAGACCTGGAACAGGTCCGCGGTGAGGCGCATGACCCAGGTGATCGACAGCAGCAGCAGGATGCGCGTGACCATCGCCAGCGCCAACCCGAAGAAGCGCGTGCGCGGCTGCATGTGCTTGGGCATGCGGCCGACCAGGATGGAAATCATGATGATGTTGTCGATGCCCAGGACGATCTCCAGGGCGGTCAGGGTAAAGAACGCAATCCAGATTTCAGGGCTGGTGAGCCATTCCATTTAATCGGTACTCGAAGTCAGTCGTTAAGCTGTTCATTTATTGAACAGGGGGAACAGGCCCAGCAGCAGGGCCGCGGCGAGGATCGCCAGGCACACCAGCACGGCCCACTTGAGGGTGAAGCGCTGGTGGTCGCCGAAGTCCACCTTGGCCAGCCCCACCAGCAGGTAGGTGGAGGGCACCAGCGGGCTGAGCAGGTGTACCGGCTGGCCGACGATGGAGGCGCGGGCCATTTCCACCGGGGTGATGCCGTACTGCGCGGCGGCCTGGGAGAGTACCGGGAGCACGCCGTAGTAGAAAGCGTCATTCGACATGAAGAAGGTGAACGGCATGCTCACCAGCGCCGTGATGGTCGCCAGGTACGGCCCCAGCGCCGGCGGGATCACCGCCAGCAGACTTTTCGACATGGCTTCGACCATCCCCGTTCCGGAAAGAATCCCGGTGAAGACCCCGGCGGCGAAGATCAGCGAGACCACCGCGAGGACGTTCTCGGCGTGGGCGCCGATGCGCTTCTTCTGCTCCATGATGCACGGATAATTCACGATCATCGCGATACCAAAGGCGATCATGAAGAGAACCGGCATCGGCAACAGGCCGGCGATCAGGGTGCCCATCAGGACCACCGTAAGCACCGCGTTGAACCACAGCAGCTTCGGCCGGCGCGCTTCGGGGAACTGCGAGACGCTGACCTCGGCCATGGCCTCGTGGTCGGTCGGCAGGTGCAGCTCGCCCAGGCGGGCACGCTCGCGTTTGCCGTAGACCCAGGCCAGGCCGAAGATTGCCGCGATGCCGGCAAGCATGGCCGGGATCATCGGCACGAAAATGTCCGCCGGGTCCACGTGCAGTGCGCTGGCCGCGCGGGCAGTCGGGCCGCCCCAGGGAGTCATGTTCAGCACGCCGCTGGATAGCATGATCAGGCAGGCCATCAACAGCGGGCTCATGCCCAGCCGGCTGTACAGCGGCAGAACGGCCGCCACGCAGATCATGTAGGTGGTCGAGCCGTCGCCATCCAGCGAGACGATCATCGCCAGCGCGGCGGTGCCCATCGATACCTTCAGCGGGTCGCCCTTGACCAGCCGGAGAATGCGCCGCACCGCCGGGTCGAACAGTCCGGAGTCGATCATGATGGCGAAGTAGAGGATGGCGAACATCAGCATCACACCCGTCGGCGCCAGGGTGCGGATGCCGTCCAGCATCATCGGCCCCAGGCCCTTGGCGAAGCCGCCGAGCAGGGCGAAGGCGATCGGGACCAGGATCAGCGCGATCAGCGCCGACAGACGCTTGGTCATGATCAGGAACATGAAGGTCGCCACCATGGCGAAGGCGAGGAAAGTCAGCATGGGGATAACTCCAGGTCGGCGCGGGGATTCAGCAGCGGCTGTGGATAAGCACGTGCGGTGCGGACGGAGTCGGGGCGGGAAGGGACAGGAAGCGGGGCATGGGCAATCACCGATTGTTGTTTTTGTACGCTGCGCGAACGCAGGTCCGGCCGGGAGGACCGAGGCGGCGATGCTAGGGGGTCAAGCTTTCAGCAGGCTTTCGCGGACGATGACCGCTGATCGGAGCGATTTCTCTAGGAGCGGGCCATGCCCGCGACAGCCTGGCAGCGAATCTTCCCCACGCTGATTCAGCGGCGCTGGAAAGCTTTGGCCGGCGGCTGCCAGTCCATCAGCTCGTTCTCCCGCGCATCGGCGTTGGCCTTGAGCCAGGCGCTCATGCTCTCGCCAATCGCCTTGCCGTAGAGCCTGTGGGAGTAGATCACCCCCGTGCCCGTGCCGTTCTCCAGCCTGAGGCGGGTGAACACCGCTTCGATGAAGCTCGGTTGCGGGAACACCGCGGCGATGAAGTAGACCGCGGGCTGACTGCCCCGGGCGGGGCTGGCGTCGACCTTGAGGATCATCGCGCCCTGCTGCTTGTAGTTGTCCAGCACAGCGTTGGCCACGGCCGCCATCTGCTCGGCATTCGTGGCCGCCGTGTAGCGGTGCAGGGTGACCATGTCCTGCCACTTCGCCAGGTCCTCCTGGCTTTGTGGCGTGAACTCGTGCTGATCCTCCCGGGACCAGCGATGGAAGTAGTCGGTGCCGGCGAAGGTGAAGTCCTTCGTCACGCTCGCGGCCCAGGACAGAGGAGCCATCAGAGCCAGCAGGATCAGCCAGAGACGCACGGTGTTGCCTCGTCGTGAGAGAAAACGGTGGCGTCAGCTCAGCTGCCCGACCACGCCAGGATCGCCTGCCTCCATTGTGGATCACTGCGTTGGCGATAGCGGCCCGCCAGGCGAAATTGCCTGCGGGACGGCCGTGTCGGCGATGGAGGGGGTTCGATCGGACCAGCAGACAATTCCCGAGAACGATCAGCCGAGCGTCTGGATCAATCCCATCACCACCAGCAGGCTGGCGCCGGCGAGCAACGTCTGCAGGGTAATGATCCCGGCCATCAGCCCGCTCTCGCCACCCAGTTGGCGTGTCAGCACATAGGCGGTCGGGGCTGTCGGCAGGGCGAAGAACAGCACCAGCAGCGCGCTTTCCAGCGGCGGCAGGGCCAGCAGGCGGGTGATGGCGAAGGCCAGTAGCGGCATGGCCAGCAGGCGGATCGCGCAGTTCCAGCCCAGTGCCGAGGCTTCCGCGCGCAGTTCCTGGGGCTGCAGCGCGGCGCCGACACAGAGCAGGCCCAGCGGCAGGCTGGCCACGGCAAGCAGGTTGAACAGCCGGTCGGTGCCGCCAGGCAGGCCGATGCCCGTGACATTGAGCAGAGCGCCGGCCACGCAGGCGAGGATCAGCGGGTTCTTCACGATCGGCAGCAGCAGCGAGCGCAGGCTGATGCCGCGCTCGGCGGTCAGCGCCCACACCGACATCACGTTCACCGTCGGCACCATCAGCGCCAGCATCAGCGCGGCCAAGGTCAGCCCCGGCTTGCCGTACAGACTGCCGACGGCGGCAAGCCCCAGGTAGGTGTTGAAGCGCAAAACGCCCTGGGCGATGGCGCCGAAACGTGCGGCGTTCCAGCCGCGCAGGCGCTTGACGACCAGCAGGGCGACCCAGGCGATGCCCAGGCCCAGCACCACCGCCAGTGCCTGGCGGGCGAGGCCGGGGTCGTTCAGCGGTGCACTGGCCAGGCTGCTGGCGAGCAGCGCGGGGAACAGGATGAAGTAGTTGAGCCGCTCAGCTGCCGGCCAGAAGGCGTCGCCGGGGAAACCTTTGCGGCGCAGCACGAAGCCGCCGACGATCAGCGCGAACAACGGCCAGAGGGCCTGGAACAGAGCGGTCACGGCAACCCCGCGATGGTGGTGGGAGCGGGCATCTTGCCGAGGGCGTGCGGGAAAGGGCAAGGCGTGTGGATAAGTTTCTCACCTTGCCCGAAGCGGTTTTCCACAGCCACCAGCGCTGTGGAAAACCTTGTCCACAGGATCAGCGGCGGAAGCCGCCTCCACCGAAATGACCCCCGCCGAAATGCCCGCCACCGAAGCCGCCACCGCCCCACTGCCGCTGGGTCTGGTTGAAGCGCTGCTGGCCGATCTGCCGCGACTGGTATTGCTGGTCCAGCTGGCTGCGGACATTGGCCTGGTTCTGCTGCACCGGTTGCCAGCCGTTGCTGGTGTGCTGCTGCCAGCCGCTGTCGGTGTGCTGGTAGACGTTGCCGTCGTGGCCGGCGTAGACGTCGCCGTTCTTCCAGGCCACGGCGTTGCCAGTGCGCCGGTTGTAGCTGATGCCCTGGTTCTGCTTGTCGTAGCTGCCGCGTCCGTCGTCCACGTCGCCGGAGACGCCCCGCTCGGCGATGGTGGTGCGGCCGGTCTGGGCGTTGTGCTGGATGCCCTGCTGGCCGGCCTTGAAGTCACCGCTGTCGGCGTCGTAGGCCACGCCGCTGCGGCCCGCGCCGGACATTCCGGTGGAAGCATTGGAGTAAGCCCCGCGCCGCCCGGCCACGCCCTCGTCGGTGTAGGGATTGAAGGCCGAACCCTGGGCGCCCTGGAAGTGCGTCCCGGTGCGCGGGTTGTAGCCCACCGCTGAGCTGCCCTGCCACTGGGTGCCGGTCCAGCCGTTGTAGCCATAGGCGTGGGTGACCGTGCCCTGGCCCCAGCGGCCGTAGAAGTTCGCCTGGTTCACGTTGGCGTAGCTCCAGCCTCCGTGCGGATAGGGGCCCCAGTACGGGCCCCAATAGGGTTCCGGGGAACCCCAGTAGGCGCCCGCCGCGTAACCGAAGGCGAAGCCGGTCAGCGCGCCCACGGCAAAGCCTGCGCCGTAGCCGTAGGTCGGCGGATAGCCGTAGTAGACGGTCTGGCTGACGTAGGCCGGGTAGGTGTAGCCGGTGCCGTAGACCACCGTGCCGTCGCTGCTCACCACCACGCCCAGGTAGCCGGGCGTGTAGCCCACCACCACGGTCTGCGGGGTGACCGAGTAGATGTGCACGTAGGTCACGTAGTACACCGGCGAGCTGGGCGGGATGCCGTAGATCGCCGCCGGCACCTCGGTTGCCACCTGCCAGGGCCCGGTGGGGCTGGGGGCAACGAACCAGACGCCGTTGGTGACGGCGAAGAACTGGTTGGCGGCGACCTCGATCACCGGCGTCGGCGTGTTCACCGCGTACTGCAGGCTGGTGCCGCTGATGGGCTGGAAGCTGGGCGCACCGTCGTAGCTGACCTTCATGGTCGCCTTGCTGCGCGAGACCGAGGCCGTCTGCGGGATGCTCGCGGCGATGGCCGCTTCCTTCGCCTGCGGGGTGCCGGGCACGGATACCAGTACGTTGGCCTTCGGATCCTTGGGCGAGATTTTCGCGAAGTCGGCGGGCAGGTCCTTGCCCTCGACGAACTGCCACGGTCCCTGCTCGCCGGGGCCGCTGAACCAGCGGCCGGAGAGCAGCACGTACCAGGTGTTGTGGGTCGGATCGACGAACACCGCGTGGTCGGCATTCTTCATCGTCAGCAGGCTGACGCCGTCCACCGGCTGCATCTGTGCGGTGCCGTCGCTGACGATCAGCTCGGTGGGCCGGGTCGCCACCAGAATCGCTGGCGCCTTGCCCGGCACCTTGCCGTCCTTGGGCAGCAGGGCGTCCACCGGGCCGGCTTTCTCCGCCACCTGCTGCGCATTGAGCAACGCCTTGGGTGGCTGGCTCAGCACCAGCCAGCTGCCATCCAGTGCCTGGGCCGTGTACCAGTTGCCGGCGGCATTGAGGTAGTGGTTGCCCTGGGCGTCGCGCAGGACCAGTACGCGGCTGTTGAGTACGCGCTGGAAGTCGCTGCTCGGCAGTGCCTGCCAGTTCGGCTGGCCATCGATCATCACCAGCACCGTCGGGGTCGCGGCGAAGACAATCTGCGGCGCGTCGTTCTTCACCTGCACATGGCGCAGCTGGTCGAGCTGCTGGTTCACCGCATAGGAAGCCTGCAGCTCATCGAGGGAGACGGTCAGACCGTCCCTGGGCAGGCGCGCTACCAGCGCGTCGCGCACCTTGCCGGCGCTGTCCGGGGCGGTGGGCACTTCCACCTTGTCGATGCGCAGGTCGGTGAGCTGCACCAGCCCCGTGGCCTTGTCGATGGCGGCGGCAGCGGAGAACTGCGCCACGCCGTAGGTCGGTGCGCCGTTGGCGGGGCCGATGGCGATGGCCGCGCGGCCACTCATGCGGGTGCCGTCCCAGCCCTCGATCTGCGGCTGGAAGATCTGCACGTGCTGCTCGCCCAGGGCGAAATCCCGCGGCCATTTCAGCTCGGTGACGGCGGGGGCCTGGGGATCGGCGGCGACGGAAAGAGCGGGGTGCAGCGACAGCCCGATGGCGAGCGCCAGGGCCGACAGAACGGGACGTAAAGCCATGTTGGAAACCTTCCTTGAGGAGAGCTGCGTTCAACCTTAGTGCAGCGCGAAACAACCCGCGCGTGTCCGAGTTCTCCCCTGCGCCATGCTGGTGCAATTTCGCCGGCAAGGCAGCTTTTTCTTATGGTGCAACGACATATTTAATAATTTTCCGAGCCTCCCGCTTCGGCGACCATCGGTCTGTCAGACATGTCGCGAGACAAAGCCTTCAGACGCTGAGCCATAGAGCTCGATGCCGCGCATGTCCCGGTTTTACCGGCCTTCTGGCCACTGCCGCAGTAAATCAACAAAAAAGCCAAACGGCTGTGGGAGTGCTTCATGATCAAGTCCTTGCTCGTGCGTTCCATCGCGTGTTCCGCCCTGGCTCTCGCCGCCGTTTCTGGCGCGCAGGCCGGCACCCTGTCCATCGGCCACACCACCTGGGTCGGCTACGGCACCCTGTACCTCGCCCGTGACCTGGGCTACTTCAAGGAGCAGGGCCTGGACCTGCAGCTGACCACCATCGAGGAAGCCTCGATGTACATGGCGGCCCAGGCTTCCGGCCAGCTCTCCGGCTCCGCCTCCACCATCGACGAAATCCTCAAGTACCGGCCCAAGTTCTGCTTCAAGGCCGTGGCCGCGCTGGACGACAGCCATGGCGGCGACGGCGTGCTGGTGGGCAAGGACGTCACCTCGCTGGCCCAGCTCAAGGGCAAGGAAGTGGCGGTCAACGAAGGCTCAGTCTCGCAATTCTGGCTGGCCTACCTGCTCAAGCACGCCGGTATGAACATGAGTGACATCAAGGTGCAGAACATGACCGCCGATGACGCCGCCAGCGCCTTCATCGCCGGCCGCGTGCCCGCCGCCGTGACCTGGGAGCCGCATCTCTCGCTGGTGCGCGAGAAGCAGCAGGGCAAGGTGCTGGTGGACAGCTCCACCACCCCCGGCGTGATCGTCGACGTGGTCGCCCTCAACTGCGACGTCATCGAGAAGCAGCCAGAGGACGTTAAGGCCCTGGTGAAAGGCCTGTACAAGGCCGTGCAATACACCAAGGAGCACCCGGACGAGGCCTACGCGATCATGGCCAAGGGCGTCGGCGGCTACCTCTCCGATCCCAAGGCCCTGGCCGATGCCGCCAAGGGCGTGCGCTTCTACGACAAGGCGATGAGTGAGCAGCTCATTGGCACCCCCGGCAAGCCTGGTGACATCAAGGGTTTGATCCGTCTCGCCAACGAGACCTGGAGCGGCCTGCAGGGCAAGCGCCTGGAAGTCAGCTACGACGACCTGGTCGACCCGCGTTTCGTCTCCGAGTAACCGTCTCACTCTCTGTCCCCGTGGGCGGCCCCGTGCCGCTCGCCTGGAGGAACCCGCGATGCCTCGTCGTTCGCAATCCTGGCTCAGCCGTTGCCTGACGCCCAAGGTCGACCTGCCGTTGAAGCTGGTCTGGTCCGCCGGCACTTTGTGCTGGCTGCTTGTGTTCGGCCTGTGGGCCGGGCTTTCCTACGGCGGCGTGGTGCCGGCGATGTTCTTGCCGACCCCGGACGCGGTGCTCGCGGCCGGCGTGCGCCTGGCCAGCGACGGCACCCTCGCCACCCACGTGATGGCCAGCGTCAAGGTGGTGATGATCGGCTTCATCATCTCCTCGCTGGTGGCGGTGCCGCTGGGGCTGCTGATGGGCAGCTTCCGCATCGTCCAGGCCTTCCTCGAACCGCTGGTGAACTTCATCCGCTACCTGCCGGTGACCTCCTTCGTACCGCTGTTCATCCTGTGGATCGGCATCGGCCTGGAACAGCGCGTCACCGTGATCATCTTCGGCGTGTTCTTCCAGCAGTTGGTGATGATCGCCGACGTCTCCCGCGGCGTCGCCAAGGACCTGGTGAACGCCTCCTACACCCTGGGCTGCAACCGCCGCGACGTGGTCCTCCACGTGCTCGGCCCGGCCTCGCTGCCCGGCGTGCTCGACACCCTGCGCGTGACCATGGGCTGGGCCTGGACCTACCTGGTGGTCGCCGAACTGGTCGCCGCCTCCAGTGGCCTGGGCTACATCAGCCTGAAGGCCATGCGTGGCTTCCAGGTCGACGTGATCTTCCTGGCCATCGCCATCATCGGCCTGCTGGGCCTGATCACCGACCAACTCTTCCGATTCATCCGACTGAAGGTGGCGTCATGGGCGCAGTAGCGATCAAGCAGGAAGAACCCGCCGTGACCGGTCAGCAACCTGCCAACCCGGCCCGCCTTCGGGTCGAAAACGTCAGCCTGCGCTACCGCACCCCGGACGGTGGCACCTTCAGCGCGCTGGAGAACGTCTCCTTCGAGGTGCCGGACCAGCAGTTCGCGGTCATCGTCGGGCCGTCGGGCTGCGGCAAGTCGAGTCTGCTCTACCTCACCGCCGGCCTGTCCGAGCCCACCGAGGGCGATATCTACGTCGGCGGCCAACTGGTAGACGGCCCCGGCGCCGACCGTGGCATGGTGTTCCAGAGTTACACCCTGTTCCCCTGGCTCACCGTGCGCCAAAACGTCGAATTCGGCCTCAAGCGCCGTGGCATGCCGGCGGCCGAGCGCCGCGAGATCGTCGACTACTACCTCGACGAAGTCGGCCTGCGGCGCTTCGAGAACAACTACCCCAAGCAGCTCTCCGGCGGAATGATGCAGCGCGTGGCGATTGCCCGCGCGCTGGCCAACGACCCGCAGATCCTGCTGATGGACGAGCCCTTCGGCGCGCTCGACAGCCAGACCCGCATGCAGATGCAGCAACTGCTGCTGCGCGTATGGGACCACAGCAAGAAGACCGTGGTGTTCGTCACCCACGACATCGACGAGGCCATCCTGCTGGGCGACCGCGTTTACGTCATGGGCGCGCGCCCCGGCCGCATCAAGCAGATCCTCGACGTGCCCATCGAGCGCCCGCGCTCGCTGGACATGGTCATGGACCGCCAGTTCATCGAGATGAAGCGCGAGATCCTCGGGCTGCTGCACGACGACCTGGAAGAAGCGCACTGACCTGCCGCCGGCTGGCGCCTCCTGCAGGGCGCCGGCCGATGCGGTGATCCGCTGCAGCACCGTTCGGCCCCCTCTTCCCTCGGGAGAGGGTTGGGGTGAGGGGTTCTGCGATTCACGCAAGACTCACTGGGAGAGCCCCCTTGTCTTCGAACCATGACTCCACCCAAGATGCCACCTACGACTACCTCATCGTCGGTGCTGGCTCCGCCGGCTGCGTGCTGGCCAACCGCCTGAGCGCCGACCCGTCGGTGCGCGTCTGCCTGCTGGAAGCCGGCGGCAGCGACGCCAGCCCGCGAGTGCAGACCCCGGCCGGCACCATCACCCTGTACAAGAGCAAGGTGTTCAGCTGGAACTTCTACTCCGCACCGCAGAAGCGCCTGAACAACCGCTCGCTGCACTGCCCGCGCGGCAAGGCGCTGGGCGGCTCCAGCTCGATGAACAGCATGATCTACATCCGCGGCCACGCTTCCGACTACGACCGCTGGGAAGCCGAAGGCTGCCCGGGCTGGGGCTGGAAGGACGTGCTGCCGTTCTTCAGGAAATCCGAGCGCAACCTGCTCGGCCAGGACCCGGCGCTGCACGGTACCCTGGGCGAACTGGTGGTGGACAAGCCGCGCGACCCCAACCCGCTGTCGCACCTGTTCATCAAGGCTGCCGCGCACCTGGGCCTGCGCCGCAACGATGACTTCAATGGCCGCGAGTTCGAAGGCGTCGGCATCTACAACGTGACCCAGAAGGACGCCAAGCGCCTGAGCAGCTACCGCGCCTTCGTCGCGCCGCTGCAACGCCCGAACCTCACCGTGCTGACCGAGCGCCAGGTGGGCCGCCTGCTGCTCGAAGGCGAGCGCGTCACCGGCATCGAACTGCGCAGCGGCGAACGTCTGCAGGCGCGTCGCGAGGTAATCCTCACCGCCGGCGCCCTCGGCTCGCCGCAGATCCTGCTGGCCTCCGGCATCGGCCCGGCGGCTGAGCTGAAAGCCGCCGGCATCCCGGTGCAACACGACCTGCCCGGCGTGGGCAAGAACCTCCAGGACCACCTCGACGGCCTGGTCACCGTGCGCTCGCCGAGCCCGCTGAGCCTGGGCTTCTCCCTCGGCTCGCTGCCGCAGATCCTGCTCTCGCCGTTCAAGTACCTGCTGGCGAAAAAGGGCTGGCTGACCACCAACTACGTCGAGGCCGGCGGATTCGCACGGACACCTCTCGCGCAATCGCTGGCTGACGTGCAGTTCCACTTCGTGCCCGGCTACCGCAGCCACCGTGGCCGACTGTTCGAATGGGGCCATGGCTACGCCGTGCACACCTGCGTGCTGCGGCCGAAAAGCATCGGCGAGTTGCGGGTGAAGCCCGGTGGCGACATCGAGATCGACTACAACTTCCTCGCCAACGAGGAAGACGGCCGCGTGCTGGTGGAAGGCGTGAAGCTGGCGCGCAAGATCCTCGCCCAGCCAGAGTTCGACAGCATCCGTGGCGCCGAGATGCTCCCCGGTCCGCAGGTGCAGACCGATGAGCAACTGATGGAACACCTGCGCGAATACGCCGCCACCGTGTTCCACCCGGTGGGCACCTGCAAGATGGGCGAAGACCCTCAGGCGGTGGTCGACCTGCGCCTGCGCGTTCACGGGCTGAAGGGCCTGCGCGTGGTGGACGCGTCGATCATGCCGACACTCATCAGCGGCAACACCAACGCACCCTGCATCATGCTCGGCGAGCGCGCAGCGGCGATGATCCTGGAAGAGAGCAGCGCGACGTCGGCCGCTCCCGCCCAGGCAGTCCCGGCCTGATAGCGGAGTGGTAGGGCGAATAACCTGGAACAGGTTATCCGCCGTTTTCTGCGCCCTACGACGGCACCCCCATTGGCTCTGCCGTCACCGGGAAGCTCATTCGTAGGAGGGGTGGAGCTTGCGATACCCATCGGCGAGTTTGCCGGTGATCGATGGGCATCGCTTCGCTCCACGCCATCCGACGCGGTGCCCCAGTCAATCTTGTGGATAACGGATCTAGAGCCCCAGATCGCTGAGCGACGGATGATCGTCCGGCCGGCGGCCCTGCGGCCAGCGGAAAAGGCGCTCGTCCTCGCTGATCGGCAGGTCGTTTATGCTGGCGTGACGCTCGAACATCAGGCCGTTCTCGTCGAAGGCCCAGTTCTCGTTGCCGTAGGAACGGAACCAGTTGCCCGAGTCGTCGTGCCACTCGTAGGCGAAGCGCACGGCGATGCGGTTGTCGGTGAAGGCCCAGAGTTCCTTGATCAGCCGGTACTGCTGTTCGCGCACCCACTTGGCAGTGAGGAACTGGACGATCTGCTCGCGGCCCTGGACGAAGGTCGCGCGGTTGCGCCAGCGACTGTCCGGCGTGTAAGCCAGCGACACGCGATGCGGATCGCGGCTGTTCCAGCCGTCCTCGGCGAGACGGACTTTCTGGATGGCGGTTTCGCGGGTGAAGGGCGGCAGAGGGGGACGGGCTTCGCTCATGGTGGTCTCCAAAGGCAGTGAGGGGTTTGAACCTGATCTCCATACTCCGCCCGGCCCCGGATGGGGTAAATGACGGTAATCCCACAGATATTGCCAACTTGCTTTTCGTAGCAGCGGAACTCCAGAAACGCAGGGTGCATAACCTGGAACGGGTTACCCGCCATGGCGGCGGATAACGCCGTAGGCGTTATGCGCCCTACAGGTTTCAGGCTTTGGCAGCGACCTTGCGCAACCCCACGCGGTCCTGGCTCGGGCACACCCCGAACTTCGCCCGGTAGCTGCGCGACAGGTACGAGGGCGTCTCGAAGCCGCAGGCCACGCCGATCTCCAGCACGCTCATGTCGGTCTGGCGTAGCAGCTGGCGCGCCTTGTCCAGGCGCAGGCCGAGGTAGAAGTTCGATGGCGTGTCGTTGAGGTGCAGGCGGAACAGGCGCTCGAGCTGGCGCCGGGTCACCTGGATGCGTTCGGCCAGCTCCAGCGTCGACAGCGGTGGCTCGGTGTGACGCTCCATTTCTCCGATCACCTGCACCAGCTTGCGGTTGCTCACCCCGTAGCGGCTGGCGACCTGCAGGCGCTGGTGGTCCTGGCGGGTACGGATGCGCCCGACCACGAACTGCTCCGAGACCTGCACCGCCAGCTCCGGCCCGTGGGCTTGGGCGATCAGGTCGAGCATCAGGTCGATGGATGCAGTGCCGCCGGCGGAGGTGATGCGCGGCCCGTCGATCTCGAACAGCTCCTGGGTCGCCTGCACCTGTGGATAAGTCTCCCGGAAGGCATCCAGCGCCTCCCAGTGCACCGTGCAGCGCTGGCGCTGCAGCAGCCCGGCCTCGGCCAGCACGAAGCTGCCGGTGTCGATGCCGCCCAGGGTCACGCCGTCGCGGTCCAGGCGCTTGAGCCAGTGCAGCAGCGCCGGGGTGCAGGCGCGCAGCGGTTCGAAGCCGGCCACCACCAGCAGGGTGTCGCCCTCGCGCAGCGCTTCCAGGCCACTGTCGGCGTTCATCGACATGCCGTTGCTGGCCAGCACCGGCCCACCGTCCAGGCTCATCAGGTGCCAGCGATACAGCTCGCCGCGAAAACGGTTGGCCACCCGCAGCGGCTCCACGGCGGAGACGAAACCCATCACCGAAAAACCGGGCAACAGCAGGAACCAGAAGTCTTGGGACATGGCGGGTACCGTGCAATTGGGGGCAGCGTAGTGGCAGCTGAGCCCATGCTTATGAACCAAGGACGTCGCCCTGGCAATCGGGGAGGTCGCTGCTGTGCAAGAGCTGGTCGCCGCAGTGCGATCCACCACCCCTGCGGCTGCGTAACTTGATCACCACAGCCCCCCGTGAGGGGCCGCATGACACACAACAACGATAACCAATGCCGCAAAGGCCTTGAGGGAGAAGTCATGAAGCTATCGATCCAAGCGCTCGGCTGTGCCGCGCTCATGCTCGCCGCCAGCACCAGCTGGGCCGCAGAGCCCGCCCAGTGCCAGAACGTGCGCATGGGCACGGTGAACTGGACCGACGTGGTGGCCAGCAGCGCCGTGGCCGAGGCCGTGCTCGACGGCCTGGGCTACAAGGTCAAGCAGACCAGCGCCTCGCAGCAGATCATCCTGGCCGGCATGGCCGACAAGCAGCTCGACGTCTTCCTCGGCTACTGGCAACCGACCATGCAGCCGGTGGCCAAACCCTACCTCGACAAGCAGCAGATCGACGTGATCACCCCGCCGACCCTGCCCGACGCGCAGTCCACCTACGCCGTACCGAGCTACGTCTACGACGGCGGTCTGAAGACCTTCGCCGACATCGCCAAGTTCAAGGACAAGCTGAGCAACAAGATCTACCTGATCGAGCCCGGCAGCGGCTCCAACCGCATCACCGCGAAGATGATCGCCGACGACAAGTTCGGCCTGAAGGGCTTCCAGATCGTCGAGTCCAGCGAGGCCGGCATGCTCACCGCGGTCAAGCGCGCCATCAAGCGCAAGCAGTGGGTGGTGTTCTTCGGCTGGAAGCCGCACCCGATGAACCTGCAGATCGACATGAAATACCTCACCGGCAGCGACGACGTATTCGGCCCCGACGAAGGCTCCGCCACCGTCTCGATCATGACCGCGGGCGGCTACCAGGCGCAGTGCGGCAACGTCGCCAAGCTGCTGCACAACCTCAAGTTCAGCAGCGAGCAGGTGAGCCAGGTGATGGTGCCGATCCTCGACCGCAGCCAGCCGGTGGACGCCGCCAAGGCCTGGCTGAAACAGAACCCTGAGCCGCTCAAGGCCTGGCTCGACGGCGTGACCACCTATGACGGCAAGGACGGCCTCGCCGCCGTCCAGGCCTCGCTGAAATAGCGCCCGGACAAACACCTCCCACCAGCAACTCCCTGCGCGTCCTCCGGCGCGCAGCGGGTTCGTTCGACCCGAAGAAGGACAGCCACCGTGAACCATGAAGTGATCGTCACCTGCGCGGTGACCGGCGCCGGCGATACCGTCGGCAAGCACCCGGCCATTCCCGTCACCCCCAAGGAAATCGCCGCCGCCGCCATCGAGGCCGCCAAGGCCGGCGCCACCGTCGCCCACTGCCACGTCCGCGACCCGCAGACCGGCAAGCCCAGCCGCGACGTGAACCTCTACCGCGAAGTGGTCGAACGCATCCGCGAGAGCGACACCGACATCATCATCAACCTCACCGCCGGCATGGGCGGCGACCTGCAGATCGGCCAGGGCGAGCAGCCGCTGGAGTTCGGCGCCGGCACCGACCTGGTCGGCCCGCTGGAGCGCCTCAAGCACGTCGAGGAGCTGCTGCCGGAAATCTGCACCCTGGACTGCGGCACCCTGAACTTCGGCGAC
Source organism: Pseudomonas sp. PDM17 (assembly GCF_014851985.1). Classification (NCBI taxonomy): domain Bacteria; kingdom Pseudomonadati; phylum Pseudomonadota; class Gammaproteobacteria; order Pseudomonadales; family Pseudomonadaceae; genus Pseudomonas; species Pseudomonas sp. PDM17. The sequence continues at coordinate 701,134 of NZ_JACVAT010000004.1, forward strand.
GGCGACTTCATTTATGTCTCCACCCCGGCGCAGCTGCGCGCCGGCGCCAAGCGCATCACCGAGCTGGGGGTGAAGGCCGAGCTGGAAATCTTCGACACCGGCCACCTCTGGTTCGCCAGGCAGATGCTCAAGGAAGGCCTGCTGGAAGACCCGCTGATCCAGATCTGCCTCGGCATCCCGTGGGGCGCCCCGGCGGACACCACCACCATGAAGGCCATGGCCGACAACATTCCCGACGGCCTGACCTGGGCCGGCTTCGGCATCGGCCGCTCGCAGATGCCGATGGTCGCCCAGGCCATGCTGCTGGGCGGCAACGTGCGGGTCGGCCTGGAAGACAACATCTGGCTGGACCGTGGCGTACACGCCACGAATGGCCAACTGGTCGAGCGCGCTATCGAGATCATCGAGCGCCTGGGCGGCCGCGCCCTGAGCCCGGCCGAGGGGCGCAGGAAGATGAACCTCAAGGCCCGCTGATTGCGAACCGCAGGGCGAATAACCCGGAACGGGTTATCCGCCGCCGAACAGGATCGGCGGATAACGCTGCGCGTTATGCGCCCTACGAAGAACCCGACGCCCCGCCCACTTTCCGGAGCCACCCATGTCCTTCATCACCCAAATCAAGACCTTCGCCGCCCTCGGCAGCGGCGTCATCGGCAGCGGCTGGGTCGCCCGCGCCCTGGCCCATGGCCTCGACGTCATCGCCTGGGACCCGGCTCCCGGCGCCGAAGCTGCGCTGCGTGCGCGCATCGCCAACGCCTGGCCGGCCCTGGAAAAGGCCGGCCTCGCCCCCGGCGCCTCGCCCGATCGCCTGCGCTTCGTCGCCACCATCGAAGAATGCGTGCGTGATGCCGACTTCATTCAGGAAAGCGCCCCCGAACGCCTCGACCTGAAATGCGAGCTGCACGCGAAGATCAGCGCCGCCGCCAAGCCCAATGCCCTGATCGGCTCCAGCACCTCGGGCCTGCTGCCCAGCGAGTTCTATGCCGACACCACGCACCCCGAGCGCTGCGTGGTCGGCCACCCGTTCAACCCGGTCTACCTGCTGCCGCTGGTGGAAGTGGTGGGCGGCGCGAAGACCGCGCCGGAAGCCGTCCAGGCCGCCATCCAGGTCTACGAATCCCTCGGTATGCGCCCGCTGCACGTGCGCAAGGAAGTCCCCGGCTTCATCGCAGACCGCCTGCTCGAAGCGCTCTGGCGCGAGGCGCTGCACCTGGTCAACGACGGCGTCGCCAGCACCGGCGAGATCGACGATGCGATCCGTTTCGGCGCCGGCCTGCGCTGGTCCTTCATGGGCACCTTCCTCACCTACACCCTGGCCGGCGGCAATGCCGGGATGCGCCACTTCATGGCCCAGTTCGGCCCGGCGCTGCAGCTGCCCTGGACCTACCTGCCCGCCCCGGAACTGACCGACACCCTGATCGACCGCGTGGTGGAAGGCACCGCCGAGCAGCAGGGCAGCCGCAGCATCGCCGAGCTGGAGCGCTACCGTGACGACTGCCTGCTGGCGGTGCTCGGGGCGATCAAGGAGACCAAGTCCAGGCACGGCTTCGCCTTCGCCGACTAACCTCACGGTTCATCATTCGCTCCAAACCACCCCCTCTCCCTTCAGGGAGAGGGCCGGGGAGAGGGGCTCTTCGGACGCGAACATGACCCACGCCCTGAAAACCTACGAAACCCCCATCCTCGCCGAGTGGACCGACTACAACGGCCACCTGCGCGATGCCTTCTACCTGCTGCTGTTCAGCTACGCCACCGACGCCCTGATGGACCACCTCGGCCTCGACGCCGAGCACCGCGCGGCGACCAACAATTCACTGTTCACTCTCGAGGTGCACCTCAACTACCTGCACGAGGTGAAGGAGGGTGAGAAGGTTGAAGTGCGCACCCAACTGATCGCCCATGACCGCAAGCGCCTGCAGGTTTTCCACAGCCTGCACCGCGCTGGAGAAGACCTCGCCCTGGCCGCCACCGAGCAGATGCTGCTGCACGTGAACCTCGAAGGCGGCGCGCGCTCGGCACCCTTCGAAGGCGTGGTGCTCGAGCGCGTGCTGGCGCTGGCCGAGGCTCATCGCTCGCTGCCGCGCCCGGATTACGTGGGCCGCGTCATCGGCCTGCCGGGCTGAGCGGGCATGAGCCGGCGTTATCCGCTGTCCGATGCCATGCAGGCCTTCGTCACAGAGACGGAGGCTCACCCACTGGAAGGCCCCACGCTCGCCGCCCAGCGGGAAAACTACGAGCGCATGGCCGCCGCCTTCGCGCCGCCGGTTCCGCCGGGCCTGCTGGTCCGCGACGTACAGCCTGACGGCCTGGTGGAGCTGCGCCTCTACCGGCCCGAAGGCGCGCCGCCGGCGAATGGCTGGCCGACAATTTTCTACATCCACGGCGGCGGCTGGGTACTGGGCAACGCCCGCACCCACGACATGATCTGCATTCCCCTGGCTGCCGCACTGGGTGCGCTGGTGGTCGCCATCAGCTACCGGCTGGCGCCCGAGCACCCTTATCCCGCGGCCCTCAACGACTGCCTCGACACCTGGCGGCGGATTCACCTGGACGGCCTCGACGAGCCTGTGGATAAAACCCGTATCGCGGTCGCCGGCGACAGCGGCGGCGCCAACCTCGCCGCCGCGCTGTGCCTGGCCCTGCGCGGCAGTGGTGAAGCGCTGCCGCTGGCCCAGGCGCTGATCTACCCCGCGCTGGGCAACCTCGACACACCCTCGCGCACCACCTGCGCCGACGCACCGCTGATGACCAGTGCGGCGGTGGACGACTACCTCGCCGCCTACCTCTCGCGCCCCGCCGACCGGCGCGACCCGCTGGCGCTGCCGTTGCTCGCCGAAGACCTCGGCGGCCTGCCGCCGGCCTTCATCGCCGTCGCCCAGTTCGACCCGTTGCGCGACGACGGCGCGCTGTACCGCGACCGCCTGCGTGAGGCCGGCGTGGCGGTGGATTACTTCCCCGGTGCCGGGCTCGTCCACGGCTGCCTGCGCGCCCGGCGCGTGGCGGAAGTGGATGCCCTGCGCGGCGCCCTGATCGCGGCCCTGCGCCGCAGCCTGAGCTGACAAGGAGAAGAGCATGGAAACGACGCTGGAACGTCCCACCATCGCCGACTGGCGTACTTATCCACAGACCGCCGCGCTGACCTCGCTGCGCCCGCAGGCCAACCGCCTCGACCTGGTATGGGACGACGGCCGCGTCAGTCCCTTCCATCACCAGTGGCTGCGCGACAACTGTCCGTGCGGCGAGTGCGTCTACGCGATCACCCGTGAGCAGGTGCTGGAGATCATCGACGTGCCCGCCGATCTTGCGCCCGAGCGGGCCGCCATCGAACTGGGCTATCTGTGTGTGCACTGGAGCGATGGTCACCGTAGTCAGTACGACCCGGGCTGGCTGCGCGCCCACGCCTATGATGACGAGTCCCGCGCCGAACGCCTCGCCGCACACCAGACCACCCGCGTCTGGCGCCGCGACTTCGAGGCGCCGGTGTTCCAGCACGACCAGTTGATGGATGACGACTCGGCACTGCTGGAATGGATGCTCGCCCTGCGCGACCTCGGCCTCAGCCGCGTGGATGGCGTGCCCACTGCGCCCGGCTCCTTGCATCGCATCGCCCAACGCATCGCCTTCATTCGCGAGACCAATTTCGGCGTGCTGTTCGACGTGAAGTCCAAGGCCGCGGCCGCCGACAGCAACGCCTACACCGCCTTCAACCTGCCGCTGCACACCGATTTGCCGACCCGCGAGTTACAACCGGGGCTGCAATTCCTGCATTGCCTGGTGAACAACGCCGACGGCGGCGACAGCGTGTTCGTCGACGGCTTCGCCATCGCCCAGGCGCTGCGCGACGAAGCGCCGGAAGACTTCCGCACGCTCTGCGAGATGCCCATCGAGTTCCGCAACAAGGACCGTCGCAGCGACTACCGCTGCCTGGCGCCGGTGATTGCCCTGGACGCGCGGGGCGAGATCAGCGAAATCCGCATCGCCAACTTCCTGCGCGGCCCCTTCGACGCCCCGGCCGAGCGCATGGACGCGCTGTACCACGCCTGGCGTGCCTTCCTCACGCTCACCCGCGACCCGCGCTTCCGCCTGCAACAGAAGCTGCGCGCCGGGCAGATGTGGTGCTTCGACAACCGTCGCACCCTGCACGCCCGCACCGCCTTCGACCCGGCCAGCGGCGAACGCCACCTGCAGGGCTGCTACATCGACCGCGACGAACTGCTGTCACGCATTCTGGTGTTGCAGCGCGAGCAGTGAAGCGGCGAACGCCGGACAAAAAAATCCCCTGCGGCGCCCGACGCGCGGCAGGGGACAAATCGAGCCGGTTCGGGCTCTCAGTGTGCGAGGCCCCGCAGCGGGCGCCGGTGCCGGCCGCAGGGTATGGAAGCCAGTCTGCGCGTCGCGCCGCCGCCTCGGTTAGTCGAAAACGACCTGCGCTTGCCCGCCGCGGACATTCCGTCGGACAGATGCTTGCCGCGCCCCGCCGGGCTTACCAGAATCGATGCAGACCCCTGCCGCTCCCAAGGAGACCCGCGATGATGCACGCCGACCTGATCGACCAGGACGATTTCCGCGAACGCCTGCAAGCGCTGGGTTTCGCCGTGCCGCCGGGCATCACCGCCGAGCAGGCCTGCGAATACGCCGTGCGCGGCCTGACCCCGGAGCGCTCGCTGGCGCTGCGCCGCCTGGTGGAGGAAATGCTCGCGGGGAATGCGACCCTGCTGCCCGCCGTGCGCGAGGCGATCTCCCGGCAATTGCTGCCGGCGCTGGTGCCGAAGCCCCTTTAGCGGCAGCTAATCGTTCAGTCCTGACGCACTTCTTCTGCTAGCTCGGGGTGCGTCCTAAGGATGCCGAACAATTTGACCAGAGCGACCGGAGGCTCGGTTTCGCCGCGTTCGTAACGGCTGAAAGCGTTCGGGCCTCCACCGAACAGCTCTCCCGCTTCACGCTGGGACAGGTGCAGCAGCTCCTTGCGGACCTCGCGGATCAGCGTCTGGTGGCCGGTAGCCTGATTCACCTGTCGGCGATGCTCCGCCATGGCCTGCATGACACGCTCGCTCTGGGTGGGGCCGGTGATGGACTCGCCGCAGGCATCGCACCACTCAGCCTCGACCTGGGCGATGGTGGTGAACTGCCCCTTGTACGTGTAGGGCAAGTCGCGGATGGCGTGGACCAGGTCGGCCTGGCCGCAGACCGGACATAGCATGGTCACTTCTCCTTGAATGAAACGATGAGCAAGTCGCCCCGCAGGGTGAGCTTTACGTACGCCTGCCGGCCGTTCACCCACGGGCGATAGACGTCTTGCCAGATGCTGTGGTCGGCGTAGGTGGTCATGCTCTTGTAGAAGTCCGCCGCGGTGAGGCGGGTGATGACCGCCAGGACCTGTTCAGTGGACTCCAGCCCCAGTTCGACGGCGCCTTCCAGTGCCACGCGAGTGAAGCGGTATCGCCGCTCGGCAACAGCGAGCCTGATCAGCGGAAGCTTGTAGTGAGGCGTGCGTTTGTCCATCTGACGAAATTAACCTTATAGGTTAATTTCGGCCACGGCAATGCGGTCGTTCCGGAATCGTCCTACCGATATCCTAGACTGCCCCCTTCCCTCACAGGAGAACCCTCATGACCACAGCCACTCCTTTCCTCATGTTCCAGGACGGCGTCGCGCAGTCGGCGCTGGATTTGTATCTCGCCACTTTCCCCGACTCCCGCGTGGTGCACGTGGAGCGCTATGGCGCCGGTGAGCCGGGGCCGGAGGGCACGATCAAGGTGGCGCGGTTCGAGGTGTGCGGGCAGGCATTCATGTGCTCGGACAGCCCGGTGAAGCACGACTTCGATTTCACGCCGTCCAGTTCGATCTTCGTGGAGTTCGAGTCGGGGGATGTGCTGGAGCGCATCTTCGCGGTGCTGGCCGAGGGCGGGCGCATCTACATGCCGTTGGGCGACTATGGCTTCAGCTCGCGCTTTGGCTGGGTGAGCGACCGCTTCGGGGTGTCATGGCAGCTCAGTCTGGGGCGCTGAGTGTCAATCGGCAGGAGCGCCCCATGGGTGCGGTCGCGGGCATGGCCCGCTTGTGAAGTTCTGCGCGGGGGCGGCCCTCTCCCCCCTCCCTCTCCCTGAAGGGCGAGGGAGCTATCCGTGCCGGCTGGCACTGTGGTTTCAGCCGGCACCGAACCAGTCCCCTCTCCCTTCAGGGAGAGGGTTAGGGAGAGGGAAAATCCAAGGGACGAACTATCAGAAGAAGACAGTTGCTCCTACAACGGCTCCGTGGCTCGATAGCCTGGGTAGGGCGAATAACGCCGAAGGCGTTATCCGCCGTCCTGGCGGATAACCCGTTCCGGGTTATGCGCCCTACGCGTCTGTCGGTGGGTTCCTGAGACGGCTTTCACCAGGTGGGGCAATTCCCTGGTTGGGGCGGGTTTCTGCTCCGGTCAACGCGGGAGTTTCCCTACACTGCGCCGGCGTTGCGGTCCTACAAGCCCTCTGCGTAGCGTTCCTCGCACCGCGTTTCGGCGTGGTCAGGTGTGGAAACCTGTACTCATACGAATACACCGCTATAGCAGAAGCGATCAGCCACTCGTGGGCTGTATGGTTCTGGTGGTCTATGGCGGATCGTGTAAGGCGGACTTCGGTCCGGCCGGTTTTCGTTCGTATGAGCTGGTTTTCCACCCTTGCACGGTCCGCCTCCCTTGTTTCGGCTGTTTCGGGCGGCGGCTTCCTGTCTTGAGCAAGGAGCTTCTGCATGATGACGTCGATGTCCTTCCCGGTCGAACATGGCCTGAATACCCAATCTTTCGTGCGCTACAACCGCCAGTTGCGCGGCGTGCTGCTGGATCAGCAGCCGTGGTTCGTGCTGCGCGACCTGACCAAGCTGACCGCGAGCAAGCGCGGGGTGGACCTGGTGCGCAAGCTGGAGCCGGACCAGTCGCGCTGGGAGCGCCTGGCCGGCGCGGCCGAGGATGAGCTGCTGGTGAGCGAGAGCGGGGTGTATGCGCTGTTGTTGCTGCACCTGTACCACCCGGAGAACCGCAGCCTGCGGCAGTGGCTGAGCAACGAGGTAGTGCCGGCGCTGCGCGCGGCGCAGCAGGACAACGCGCTGTTGCCGCGCCACAAGTTCCGGGAGGTGCAGGGGCAGCACATTGCCTTGCTGGATTGGCAGGGGCGGTTGTGGGTGCGGTTTACCGATGCGGCGCGGTTGATGGAGCTGGATGGGCGTGGGTAGGGCCTGCCCGGCGTAGGAGCGGATTTATCCGCGATGGGTGGGCGACGGTGCGAGAGTGGGGCTATCGCGGACGGAGTCCGCTCCTGCGGGGTTGGCCGGAGTTGGGCTGGCCCTCACCCCAACCCTCTCCCAGAGGGAGAGGGGGCTGTTCGGCGCAAGAGGGTGGCCGTGGGTACTCAGGGGTGTCTTAGAGCACCCGCACGCTGGCGAAGGTGGATTCGCCCTGGGCCTGGCTGAGCGCGGAGATGGCCGAGGAGTTGGGCATGAGGGCGAGGTCCTGCGGAATGGGCATGACCATGACCGGCTGGCCGATGGGCTGGCCCTGGCGCTCGTCGCGCGGCGGGATGCCGAAGTATTCGCGGTAGCACTTGGAGAAGTGCGGGGTGGAGACGAAGCCGCACACCGAGGCGACTTCGATGATCGACATCGAGGTCTGCTTGAGCAGCTGGCGCGCGCGGATCAGGCGCAGTTTCAGGTAGTAGCGCGACGGCGAGCAGTGCAGGTACTTCTGGAACAGGCGCTCGAGCTGGCGGCGCGAGACGTTGACGTAGACGGCCAGTTCGTCGAGGTCGATGGGCTCCTCGAGGTTGGCTTCCATCAGCGCGACGATTTCCTGCAGCTTGGGCTGGTTAGTGCCGAGCATGTGCTTGAGCGGCACGCGCTGGTGGTCCTGCTCGTTGCGGATGCGCTCGTAGATGAACATCTCGGAGATCGCCGCCGAGAGTTCGCGGCCATGCTCGCGGCCGATCAGGTGCAGCATCATGTCCATCGGCGCGGTGCCGCCGGAGGAGGTGAAGCGGTTGCGGTCGATGGAGAACAGCCGGGTGCTCATCGCCACGCGAGGGAAGGCTTCCTGCATGGCGGCCAGGCATTCCCAGTGCACCGAGCAGTCGTAGCCGTCGAGCAGGCCGGCGCGGGCCAGGGCCCAGCTGCCGGTGCACACGGCGCCGAGCTTGCGACCCAGGCGCGCCTGGGCCTGGAGGAAGGTGGTGTGTTCGCGGGTGACGCTGCGCTGGATGCCGACGCCGCCGACCACGATCAGCGTGTCCATCTGCGGGGCGCTGTCGCAGGCTGCGTCGGGGGTGATCTGCAGGCCGTCGCTGGCCCAGACCTGGCGGCCGTCGAGGCTCAGGGTGTGCCAGCGGTAGAGTTCGCGTCCGGAGAGCTGGTTGGCCATGCGCAGCGGTTCCACCGCCGAGGCCAGGGAGATCAGGGTGAAGTTGTCCAGCAGCAGGAAGCCGATGGACTGCGGAGCTCGGTTTTGCGGGGGAACTCCGGGGTTGAACGCGTTCATTCAGTCACCTCACGCTAGTCACAGTCGCCTCACGGGAGGCGTTTCTTATGCTTGTTGTTCTGTTCGGGAATCGGCCTCGGGGTTGGCCCGGGCGGTTCCTCTGTTCTCGCTGCCTATGACAAGGCAAATGCCGTGCCTAGGTTGAATGGGCGTTCAACTAAAAAAGAAAACGGCATGGGAATGCCGTTTTTGCAGGTCCGGAATGCGACGCCTCGAAGGTCGCAAATACGCATGGATCGTGGCCTGGGGTTTTTGGTAGCACTCACCGGTCACGGGGCTGGTGGTGCTGTGCCCGGAACGGTAACGCCCGCTGTCTGGTCGGGACGGGCGTACCGCTTGCGCCATCAGGGGGCGCGCCGGGGCTGGCGTGGTCGATTGAGGGTCAGCACTCGATGATGCTGACGGCCAATCCGCCGCGCGAGGTTTCCTTGTACTTGTCGTGCATGTCGGCGCCGGTGTTGCGCATGGTGCGGATCACCTGGTCGAGGCTGATGAAGTGCTGTCCATCGCCGCGCAGGGCCATCTGCGCGGCGTTGATGGCCTTCACCGCGGCGATGGCGTTGCGTTCGATGCAGGGCACCTGGACGAGGCCGCCGACCGGGTCGCAGGTGAGGCCCAGGTTGTGCTCCAGGCCGATCTCGGCGGCGTTCTCCACCTGTTCGGGGGAGGCGCCGAGCACCTCGGCCAGACCCGCTGCGGCCATGGCGCAGGCGGAGCCGACTTCGCCCTGGCAGCCGACTTCGGCGCCGGAAATGGAGGCGTTCTTCTTGCACAGGATGCCGACGGCGGCGGCGGCCAGCAGGTAGTTGGTGACGTCGTCGTCGCTGGCGTCGGGGTTGAAGCGCATGTAGTAGTGCAGCACCGCCGGGATGATGCCGGCCGCGCCGTTGGTGGGCGCGGTGACCATGCGCCCGCCGGCGGCGTTTTCCTCGTTCACCGCGAGGGCGAAGAGGTTGACCCATTCCATGGCGGAGAGCGTCGAGCCGATGACGTTGGGCTTGCCGATTTCCTGCAGGTTGCGGTGCAGGCGCGCGGCGCGGCGCTGGACGTTGAGGCCGCCGGGGAGGATGCCTTCGTGGCGCAGGCCGTTCTCCACGCAGTCGCGCATGGCCTGCCAGATGCTCTTGAGGCCTTCGCGGATATCGGTTTCGCTGCGCCACATGCGCTCGTTGGCCATCATCAGCTCGGACACGCGCAGGTTGTGGCGGCGGCAGAGCATGAGCAGTTCGGCGGCGCTGGCGAAGTCGTAGGGCAGCACGGTGTTGTCGGTGTCGAGGCTGCCGGAGGCGGCCTGTTCCTCGTCGACCACGAAGCCGCCGCCGATGGAGTAGTAGGTGTCGCTGTGCAGCACATGGTCGCCTTCGATGGCGGTCAGGCGCATGGCGTTGGGGTGGTAGGGCAGGTTCTCCTCGAGCAGGCGCATGTCGCGGACCCAGTCGAAGGGGATCGCCCGGCTGCCGGCCAGCAGCAGTTCGCCGCTGCTGCGCAATTGCGCCATGCGCGGTTCGATCTGGCTCGGGTCGATGCGATCCGGCCATTCGCCCATCAGGCCCATGATCACCGCACGATCGGTGCCGTGGCCGACGCCGGTGGCGGACAGCGAGCCATACAGGCGGACTTCCACGCGGCTGGTGCGTTCGAGCATCTGCCGTTCGCGCAGGGCGCCGACGAACAGCGCGGCGGCGCGCATGGGGCCGACCGTGTGCGAACTGGAAGGGCCGATACCGATCTTGAACAGGTCGAACACACTGATTGCCATGCCGGACTCCGGGCGAGCTGCACATCCATGGGAGAGCATCTCTTGAGGGGTGAGTAGGCACGTCCCTGTGCCCGCGATGCCCGGCCATCATCGACCCAAGTCCGGCGCCGGCTGCGTCCATCGGCGACGCGGCCGTATCCAATAACGCCGCCTGCGCACCCCGTCGGTGCGGGGCGCGCAGCCACCTGTTCCGGGGCCGACGAAAGCTTGCCTCTTTACGACGCGAGCGCCGCGAACCACGACCGGTCGATAGGCGCAGGCGGCTTCGCTGTTCCATGATCCTCCACCGACGAACGGCCGCGTTCGCCCGTATCCACCCCCATTCTCCGCAGTCAGAGGCTGGTCTCATGAAGAGTCTTGTGTCGTCGCTGTTGGCGTTATCCGTGGTACTTCCGGGCGTCGTGCGCGCCGCCGAACCCGAATCCTGCGCCGTGGTGCGCTTCGCCGATGTCGGCTGGACCGACATCACCGTGACCACCGCGGTGACCCGCCTGGTGCTCAGCCACCAGGGCTACCGCACGCAGGTGGTTCGGCTGTCGGTGCCGGACACCTACAAGGCGATGTCGGAGAAGAAGATCGACGTGTTCCTCGGCAACTGGATGCCGAGCATGGCGAACGACCTCAAGCCATTCGCCGACAAGGGCCAGGTGGAAACCGTGGGTGCCAACCTCGAAGGCGCCAAGTACACCCTCGCGGTGCCGCGCTATGCCTATGAGGCGGGCCTGAAGACTTTTGCCGATATCGCAAAATTCAAGGAGCAGCTGGGCGGGCGCATTTACGGCATCGAGCCGGGCAACGACGGCAACCAGCTGATCCAGAAGATGATCAAGGAGAAAGCCTTCGGCCTGGGCGACTTCAAACTGGTGGAATCCAGCGAGGCCGACATGCTGGCCTACGTCAAGCGAGCCGGGGCCTTGAAGCAGGCCATCGTGTTCCTGGGCTGGGAGCCGCACCCGATGAATACCCGAATCCAAATGAACTATCTGGAGGGAGGGGATTCCTACTTCGGTCCCAACTATGGCGGTGCGACGGTCTTCACCAACGTCAGAGCAGGCTATCTTCAGGAGTGCCCCAATGTCGCGCGGCTGCTGAAGAACCTGAAATTCGACCTGGCGATGGAGAACCAGTTGATGGATGCGGTGCTCAACGAGCGACGCAATCCCCGCCAGGCCGCCAAGAGTTGGCTCAAAGCCAACCCGCAGGTACAGGACAGCTGGCTGCAGGGTGTCGCTCCGAGCTCATCGGGCGCGGCGCCAGGGGGCCAGAAAACCGCCGCCATGGAATGATCCGGGCCTCTGGAAGTCGCTGGAACCGGGCCTTTCCACTGGATGCGACATGGCTGGTGCTGAATACGACTTCGCCTGCACTGGATGCGACCCACCCGGTAGGCGACGAAATTTTCCTGTTCCATGATCGTTTACGAAATGACAACAAAAGGACCTGCGCCCCGAGGTCCCACTCATAATTCAGACCGCCGCGCCCCACTGTGGGCAGCGCCGGCGCCCCACCCCGCAGAGGAGTACGCTCATGAAAGGTTGCAAGTCTTTGCTGCTGGCTGCTGTGTCCGTTTGCGCACCGCTGGCGGTTCAGGCCGCTGAACCTGAGTCGTGCGGCACGGTTCGCTTCTCCGACGTCGGCTGGACCGACATTACCGTGACCACCGCTACTACCCGTCAGGTGCTCGAGTCGCTTGGCTACACCACCAAGGTGACCATGTTGTCCGTGCCGGTGACCTACAAGTCGCTGGCGAACAAGGATCTCGACGTGTTCCTCGGCAACTGGATGCCGAGCATGGCCAACGACATCAAGCCCTACGCCGACAATGGCTCGGTAGAGACGGTGAAAGCCAACCTCGAGGGCGCCAAGTACACCCTGGCCGTCACCCAGGCCGCTTACGACGGCGGGCTGAAGTCCTTCGCGGATATCAGCAAGTACGCCGACAAGCTGGGCAACAAGATCTACGGCATCGAGCCGGGCAACGACGGCAACCGCCTGGTCCAGGGCATGCTGGACAAGAACCAGTTCGACCTGGGCAAGTTCAAGCTGGTGGAGTCCAGTGAGGCCGGCATGCTCTCGCAGGTCGGGCGCGCCGACCGCCGCAACCAGTGGATCGTGTTCCTGGGCTGGGAACCGCATCCGATGAACACCCGCTTCAAGATGAAGTACCTCGAAGGCGGGGACGACGTGTTCGGTCCCAACTACGGCGGCGCGACCATCTACACCAACGTGCGCAAGGGTTACGTCCAGGAATGCTCCAACGTCGGCAAGCTGCTGACCAACCTGACCTTCACCCTGGACATGGAAAACAAACTCATGGACGCCGTGCTCAACGGGGGCAAGAAGCCCGAAGAGGCGGCAAAAGCCTGGTTGAAGGACCATCCGGAACTGCTCGACGCCTGGCTCGCCGGCGTGACCACCCGTGACGGCAAACCGGCCTTGGCGGCAGCCAAGGTGGCATTCGCTAAATAAGTGCCGAAATCATTGCCGTTGGCCGATTCCTCAAGCTTCTGATGGGCCCGCATTATGTTTCTGACTGACCACAAGTTACCGCTGGGCGAGCATATCGCCGCCTTCGTCGACTGGCTCACGCAACATGGCGCGTCGGTGTTCGACAAGATTTCCGACACCCTCGAGTTCCTCATCCACGGCGTCACCAACAGCCTGCTCTGGTTCAACCCGCTGGCGCTGATCGCGCTGATGGTCTTCCTGGTGTTCTACATCCAGCGCAGCTGGGGGCTTGCCGTATTCGCCCTGGCCTCGCTGCTGCTGATCCTCAACCTGGGGTACTGGCAGGAAACCATGGAGACCCTGGCGCAGGTGATCTTCGCCACGGTGGTGTGTATTGCCGTCGGGGTGCCGCTGGGCATCCTGGCGGCGCACAAGCCCTGGTTCTACACCGGGCTGAGGCCGCTGCTGGACCTGATGCAGACGGTGCCCACCTTCGTCTACCTGATCCCCACCCTGACCCTGTTCGGCCTGGGTGTGGTTCCGGGTCTGATCTCCACGGTGATCTTCGCCATCGCCGCGCCCATCCGCCTGACCTGCCTGGGTATCCAGGACGTGCCGGCGGAGCTGATGGACGCCGGCAAGGCCTTCGGCTGCTCGCGCTGGCAACTGCTGACGCGCATCGAGTTGCCGCACGCCATGCCGAGCATCGGCGCGGGGATCACCCAATGCATCATGTTGTCGCTGTCGATGGTGGTTATCGCCGCGCTGGTGGGTGCTGATGGCCTCGGCAAGCCGGTGGTCAACGCGCTCAACACCGCGGACATTTCCCTCGGCTTCGAGGCCGGTCTGGCCATCGTCCTGCTCGCCATCCTGCTCGACCGGGTGTGCAAGCAACGTTCGCTGCGGGGGAGGTAAGTACTATGTCGGCGATTCGATTCGAACATGTGGATGTGATTTTCGGCACCCACACCAAGGAAGCGCTCAAGCTGCTGGACCAGGGCCTGGGCCGGGAGGAAATCCTCAAGCGCACCGGCCAGGTGCTGGGTGTCGAGGATGCCTGCCTGGATGTCGAACGCGGCGAAATCTGCGTGATGATGGGCCTGTCGGGCTCGGGCAAGTCCAGCCTGCTGCGTTGCATCAACGGCCTCAACCGGGTCAGCCGCGGCAAGCTGCTGATCGAGCACGAGGGCCAGCAGGTGGATATCGCCAACTGCTCGCCGGCGGCGCTCAAGACCATGCGCACCAAGCGCATCGCCATGGTGTTCCAGAAGTTCGCACTGATGCCCTGGCTGACCGTGGCCGAGAACATCGGTTTCGGCCTGGAGATGCAGGGCCGCCCGGCCAACGAGCGGAAGAAGGTGATCGACGAGAAGCTGGAACTGGTCGGCCTGTCGCAGTGGCGCGACAAGCGCCCGGATTCACTCTCCGGCGGCATGCAGCAGCGCGTCGGCCTGGCCCGCGCGCTGGCGATGGATGGCGACATCCTGCTGATGGACGAACCCTTCTCCGCGCTGGACCCGCTGATCCGCCAGCAGCTGCAGGATGAACTGCTGGTGCTGCAACGCCAGCTGCACAAGACCATCGTCTTCGTCAGCCACGACCTGGACGAGGCACTGAAGATCGGCACGCGCATTGCGATCATGAAGGACGGCCGCATCATCCAGCACGGCAAGCCCGAGGAAATCGTCCTCAGCCCGGCGGATGACTATGTGCGCACCTTCGTCGCCCACACCAACCCGCTCAACGTGCTGTGCGGCTCCAGCCTGATGCGTGGCCTGGACCAGTGCCGCCGCCAGGCCGACGAGGTGTGCTTCGACCAGGGCCGCGACTGCTGGCTGGGCCTGACCGAATCGAACCAGATCAAGACCGCTCGCCAGGGCAGCAACATCATCGACCTGCAGCAATGGCGCCCGGGCGACCCGGTGGAGAAGCTCAAGCACGAGCCGACCCTGGTGGACGTCAACATCCGCATGCGCGACGCGCTGCAGATCCGCTACCAGACCGGCCACAAGCTGGTGCTGCAGGAGCAGAGCCGCGTCGTCGGCGTGCTCGGCGACAGCGAGCTGTACCACGCGCTGCTGGGCAAGAACCTGGGCTGATTCTTCGCCCTAATGAAAAACGCCGGCTCCCTGTGAAGGGAGCCGGCGTTTTTGTTGGGGCTGGCAACGGTATTCACCTGCTGGTGCGCCCTGCGGGCGCGATCCTACAGGTCAGCGCCCGAGCGCTTTTGTAGGATGGGTGGAGCGCAGCGATACCCATGCTGATGGCGGGGCGAATCGATGGGTATCGCTTCGCTCCACACCATCCTACGTTCAACTAGCCCGGCATATCGATCAGTGCTTGAGGTCCGCCAAACCCTTGAGCAGCGCGTCATGGAAGCGCTTCGGGTCCTGGATCTGCGGCGCGTGGCCCATGTCGTCGAACTCCACCAGGGTCGCATTGGGGATGGCCTTGGCGGTGGCCTTGCCCAGCTCGGCGTAGTTACCCAGCTTGGCCTTCAGATCGTCCGGGGCCAGGTCCTTGCCGATGGCGGTGTTGTCCCTGGTGCCGATCAGCAGCAGGGTCGGCATCTTCAGCTGGCCGAATTCGTAGACCACCGGCTGGGTGAAAATCATGTCGTAGAGCAGCGCCGAGTTCCACGCCACGCGCTCGTGGCCGGCGCCGTTGAACAGGCCGGCGAGCATGTTCACCCACTTGTCGTACTCGGGCTTCCACTGGCCGGCGTAGTAGGTCGCCTGCTCGTATTGGCGGATGCTCTCGGCGCTGGTCTTCAGCTCGCGCTCGTACCACTGGTCCGGGGTACGGTATGGCACGCCCAGGGCTTTCCAGTCTTCCAGGCCGATGGGGTTGACCATGGCCAGCTGCTCGACCTGCTGCGGATACATCAGCGCGTAGCGGGTAGCGAGCATGCCGCCGGTGGAGTGGCCCAGCAGGGTGACCTTGCCGACCTTCAGGTGCTCGAGCAGGGCGTGGGTGTTGGTCGCCAGCTGCTGGAAGCTGTACTGGTAGCGCTCGGGCTTGGTCGACTTGCAGAAGCCGATCTGATCCGGCGCCACCACGCGGTAGCCGGCATCGCTCAGGGCGGCGATGGTGGTTTCCCAGGTGCCGGCGCAGAAGTTCTTGCCGTGCAGCAGCACCACGGTGCGGCCGTTGGGCTGCTTCTTGGGCTTCACGTCGATGTAGGCCATGTGCATGTGGTGGCCCTGGGACGCGAAGCTGTAGTGACCGACCGGGAAGGCGTAGTTGAAGCGCTCCAGTTCCGGGCCGTAGGTGGGTTTGGATTCGGCGGCGTGCAGCGGCAGGGCGGCGGCCAACAGCAAGGCGGGTAGCCAGCGGCGGGGCATCGGGAAGCTCTCCTGGTGGTGGGGCACGGGTCAGACAGCGGGAAAGGTCATAGGTTGGCAGATTTCCGGGCGCGCCGCCGCATCGGTTGGTATCGAAATCCGTACGGTCGTGAGCTTGGCGGGAGTCGCAGGTGTCAGGCCGCGCTCACACCGCCGGTGAGCCAGTCGATGAACAGCGAGAACAGCTCGGCCTGGGAGTTGATCGCCAGCTTGGTATAGAGGTGCTTGCGGTGCATGCGCACGGTTTCCGGCGAGATATCCAGCACCCGCGCGCTGGATTTCACCGAGTGACCGCGCAGCAGCAGGTGGGCGATCTCCCGTTCGCGCTCGGTGAGCAGGTCGGCGCCGAAGTTCATGAAGGCCGCGCGGATGTGCCGGTTCAGCGGCGCCTGGTCATCCGGCGCGCTGACTTTCACGCCGCGCCCGGCCAGCAGCAGGTCCAGCCCGCCATTGCGCTCGAACTGGCGGAACAGCTCGCGCACCAGCGGCAGGGCGGTGGCCAGCAGGTCCAGCTGGGTTTCGCTGAAGCGCGCGCCACTCTCGCCCTGGTACAGGCACAGCGAGACCTTGCGTGTCTCGCCGAGGTCGATGATGAAGTGGCAGTCCTCGGTGCAGCCGAACTTGAGGTAGTAGGTCTTGTAGTACTCGCTGGCGAAGAAATCGTCCGGAGCGATGTCGGCCAGCGGGTAGAAGCCTTCGGTGAGGCCGTCTTCCATGGCCAGGCAGAAGGGG
Organism: Pseudomonas sp. PDM17; assembly: GCF_014851985.1. Lineage (NCBI taxonomy): Bacteria > Pseudomonadati > Pseudomonadota > Gammaproteobacteria > Pseudomonadales > Pseudomonadaceae > Pseudomonas > Pseudomonas sp. PDM17. The sequence continues at coordinate 717,920 of NZ_JACVAT010000004.1, forward strand.
TCGAGCAGGTAGCCGCGGGCGTAGTAGCGGTCGACCAGGGCCTCGTGATGCTCCGGGTGGACGCCGCGATGGTAGAGCGGCTGCGGTGGCTGGCCGCGCTGTTCGAGGCCGAGCATCACAGACTCCACCGGTACCAGGCAGCCCAGGGCGTCGGCCAGGCGTTCGACGAAGACGACTTCGCCGACGCTGGCCAGGGCGCGCGCCAGCCCCGCATGCCAGGCATGCAGGGCGGGTGCGTCGGACGTTTCGCTCAGCGCCTGGGATTCGCTCATGTCCGGCAGTCTAAAGGGCTGCCGGGGTGTAGGCAAAATCCTCGGATCGATCATCAGTGCCCCGCGTAATCACCGCTGCGCTGAAGGTCTTCGGCGGCCTCGAGGATCGACTCGCGCAGGGTGTCGACGATCTCGTCGACCTGCTCGCGGGTGATGGTCAGCGGCGGCGACATCACGTTCAGATGCACGATCGGCCGCACCAGAAGGCCCTTGGCCTGGGCGCGCAGGTGGATCTTCTCGCCGATGTTCAGCTCCTCGGGGAAGAGCACCTTGCTGCGCTTGTCGGCGACGAACTCGACGCAGGCCATCAGTTTCTGGCAACGCACGCTGCCCACCAGCGGCAGGTCGGCCAGTTCCTGCAGGCGCTGCTCCAGGTAGCCGCCGACGTCCTTCACGTGCTCCAGCAGATTTTCACGCTCGATGATTTCGATGTTCTTCAGCGCCGAGACGCAGCTCACCGGGTGCCCGCTGTAGGTGAAACCGTGGGCGAAGCAGCGGCCCTTGTCGGCCTCGCCGATCACCTTCCAGATGCGGTCGGAGAAGATGCACGCGCCCAGCGGCAGGTAGCCGGAGGTCAGGCCCTTGGCGGTGGTGATGATGTCCGGCTGCATGCCGAATACGTCCTCGGAGGCGAAGAAGGCGCCGAGGCGGCCGAAGGAGGTCACCACCTCGTCGGCGACGTAGAGCACGTCGTACTTCTGGCAGACCTGCCACATGCGTTGGTGGTAGCCCTTGGGCGGAATGATCACGCCGCCCGAGCCCATGATCGGCTCGGCGAAGAAGGCAGCGACCTTGTCCTGGCCCAGTTCGAGAATCTTGTCTTCGAACTCCTTGACCAGGAATTCGAGGAAGTCGCCCTCGGTCATCCCTTCCGGCGCGCGGTAGGGGTTGGGGCAGGAGATGTGGTGGATGACGTCCTTGAGGAAGTCGAACTCGGCCGGATGGTCGGCGACCTTGCCGCCCAGCGACATGGTGAGGAAGGTCGAGCCGTGGTAGGCGTTGACGCGGCTGATGATGTGCTTCTTCTCGTGCTTGCCGCGGCAGTTCTGGTAGTACTGGATCAGGCGGTAGGCGGTGTCCACGGCGGTGGAGCCGCCGGTGGTGAGGAACACGTGGTCGAGGTCGCCCGGCGCCAGTTCGGCGAGTTTTTCGCAGAGCTGGATGGCGGTGACGTTGGCCATGTCGCAGAAGGGATTGGAGTAGGCCAGCTTGCGTACCTGCTCGGCGATGGCATCAGCCATTTCCGCGCGGCCCAGGCCGATGTTTGTGCACCACATGCCGCCCACGGCGTCCAGGTAGCGATTGCCCTTGGTGTCGTAGATGTAGGCGCCCTCGCCGGCGGCGATGTTCAGCGCACCGTTGACCCGGTGATCGTCGAACACGTGGTAGCCGTGCATGTAGTGGGCTTTGTCGGCGGCGACCAGCTGCTCGTCGTTGAACTGGGCGAAGAAGGCTGGGGTTGGGGTGGTCATCTGCTTTACCTCGGACTTTCGTTATTCGGTTGGGCGTTCTGCCCTCTCCCTAACCCTCTCCCTGAAGGGAGAGGGGACTGTTCGGAGTGCGTGGGGGCTCCGAACCTCCTTGTTGATCGTGTTGCTCGTTACTTTCAGGATGCCGCCGTGATTTCCGGAGACTCCACTTGGCCCCCTCTCCCTTCAGGGAGAGGGCTGGGGAGAGGGGGCTTGGGGTCTTGCGCCATCAGGTCCCGGTCTTCACCGCGTTCCAGGTACGGGTGATCAGGCGGGTCGCCTTGGGGGTCTGCACTTTCTGGGTGAACAGGCGGGCGCGGGTCTCGGCGTCGGGGTAGATCGCCGGGTCGTTGCGCACTTCGGCGGCCAGCAGCGGGGTGGCGGCGGCGTTGCTGGAGGCGTAGCGGATGTAGTCGGCGACGCCGGCGGCCACCTTGGGCTGCAGCATGTATTCGATGAACTTGTGGGCGTTTGCCACGTGTGGCGCGTCGGCCGGGATGTAGAAGTCGTCGAACCAGATCAGCGAGCCTTCCTTGGGCACGAAGTAGCCCAGCTTGACCTTGGCGCCGGCTTCGTCGGCGCGGGCCTGGGCGGTGGCGTAGTCGCCGGACCAGGTCATCGCCATGCACTGGTCGCCGTTGGCCAGGCCGTTCAGGTAGCTGGTGGAGTCGAACTTGCGGATGTACGGGCGGATCGATTGCAGCAGGTCCTGGGCGGCCTTGAGGTCCTCGGGCAGCGCGCTGTTGGGGTCGCGCTTGAGGTAGGCCAGGGCCAGCGGGATCACGTCGGTGGGGGAGTCGATGATGGTCACCCCGCAATCGGCGAATTTCGACACGATCTTCGGATCGAACAGCATCGCCAGCGAGCCGATGGGGGCGTCGGGCATGCGCTGCTTGATCTTGTCGATGTTGTAGGTGATGCCGTTGCTGCCCCAGGTGTAGGGCGCAGAGTACTGCACGCCCGGATCGTAGTGGTCCAGGTGCTTGAGCACATCCGCGTCGAGGTTGTTCCAGCTGGGCAGCTTGGACTTGTCCAGCGGCTGGAAGACGCCCGCCTTGAGCAGCGGCGGGACCAGGGCGGCGTTGAGCACCACCAGGTCGTAGCCCGAGCGGCCGGGCAGCAGTTTGCCCTGCACGGTCTCGTAGGAATCGAAGGTGTCGTAGACCACCTTGATCCCGGTTTCCTTCTCGAAATCGGCGATGGTGTGTTCGCCGATGTAGTCGGTCCAGTTATACAGCCGCAGCGTCTTCGCGCCTTCGGCATCCTCCCCGTGACCCAGTGCCGGCAAGGTCGCCAGCGCCGCGCTGAGTACTGCTGCGAGCGTTTTCTGCATGTCAGTCCCACCTTTGATTTTGTTATGGATTGGAGATATCGCGGATGAAGCCACTCTCGACCAGGGCCGGTTCCCCGGCCATTCCCCGAACGGGTAGGTACTGGCGCCTAATCGAACAATCGTTCAGATTGGCCACCTGAAACCTTAGGAGCCAGGCATGAACGAGGAAGTCCGCTTTACCCGACTGGAGCCGGAACAGCGCAAGGCGCTGCTGATCGAGGCCACCCTCGCGTGCCTGAAACGCCATGGCTTCCAGGGAGCATCCATACGCAAGATCTGCGCCGAGGCCGGGGTCTCGGTGGGGCTGATCAACCACCACTATTCGGGCAAGGACGAGTTGGTGGCCGAGGCCTACCTGACCGTTACCGGGCGGGTCATGCAGCTGCTGCGCGAGGCCATTGCCGAGGCGGCGCCGGATGCCCGCGCACGGCTGTCGGCGTTCTTTCGCGCGTCGTTTTCCGCCGAGCTGCTCGACCCGCAACTGCTGGATGCCTGGCTGGCGTTCTGGGGCGCGGTGAAGACGGCCGAGGAAATCAACAAGGCGCACGATCATTCCTACGGCGAGTACCGCGCGCTGCTGACGCAGGCGCTGAACGAACTGGCGAAAGAGCAGGAGTGGGCGGATTTCGACGCGGAACTGGCCGCGATTGCCCTCAGCGCCTTGCTCGACGGGTTGTGGCTGGAGTCCGGTCTGAACCCCAATACCTTCACCCCGGAACAGGGCGTGCAGATCTGCGAAGCCTGGGTGGATGGTCTCCAGTACGGCGGCCGGCAGCGCTTCTGTCGGGCGTCGGGAGTCTGTTGATCGATTGTTCAGCGGGCGGTAACCTGCCGCCATCTGCAGGACAGTTCCTACAGCTCTACCTCCACGCATAACAAGAACGGCCCCGTCACGAGCGGCGGCCTCAGCAGGGTATTGCGATGACTTCCCGTGTACTGATCGTCGACGACGATCCGGTGATTCGCGAGCTCCTCCAGGCCTACCTCGGCGAGGAAGGCTATGACGTGCTTTGCGCCGGCGCCGCCGAACAGGCCGAGGCGTACCTGGCCGAAGCCGAGCAGGCCGGCCAGCCCATCGACCTGGTGATGCTCGACATCCGCCTGCCCGGCAAGGACGGCCTGACCCTGACCCGCGAGCTGCGCGTGCGTTCGGAGGTCGGCATCATCCTGATCACCGGGCGCAACGATGACATTGATCGCATCGTTGGCCTGGAATGCGGCGCCGATGACTACGTGATCAAGCCGCTGAACCCCCGCGAGCTGGTGTCCCGTGCGAAGAACCTGATCCGCCGCGTGCGCCACGCCCGCCAGCCCGCCGCCGCGCCCGTCCAGGGCAGCAGCCGGCAGAACCACAAGCGCTTCGCCCACTGGACGCTGGACCCGGACCGCCGCCGCCTGATCGACGCCGGCGGCAGCGAAACCCCGCTGACCCACGGCGAGTTCCAGCTGCTCGGCGTATTCCTGCGCAACACCGGCCACACCCTGAGCCGCGATCAGCTGATGGACCAGATCCGCAACCGCGAATGGCTGCCCAACGACCGCTCCATTGATGTGCTGGTCGGTCGCCTGCGCCGCAAACTGCGCGACGACCCGGCCGAGCCCGAACTGATCATCACCATCCACGGCGCCGGCTACCTGTTCACCGCCACGCCCGCCGACGCCTGAGCCAGCACAATGATCTGGAAGGGCTTGGAGCAGTCCCCTCTCCCTTCGAAGCGGGGCGCGCAGCCAGGGTCAGGGAGAGGGAAATCCCCGCTCCAGTTCCTCCTGTATTTCCTGGCTTTGCTCTTCTGCACCGCCACCCAAGCCGCCCAGCCCATCCGCTACTGCGACTACCCCGTCTACCCCCCCATTTCCTGGACTGATGGCCATGAAGTTCGCGGGCTGGCGCCGCAGACCGTGCGCAGTGTGCTTGGCGGGCTGGGCTACGAAGTGCAGACCGTGGTACTGGGCAATTGGAAGCGCTGCCTGCTGGACGCCGCCGAAGGCCGCGTCGACGTGGTGCTCGCCTACCAGACCCCGCAGCGTGACGATGGCCTGCTGTTCTCCCGAGTGCCGGTGCTGCGCGAGGAAGTCGCGATCTTCTACAACCGCCGCAAGCTGGTGCGTTTCGACCAGCTCGGCGACCTCGCCAATTACCGTGGCGGGCTGCTGTTCGGCGAAAGCTACGGGCCGGAGTTCGACCATTTCGTCGCCGAGCACGGCAATGTCGAATGGGTCTCCGACAGCCGGCAGAACTTCGGCAAGCTGATCCGCCAGCGCATCGACTTCATCGCCCACGAGCGGCGCACGGGTACCCTGTTCGTCGAGCAACTGGCCGGCGGCCAGGACATCGCCGCGCTGCCCCGACCGTTGACCGTGGATTACCTGCGCATCGCCGTCTCCCGCCATTCGCCGCTGGCGGCGCGGATGGAGGAGATCGACGCGCTGCTGAAGCAGCGTGTGGACGACGGCAGTGTCGCCCGCTGGCTGCAGCAGAGCGAGCACGACTACCGCGCCATGCTCGCCGGCGACGGGGTGCCGCGATGAAGCTGCCCGGCGGCCTGGCCCGGCGCCTGCTGCTGCGGGTGCTGCTGTTCAGCCTGTGCTTCACCGTGCTGGCCAGCGCGGTGCAGCTGTACTTCGAATACCGCCGCGAGATGCGCGACATCGACACCCGGCTGGAGCTGGTCCGCGTCGGCTATCTGGCCAGCTTCGAACGCAGCCTTTGGGACCTCAACCAGGAGCAGCTCAACGTGCAGCTGCACGGCCTGGCCGACTTCCCCGACATCGCCCAGGTGCGCCTGCGCAGCGCCGACTTCAACCTGGTGCAGGACGCCGACGACCCGCGCGGGCCGTTCCGCGTCGAGCGCTATGCGCTGGCCTTCCAGCCGCCGGATGGCGAGCGCCGCGACCTGGGCGAGCTGGAAATCAGCATCGACCTCGGCGCCGTCTACCTGCGCCTGCTCCACGGCGGGCTGACCAGCCTGTTGTGGATGGGCGTGTTTCTCTGCGGCCTGGCGGTGGCGCTGAGCTGGCTGTTCCACAGCCTGGTCACCCGCCACCTGCGCGCCATGGCCGACTTCGTCCGTGGGCTCACCGGCGGCGACCTGGGCACCGAGCTGGCGCTGGCCAAGAAACGCTCAGGTGAAGAGGACGAGATCGACACCGTCGCCGATGCACTCGATGGTTTGCGTCGTGCCCTGCGTGCCGAACTGCGACGGCGTGAGGCCGACCGTGAAGCCCTGCAGAGCAAGCGCGACGAGCTGCAGCGCCGGGTCGAGCGGCGTACCGCCAGCCTGCGCCGCGCCAAGGAGGAAGCCGAGGCGGCCAACCGTGCCAAGAGCCGCTTCCTCGCCACCATGAGCCACGAGATCCGTACGCCCCTCAACGGCATCCTCGGCATGGCCGAGCTGCTGCGCGCCGCGCCTCTGGGCGAGTTGGACCGGCGCCGCCTGCAGGCGTTGTCCACCGCCGGCGAAGGGCTGCTGGCGATCCTCAACGAGGTGCTGCATTTCGCCAAGCTGGAAGACGGCGCCAGCCAGCCCGAGCTGGTGGATTTCTCCCTGCGTCGCCTGCTCGATGACGTGGTGACCCTGCTGGAGCCGCGCGCCGAGGACAACGGCACCTGCCTGCGCCTGCGCGTCGAGCCCCAGGTGCAGGACGGTTGTCGCGGCGCCGAGCAGTTCCTGCGTCAGGTGCTGAGCAACCTGCTGGCCAACGCGGTGAAGTTCACCGAAGAGGGCGAGGTATTGCTGGAGGTGGCCGTGCTCGAAGGCGGAGACGCCGGGCAGCGCCTGCGCTTCAGCGTGACCGACGACGGCATCGGCATCTCCGCCGAGCAGCAGGAGAAAATCTTCCAGCGTTTCACCCAGGCCAGCGACGAGGTGGCGCGGCGCTACGGCGGCACCGGGCTGGGGTTGGCGATCAGCAAGCGGCTGGTGGAAGCCATGGGCGGCGAGATCGGCGTGGAGAGCCTGGAAGGCGAAGGCAGCACCTTCTGGTTCGAAATCATGCTGGCGCCGGGCATAGTGCCGCGCTCCGACGTGATCATCGAGCCGGCGCCGGCCCTGGACGTGCTGGTGGTGGAAGACGTCGCCCTCAACCGCGAAGTCGCCCAGGCTTTGCTGGAGCGCGACGGCCACCGCGTGCAGCTCGCCGACGATGCGCAACCCGCGCTGGCGCTCACCGCCGCGCGGCGCTTCGACCTGATCCTGCTGGACATGCACCTGCCGGGGATGACCGGCCTCGACCTGTGCCGGGCGATCCGCGCGCAGTCCGGTGGGCTCAACGCGACTACGCCGATCCATGCCTTCACCGCCAGCGTGCAGCCGGGCATGGTCCGCCGCTATTTCGAGGCCGGCATGCAGGGTGTGCTGGGCAAGCCGCTGCGCCTGGACGACCTGCGCCGCGCGCTGTCCGGCGTGGCCTGGGAGCTGCTGCCCGCGGCTGTGGATAACGGCCCGCTGGATCGCCAGGTGCTCGAAACCCACCGTCGCCTGCTGGGCGCGCACAAGCTGAACGAACTGCTCGCCAGCCTGTGGAAGCTGCTGGATGAACAATGGCCGCTGCTGCTGGATGCCTTGCGCCAGGACGATGCGGTGGAGGCGGCCAGCCTTGCGCACCGGTTGGCGGGCAGTTGCCGGTCCATGGGCTTGCGCGGGTTGGGGGATTGCCTGGGTGAGCTGGAAGCTGCGGCGCTGGCGGGAGCTGCGCTCACTGGTTGGACGGAGCAGCTGGAGCAGGAACGGTCGTTGGCCGGCGAACTGATGGGCTCCCTGTAGGAGCGGGCCATGCGCGCGATCGCGCGCATGGCCCGCTCCTACAGGTTATCCGCCGACCGCTGCGGCGGATAACGCTGGCGCGTTATGCGCTTTACGAAAATCAGAAGCGCTGGAAAGCCCCGCCCCACAAGCCCTGCACAAAATCCTTACATCTTTCTACAACTTCGATCCAGGCGAACAACCCCGTCTTACATCGCCTTCCAATAATCCGGTGGCATCCGTGCCCGAGCCACGGCCTCTGATTGATTGGAGATAACAATAATGATCCAACGTAGAGTTCCGCTCAGCCGCGCCCGCCGTTCCCTGGAGGTGCGCCATGTCTGAGACCCATCACGCCGGTAGCGGCGAGAAGATCCAGCTCACCCGCGCGCTGAAGAGCCGCCATATCTTCATGCTGTCCCTGGGCGGCGTCATCGGCACCGGCCTGTTCATGGGCTCGGGCGTCACCATCAGCTCCGGTGGCCCAATGGGCGCCATCCTCGCCTACCTGGTCGCGGGCCTGCTGATGTACCTGGTGATGGTCTGCCTGGGCGAGCTGTCGGTGCAGATGCCCGTCTCCGGCTCCTTCCAGGCCCACGCCACGCGCTTCATCGGCCCGGCCACCGGGTTCATGATCGGCTGGGTCTACTGGATGAGCTGGGCCTCCACCGTCGGCCTGGAATTCACCGCCGCCGGCATGCTGATGACCCGCTGGTTCCCCGAGGTGCCGATCTGGCTCTGGTCGGGCTTCTTCGTGGTCGTGCTGTTCTCCCTCAACGCCCTGGCCACCCGCGCCTTCGGCGAGGCCGAATACTGGTTTTCCGGGATCAAGGTCGCAGCCATCCTCGGCTTCATCGTGGTCGGCCTGCTGGTGATCTTCGGCGCCATCCCGCTGAACGATGGCGCGGCCGCGCCGGGGCTGTCCAACCTGGTCAGCGATGGCCTGTTCCCCAACGGCCTGTCTGCCGTGTTCGCGGTGATGATGACGGTGGTCTACGCCTTCCAGGGTTGCGAGATCATGGGCGTCGCCGCCGGCGAGACCGACCAGCCGGAGAAGAGCATCCCGCGCGCCGTGCGCAACGTGGTGTTCCGCGTGCTGATCTTCTATGTGCTGGCGATTGCCGTGCTCTCCTGCATCGTGCCGTGGAAGCAGGCCGGGCTGATGGAAAGCCCCTTCGTGCAGGTGTTCGACATGGTCGGCATCCCGTACGCCGCCGACATCATGAACTTCGTGATCCTCACCGCGATCCTGTCCGTGGGTAACTCCGGCCTGTACGCCTCCACGCGCATCCTCTGGGCCATGTCCAAGACCGGCATGGCGCCGCGCAAGCTGTCCAAACTCAGCGCCCGTGGCGTGCCGTTCTATGCGCTGCTGATCAGCCTGGCGTTCGCCCTGCTCTCGCTGCTCACCAGCGTGGTCGCCGCCGATACCCTGTTCATGGTGCTGATGGCGGTGAGCGGCATGGCCGGCACCGTCACCTGGATCGTCATCGCCTACGCCCAGTACCGCTTCCGCCGCGAGCACATGGCCAAGGGCGGCACCGTGGCTGACCTGAAGTACGCCGCACCGCTGTTCCCGCTGATCCCGCTGGCGTGCATCGCGATCTGCTGCTCGCTGTTCGTGTTCCTCGCCATGGACCCGACCCAGCGACCGTCGCTGTATTGGGGCTTCGGCTTCATGGCGGCCTGCTACCTCGCCTACTTCCTGCTCAAGCGCAAGCGCGGGCAGGTGCTGAGCGACGAGGCGGTACCGAGCCTCGGCTGAGGCTTCGCCCGTTCCGCAGAAGCCCCGCAGCGCGGGGCTTCATGCTTTTTGTAGGAGCGGGCCATGTCTGCGAACAATCCCCGCAGCGGGCTCGGTCGCGGGCGTGGCCCGCTCCTGCAGGGCCGCTTCGCTGCTGAACGATTGTTCGAAGTTGTAACAAGCCCGCCGCGACTTCCCTGCAAAACCCCTCAGCCCCCGCGCCGCGCGGCCTTCCCGTCGATTGGCGGAGCGTTACAAGCCACCCATTCGGGTGGATTGCCGTCTTACTGAACACTTGTTTAGTATTGGCTCCAACGCTTCATCCGCCTCAGCAAACGACTACAAGAACGAGGGCAGCATGACTCAGCCATCCCCACTCAGCCGGGTCCAGGACGGTATCGCCTGGATCACCCTGAACCGCCCCGAGCAGCGCAACGCGCTCGACGTCCCCACGCTCAAGAACCTGCTCGCCCTGCTCGAAGCCTTTGAGGCCAACGAGGCCGTGCGCGTCATCGTGCTCAGCGGTGAAGGCCGCAGCTTCTGCGCCGGCGCCGACCTCGCCGAATGGGCCGAGGCCGAAGCCCGTGGCGAACTGGAAACCTACGGCTGGACCGAAACCGCCCACGCCCTGATGCGCCGCCTGCACGGCCTGGACAAGCCGACCATTGCCGCCGTCAACGGCACCGCAGTCGGCGCCGGGATGGACCTCACCCTGTGCTGCGACTTCCGTATCGCCGGCGCCTCCGCGCGCTTCAAGGCCGGCTACACCGGCATGGCCTACTGCCCGGACGCCGGCGCCAGCTGGCACCTGCCGCGCCTGATTGGCAGCGAAGCAGCCAAGCGCCTGCTGTTCCTCGACGAACTGTGGAACGCCGAGCGCGCGCTGCAGGCCGGGCTGGTCGGCGAAGTGGTCGCCGACGGTCAGCTGCAGGCCCAGGTCGGCGAGTTCGCCGCGCGTCTGGCTGCCGGCCCGACCTTCGCCTTCGCCCAGACCAAGCGCCTGATGCGCGACGGCGCCGCCCGCACCCTGGCCCAGCAACTGGAAGCCGAACAGGCCGCCGGGCTGCTCTGTGGCCGCAGTGAAGATGCCGCCGAGGCGCTGCGCGCCGTGGCCGAAAAACGCTCCCCCCAATTCAAAGGCCGCTGACGGCTGCAGGTGATGTGATGGATTTCCAACTGACCCAGGAACAGGAAATGCTCGTCGAGGCGGTCAAGGCTTTCGTCGAGAAAGAGCTGCTGCCCTACGAGGAAGAAGTGGACCGCGCCGATGCGGTGTCCCCGGAGCTGGCGGCGAAGATTCGCGGCAAGGCCCTGGCGGCCGGCTTCTATGCCTTCAACATGCCCGAGGAAGTCGGCGGTGGCGGCCTGGACTACCTGTCCCAGGCGCTGGTCGAGCGCGAACTGTCCAAGGTGTCCTGGGCGCTGCACGTGTTCGTCGCGCGGCCCTCGAAGATCCTCATGGCGTGCAAGGGCGAGCAGATCCAGGACTACCTGCTGCCGGTGGTACAGGGCGAGAAGATCGACTGCTTCGCCCTCACCGAACCGGGCGCCGGCTCCGACGCCAACTCGATCAAGACCCGCGCCGTGCGTGATGGCGAGGACTTCGTGATCAACGGCTCCAAACACTTCATCAGCCACGCCGGCCACGCCGACTTCGCCATCGTCTTCGCGGTGACCGACACCTTCGAGCGCAACGGCAAGAAGCGCAACGCCGTGACCGCCTTCCTGGTGGACAAGGGCACCGCCGGCATGACCGTGCGCCGTGGCCCGAAATGCGTGAGCAACAAGGGCTACCACACCTACGAAATCTTCTTCGACGACTGCCGCGTGCCGGCTTCCAAGGTCCTCGGCGAAGTCGACAAGGGCTGGGAAGTGGCCAACGCCTGGCTCACCGCCGGCCGCGTGATGGTCGCCGCCAACTGCGTCGGCCAGGCCCAGCGCGCGCTGGACCTGGCGCTGCAGTGGTCGGCCGACCGCAAGCAGTTCGGCGCCGCCATCGGCAGCTACCAGGGTATCTCCTTCAAGCTCGCCGACATGGCCACGCAGATTCGCGCCGCCGAGCTGATGACCCTGCACACCGCCTGGAAGATGGACCGCGGCAGCATGACCGACGGCGAGGCCGGCATGGCCAAGCTGTTCGCCAGCGAAGTGCTGGGCAAGGTCGCCGACGAGACCGTGCAGATCTTCGGCGGCATGGGCCTGATGGACGAAGGTCCGGTGGAACGCATCTGGCGCAATGCGCGCATCGAGCGCATCTGGGAAGGCACCTCGGAAATCCAGCGCCATATCATTTCCCGCGAACTGCTGCGTCCGCTGCTGCGTTGAGGCCCGTGCGATGAAACGCGAAAACCTCCAGCGCCTGCTGGCGCCCCGGCACCTGGCCTTCATTGGCGGACGCAGCATGGCGCGCGCGCTCAAGCGCTGCGCCGAAGGCGGCTTCGCCGGCCAGATGTGGCTGGTCAACCCGCAATACGACGAACTCGAAGGCGTGCCCTGCGTACGCAGTATTGCCGAGCTGCCCGAAGGGCCGGATGCAGTGTTCGTCGCCACCAACCGTGACCTGACCCTGCAGGCCGTCGCCGAACTGGCTGCCAGGGACGCCGGCGGCGCCATTTGCTACGCGTCCGGCTTCGCCGAGACCGGCGCCGAGGGCGAAGCCCTGCAGCGCCGCCTGCTCGCCAGCGCTGGCGACATGGCCCTGCTCGGCCCCAACTGCTACGGCCTGCTCGACTACCTGCACGGCTCCGCGCTGTGGCCGGTGGCCCACGGCGGGCACCTGGTGGAGAAGGGCGTGGCGGTGCTGACCCAGAGCGGCAACTTCGCCTACAACCTGTCCATGAGCGACCGCTCGCTGCCCATCGCCTACATGGCCTCGGTGGGCAATCAGGCGCAACTGGGAGTGGCCGAACTGATGGACGTGCTGCTCGATGAGCCGCGCGTCACCGCCATCGGCCTGCACCTGGAAGGCTTGAAGAACGTCCCCGGCTTCGCCCGCGCGGCCTTCAAGGCGCTGCAGAAAGGTATCCCGGTGATCGCCCTGAAGACCGGTGTTTCCGAGATCGGTGCCGAACTCGCACTCAGCCACACCAGCTCCCTGGCCGGCTCCGACGCGCTGTACGACGCGCTGTTCGACCGCCTCGGGGTGATCCGCGTCAGCGGCCCGGTGAGCTTCATCGAAACCTTGAAGGCTGCCGCCTGCGGCAACCTGCCGGCCGGTCCGAGCCTGGCCGCGCTGGCCTGCTCCGGTGGCGACGCCGGGCTGATCGCCGACTACGCCGAACGCAACGGCCTGAGCCTGCCCAAGCTGGTCGACGCCCAGCGCGCCGAGCTGGCCCAGGTGCTGCCGGACTACGCCAACATCGCCAACCCGCTGGACTTCACCACCGCCATCTGGGGCGACGGCCCGGCCCTGCAGCGCATGCTCGACAGCGCGCTGCAGACCTGCGCCGATGCCGCCCTGCTGGTGCTGGATTACCCCGGCGAGGAAACCGGCGAGCGCCCGCAGTGCGACCTGCTGCTGGAGCTGTACTGCGCCGCGCTGGAGCGCCACGGCAAGGTCGGCTTCATCGCCTCCGCGCTGCCCGAACTGCTGCCCAAGCATGCCCGCGAACTGCTGCACTCCCACGGCGTTGCCGCGCTGCAAGGCGTGGAAGACGGTCTCGCTGCCTGGGGCCGCATCGCTCATTACCGCCAGCGTCGCGAAGCGCTGCTGGCCCGTGGCGAAGCTGCGCTGGTGCCGCTCTGCCCGCAGGCGCTGGAAAGCGAAGGCCGGCTGCTCGATGAGTGGCAGTCCAAGCAGGCGCTGAAACCCTTCGGCCTGCCGCTGCCGCGCGCTGCCCTGAGCACGCCGGCACAGGCCCGTGAAGCGGCCGCCGATGTCGGCTTCCCGCTGGCCTTGAAAGTGGTCAGCGCGCAGCTGCCGCACAAGACCGAGGCCGGCGGCGTGGCGCTCAACCTGCGCAACGAGGCGGCGCTGGAAGCCGCGCTGTTCGACATGCGCGAGAACATCGCCCGCCACGCCCCCGGCGTGCCCTTCGACCAGGTGCTGCTGGAGAGCATGGCGAACCCGCCGCTGGCCGAGCTGATCGTTGGTATCAAGCGCGAAAACGGTTTCGGCCTGGCGCTGGTACTGGGTGCCGGCGGCATCCTCGTCGAGCTGCTCAAGGACAGCCGCAGCCTGCTGCTGCCGACCACCGACGCGGCGATCCGTGACGCCCTGCTGAGCCTGCGCAGCGCGCCGCTGCTCACCGGCTTCCGTGGCCGCCCGGCGGTGAACCTGGAGGCGCTGGTGGAAGCCATCCGCGCGGTCGCCGACTACGCCTGCGAGCACGTGGACAACCTGCTGGAACTGGACGTGAACCCACTGCTGGCGAACGCCGAAGGCGCCGTGGCGGTGGATGCGCTGATCCGCACCGCTGAATGACCTGCCTGTAGGCACGGGCCGCCCGCGAACGAATCCACCGAGGACCGTTCGCGGGCAAGCTCGTTTCTACGAAGAACGCTTCGAGGAGTGAACATGCAGAACGACAAGAAACTCACCGGCGGCCAGGCCCTGGTGCGCCTGCTGGCCAACTACGGCGTCGACACCGTATTCGGCATTCCCGGCGTACACACCCTGGAGCTGTACCGCGGCCTGCCCGGCAGCGGCATCCGCCACGTGCTGACCCGTCACGAGCAGGGCGCCGGCTTCATGGCTGACGGCTACGCACGCGTCAGCGGCAAGCCCGGCGTGGCCTTCATCATCACCGGCCCGGGGGTGACCAACGCCGCCACCGCCATCGGCCAGGCCTACGCCGACTCCATTCCGATGCTGGTGATTTCCAGCGTCAACCACACCGCCAGCCTGGGCAAGGGCTGGGGCTGTCTGCACGAGACCCAGGACCAGCGCGCCATGACCGCGCCGATCACCGCGTTCTCTGCTGTCGCCTTGAGCCCGGAGGATTTGCCCGAGCTGATCGCCCGCGCCTACGCTGTGTTCGACAGCGAGCGTCCGCGCCCGGTGCACATCTCCGTGCCGCTGGACGTGCTGGCCAACCCGGTCGCCCGCGACTGGACCAACGAAGTGGTGCGCCGTGCCGGCCGTGGCCAGCCCAGCGCCGATGCGCTCAAACAGGCTGTGGATAAACTCCAGGCCGCCCAGCGCCCGATGATCATCGCCGGCGGCGGCGCGCTGCATGCCGCCGATGCCCTGGCCGCGCTGAGCGAGCGCCTGGCCGCGCCGCTGTTCACCAGCGTCGCCGGCAAGGGCCTGCTGGCACCGGAAGCGCCGCTCGCTGCGGGCGCCACCCTGTGCACCCAGGCCGGTTGGGACATGATCGCCGAAGCCGACGTGGTGCTCGCCATCGGCACCGAAATGGCCGACACCGATTACTGGCGCGACCGCCTGCCGCTGACCGGCGAGGTGATCCGCGTCGACGTCGACTCGCGCAAGTTCAACGACTTCTACCCGAGCGCCGTGGCGCTGCTGGGCGACTCCAAGGCCACCGTCGAGGCGCTGCTCGCTGCGCTGCCGAGCGCGACCCGCGACGCCGCCAAGTCGCAGTCGCGAATCGCCGAACTGCGCGCACAGATCGATGCCGGCCACGCGCCGCTGCAACTTATCCACAAGTCGATCCTGGAGCGCATCGCCAAGGCGCTGCCGGACAACGCCTTCATCGCCAGCGACATGACCCAGTTGGCCTACACCGCCAACTACCTCTACCCGAGCAAGGCGCCGCGCGGCTGGCTGCACCCCACCGGCTACGGCACCCTCGGCTACGGCGTGCCCGCCGGCATCGGCGCCAAGTTCGGTGCGCCGGAGCGTCCGGGCCTGGTGCTGGTCGGTGACGGTGGCTTCCTCTACACCGCGCAGGAACTGGCCACCGCCACCGAGGAGCTGGACAGCCCGCTGGTGGTGCTGCTGTGGAACAACGATGCGCTGGGGCAGATCCGCGACGACATGATCGGCCTGGACATCGAGCCCATCGGCGTCCTGCCGCGCAACCCGGACTTCGCCCTGCTCGGCCGTGCCTATGGCTGCGAGATGCGCGAGCCGCAGAGCCTGGACGAACTGGAGCGCGTCCTGCGCGCCGGCTTCGGCCATCCGGGCGTCACCCTGATCGAGCTGAAACACGCCTGCGCCCAGTAGGACCCGTTGCACCCGCCGGAGCCCACGGGCTCCGGCACCTTGAAGGAAGCACAGCATGCGCTACTCGAACTTCACCCAACGCATCGCCGGCGACGGCGCCGCCGCCTGGGACATCCACTACCGCGCCCTGGCGCGCATGGAGCAGGGCGACGACATTCTGCTGCTGTCGGTGGGCGACCCGGACTTCGACACTCCGGTGCCCATCGTGCAGTCGGCCATCGACAGCTTGCTGGCCGGCAACACCCACTACGCCGACGTGCGCGGCAAGCGCTCGCTGCGCGAAGCCATCGCCCGCCGCCACACCCAGCGCAGCGGCCAGGCCGTCACCAGTGATGACGTGGTTGTGCTGGCCGGCGCCCAGTGCGCGCTGTATGCCGTGGCGCAGTGCGTGCTCAATCCGGGCGACGAGGTGATCGTCGCCGAGCCGATGTACGTCACCTACGAAGCGGTGTTCGGTGCCTGCGGCGCCAAGGTCATCCCGGTGTCGGTGCGCTCCGAGCACGGCTTCCGCGTGCAGGCCGAGGACGTCGCCGCGCTGATTACCCCGCGCACCCGCGCGCTGGCGATCAACAGCCCGCACAACCCGTCCGGCGCCAGCCTGCCGCGCGCCACCTGGGAAGCGCTGGCCGAGCTGTGCATCAGCAACGACCTGTGGATGATTTCCGACGAGGTCTACAGCGAGCTGCTGTTCGACGGCGAGCACATCAGCCCTGCCAGCCTGCCGGGCATGGCCGAGCGCACCGCGACCCTCAACAGCCTGTCGAAATCCCACGCCATGACCGGCTGGCGAGTAGGCTGGGTGGTCGGTCCGCAGGAGCTCTGCGCGCACCTGGAAAACCTCGCCCTGTGCATGCTCTACGGTTCGCCGGACTTCATCCAGGACGCCGCCTGCACTGCACTGGAAGCCAGGCTGCCGGAACTGGAAGCCATGCGCGAAGCCTACCGCCAGCGCCGCGACCTGGTGCTCGACTGCCTCGCCGACTGCGTCGGCGTGCGCGCCCTGCGCCCGGACGGCGGCATGTTCGTGATGGTGGATATCCGCGCCACCGGGCTCTCCGCCCAGGACTTCTCCGACCTGCTGCTGGACCGCCACGGCGTCTCTGTGCTGGCCGGCGAAGCCTTCGGCCCCAGCGCCGCCGGGCACATTCGTCTCGGCCTGGTGCTCGGCGCCGAACCGCTGCGCGAAGCCTGCCGCCGCATCGCCCTGTGCGCCGCCGAACTGCTCAAGGAAAAACGCTATGCGTGAGCGTACACAGCTCTACATCGATGGCGCCTGGGTGGCGCCGCAGGGGCAGGGCATGGCCGAGGTGCAGAACCCGGCTACCGAGGAATGCGTCGGCCGTGTGCCGCTGGGTGGCGAAGGCGACGTGAACCGCGCGGTGGACGCTGCCCGCCGTGCCTTCCCGGCGTGGTCGCAGACCCCGTCCCAGGTGCGCGCCGGCTATATCCGCGCGCTTGCCGAGCAACTGAAGAACCGCGCCGACGAGATGGCCGCGCTGATCACCGCCGAGCTGGGCATGCCCATCCAGTGGTGCCGCATGGTGCAGGTCGACGGGCCCATCGAGGGTCTGGAAAGCTACGCCGCGATGGCCGCGCACATGGACGAAGTGCGCGAGGTTGGCAACTCGCTGGTGGTGAAGGAAGCGGTGGGCGTCTGCGCCTTCATCAACCCCTGGAACTACCCGCTGCACCAGCTGATCGGCAAGCTCGCCCCGGCGCTCGCCGCCGGCTGCACCGTGGTGGTCAAGCCGAGTCAGGACACTCCGCTGCACGCCTTCCTGCTGGCCGACATGATCCACGCCATCGGCCTGCCGGCCGGCGTGTT
This sequence comes from Pseudomonas sp. PDM17, assembly GCF_014851985.1. Lineage (NCBI taxonomy): Bacteria > Pseudomonadati > Pseudomonadota > Gammaproteobacteria > Pseudomonadales > Pseudomonadaceae > Pseudomonas > Pseudomonas sp. PDM17. The sequence goes on from NZ_JACVAT010000004.1 coordinate 735,432, forward strand.
CAACCTGGTCAGCGGCCCCGGTTCCAAGGTCGGCGAAGCCCTGGCGCGGCACCCGGACGTGGACATGGTGTCCTTCACCGGCTCCACCGGTGCGGGCGTCAAGGTCTCCGAAGCCGCGGCGCCGACGGTCAAGCGCGTGTGCCTGGAGCTGGGCGGCAAGTCGCCCTTCCTGATCACCGCCGATGCTGACCTGGCCACCGCCGTGCGCCACGGCGTGCAGGACGTGATGATCAACTCCGGGCAGACCTGCACCGCGCTGACGCGCATGCTGCTGCCGGCCCATCGCTATGCCGAAGCTGTGGAAATCGCCCGCGCCGAAACCCTCGCGCTGAAGATGGGCGACCCGCTGGATGCCGACAGCTTCCTCGGCCCGATGTGCTCGGGCGGCCAGCGTCGCACCGTGCTCGATTACATCCGCGTCGGCGAGGAAGAGGGCGCGCAGCGGGTCTGCGGCGGCGCCGAGCGCCCGGCCCATCTGGAGCGCGGGCACTACGTACAGCCGACGATCTTCGCTGGGGTGAACAACCAGATGCGCATCGCTCGCGAAGAAATCTTCGGCCCGGTGCTGTGCCTGATTCCCTACGCCGACGAGGCCGAGGCGATCGCCATCGCCAACGATTCGCCGTTCGGCCTGTCCAGCGCCGTCTGGGCGGGCGACCGCGAAGATGGCCTGCGACTCGCCCGGCAGATGCGCGCCGGCCAATGCTTCGTCAACGGCGGTGCCTTCAACTACCGGGCGCCGTTCGGTGGCTACAAGCAGTCCGGCAACGGCCGCGAATGGGGTGAGCAGGGACTGCACGAGTTCGTCGAGCTCAAGGCCATCCAGCTTTAAACAGACCCCCTCTCCCACCGGGAGAGGGCTGGGGTGAGGGCTGTGCCGCTCACCGACTTGTCAGGAATCCACATGAACGTACTGATCGTCCACGCCCACAACGAACCGCAATCCTTCAGCACCGCGCTGTACCAGCTCGCCGAGGAAACCCTGCGCGGCCAGGGCCATGAGGTGCAGGTCTCCGACCTGTACGCGATGAACTGGAACCCGGTGGCCAGCGCCGCCGACTTTGGCGCCCGCGCCAACCCCGAATATCTGGTCTATGCGCTGGAACAGCGTGAAGGCGCCAAGGCCAGGACCATCGCCGCCGACATCCAGGCCGAGCTGGACAAGCTGCTCTGGGCCGATCTGGTGATCTTCAACTTCCCGATCTACTGGTTCTCCGCGCCGGCCATCCTCAAGGGCTGGTTCGACCGCGTGCTGGTCTCGGGCATCTGCTACGGCGGCAAGCGCTTCTACGACCAGGGCGGCCTAGCCGGCAAGAAGGCGCTGGTGAGCGTGACCCTCGGCGGGCGCGACCACATGTTCGGCGACGACGCCATCCACGGCCCGCTGGAAGACATGCTGCGGCCGATCCTGCGCGGCACCCTGGCTTACACCGGGATGAGCGTGCTGCCGCCCTTCGTGGCCTGGCACGTGCCTTACATCAGCAACGAGGCCCGCCAGGAGTTCCTGCGCCAGTACCAGGATCGCCTGCAGAACCTGGAGAACGACCAGCCGCTGGAGTTCGTACGTCTGGATCAGTTCGACGAGCGCCTCTATCCGCTGCCGCGCTGACCGCTTTTCTGTAGGAGCGAGCTTGCTCGCGAACCCTGCTGTACTTCGGTGTTTCGGGCTGCCCTCACCCTAACCCTCTCCCAGAGGGAGAGGGGACTGATCGGCGAAGGATGAAGCAGTGGTGTCAGCCGGCACGAACTGCCCCCTCTCCTGGGGGAGAGGGCTGGGGTGAGGGGACCGCCCTCGCGTCGAACTCACCCGGCAGAAACGAAAAAGGGCGACCATCCGCAGATGGCCGCCCCTGGAGAAAGAGTCAGTCGCTGCAGCCAGGTATGCGCGGGGGAGAGGGCCGTCGATTGGTGTATCGGCGGCCGTACGATGAGCCTGGTATGCCCAACGTTGCTGCAGCGACTTGTCCGGCACTATACGTGGTAACAATCGGCAAAAAACGACCCTATACTGCGATTCAGTTTTGCGGCGCGGACAACAATGGTTGTCATCTCCTACAGGCGCCTACGACAAGATCAACACGCAGGGGGAAGCATGGACGTACTTCACGCGATGCGGGCATTCGTCCGGGTGGTGGATGCCGGCAGTTTCACCGCCGCCGCCAACGCTCTGGGGTTATCCACAGCCCAGGTCTCGCGTGTGGTCTCCGATCTCGAAGCCCAGCTGGAAGCGCGCCTGCTGCACCGCACGACAAGGCGCCTGGCGCTGACCGAAACCGGCGAGCGCTACCTGCTGCGCTGCCGGGAAATCCTCGCCGATGTCGACGAAGCCCAGGCCGAAGCCAGCGGCGCGCATCTCAATCCCCGAGGCCGCCTGCGCGTGCATTCGCTCACCGGGCTGGGCCAGCAGCACCTGATCCCGCTGATCTCGCGCTACTGCGAGTCCTTCCCCGAGGTCTACATCGAGCTGACTCTGGCGCAGCGCCAGCCGGACATCCTCGAGGAAGGCCAGGACGTGGTGATCACCCGCGACCGCGAACTGCCCGACTCCGAGTTCGTCGCCCAGACCCTGGGCACCATCTACAGCGTGCTCTGCGCCAGCCCCGAGTACCTCAAGCGGCGCGGCACCCCGACCAGCGTCGCCGACCTGCACCAGCACCAGTGCCTGCGCCTGCAGGACCCGACCTTCCCCGAAGGCTGGGCGTTCGAGGAGGGCAACGAGGAAAGCGTGATCCGCCCGCGCGACACTTTCATGGTCAACGTCGCCGAGGCGCTGACTGGCGCCGCCGCCGCCGGCATGGGCATCTGCCTGTTGCCCAGCTACGTTGCCGCGCCGGCACTGCGTCGCCGTTCGCTGGTGCGCGTGCTGCCCCGGCACAGCCTGCACGTGCGGCAGATCTATGCGCTGTACCCGTCGCGGCGCTTCCTCGACGCGAAGATCCGCACCTGGGTCGAATTCCTCAAGGCGGAGCTGCCGCGGGTATTCGAGGAAGACGAAGCAGCGCTCAACGATCCCGTCAACTGGGCATAAGGCAAAGGGCTAGCGTGGCGGATCGCCGCAGCCGCTCTATACCGGTGTTCTCGGACGATCGGCACGGATTGTTGCTTTTTAGGCAATGCTTTGTTGGTTAGCTAGCTATTTTTCGAGGGACTGTTGCGCCGTAACCTTTCATCAACCCCGACCAATCGGGTGTTCAGAAAGGATCACCGTCATGTCCCGTTCGCTTTATGTTGCTGCCCTGCTGTCCGTCTGCTCGCTGTCCTTCACTCAGCTGAGCTTCGCCGAAGAATCGCGCCTGATGACCGACAAGATGGTCAAGGCCAACGAAGCAGTGATTGCCCAGCAGCAGGCCCCGTCCGCCGAGCAGACCGCCAAGGCCGCCGCTGGCAGCAACGCCGATTCCTGATCGGCCGCTTCCCCCGGGAGGCTCGGTGCGTGAGCCGGGCTTCTCAACACCTTGCGCCGCATAAGACATGCGGCGTTTTTTTTGCCTGCGTTTCCCGCATCCCGACGGCGACTATTACAGAAGCTGTAACAGTCTTTCGCTGCCGGTGCTCTGTCTTCCTGTCCGATCGGTCAATATACTTGACCCAACAGTGCGGCCTTCGGCAGCGCCGTTACCGGCCTCACCGCCGGCAAGCTTCCCGACGTCGATTCTTGATTGCTCCAGATCGATGTCCGTCTCAAGGCCGCTGCTATCAGCGGCCTTTTTTTTGCGCGGAAAAATTAGCCGGCGTCCGCCTGGAAGACGAAGAACGGCAGGCCGAAATGGCCCTGCCAGGGGCCCCAGTAAAGATGTGCACGGACGTGGCCGAAGCCGGCGCCACGCAGTCGGTCGAGCAGGTCCCAGCCGAAGTGCTGGAAGCACAGCACGCCGCCGTCGCCCACCGGGTCGCCGTGGTATTCCGCCGGCAGCAGGTGCTCCAGAGCGCCGTCGGCGGCGAAGCGGGCGCGTACCTCGGTCTCGTTCTGGTTGGGGAAGAAGGGCACGCTGAACACCAGCCGTCCGCCCGGCCGTAACACCCGCCGGCACTCGGCGAAGGCGCGGGCGAAGTCCGGAATATGCTCGAAGATGTCCTGGCTGATCACCAGGTCGAAGCTGCCGTCGGCGAAGGACAGCCGGGTCAGATCCTCGTGGCGGATGCGCTGGCGGTGCTGCTCGTTCCAGTAGGCTTCTCCCGACACCTTGTCCGGCCCGAGGTACTCGCTTCCCAGGAGCCTGGGGAAGCGTCGTTCGATCTGGCGGAAGCTGGGGGTGACGCATTCGGCGATGAACACCCGTGAATCACTCGGCAGTTCGAGTTTCTGCAGGCGGTCCAGTACCGCGCGCATCCGGCTGTTGAGGCCGCAGCCCTGACACGCGGCGGTTTCCGTCCAGGCCGGGTGCACGCTGCCATCCGGGGCGATACCACCCAGGCGCCAGTCGATGTGCATCGGCTGGATGCTCTCGCAGGCCGAGCACCACGCCTTGATGTCCATGGGGTGTCGGGACCAGAGCACGCGGTCCTCGATGGCGCCGCACAGTTCGCGGGCGGTTGGAACCTGTTTCGCCTGGCGGGCCTGCTGCCAGTGTTCGGCGGATTCGAATTCACCCAGCCAGATAGAGGGGAGGAGGCTGCCGGTCATGCTGGTTTTCCTTGTTCGAGAGGGCGGCAGGAGTGGCCGGATTCCGGCACCCGCTTGAGGGTAGCGGCTCACCCGCTGATCGCCAGTGGGATGGCCCGCTCTGGCGGGCCGGCGCCGGCTGTGAGAGGCTCGGGCGCTTCAATGGACCGACAAGGATGCCGCCCATGACCACTGACAATCCCTTCGCGACACCCCATGCTCCACTCACTGCGCCTGCTGCCGTGCCGGCGGACGGCAACCAGCCCTGGCAGTTTGTTGCCGCCATGATGGTGGCGGCGGCGGTAGTGTTTTTCGGCAGCAATGCCGTGCAGTGGATCGGCGACCTGGGCAGCTACCGCGAGCGCCTGCCGCAGTACCTGCCGACTATGCTGGCAAACTGGCTGGGCGGGCTGGTCTTCTATGCGGCGGCTGTCCTGCTGCTGGTGCATCACCTGCGCGAGCGCCATGGCATTGCGCGTTTCCAGCCATTGGCCGGACTGCTGGTGGGTTTCGGCGTGGCCTACCTGATCGCCACCATGGTCGTCAGTACGGGGGTGTCCTACCTCAGCCTGTCCTTCTATCAGTGGGCGTTCGAGCAGGGCACCCGGAATCTCTGGATGGTCCTCTATGGCCAGGCCAATTCGCTGGTCAGTCTGGTTCTGGGCTGCCTGCTGCCGCTCTGGGTGGTGCTGTCTCTGGCGCGCTCACGCTCCGAGCGGTTGTTGCCCGGCGAGTCCTTTTTGCTGTCGTCCTGGCAAGTGGCGCTGGGCGTGTCACTGTGCTTCAGCGCGCTGGTCTACAAGGCGCTGGCTGCCCTCAGCTACGGGGCGCTCTATCTGTATAGCGGCGCGGACGGCTGGCAATCGATGTTCCTGCTGGCAGGCGGCGCGCTGCCCTTCGCCATCGTCATGACCTCGGTGCAGGCAAGCCTGCCATCGCAGGTCTCGCGCTTCGCCGCCGGTCGGGTACTGGCCTGCGCGCTGGTCCTGCTGGTGATGTGGACGATTGCGATCGTGCTGGTCTCGATCCTGTTGGTGTTCGCCGCCTACAACTCGCTGAACGCCAACAGCCTGCCGCTTTACCTGCTGCCGCCGGTGGTCCTGCTACTGGCGCTGCTCTGGCCGCTGGCGCGCTGGTGTAGCGGCTGGTTCTTCGCCGAGCAGCTGGCTCAGTCCTCGCCCAGGTAATCCCCACGGCTCAGCCCGTGGCGCTGCATCTTCTCGTTGAGGGTGCGGCGCGGCAGGCCGAGCAGCTCCATCACCGCCTTGATGTCACCCTTGCACTGGCCCAGCGCCTGGCGGATGCACTGTGCCTCGTAGGCTTCCATGCGTTCGAACAGGCCGTTGCCGGCGGGCTCGATCGGCAGCTCGGCGCGGTCCAGGCCGAGCACATGGCGCTCGGCGGCGTTGGCCAGTTCGCGTACGTTGCCCGGCCAGTCGTGGGCGAGCAGGCGCGCCAGTTCGCTGGCGGAGAGCGGCGCGGCTTCGCGGCCGAATTTCTCGCTGGCCAGCAGCGCGTAGTGCTCGAACAGCAGCGGGATGTCCTCGCGGCGTTCGCGCAGCGGCGGCAGGCGCAGCTCGGCGACGTTCAGGCGGTACACGAGGTCCTCGCGGAAGCGCCCGGCGCGGGCTTCCTCGAGCAGGTCCGGCTTGGTCGCGGCGATCACCCGCAGGTCCACCTTGATGCTCTGGTTCGAGCCCAGGCGCTCCAGTTGCTGTTCCTGCAGCACGCGCAGCAACTTCACCTGCTGGGCCAGCGGCATGCTCTCGATCTCGTCGAGGAACAGGCTGCCGCCGTTGGAGTGCTCCAGCTTGCCGATGCGTTTTCCCTGGGCGCCAGTGAAGGCGCCGCTTTCGTGGCCGAACAGTTCGGTCTCGAACAATTGCTCGGGAATCGCCGCGCAGTTCAGCGCGACGAAGGGCTTGCCGGTGCGAGGGCCGAAGTCGTGCAGGCAGCGTGCGACCAGTTCCTTGCCGCTGCCGGTGTCGCCGCGGATCAGCACGTTCACCGGCGTACCGGCCAGCGCCATGATCTGCCGGCGCAGGGTTTCCATTGGGCGCGAGACGCCGAGCAGGCGTGATTCGATCTGGTCCTTGAGCGCCGCCTGTTCACGCAGCTGACGGTTCTCCTGCACCAGCCGGCGTTTCTCCAGGGCGCGGCGCAGGCTGTCGAGCAGGCGTTCGGGGGTGAAGGGTTTCTCGATGAAGTCGTAGGCGCCCTGGCGCATCGCCTGCACCGCCATGGGCACGTCGCCGTGGCCGGTGACCATGATCACCGGCAGGTCGCGGTCGATCTCCTGCAGGCGCTCGAGCAGGGCCAGGCCGTCGGTGCCGGGCATGCGCACATCGCTGATGACCACGCCGGGCAGCTCGCGGGAGACGCTTTTCAGGCACTCGTCGGCGCTGCTGCACAGGCGCACTTCGAAGCCGGAGAGTTGCAACCACTGCTGCACGGCGTCGCGGATGGCGGCTTCGTCGTCGACGAAGAGGATGGTCTCGCTCATGGTCTTCTTTCTTCGCTGGCGGCCGGCAGGCTAAGGCGGAACACCGCGCCGCCGGTGGGCTGGTTGGCGGCGTCGAGGCGCCCGCCGAGTTCGTGGACGATGCCATAGGATACCGCCAGCCCCAGGCCCAGTCCCTCGCCCACCGGCTTGGTGGTGAAGAAGGGGTCGAAGACGCTGGCCAGGTGGGCTTCGTCGATGCCGGGGCCGTTGTCGGCCACTTCCAGGCACCAGTGTTTGTCATCGCGGCGCAGGGTCAGGCGGATCTGCGGCGGGGCGGTATTGGCCACCGCATCGAGGGCGTTGCGGATCAGGTTGACCAGCACCTGCTCCAGGCGGATCGCATCGCCCAGTACCCAGGCCGGCAGGTCGAGGTCCTGGCTGATCTCCACGCCTTCGGTGCGGATGCGCACGGTCAGCAGCTGCAACGCCTGCTCGATCACGTGGCCCAGTTCGATGCGCTCGCGCAGGCCGCCGGGCGTCTTGCGGGCGAAGGTCTTCAGGTGACCGGTGAGTGCGGCCATGCGCTCGAGCAGCTCATCGACCCGCACCAGCGCGGCGCGGGCGTCGTCCTGGCGGCCGGCGTCGAGCAGCAGGCGCACGCTGGCCAACTGCATGCGCTGGGCGGTGAGCGGCTGGTTGATCTCGTGGGCCAGCGCGGCGGACATCTGCCCCAGCGCGGCCAGCTTGGCGGCCTGCACCAGGCCGTCCTGGGCGGTGCGCAGGGCGGCGGTGCGCTGCTCGACCAGGCGCTCCAGCTCCTCCTGGTTGCGCTGGCGCAGGCGCGCCAGGCGGCGGCGTTGCTGCAGCCAGAGTACGAGGAACACCAGCGCCAGCCAGACGCCGGCAGCGGCCAGCCGCGCGCTGGTGACGTCGGACTGCACGCCGTGGGGATTGCGCAGCAAATGCAGGGTCCACTCGTCTTCGGGCAGGCCGACCGATTGCCAGAGGTAGTCGCCGCTGATGTCCTGGCCGTCGACGCGGACCATGCGCGCGTGCTCGCCGAGGGTTTCCAGCGTCCGGTGCGGCAGCGCGCTGAGCGGCTGCTTGTGGTACTGGCGGGTGTCGGCCATCTCGGCGCGGGCCACGGCGTCCAGCGGTTGCAGTTCGCGGTAGCGCCAGCGCGGGTGGTTGGCGAGGAACACCACGCCCTTGCTGTCGCTCACCAGCACCACGTCCGGGGTCTGGCTCCACTGCCGCTCGAGGTCGGGGAACTCCAGCTTGACCACGATGGCGCCGAGGAAGGTGCCGTCGTCGTCGCGCAGCGCGTTGGACAGGAAGTAGCCGGGAATTCCGCTGGTCACGCCGACCGCATAGAAGCGCCCCGCGCCCTGGGCAATGGTCTGGCGGAAGTAGGGGCGGAAGCCGTAGTTGTGACCGACGTAGCTGACCGGCAGGTTCCAGTTGCTGGCAGCTACGGCGAGGCCGGTGGGGTCCAGCAGCTCCAAAGTGGAGGAGCGCGCCGCGCCGTTGATTTCCTGCAGCTTGAGGTTGAGCCGGTGTTGCAGCTCGCCGGTCACCGGGCCGCGCATGGCCGCGCGCAGCTCCGGGTCCAGCGCGAGCACGGCGGGAATGCTGCGGAAGCGCTCGATCAGGGTGTGCAGGGAGTTGGCATAGAGACCGAGCTGTTCATGGGCCGCTTCCGCCTCGGCGAGCAGCGCGCGGTGCCGCGCCTTCTCGCCGGCCCAGAACACCGACAGCACCAGCCCGGCCAGCAGGAGCAGGCAGATCAGCAGCAGGCGAAGGGGGCGGGTAGGCGACATGTTCGACGGGGTTCGACCAACGGTTGGCGACAATAGCACGGCCGCGAGCTGGTCCGGCGCCCCGCCGCCTCGCTACACTGCCGGCATCCCGATGGAGAGCTTCGATGCAGTTGTCGTCCTGGACCCACGAAGGGTCCGCCGGTTTCACCCTGCGCGGCTGGCGCAGCGAGCCCAGTGGCAAGCCGCTGCTGCACTTCCTGCATGGCAATGGCTTCTGCGGCCGTGCCTACGAGCCGATGCTGAAAGTCCTGGCGCAGGATTTCGACCTCTGGCTGTGCGACGTGCAGGGGCATGGCGACAGTGACCACGGCGGGCGCTTCCACGGCTGGAACCGCAATGCCGAGATGGCGGTGGAAGCCTTCCAGGCCGGCAGCAAAGTATTCGGTGGCGTGCCGCATTACGCCGCCGGGCACAGCTTTGGCGGCGTGCTCACCAGCCTGATCCTCGGCCGTCATCCCGAGCTGTTCCGCCGTGCGGTGCTGCTCGACCCGGTGCTGTTCACCCCGGCGATGATAGGCGTGATGGCGCTCTCCGAAGTGCTCGGCCTGCACAAGCGCCGCACCATGGTGCAGAAGGCGCGCTCGCGGCGCAGCCAGTGGCCGGACCGCGAGGCGGCCTACGCCGGCCTGCACGGCCGCGGCATCTTCAAGGGCTGGACCGACGAAGCGCTCTGGGCCTATGTGGAGAACGCCATGAAGCGCACCGAGGCGGGCGTCGAGCTGAAATGCCGGCCCAGCCGCGAGGCGGAAATCTTCAGCTCCTTCCCCAAGCGCCTGTGGCCATCGCTGACCAAGGTGGTGACGCCGACACAGGTGCTGTTCGGCGAGCGCACATACCCGTTCGTGCCCAAGTCGGTGGCGCGCTGGTGCACGACGAACACGGTGGTGAGTGGCCAGTGTGTCGACGGCGGCCACTGCTTCATGCAGGAATTCCCCGAAGACAGCGCCGCTCGCGTGTCGCGCTTCCTGCTGGGCCACGAATGAACGATCCGGCCCGCGAGTCCGTCTGGCTGGCACTGTCCGAGCTGTGGCTGGACACCGAGCTGGACGAAGGCGGACGTGCCGCTATCGCGGGCACCCTGTCGATCAGCGGATTCAGCGTGGACGAGCTGGAGGCCATCTACCGCCTGGAAGTGGCGCCGGTGGTCTGGGCCAACACCTGGGTGACGGCGGGCGTCTGGGACGGTTTCGATCCGGACTGGCTGTTCGAGCACTGCCGGCGCAACCAACGGCGGCGAACGTCACTCTGGCACCGCGGACGCTGCCGGTTGTTGCGCAAGGCGATGACGGCGGCGGTGGACGAGGACTGGCGGAAGATCCGCGCTCAGCTCTAGTCGCCGACCTTCTTGTCCTGGTGCGCGCGGCGCCATTCGTCCAGCCGCACGACTTCGGCCCTGGGGCGTGGTGGCGGCGGGGTGTCGTCGAACACGGCGTCGACGATGTCCTCATCGACCGGCGCGGCGGCGGGGTGGAAAGTGGCGACCGGCGATACCGGCATGCGCGGTTCGGGTTCCATGCGGAAGGGCGCCAGCTCGATGCGGCCCAGGTGCTGGCCGAACATGGCGATACGGCCGGCGTAGCGTTCCTGCCCGGTGGCGGTGAACTCGAAGGCGTATTCGCGGGCCAGGCGCAGGTTGCCCCGGCCGTCGCGCTGGAAGCGGAAGCGCTGCAGGGCCATGGCGTCATCGAGCAGCTCCACGCCCTCGCGCGCGCAGTGCTGCTTGGCCAGCGCCAGCGCACGCTCGCGGATGCCATGGGCGCGCCACCACCAGGCGGCGCCCGCGACGACCAGCATGAAGATGAAAAGATTGCCCAGGTCCACTTCGGCTTCCTCGGAATCGGCGCACCAGCTTACTCACTCCGCCGTCGGGCGGCGAGGGGCGGATGTTCACAGCGTGTGAATTGCGCCCCATACTGGCCCATTCTGTAGCAGGACACCGTTATGCCGCGCACTCCCCACGTTCTCGCCATCCAGTCCCACGTCGTCTTCGGCCACGCCGGCAACAGTGCTGCCGAGTTCCCGATGCGCCGCGTCGGGGTGAACGTCTGGCCGCTGAACACCGTGCAGTTCTCCAACCATACCCAGTATGGCCACTGGACGGGGCAGGTGCTGCCGCCGGAGCAGATTCCCGCGCTGGTGGATGGCATCGCCGCCATCGGCGAGCTGGGCAACTGCGACGCGGTGCTCTCGGGCTACCTGGGTAGCGCGGCGCAGGGCCGTTCGATCCTCGAAGTGGTGCGCCGCATCCGCGAGGTCAACCCGCGCGCCGTGTACCTGTGCGACCCGGTGATGGGCCATCCGGAGAAGGGCTGCATCGTTGCCCCGGAAGTCGGCGAGTTCCTGCTCAACGAGGCCGCCGCCGTGGCCGACTACCTGTGCCCGAACCAGCTGGAACTGGACAGCTTCTGCGACCGCCAGCCGACCTCCCTGGAAGACTGCGCGGCGATGGCCCGCGGCCTGCTGGTGCGCGGCCCGAAGACGGTCCTGGTGAAGCACCTGAATTACCCGGGCAAGCCGGCGGACGCTTTCGAGATGCTGCTGGTAACCCTGGACGAGACCTGGCACCTGCGCCGCCCGCTGCTGGCCTTCCCGCGCCAACCGGTGGGCGTGGGCGACCTGACCTCCGGGTTGTTCCTCGCCCGCCTGCTGCTGGGTGATGACCTGCGCACTGCCTTCGAATTCTGCGCCGCCGCCGTCCATGAAGTGCTGCTGGAAACCCAGGCCTGCGGCAGCTACGAACTGGAACTGGTGCGTGCCCAGGACCGCATTGCCCATCCGCGGGTGAAGTTCGAGGCGGTGAAGCTGGGGTGATCTGAGGCGCACATCGGCGCTCCCCTGCAAAAGCGGGCCATGCCCGCTCCTGCAAGGGGCTCGGTGTCAGAGCATGTACTTGCCCAGCAGCAACCCGCCCACCACCATCGCCGTGAGCAGGCCGAACGCCAGCCCGAGGCGTTTCTCGATGGCTTCGCGCAGCGCAGGTCCTGCCCAGAACAGCAGGGCGCAGGTGGCGGCGAAGCGCAGGGTGCGCGCCACCACGCTGAGGGCGATGAACAGCACCAGGTCCAGCTGGGTGACCCCGCTGGTCAGGGTGATCAGCTTGTAGGGCAGCGGGGTGAAGCCGCCGCCCAGCAGCACCATCAGCCAGCCGAGTTCGTTGTAGCGCTCGGCGACCTCGGCGAAGTTCTCCTGCAGGCCGTAGAAGGCCAGGATCGCCTGGCCCACCGTCTCGAACAGCAGCAGGCCGATGAAGTAGCCAGCGATGCCGCCCAGCACCGAGCTGACGATGCAGATCGCCGCATAACGCCAGGCCTTGGCCCGGTTGGCCAGGACCATGGGCACCAGCAGCGCGTCCGGCGGGATGGGAAAGAACGAACTTTCGGCGAAGGTCACCCCGCCCAGCGCCAGCTCCGCCCGCGGATGCCCCGCCAGGCGCATGGTCCAGTCGTAGAGTCGGCGCAGCATGGCGTCAGGCCGACTGGGGCAGGTGATCGTCGCTGGCCGCCGGCGTGGCGCCCTCGCGCTCGACCCGCTCGACCATCCCACGGGCAATTTCCCGCTCGCCCATGATCACCAGGCTGGCGCCGTTCTGCTCCAGGTAGTCCACCTCGGCGTCGAAGTGGGCGCGGGCGATGATGTCCAGGTTCGGGTTGATCGCCCGCGCGTGGCTGGAAATCGTCCCGGCCTCGAAGCCGTTGGGGATGGCGATCAGCAGCCAGCGCGCCGAGGTGATGTTGGCCTGGGTCAGGACATCGGGGTTGGCGGCGTTGCCGACCACCACGCAGAGACCGTGCTCGCGCAGTTCGGCGGCCTTCTCGCGCTTGTCCTCGATGACCACCAGCGGAACTCTGTCCTTGCGCAGGCGCTCGCTGACCAGCGCGCCGACGCGGCCGTGGCCGATGAGGATTGCGTGGTTCTGCTCCAGCACCGGCGGGGGAAGGTCCGGCGCCTCTACCTGGACCGCACCCGGCTCGGCTTCGGCCTTCTGCTCCTGCCGCGCCTGCAGGCGGTCGATCGCGATGAACAGCAGCGGGTTGACCAGGATCGACAGGATCGCGCCGGCCAGCACCAGGTCGCGCCCGGCTTCGGGCAGCAGGTTCAGGGTCACGCCGAGGCCGACCAGGATGAAGGAGAACTCGCCGATCTGCGCCAGGCTCGCGGCGATGGTCAGTGCGGTGCTGTTGGGGTGGCCGAACATCCGCACGATGACGTAGGCCGCCACCGACTTGCCGAAGACGATGACCAGGAAGGTCGCCAGCACCGGCAGCGGCTCGTGGATCAGGATCGCCGGGTTGAACAGCATGCCGACGGAGACGAAGAACAGCACGGCGAAGGCGTCGCGCAGCGGCAGCGAGTTCTCGGCGGCCTCGTGGCTCAGCTCGGACTCGTTGAGGATCATCCCGGCGAAGAAGGCGCCCAGGGCGAAGGACACGCCGAAGATCACCGCCGAGCCGTAGGCGATGCCCAGGGCGATGGCCAGCACGGCCAGGGTGAAGAGTTCCCGCGAGCCGGTCTTGGCCACGCGCTCCAGTACCCAGGGTACGAAGCGGCGGCCGCCAAGGATCATCACCGCGACGAAAGCGGCGACCTTGCCCAGGGTCAGCAGGATCGGCATCAGCAGGCCGCCGTCACCACCGTCGGAAGTACCGCCCAGCGAGCCGGCCAGCGCCGGCAGCAGGACCAGGGTGAGGACCATGGCGAGGTCTTCGACGATCAGCCAGCCGATGGCGATGCGCCCGCGCTTGGTGTCGATCAGCTGGCGCTGCTCCAGCGCCCGCAGCAGCACGACGGTACTGGCCACCGACAGGGCGAGGCCGAAGACCAGCCCGCCGCCGAAGTTCCAGCCCATCATCCAGGCCAGGCCCAGGCCGAGCAGGGTGGCGACACCGATCTGCACCACCGCACCGGGGATGGCGATGGCTTTGACCGACAGCAGGTCTTTGAGCGAGAAGTGCAGACCGACGCCGAACATCAGCAGGATCACGCCCAGTTCGGCGATCTCCGTGGACAGCGCCTGGTCGGCGACATAACCGGGGGTGAAGGGGCCGGCCAGAACGCCGGCGAGCAGGTAGCCCACCAGCGGCGAGATGCGCAGGCGGTTGGCCAGGGCGCCGAGGACGAAGGCCAGCACGAAGCCGACGGCGAGGGTGGTCAGTAGCGGGGTGTGATGCATGGTCTGGGCTCCGGGCACTCAGGGAGCGACCGGACTGCGCATCAGCACCGGGTCGCTCGACGGTGGGTCACGGGGGCAAACCCGCGTATGAAAAGTCTAGGCGTAGTAATCGATTCCTACCTTGCTTTCACGCAAGGGTAACCTGTTGACGCATTGGGAAATTTCCGCGACACGAGGGATTTCTTTTCAGGAAATGTCGTGAACGTCTGTCATTCGTGGCGAAGCTCGGCGTAGCGCTGTTCCAGCTCCTGGCGAATCTGCCGACGCTGCTGGGCCTGGGCGAAACGACGTTTCTCGTCCTTGGTCTGCGGCACCAGTTGCGGCACCTCGATGGTCTTGCGGTCATCGTCCAGCGCCACCATGGTGAAGAAGCAGCTGTTGGTGTGGCGCACGGATTTCTCGCGGATGTTCTCGGTGACCACTTTCACGCCGATCTCCATGGAGGTACGGCCGGTGTAGTTCACCGAGGCGAGGAAGGTGACCAGTTCGCCGACGTGGATCGGCTGACGGAAGATCACCTGGTCCACCGACAGGGTCACCACGTAATAGCCGGCGTAGCGGCTGGCGCAGGCGTAGGCGACTTCGTCGAGGTACTTGAGCAGGGTGCCTCCGTGGACATTGCCGGAGAAGTTGGCCATGTCGGGGGTCATCAGGACGGTCATGCTGAGCTGGTGGTTGCCAGGTTCCATGGAATTCTCTTCGGAATTGTCTTGGGAAAAGGAAAGGGCCTAACTCTGGACAACCAAAGCGCGGCAGGCGACACAGTTTTTTCTATACCGCCGATTGGCGCCCGGCACCAGTGGGCCATTTACCAATGGCCTTTCTGTCGTTCGATCAACGCCCCAAACGAAAACGGGCGACCCCTGGCCGCCCGTCCGTCTATCTTCCGGCTCAGCGCCCGGCGGAGAGGCCGAAGTCGATGGCCAGGTCCGCGCCGGTGATGGCTTCGGATTCCGGTTTGCACAGGTACCAGACCAGCTCGGCGACTTCTTCGGGGCGGATGAAGCGTGACGCCTTGCCCTGTGGATAATCCTTCAGCAAGGCGCGCTTGTAGCTGTCCGGGTTGCCCTGGCCATAGCGCTCGGCCTGGTAGTCGAGCATCGGCGTGGCGATGTCCGCCGGGGAGATGGCGTTGACCCGCACGCCGGACTCGGCCAGTTCGAGCGCCAGGGTACGGGTGAGCATGGTCAGCGCCGCCTTGCTCGCGCAGTACGCCGCGGAGCCGCGATAGGCCTGGCGGCCGGAGTCGCTGGAGATGTTGACGATGCAGCCGTGGTTTTCCTTGAGGTACGGCGTCGCCGCCTGGCACATGTAGAAGGCGGCCTTGAGGTTCACGCCCATGACCAGGTCGAAGTCGTCCTCGTTGAAGTCTTCCACCGGGCCTTCGCGCCAGACGCCGGCGGCATTCACCAGGGCGTCGAGGCGGCCGGTGCGGGCGAGGATGTCGGAAACCAGGCTGTGGCAGTTGTCGGCGCGGCGCAGGTCGCCGACGGCGGTGGCGTCCAGCGGGACCTGGGCGTTGAGCGCATGCAGGCCGGCTTTGTCCACGTCGGTTGCGGCGATGCGCCAGTGGCTTTGGGCGAAACGTTTGGCGATGGCTTTTCCGAGGCCACCGGCAGCGCCGGTGATCAGTACGACAGGAGTGCTCATTGTCTACGGGTTCTCCCTGCCTGAGAGAGGACGGCGGCCGGCAGGCAGTACCGGCGGCGCCGCTTTGACCACGGGGCGCATCTGCGCCCCGTGCAATTACAGACCAAGAAAAGACCAGATTCTTCAGTCTGACAGGGTAAATTTTTCGTAAGGCTGTCGTGTGTCAGTGCGGGTGCTGCGAAGCGTAGGCTTGGCGGCGGATAACGCTTCGCGTTATTCGCCGTACTGCCGCACGAATCACGCGTGATGCAGGTACCAGCGCCAGTCCTGCTCGCCGACCTCGCCCATGAACTGGCGGTACTCCTCCCACTTGATTGCCAGGAACACCTTGAGGAATTCCTCGCCCAGCGCCTCGCGGGCCCAGGTGGAGGCTTCCAGTGCGCGCAGCGCGGTGAGCCAGTCGGTGGGGAGGAACTCGGTGGCCTGCTCGTAGCCGTTGCCGACGATGGGCGCGCCCGGATCGATCTGCTCGCGGATGCCTTCGTGGATGGCCGCGAGGATTGCCGCTGCCGCCAGGTAGGGGTTGGCGTCGGCGCCGCAAATGCGGTGCTCGATGTGCCGGCTTTTCGCCGGACCGCCAGGTACGCGGAACGACACGGTGCGGTTGTTCACGCCCCAGCTCTTGGCCAGCGGCGCGTAGCTGTTGGCCTGGAAGCGGCGGAAGGAGTTGGCGTTGGGGCAGAAGATCGCCAGCGAATCCAGCAGGCGCGCCATCATGCCGCCGATGGAGTGGCGCAGCAGTTCGGTGCCGTGAATGTCTTCACTGGCATAGAGGTTGTTGCCCTGTTCGTCGGCGAGGCTGACGTGCAAGTGCATGCCGGAGCCGGCGCGGTCGCCGAACGGCTTGGCCATGAAGCAGGCCTGCAGCCCGTGCTTGTTCGCCACGCCCTTTACCAGGCGCTTGTAGCGCACGCCTTCGTCGATGGCCTGCATGACGTCGAAGCGATGCTCCAGGGTCAGCTCGACCTGGCCCGGCGCGTACTCGGAGATTGCCGTGCGCACCGGCAGGCCCTGGACTTCGCAGGCGGCGTAGAGGTCGTCGAGGAACGGCTGCAGCTGTTCCAGTTCATAGACGCCATAGACCTGCGGCGCTTCCGGGCGGATGCCGTTCATCTGCACCGCCGGCTGCGGGCGGCCGTTGGCGTCGCGCTGCTTGTCCAGCAGGTAGAACTCCAGCTCCACCGCCATCACCGGGTGCAAGCCGTCGGCCTTCAGCCGGTCGACCACGCGGGACAGCACCTGGCGTGGGTCGGCCGGGGTGGCGGGCAGGCCCTGGGTCGGGTGCATGCTCACCTGCAGCTGGCCGGTGGGGCTGGTGCGCCAGGGTTGCAGGGTCAGGCTGCCGGGCAGGGGGTAGGTCCAGCAGTCGGCGTCGGCCACTTCCCAGACCAGCCCGGTGCCTTCGACGTCTTCGCCCTGCACGGTCAGCGCGAGGATCGAGCTGGGCAGCGGGCGGCCGTTGTCGTAGATCGCCAGCAGCTCGTCACGGTGCAGCAGCTTGCCGCGCGGGATGCCGTTGGAATCGATGATGAAGAGTTCGATGCTGCGCACGTCCGGGTGGGCGGCGAGGAAGGCTTCGGCTTCCTGTCGATCGGCGAATTGCATGGTGGTCCTCGGAGGCGCTCGGCGCCGGATTGTTCTTTTGGCAGGAGCGAACCACGTCCGCTCCTGCAGGTGGCAGGCGATCAGGCCTCGCGCGCGCCGGGGATCGCCAGCAGTTCGGTGATGCCGGCATCGAGGGTTTCGATCAGGCGATCCACGTCGGCGGTGGTGGTGTCCGGGCAGCACAGGGTCATGTTGTGGAACGGCGTGATCAGGATGCCGCGGTTGATCAGGTACAGGTGCAAGGCCATCTGCAGTTCGTCGTGGAAGGCGGCCTCGGCCTCGGCGCCAGTACGCGGGGAGACGGGGCAGAACTGGAACTCGCTGCGCGCGCCCAGTTCGGTCACCGACCACTTCAGGTCGTGCTGAGCGATCAGCCGGCGGAAGCCGTCGGCCAGGCGCTTGGCCAGCGGCAGCATGTGGTCGTAGGCCGCCTGGGTCATCACCTGTTCCAGGTTGGCGCGCATGCAGTGCATGGCCAGGGCATTGGCCGAGAGCGTGGTGCCCATGCCGCTGTGGCCGTGGCCATGGCTGTCTTCCTGGGCACTCTTGCGCGAGGCGGCCATGCGTTCGGCCATCTCCGCGCTGCAACCGAAGATGCCGCAGGGCACGCCGCCGGCGATCGGCTTGCCGACCACGAAGAAGTCCGGGTCGAGGTTCCACAACTTCGTGCAGCCACCGATGTTGGTGGAGATGGTGTGGGTTTCGTCGATGATCAGCAGCGCGCCGTATTTACGGGTCAGTTCGCGGCACTTCTGCATGAAGCCCGGATCGGGCAGGACCATTCCGATGTTGGTCATCGCCGGCTCGCACAGCAGGGCGCAGACGTCACCCTGGGCCAGCGCGGCTTCCAGCGCCTCGACGTCGTTGAAGGGGATGGAGCGGCTGTGCTGGGTCAGGTCGTAGGCCTGGCCAACCAGGCCGGAGCGGTGCACGGTCTCGCCGTCGCGGTAGCGCACCATCACGTCGTCGACGGTGCCGTGGTAGCAGCCGTCGAACACCAGCAGGGTCTTGCGCTTGGTCACCGCGCGGGCCCAGCGCAGCACATAGCGGTTGGAGTCGGTGGCGGTGGCGGTCACCTGCCAGTAGGGCAGGCCGAAGCGCGCAGCGAGCAGTTCGCCGCAGACCACGGCGTCTTCGCCGGGGAGCATGGTGGTCAGGCCGCGTGCGCCTTGCTCGGCGAGCGCGCGGGCGATCGGCGCCGGCGAATGGCCGAACATGCTGCCGGTGTCGCCCAGGCAGAAGTCCACGTAGTCATGGCCGTCCACGTCGTAGAAGCGGGCGCCCTGGGCGCGTTCGACGAACAGCGGGCAGGGCGTGGACCAGTCGGCCATCCAGTGCATCGGCACACCAGCGTACAGCGACTTGTGCGCACGCTCGGCCAGGGCGACGGACTTGGGATTCTGTTCCAGGAAGCGCTGGCGCTCGCGGGCGGTGAAGAGATCCACGGCCTGTTGGGCGATTCCGCTGGCGGTCATGTTGCACACCTCGTTTGTTATTTCGCACATCTTCCATTTGTGATCACAAAAATGTCAATACAGCGCGTCGGCTGCCTGATAACCTGCCCTGTAACGAATTCTGTGATCACAGATCAAGAAGGTGCCCATGAACGATGCTACGAATGAGTCCGCCTGGGCCGGCCAGATCGCCCTGATCAGCGGTGCCGGCAGCGAGTCCGGCATCGGCTTCGCCAGTGCCCGCCGGCTGGCGCGCAATGGCGTGAAACTGCTGCTCACCGCCAGCAGCGAGCGCGTTCTGCTGCGGGCGCAGGAGCTTTGCGCCGAGGGCTTCGAGGCCCGCGCGCGGCCCGCCGACCTGACCTGCGAGGACGACGTCTGCGCCCTGGCTGAATGGGCGCAGGGGCAATGGGGAAGCGTAGACGTGCTGGTGAACAACGCCGGCATGGCCATGCAGGGCAGCCCGGAGCCCTTCGCCGAGCTGGCGGCGATGGACCTGGCGACGTGGAACCTGTCGTTGGCGCGCAACCTGACCAGCGCCTTCCTGCTCACCCGCGCGCTGCTGCCGGGGATGCTGGAGCGCGGCTACGGACGCATCGTCAATGTCAGCTCTACTACCGGCGTGCGTGCCAGCAATCCGGGCGAGTCGGCCTACAGCGCGGCCAAGGCCGGGATGCTCGGCATGAGCATGGGGCTGGCGCTGGAAGTGGCGCATCGCGGGGTGACGGTGAACAGCGTGGCGCCGGGCTGGATCGCCACCGGCTCCAGCAGCGAGGAAGAAATCCAGGCCGGACGGCGCACGCCGCTCGGCCGTTCCGGGCGACCGGAGGAGGTGGCGGCCGCCATCGCCTTCCTGGCCTCGCCCGAAGCCAGCTACATCACCGGCGAAGTGCTGGTGGTGGATGGCGGCAACTGTCTGATCGAAAACAAGGGATAAGCAAGATGAAGCACGACTGCAGCCTGACCTTCGCCCAACTACCGGCGCCGCCGGCCGGCCGGGAGTGAGTCACGATGGCCGACAACCTTCAGGAACAGCTGTACCAGAACCTGCGCCAGGCCTTGCTGAGCGGGCGCTTCCAGCCCGGCGAGCGGCTCAAGATCCGCGACCTGGCCGATGAGTGGGGCACCAGCCCGATGCCGGTGCGCGCGGCCCTGCAACGGCTGGTGGCCGAGGGCGCGCTGGAGGGCGAGCCGCAGCGCTCGCTACGAGTGCCGGTGATGACCCGCGAGCGCTACCTGCAGATCCTGCAGGTACGGCAATCCCTGGAGGGACTGGCGGTGGAAGACGCGGCCAGGCACCTGAAGCCCGCCGACATGGCGGTACTGCGCGATTGCACCGAGCGCATGGAAATTGCGCTGAAGGCCCGCGACGTCCACGGCTACCTGGAGGCCAACAGCCGGTTCCACCTGACGCTCTACCGTGCCTGCGGCAATCCCACGCTGCTGCGCATGATCGAGGCGCTGTGGCTGCAGGTCGGGCCCTTCTTAAACCGGTTGTTCACCGAGGCCGACCTGTCGCTGCGCCTGAACGACTTCCACGAAGACACCCTGCAGGCGCTGGAGCGTGGCGATGGCGCAGGCGCGCGCAAAGCCATCGAACAGGACCTGGGCTACTGTGGCCAGTACCTGCTCAACCTGCTTGAGCTGGAAAGTGGGGGAAGGCTCGGGGCGCGCTAGGGCGCCCTTCACGGGGTCTTGATGAAGCGGACGTTGTCCTTCTTGATCAGGATCGTCTCGCCGTTGAGCTGTTCGAATTCGTAGTAGTCATTGTATTTGTCGTAGTCGGAGTGATCCTTCACCAGGATTTCGCTGCCGTCCTGCAGCGTCACCACGGCCTTGTCGGCGCATCCGGCGAGGCCGAGCAGCAACAGGCAGGTGAACAAGGCTTTCAACTTCATAGTTTCTCCACGGGGCATCGTACCCGCCCGGGCAGCAAGGGCTGGAGGTACGCTGGGTTGCCTGTGTGACCATGGAAGTTTCAGGAAATTCCGACACCGGGCTTCAAGTATCCAGCCATACGTCGCGTGCCCAGGTCCAGACGGAGTCCCAGGTCTCTTCGGTGAGCTCGCCGTCGGCCCAGAGAATCACCTCGCCGTCTTCGGCGACAGCGTAGTAGTCATCACCATCGGCGCAGAGCGGAATCAGCTCGCGCGGCAGGCCACTGGCCCAGGCCACGGCGGCCACTTCCGGCAGGTAGGTGTGGGACTGCGGATCGGCCACGGTGACCGGCTCCAGGCGCCCGTAGATCACGTCGCTGACCAGCAGGAGGAACTCACGGAATTCCGACGGAATGCCGATCAGCAGGGCTTCTTCGATCTCCACGAGCAGTTCTTCGTCGGGCAGTTCCAGCGGTACCGGAACCGGCTCGTTCGCTTCACGCAGTTTCTCGATCACATCTTCCACAGGCGGGGCCTCTTTGAATTCGACGGATGGCGCGCTTTATACAGTAGTAGCCGGCCATCCGCGCAAGACCACTGTGCGTGCACCGTCCGGACGAGCGGCGGGCCCGCGGGGAGTGCCGTGCCGGATTGCCGAGGCGGGCGACGGAAACGAAAAAGCCCGGCGATTGCCGGGCTTTTTCAGTGTTGCGCGCAGGATCAGTTCTGACGGATGCCCGCCACCAGCCAGGGCTGGTTCTCGCCCTGCGGGCGCTCCATGCGCCAGCTTTCGCTGAAGGGCTCGCCCTGGTCGAAGCGCGAGGACTTCGACACGCCGCTGAAGGTCAGGGTGGCGATGGTCTTCTCGGCCTGGTCGTCCACGCCTTCGAGCTGCACGTCGAGGTTGTCGATGTAGGTGGACTGGTAGCCCTCGCCCAGGTCAGCGCGCTCCTGCTTGAGGAACTGCAGCATCTGCGGGGTGACGAACTCGGCGATCTTGTCCATCTCGTTGGCGTCCCAGTGCTGTTGCAGGGACATGAAGTGCTCGCGGGCGGCGGCGACGAAACGGGTCTCGTCGAACCAGCTCGGCGCGTTGATCACCGGGCGGCTGTCCATCACCGGACGGGAGGCACCACCGAAGATCGACGGCGGGGCGGCCGGCATTTCACGCTGCATCGGCGCATGTCCACCGGCCATGGCGGGCTGGTTGCCCTGCTGCTGGCGGCGACGGGAGGCGATGAAGCGGAAGGCGATGAACGCGATCAGCGCGATGATCAGGATGTCGAGGAACTGCATGCCCTGGAAGCCGTCGCCCATGAACATGGAGGCGAGCAGGCCGCCGGCGGCGAGGCCGGCCAGCGGGCCGAGCCAGCGCGAAGCGCCGCTCTTAGCGGCGGCGCCGGCAGCGCCTGCGGCGGCACCGGCCGCGGCAGGACCTGCGGCAGTCGGGGAGTTCGGGGCGGCATTGGGTTGCGCCTGGCGGGTCTGGTGGCTTGGCGCCGAGCCCATGCTCTTGCCACCACCGAAACGCTTGGCGGCGTTGACGTCGAGGCTGAGCGTCACGGCGACACAGAAGGCCATGGCAAGGCTGAGAAAGCGCTTCATGGTTGTCATTCTCTTGGTTGGTATACGACGCACGTCATGTTGCCGGTGGGTGCCCGTGAGGGCCAGCCGGATTTTGTTTCGTGCTGTTGCCCTGCGTGGGCTCGCACCCTGATATGGGGCCTGACGAATCCCTTTCCAAATCAGTCTGTTACTGATTCTTTCAGAGCCGCCTGTCGGAGGACTCGGATGGTAGGCTTCGCTGAGCGAGGCCGTCAGCCGCGCGATCCCCCTGACCAGCCCGCCGCGAGGACCGCCGACCATGCATGCCATCGACTTCATCCAGGACCTCGCGGTGATCATGCTGATCGCCGGTTTCGTCACCATTCTCTGCCACCGCTTCAAGCAGCCGGTGGTGCTGGGCTACATCATCGCCGGGGTGATCATCGGCCCGCACACTCCGCCGTTCGCCCTGGTGCACGACGAGGAAACGATCAAGACCCTCGCCGAGCTGGGGGTGATCTTCCTGATGTTCTGCCTGGGGCTGGAGTTTTCCCTGCGCAAGCTGTTCCAGGTCGGCGCCACGGCGTTCATCGCCGCGTTCCTGGAGATCACCCTGATGATCTGGGCCGGCTTCGAGATCGGCCGCCTGTTCGACTGGAGCACCATGGATTCGCTGTTCCTCGGCGCGATCCTGGCGATGTCCTCCACCACCATCATCATCAAGGTCCTGGGCGACCTGAAGATGAAGAACGAGCGCTTCGCCCAGCTGATCTTCGGCGTGCTGATCATCGAGGACATCCTCGGCATCGGCATCATCGCGCTGTTCTCCGGCATCGCCGTGAGCGGCACGGTGGAGGCCGACCAGGTGTTCTCCACGGTCGGCAAGCTCAGCCTGTTCATGGTCGTCGCGCTGGTCGTCGGCATCCTGCTGGTGCCGCGC
Source organism: Pseudomonas sp. PDM17 (assembly GCF_014851985.1). Taxonomy (NCBI): domain Bacteria; kingdom Pseudomonadati; phylum Pseudomonadota; class Gammaproteobacteria; order Pseudomonadales; family Pseudomonadaceae; genus Pseudomonas; species Pseudomonas sp. PDM17. The sequence continues at coordinate 758,539 of NZ_JACVAT010000004.1, forward strand.
CTGCTGGCCTATGTGGCGAAGTTCGAAAGCAACGAGATGCTGCTGGTGACGGTGCTGGGCCTGTGCTTCGGCTTCTGCCTGCTGGTGGTGAAGCTGGAGTACAGCATGATACTGGGCGCCTTCCTGATCGGCGCGATCATGGCCGAGTCGCGCCAGCTGATCCAGATCGAACGCCTGATGGAGCCGGTGCGCGACATGTTCAGCGCGATCTTCTTCGTCGCCATCGGCCTGACCATCGACCCCAAGGTACTGGTGGACTACGCCGCGCCGATCCTGGTGATCACCCTGGTGGTGGTCGCCGGCAAGCTGGTGTCCTGCGGCGCTGGCGCCTTCATCGCCGGCAACGACGGGCGCACCTCGATGCGCGTGGGCATGGGCCTTTCGCAGATCGGCGAGTTCTCCTTCATCATCGCCGCGCTGGGCATGAGCCTGGGCGTGACCAGCGACTTCCTCTATCCGGTGGTGGTCGGCGTGTCGGCCATCACCACGCTGCTGACGCCCTACCTGATCCGCTCGGCCGACCCGCTGGCGCTGTACCTGGGCCGCAGCCTGCCATCGCCCATGGTGCGCGTGTTCAGCCTGTACGGTGAGTGGCTGCGCAGCATCAAGCCACGCGGCGACAAGGCAATCCTCGCCGGGATGATCCGGCGCATCCTGCTGCAGGTCGGGGTCAACCTGACCCTGGTGATCGCGATCTTCTTCGGCCTGGCGTTCTTCGCCGATCGCCTGTCGCAGTGGCTGGCGCAGTTCGTCGAGCACGAGGCGCTGCACAAGGCGCTGATCTGGGGCGCCGCGCTGTTGCTGTCACTGCCGTTCCTGATCGCCGCCTACCGCAAGCTCAAGGCGCTGGCGATGCTGCTGGCGGAGATGGGCGTGAAGGCGGAGAGCGCCGGGCGCCACACGGCCCGCGTGCGCCGGGTGATTTCCGAGCTGATCCCGCTGCTGTCGCTGGGCGGCATGATGCTGCTGCTGGCGGCGCTCAGTTCGAGCATCCTGCCGCCGGGCGAGCTGCTGGTGGTGGTGGCGCTGATCGCAGGATTGGTGATCGCGGTGTTCTGGCGCTGGTTCATCCGCGTGCATTCGCGGATGCAGGTGGCGCTGATCGAGACCTTTGAGCAGAACGGCGGCGGGCATCACTGAGCCCGCCGGCTTCATTGCTGGATTTCGAGGACGCTCTGGGAAGCCTTGCGCTCGCGCTCGGCCTTGTGCATCTCGCGTACGGCCTGGCGCACGGTTTCGTGATAGCCGCTGATCACGGTTTCCGAGTCGCTGCAGATGATCGACTTGCCGCGCTCGATCCACAGCACGCGATGGCATAGCTCGCGGATCGCTTCCATGCTGTGGGAAACCAGAATCACGGTCTTGCCTTGCTTGATCTTGCTGCGCATGGCGGCGTGGGACTTTTCGCGGAAGGTCTGGTCACCTACGCCCAGCACTTCGTCGATCAGCAGGATATCCGGGTCGGCATGGATGGCCACCGCGAAGCCCAGGCGGGCGCGCATACCGGTCGAGTAAGTGCCCACGGGGCGTTCGAAGAAGTCGCCCAGTTCGCTGAACTCGCGGATGTCGTCCATCTGCCGGCGGATGTCGGTGAGCCTCATGCCCAGCAGCAGACCGCTGATGACCACATTGTCGCGCCCGGACAGGTCCGGCTTGAAGCCGACGTTCAGCGCCAGCAGGCTGGCACTGAGCGGCTTGCTGCGCCGCAGTGTGCCGCGGTCGGGATCGACGATGCCGGCAATCATCCGAAGCAGTGTGCTCTTGCCCGCGCCGTTGTTGCCGATCACCCCGAGGGTCTCGCCCTCGTAGAGTTCGAAACTGACGTCCTGCAAGGCCCAGAACGATTCGTAACGCAGCATACCGACCCGCTGCCGGTAGGACAGGCCGACGTGCTCGGCCTGGAGAATCAGGTCACCGGACATGCATCACCTCAGAACAGCAGCTTGGGGTACTTGCGCTCGTTGCGGTGCATGACCCACAGCGCCACAAGCAGTAACGGGACCGCGACCGACAGTACGTAGAACTGCTCGCCCCACGCCGGCCACTGGTTGTGCAGCAGCACGTCGCGGAATGCGGTAATCATTACCGTCATCGGGTTGAGATTCAGCAGCGGCGCCATGGAGGCGGGAATCTCATGGATGCTGAAGAACACGCCGGACATGAACATCATCAGCATCAGGAAGTTGTCCACCACCTGGCGCAGGTCCGGCACGAAGGGCAGCACTGCGGCGAGCAGGAAGCCGAAACCGATGATGAACAGCAACTGGTTGAGGATCAGCACCGGCAGCGCCAGCCATTCCAGCGAGGGGCGGTAGCCGGCGACCAGCAGCGACAGGATCAGCAGCGTCAGGATGATCAGGAACTTGAAGGTGTTGCTCAGCACCGGGATCAGCGCGAACACGTATTTTGGCACATGGATCTGCTGGATCAGCCCGGCGTTGGCCTGGATGGCGTTACTGGCCTGGCGCACCGAGCCGTCGAACCATTTCCAGGCGACCATGCCGCTGAGCAGTAGCGGTACATAGCCTGGACGGCTGTGGCCCAGTGCCAGACCGAAGACGATATAGAACGCGCCCATGTACATCACGGGCTCGAGGATCCACCAGAGAAATCCGAGGAAACGCCGCGCCACTTCGGTGCGCAGGTCGCTGTAAACGCCGTAAAGAATGATGTCCCTGTGCTTCATGTCGTTCTTGTTGGATTGAAAAGGGTGGGGTATTTAAACACAATGCGTCGCAGCAAGCCTGCGTGCCGATTGCGGCGCAATCTGTGCGGATCATCGCCCAAACATAAGAAAAAAGAGCTGGTATGCGCCTATTTGATGTCTTGTTCGGAACCTCCCGAAAAGCCCCCCAGCCCCCGGAAGACCTGGTTCTCATGGTGGTCGGCATGCACCGCAGCGGCACCAGTTTCCTCACCGGCTCCCTGCAGGAGTCCGGCCTGGAACTGGGCAAGCACAGCACCTGGAACCCCCATAACCTCAAGGGCAACCGCGAGAATGGCGATATCGTCGCGTTCCACGATGCGATGCTCGCCGCCCGGGGACATGCCTGGGACAACCCGCCCAGCGTGGCGCCGGTCTGGACCGAGAGCGAATACGCCGCTGCCCGCGAGCTGATCGGCGGTTATGACGGTGTGAAGCGCTGGGGTTTCAAGGACCCGCGCGCGCTGCTGGCCGTCGAAGGCTGGCAGGAGCTGATCCCCAACCTGCGTTTCGTCGGCATCTTCCGCCACCCTTCGGCGGTCGCCGATTCCCTCCAGGCTCGTGGCGGCATGCCGCGCGAGCAGGCGCTGGGCCTGTGGAAGGCTTACAACAGCCGCCTGCTCGAACTGCACAGCCGGGTGAAATTCCCGGTGCTGTGCTTCGATCAGGATGAGGACAGCCTGCACCGGCAGCTCGACGACGTGCTGCGCAGGTTCGGCCTGCAGCCTCCGGCGGCGGAGCGCTTCTTCAGTTCCGAACTCAAACATCACCGGCACGGCGACGAGGACCTCGCGCCCGAGCTGGATGCCATGTACCAGGCTCTCAAGGCCATCGCAGACTGATCCGGGGGTTGTGTCATGCCCATCTTTCGCCGCACGCCGCGCCTGAGCGTCGTGGTCATCGTCTACAAGATGCCGGAGCAGGCTGACAAGACGCTGCAATCGCTCAGCCCTGCCTACCAGCACGGCGTAAACGAGCGCGACTATGAAGTCATAGTCGTCGAGAACCATTCCGACCGTCTGCTGGGCCGCGAGCGCGCCACCCGGCACGCGGGCAACGTGCGCTATTTCCACCGCAATGAAACCGAACGCACGCCGGTGCACGCTATCAACTTCGGCGCGGCCCAGGCCCGTGGCAGTCACGTCGCGATCATGATCGACGGCGCGCGCATGCTCTCGCCCGGCGTGCTCCGCCATGCGCTGGATGCTTTCCGTCTCGATGCGGAAGCGGCAGTCTCGGTGCCTGGTTACCACATCGGTCACAAGCTGCAGCAGGTGGCGGTGAACGAGGGCTACAACGAAGACGCCGAGCAGGTGCTGCTGCAGAGCATCGAGTGGCCGAGCAACGGTTATCGCCTGTTCGACATCGCGGTGCTCAGCGGTTCCTGCCAGGGCGGTTTCTTCCAGGCCAACTACGAGAGCAACTTCATCGGTATGTCGATGCGCAAATGGAAGGCGCTGGGCGGGGTGAATCCCCGCTACAACGATTTCGGCGGCGGCAACGCCAACCTGGACCTCTACAAGCGCCTGCTGGAGTACCCGAACACGCCGTTTTATCTGCTCTACAGCGAAGGTTCGTTCCACCAGTTCCACGGCGGCGTGACCACCGGCACGTTGCGCGAGGAGCGCGAGCGGGTCTACAAGCTGCTCGATGAACAGGACAAGCAGATCCGCGGCGACAACCGCACTCCGCCCAGCGTGCGGCCGATCCTGCTGGGCTCCGCGCACCCGCACATCTTCCGCTTCCTCAACCATTCGCTGAACCGGGTGCAAGCCGTATGACCGCGTTCCATGAGAAGCGCCCGCTGCTGTCGATCATCGTCATCGCCTATGACATGCCGCGCCAGGCACTCAACACCTTGATCAGCCTTGCGCCGGACTACCAGCAGGGCGTCGATGCCGACGACTACGAAGTCATCCTGGTAGAGAACCGCTCGCAGAGGAACATGGACGCCGAGGCCATTGCCCGGCTGCCCGGAAACTTCCGCTACTACCTGCGCGATGAGGCGGGTGTGTCACCCGCGCCGGCAATCAACTTTGGCGTTGCCCAGGCGCGCGGCCGGTTCATCGGGCTGATGATCGACGGCGCACGGCTGGTCACGCCGGGCGTGGTGAAGTACGCGCTGATGGCTTTCCGCATGACGCCCGACGCCATGGTGGTGGTGCCTGGTTACCACCTGGGGGAGAACGAGCAACAGTTTCACCTTACCCACGGTTATTCCGAAGAGGCCGAGCAGCAACTGCTGGCGGATATAGGCTGGCCGGAGTCGGCAAACGGCTATCGGTTGTTCGATATTTCCTGCTGGAGCGGTGCCAACCCGAACGGCTATTTCCACCCGTTCATGGAAAGCAACTGTCTGTTCATCAACGCCCAGGTGTTCCGTGACATCGGCCGCGCCGATGAACGCTTCGACATGCCCGGTGGCGGGGCACTGAATCTCTATCTGTACCGCAAGGCCGCCATGCACCCGCGCACCCAGTCGGTGATGCTGGTGGGCGAGGGGTCTTTCCATCAGCTGCACGGTGGCGTCACCACCTCCGAGGTGGAGGGCCGCGAGGAGCTGCTCAAGCGCCAGAGCGAACAGCTTTGTGAGCTACTGGGCGAGCCTTTCCGTTCGCCGACGGTAGAGCCGATCCTGCTCGGTCAGGCGAAGGCGCCCAGCCTGCGCTATCTGGAACGTTCGGTGCAGCGCGGTATGGACCGCGTACAACGCTGCACCGGACGTCAGGAAGACCCGTTCGCCGACCAGGCGCTCAAACCCGAATTCCGCCTAGCCCCGGTGCAGACACCGGTGCGGATCATCGCTCCTCGACCATTCGTTTCCGGAGAAGGCCAGATCATGAAGACCCTCTACATGCCCCCGTCGATCAAGCATTTCGAGCCGCTGCACATGGTCTTCAGCACCTGGGTGGACCACCTGCCGTTCGGCTACGACCTGGTGACCGCGCTGCGGCCCAAGCTGCTCGTGGAGCTGGGTACGCACAAGGGCCTGTCCTACTTCACCTTCTGCCAGGCGATGAAGGAGAACGATATCGATGGTGTCTGCTATGCCGTGGACACCTTCGAGGGCGACGCCCACACCGACAAGTACGACGAATCGGTGTTCAACGCGGTCAACAACCACAACCGCCAGCACTACCACGGCTTTTCCTACCTGATGCGTATGTTCTTCGAGGACGCGCTCAAGCACTTCGACGACGACAGCATCGAGCTGCTGCACATTGATGGTTTCCATACCTACGAGGCGGTGAGCGCCGACTTCGCCAACTGGTATCCGAAGGTGAAGCCGGGCGGCATCATCCTGTTCCATGACGTCATGGCCCGCCTGCAGGACTTCGGTGCCTGGAAGTTCTGGGACGAGACCCGCGGTCAGCACGAGACGTTCACCTTCAACCATGGCTTCGGCCTGGGCGTACTGCGCAAGCCTGGGGGCGATCGCAGCAACGACCATCCGCTGCTCAAGCTGCTGTTCGAAGATGCCAAGGCTGACGAAGGTGCTGGCCTGCGATCCTTCTACGTTCACGCCAGCAAACACCTGGAAAACACCCGCAAGCTCAAGCGCCTGACCCAGGGCCAGCCGCAGCAGCAGCCGGCCACCTGAGTGGTGAGCGAGGCTGCCGAAGTCCGGGCGGCGCTGCGCCAACCGGCCAGCTACCTGCCTGAGCTGGAATCCCTGCGTGGCTGGGCAATCCTGCTGGTGGTCGGCTTCCATTACTTCGGCATCCTCGCCCTGGCCGAGCGTACGGACAACCCACTGTGGGCGACGCTGCTCGGCGGGGGCAATACCGGCGTCACGCTGTTCTTCGTGCTCAGTGGCTTCCTGCTGTCGCGACCCTTCCTGCAGGGGCTGCGCGATGGCCAGCAGGTGAGTATCCAGCGCTTCTACACGGCGCGCTTCTTCCGCATTGTGCCGCTCTACTATTCAGCGGTGTTGCTGGCCTGGTTCATGACGCAGAAGGCGGCGGCCCTCAAGGCTCTGCTGTTCATACCGATCGGCTTCCAGGCCTTCCCGTTCAGCGTGCCCTGGTGGTCGCTGTGCACCGAGATCCAGTTCTACCTGCTGCTGCCCTGGGCGATGTGGCTGCTGCGCTATCGTGTTGGGCGCTGGCTGGTCGCCGGCGCCCTGCTGGCGTGGGCGATGGCGCACGTCTACCTGTTCCACTCGCCGGGGTGGCTATCGCCGAGTAACTTCTGGGAGAACTCGCTGTTCGGCCGGGCCGGTGCGTTTCTCGTCGGCGCGGTCTGCGCCGGGATCAGCCTCGGCCGTGGCTATGACTGGTTGCGCAAACGTGCGCTGGTCTGCACCGTGCTGCTGGCCGGCTGCCTGCTGGGCCTGGGCCGCCTGTGGCTGTGGTTCTCCCTGAGCGGGGAGCGCAATGCCCTGCAGACCTTGCCGATGTACCACAACATCGAGTCAGTGCTCTGGGGCGGAGTGATGCTCGCATTGCTGGCCCTGAGCTGGCGGGCCAAGGCGCTGTTGGCCAATCCCCTGATGGACCATTTCGGGCGCATCTCCTACTCGCTCTACCTGATTCACGTCCCGGTGCAGTTCTACTGCCTGTACCCACTGAAGGCCGCCGGCATGACGCTGGATGCGAATTCCGACGCCTATCTGCTGCGCATTGTCGCCAGCCTTGCGCTGTCCTGGGCTCTGGCCTGGGTGAGCTATCGCCTGGTGGAAATGCCCTTCCTGCGCCTGAAGTCCCGCCTGGCGACCTACTCCGGGCGCGCCCCTTGGGCGCGCCGTGCCGCCGACGCCTGACGCCGGTCAGACCGGGACGTCGCGCCAGTGGGTCGCGAAGCCGGGTTGCGCTTCACCTGCCGGGCGGCCATTGGTGTAGTAGTACAAGGCCAGGGAACGGCGGTAGACGTCATCGGGGCAGGTCAGCGGATGCGGATGACCGTGGAAGGAGCTGGACGTCGTGCTGAACACCACGCAGCGGTTGGCGATCGGCAGGACGCGAAGTGGAGGGCCGGCCATCTCCGTGTCCCACAGTTCGAGATGGCCGCCGTAGCTTTCGGGCCACTCCTCGTTCAGGTAGATGAGTACGTTGATCCGGCGATCCAGGCCGAAGTCGCGGTGGGTGGCGAAGTCGGTATGCACCTTGAGGAAGCCGCCACGGGAAATCTGGTGAATCCCCGCGCCGCGCAGGTTGGGGTCGGGGATCAGGTTGGGGATGCCGGTCAGCTGTGCCAGGTAGTCGAGGAAGGCATGGGAGTTGAGCTCCCAGAACAACTGGCGGTAGGTCGGAGGCATGCGCAGCGGATCGCGGATGTTGCGCTTGTCCTTCTGCACGTATTCGCCACTGGCCTTGTCGGTGTGCGTGGCGTTGTTCCACAGCGGATCGTTCTGATCGTGCGGATACTCTTGAAGCAGCCGCGAAAAGGTCGATGGAGGCAGAAAGTCGTCGATGACGATATGCGGGAAGGGGGCATTGCCGGCATAGTTCGGTGCCTGGCCGGCGACCTTGGCGGTCAGGGCGCAATAGTCCAGCAGCAGCCCATCGGATGGGGCGCTGACTTCGCCGTTGCTCTTTGGGGTGAAGAGATTCTTAAGCATTTTTCGGGAATTCACTGAATGTTGTTCTTTTCCACGCGAGCGGCAGCTGCGCTCACGACCCGACTAGCCATTGCCTGGCTGATTCTGCTTGCCATGGTCCCTGTGAGCAATGCTCAGGATCAAGGCGCGAAACCGAACATCCTGTTCATCCTGACCGACGACCTCGGCGTCAACGATATCGGCACCTGGGGTGACGGCAAGGCGCCCACGCCGACCCTGGACCAGCTCAGCCGCGAATCGCTGCGCTTTCGCGAGCACTATACCGACAGCACCTGCTCGGTCAGCCGTGCGGCGCTGATCACGGGGCGCGCGCCGGTCAGCATCGGTTTCGAGCCCAACGGCCTGGGTCTGTCGCCGGACCTGCAGACATTGCCCGAATCCCTGAAGGGGTTGGGCTACAGCACCCATCACATTGGCAAGTGGCACGTTGGCGAGGCTATCGAATACCTGCAGATCCGCCCCAACCACCACGGCTTCGATGACTGGTTCGGCATGCTCAACCACTTCGTCCTGCACGGGCCGGACAAGACCGGCAAGCTTGTCAACGGCCCGCCGACCTTCATCAACCCCTGGCTGGAAACCAACGACGGCCCGCCGGTGCAGTACCAGGGGCATCTGGACGATATCCTTACCGACCGCGCCATCGACCTGATCAAGCAGGGCCGGCAGGATAGCAAGCCCTGGTTCATCAACCTCTGGCTGTTCTCGCCGCATCACCCGTTCCAGCCGGCGGAGGCCTTCCGCCGCCAGTTTCCCGATACTGACGAAGGCCGGTACCTGGCGGTACTCAAGCAGCTCGACAACAACGTCTCCCGACTGCTCGACAGCCTGCGCGCCAGCGGTCAGCTGGACAACACCCTGGTGGTCTTCACCAGCGACAACGGCAGCCCGAACCTGGCCCGCGACAGTAATTGGCCGTTGGCTGGAACCAAGATGACCTACCTCGAAGGCGGCGTGCGCACGCCGCTGCTGGTGTTCTGGCCCGGCCATCGCGGCAATGCGGACGTGTCCGGCATCAGCCACATCACCGATCTCTACCCGACGCTGGTCGGCATGGTGGGCGGCAAGGCGCCGGGCGGGCTGACCGGGCGCGATCTGTCCAGCTACATCGCCAAGGGCCAGCCGTTGCCCAAGGTCGATGCGCTCTACTGGGCGGCCGATGTGATGACCTGGGGCATGACTTACGGCGGCCACCTGACCGACCGCGGCCTCTTCTACCGGCCTACGCTGGGCAAGCTGGAGAGTCATCCGGTGACCGGCGCCATCGGGGTGAGCGCACCCAAGACCGAGGACTTCCAGCCGATTGGCCGCGACGAGGCGATGAACCTGTTGCGCGGCTGGGAGCAGAAGTACCGACCGGTCCCATTGACCTGGCATCCCGCCGCCGGCAGGAAGCCTGCCTTCCTCAGCGGCCGCGACTACCAGCGCGCGCCGGTCCACGGTGCCTACAGCCTGGGGCTGGGCTTGGGCAAGGCGCGGGTAGAGGGCGCGCGGCAGGTCCTGGTCGAGCAGGAAGGGCTATGGGGCATGGCCATCGACAAGGGGCGTGTGGAAGTGTGGCGTGGCCCGCTGCGCCTGCAGAGCGAGCCTGTGGCGCTGGAGGGCCAGTGCAATGCCCTGGTGGCCAGCTTCAACGTGAAGCCCTATTCGAAATTCCCCTTCCCGGGGCCGGAAAAGGGCGCGCTGACGGTTTACCTGAACGGCAAGGTCATCCTGCAATCCCAGGAGCCGATGCCGCGGCCGGAAACCGCCGAGCCGCTGGCGCACCCGACCTACATCGGGGCTTCGGCCAACGGAGGGGATCGTTTCGCCGGCCGGATCGCCAAGCCTCTGCTGGTGGACAAGTTCATGCTGCCGCAGCTCGATGGCTACGGCCTGGACGACATGCAGGCGACGATCTGCCCGGCCAGCACCGCCGCTCGCTGACGGGACTGGAGGCCTAGATGGCCTCCAGCTTCGCGTAACCCATCATCAGCCACTTGCTGCCCTCGCTGTCGAAGTTCACCTGCACCCGCGCCTGGGCGCCGGAGCCTTCGAAGTTGAGGATCACGCCGTCGCCGAACAGCGGGTGGCGCACGGACTGGCCGAGGCTGAACGGGGTGTCCGGCACGCTGGCGCCGCTGAACAGGTTGCCGCTGCGCTGGTTGCCCGACAGCGGACGGCTCACCGAGTTGGACAGGCGCACTTCCTGGATCAGGCTCGGCGGGATTTCGCGGACGAAGCGCGAGACCTTGTTGTAGGTCTCGCTGCCGTACAGGCGGCGGGTTTCCGCGTAGGTCATGACCAGACGGTGCATGGCGCGGGTGATACCCACGTAGGCCAGGCGACGCTCTTCTTCCAGACGGCCGGGTTCTTCCAGGCTCATCTTGTGCGGGAACAGGCCTTCTTCCACACCGGCGAGGAACACCAGCGGGAATTCCAGGCCCTTGGCGCTGTGCAGCGTCATCAGCTGCACGCTGTCCTCGAAGGCGTCGGCCTGGGTGTCGCCGGACTCCAGTGCGGTGTGGTCGAGGAAGGCCACCAGCGGCGGGGTGTCCTCGTCGTCCGGGGTCTCGAAGGCGCGGGCGGCGCTGACCAGTTCTTCCAGGTTTTCCACGCGGGCCTGGCCTTTCTCGCCCTTCTCTTCCTTGTGGTAGGTGATCAGGCCGGACTGCTCGATGACGATCTGGGTCATCTGGTGCAGCGGCAGGCCCTCGACCTTCACCGCCAGCAGATCGACGGTTTCCAGGAACACGTTGAGCGCACTGGCGGCGCGGCCGGCCACGGCCTTGGCGGCGATCACGTCGTTGATCGCACGCCACATCGAGGTGCCGTTGTGGCGTGCGGCGTTGCGGATCGCCTCGACGGTCTTCTCGCCAATGCCGCGCGGCGGCACGTTGATCACCCGCTCCAGCGCGGCATCGTCGTCGCGCAGGCGGATCAGGCGCAGGTAGGCCAGGGCGTTCTTGATCTCGGCGCGCTCGAAGAAGCGCTGGCCGCCGTAGATGCGGTAGGGAATCTTCTCGCGCAGCAGCGCCTCTTCCAGCACGCGGGACTGGGCGTTGGAGCGATAGAGGATGGCGATGTCGCTGCGCTTGAGGCCGTCCTTGCGCAGGGCATCCTCGATGGTCTCGACGATGTAGCGCGCCTCGTCGTGCTCATTGAAGCCCGAGTACAGGGTGATCGGGTCACCGTCGACGCCTTCGGTCCACAATTCCTTGCCCAAGCGCCCGCTGTTATTGGCGATCAGCGCGTTGGCTGCCTTGAGGATGGTGCCGGTGGAGCGGTAGTTCTGCTCCAGGCGGATGTCCTCGGTGCCGGCGAAGTCATCACCGAACTGCTGGATGTTCTCGATCTTCGCGCCGCGCCAGCCGTAGATCGACTGGTCGTCGTCGCCCACCACCATCAGGCTCTCGCCGCCCTTGCCGAGGAAGCGCAGCCAGGCGTACTGCACGGCGTTGGTGTCCTGGAACTCGTCCACCAGGATGTGGCGGAAGCGCCGCTGGTAGTGCTCCAGCAGGCTCGGGCGGTCACGCCAGAGGTCCAGCGAGCGCAGCAGCAGCTCGGCGAAGTCGACGACACCGGCGCGGGCGCAGGCCTCTTCGTAGGCCTGGTAGACGCTGACCATGGTCGCCAGGTACAGGTCGCCGCCGGCCTGGATGTTCTGCGGGCGGTTGCCCTCGTCCTTCTGGCCGTTGATGAACCACTGCGCCTGGCGCGGCGGCCAGCGCTGCTCGTCGAGGCCCAGCTCGCGCACCACGCGCTTGACCAGACGCAGCTGGTCGTCGCTGTCGAGGATCTGGAAGTTCTCCGGCAACCCGGCTTCCTGCCAGTGCGCGCGCAGCAAGCGGTGCGCCAGGCCGTGGAAGGTGCCGACCCACATGCCGGCCGGGTTGATCCCCAGCAGCTGCTCGATCCGCGCGCGCATCTCGGCGGCGGCCTTGTTGGTGAAGGTCACGGCCAGGATGCTGTGCGGCGAGGCGTTCTCGACCTGGATCAGCCAGGCGATACGGTGCACCAGCACGCGGGTCTTGCCGGACCCGGCGCCAGCGAGCACGCGCTGGCGCCCCAGCGGCGCGGCCACGGCCTGGCGCTGCGGGTCATTGAGGGAGTTGAGCAGGTAGGAGATGTCATCGTTCATGGGGCGGCATTCTACCGACGGGCGGTTTTCCCCGGCAAACCCGCCCGCCGTCCGGCGTCTTCCCGACGAAAGTTGGGCGGGCACGCAGCCAATTGCCATCATCCTGCTTGGGTGGGGCTACCTCCTCGGGTATGCTCCGCCGACGCCTAGGCCTGACACCTACAAGAAAAACGCCTATGACCGCTTATGTAGAGCCTTCGGCGATCCCGGTGAGCCATGCCGAGATCCGCCAGCAGTACGCTCACGAAATTGCTGTCGAACGCACGCGCCTGCTCTATCAGGGCTCGCGGGTTCCGACCCTGCTCATGCTGCTCAACGGCCTGGCTTGCGCCGGGTTGCTGTGGGCATACGTGCAGCCGGGGCTGCTCGCCGGCTGGCTGGTGTGGCTGGTGTTGCTGGCCGTGCTGCGACTGATCCAGGTATCCGCCTTCAACGCCGCTTCCGCCGAGCGCCAGGCCAGTCCGCACTGGCAGCGCACCTTCCTGTTCGGCGCCGGCGCTTCGGGGCTGACCCTCGCCTTCGCCGCCATCGCCCTGGTGCCGCCGGACGCCTTCCTCCAGCAATCCCTGGTCTTCGGGCTGATTGCCGCGGCCATCCTCTCCGCCAGCGTCGCCTACGCGGTCAGCCTGCCGGCCTTCCTCACCTTCGCCTTGCCCTGCCTGTTCCCCTCCATTGCCTATTTATTGATCAGCGAAAACCCGCTGCAGCAAGGCTGGGGCGTGCTCGGGGTGATCCTGCTGGCCGCGCTGCTGGTGGTGGCCTGGCAGATCCACCGGGTGGTGCATGTCGGCCTGCTGAGGCGTTTCCAGGCCCAGGCGCTGGTGGCGCACCTGGAGCGCGCCAAGGCGCAGACCGAGGCGCTGAACCAGGACCTGGAGCGCGAAGTCGAGCAGCGCCGCCGCGCCGAACGCGAACTCTGCCGCGCCCGCGACGCCCTGCAGGAGCGGGTCGAGGCGGGCAGCGCCCAGCTCAGCCATACCGAGGCGCGGCTGGCCCTGGCACTGGAAGCCAGCGAGCTGGGCCTGTGGGACTGGAACCTGCTGACTGACGAAGTGCACCACTCGCACCTGGAAGAAATCTTCGGGCTGACCCAGGCGACGGTGAAGAGCGTGCGCAACGACCTGCGCCCGCGCCTGCACCCCGACGACCTGCCACTGCTGCGCCGCGCGCTGGTCGAGCACCTCAAGGGCCGCACCGACGGCTACCGTATCGAATACCGCGTGCGCCACGCCGCCGGCCACTGGGTCTGGGTGGAAGACCGTGGCCGGGTGATGGAGCGCGACGGCCGCGGGCAGGTCACTCGGATGGTCGGCACCCGCGCCGACATCTCCACGCGCAAGCTGCGCGAGGAAGAACAACGCCTGGCCGCCACGGTGTTCGAGGCCGCCAGCGAAGGCATCATCATTCTCGACCCGGATTACCGGCTGATCGCCCTCAACGAAGCCTTCACCCGCCTCACCGGCTACCGCCGCGAGGAAGTGCTGGGGCACAACGTCGCGCGGCTGATGGGCTCGTCGGAGGCGCTGCGGCGCTATCAGTCGATCCGCACCGAACTGGAGCGCCAGGGCACCTGGCAGGGCGAGCTGATCGAGACGCGCAAGAACGGCGAGCTGTACCCGCAGTGGCTGCAACTGAACGTGGTGCGTGACGGCCGCGGACAGGTCGCCCATGTAGTCGGCTTCTTCGCCGACCTCACCGCCCGCCGCGATGCCGAGGAACGCCTGCGCTACCTGTCGCACTACGACGAACTCACCGGGCTGGCCAACCGCACGCTGTTCAAGGAGCGCCTGCACGAGGCCAGCCAGCGCGCGCGCCAGGAAGGCCGCACGGCGGCCCTGCTGCTGATCGACCTGGACCGCTTCAAGCTGCTCAACGACAGCCTCGGCCACGAAGTCGCCGACCAGTTGCTGCGGCAGATGTCGCGGCGCATGACCCAGACCGTGCCCGAGGCCGACACCATCGCCCGGCTTTCCGGCGACGAGTTCGCCGTACTGATCGACTCCTACGCCAGTCTCGCGGCGCTGGCGCGGCTGTCCAGCCGCTTGCTGGCCAAACTGCGTACGCCGATGACCGTGGGCGGCCACGAACTGGTGATCAGCGCCTCGGTGGGTATCAGCCTGCTGCCGGAAAACGCCTGGGAAATCTCCGCGCTGATGAGCCAGGCGAACATGGCCATGCAGCACGCCAAGCACCTGGGCGGGAACACCTTCCAGTTCTTCACCGACAACCTGCAGGCCTGCACCCTGGAGCGCCTGCAGCTGGAAACCCGCCTGCGCAAGGCCATCGACGAAGGCCAACTGGACGTTCACTACCAGCCCAAGCTGAACCTCGCCAACGAGCGCCTGGACAGCGCCGAGGCGCTGGTGCGCTGGCGCCACCCGGAGATGGGCATGGTACCGCCCAGCGATTTCATCGGTCTGGCCGAGGAAACCGGGCTGATCGGCGCCATCGGCGAGTTCGTCCTGCGCCGCGCCTGCCGGCAGGCTCGCGCCTGGCAGCTCCAGGGCCGCGAGTTGCGGGTGTCGGTCAACCTCTCGGTACACCAGTTGCGCACCGGCAACCTGGTCGACCTGGTGCGCACCGTGCTGGAGGACACCGGCCTGCCGTCGCACCTGCTGGAGCTGGAGCTCACCGAAAGCCAGCTGCTGGACAACGTCGAGAGCGTCACCACGACCTTCCAGCAACTGCGCGAGATGGGCGTGAAGCTGGCCATCGACGATTTCGGCACCGGCTATTCCTCGCTCAGCTACCTGAAACGCTTCCCGGTGGACTACGTGAAGATCGACCAGACCTTCATCCGCGACCTGTCCGAGCGCGGCGAAGACGCGGCCATCACCCGCGCGATCATCGCCATGGCGCACAGCCTGGAACTGAAGGTGGTGGCCGAAGGCGTCGAGCAGGCCGAGCAGCTGCGCTTCCTGCGCGCCCATGGTTGCGACGAGATTCAGGGCTACCTGATCAGCCAGCCGGTGCCGGCGGATGCCTGCCTGGCGCTGCTGGAGAGAAGCGACCGGCTCTGAGCGTGCCGGTCGCGCGGGGCGTGAGTCGCCCGCCGTGGATTACTTGAGCGTGACGATCCATTCGGCGAGGGTCTGGGCTTCTTCCGGGCTGACGGCGTTGGCCGGCATCGGGATCGGCCCCCAGTTGCCCTTGCTGCCGGTCTTGATGCTGTTGCTGATGTGCGCCACGCCATCGGCCCCGTACTTCGCCGCGACTTCCTTGAAGGCCGGACCGACCACCGACTTGTTGACGGCGTGACAGGCCACGCAGGCCTTGGCCTTGAAAAGCTCTTCGCCGGTACTGGCCATCGCGGTGGTCTGCGCCAGCAAGCCGCCGAACAGCAGGGCAACCAGGGCTTTGTTCATGAACGTCTCTCCTCAGGCTTGGCGCCTCGAGGCGCCGATCGTTTTCGCCGGCTTCCCGCCCGGCTTCTGTGGCGATTCTAGGAGCGGCCCGAGTGGCCCTGGCTTGATGGCAATCAAGAACTCCTCTCGTCGTGCTTGAGAGAGGGGGCTTGGCTGATTAGCTTGCCTACCGAAACTTCCTACAGAGATATCTTCGCCATGAACGCCCCCGCCCAGCACATCGAGCCGCTCTTCTACCAGGCGACCGGCAACGAGGTGGCGCTGTTCACCCATGCCTCCGCCCAGGGCATGCCGGTGCTGATCAAGGGCCCGACCGGCTGCGGCAAGACGCGCTTCGTCCAGCACATGGCGCAGCGCCTGAACCTGCCGCTGTACACCGTGGCCTGCCACGACGACCTGTCGGCGGCGGACCTGGTGGGCCGCCACCTGATCGGCAGCGACGGCACCTGGTGGCAGGACGGCCCGCTGACCCGTGCGGTGCGCGAGGGCGGCATCTGCTACCTGGACGAGGTGGTGGAAGCGCGGCAGGACACCGTGGTGGTGCTGCACCCGCTGGCGGACGATCGCCGCGAGCTGTTCATCGAGCGCACCGGCGAATCCCTGGTGGCGCCGCCGGGCTTCATGCTGGTGGTGTCATACAACCCCGGCTATCAGAACCTGCTGAAGGGCATGAAGCCCAGTACGCGCCAGCGCTTCGTCGCCCTGCGGTTCGATTACCCGACGCCGGACGTGGAGGCCGGCATCATCGTCCGCGAGGCCGGCGTTTCCTCCGAACTGGCGCAGCGTCTGGCGCAACTGGGCGTGGCCTTGCGCCGGCTGGGGCGGCAGGAGTTGGAAGAGGTCTGCTCGACGCGCCTGCTGGTGCTCACCGCTCGCCTGCTGCAGGCCGGCGTGGCGCCGCGCGATGCCTGCCGCGCCGGGCTCGCCGAACCGCTGTCGGACGACGAGCCCACGGTCGCCGCGCTGATGGACCTGGTCGATGTCCACTTCGCCTGAGGCGACACTCAGTGCCCGGCGACTGCCGGGCGACCTGGCGATGTGGTTCTTCATCCTCGCCGAGCTGACGGTCTTCGCCATCCTCATCATCGTCTTCGCCGTGACCCAGCACCTGGACGTCGAAGGCTTTCGCGCCGGGCGCGCACAGCTGGACCTGTCCACCGCCCTGGCGCTGACCCTGACCCTGCTCACCGCCGGCTTCTGCGCGGCGCTGGCGGTGGAGCAGGTGCGCCACGGCCGGCAGCGCCGCGCGGCCGCCCTGCTGGGTTTCGCCGTGCTGTTGGGGCTGGCCCACGTGGTGCTCAAATCCGGTGAATACCATCACCTTGCCGCGCGTGGGCTGGACCTGGAATACAGCACCTTCTTCACCCTGTTCTGGCTGATCACCGGCTTCCATTTCCTGCACGTACTGCTGGGGCTGGTGATTCTCGGCTGGATGACGCTGCGCTGTCTGCGGGGCGCCTACCGCAGCGACGCCCTGGGCGGGCTGGAGTCCGGCGCACTTTACTGGCACATGGTCGACCTGGTCTGGGTGGTGCTGTTCCCGCTGGTCTACGTGCTGGCGCCCGGCTCATGAAAACGCTGCTGCTCGCCTGGCTGGTGATGCTGCCGATGTCTGTCGCTTCGGTCTGGCTCGGTCACCACGCGCCCGACCTGCTACTACCGGTGGCGGCGATCCTGCTGCTGGGCCTGGGCAAGGCCTGGATCATTGCGCTGCGCTTCATGGAGCTCAGCCACGGCCCGCGGCTATGGCAGGCGCTGCTGCTCGGCTGGCCGCTGGTGGTCACCGGCGTGATCCTGGCTCTGCACGCAACCCCCTGATTTTCCTTCGAAAAAATACCTGACTGGAATCATTGGTCTTTCTTGATTGCCATCAAGCGAGACGTCCTAGGACGCTTCCTACAATGGCCCCGACCGTGACCTAGGAGGGCCCCATGTCAGAGACATTTACCAAAGGGATGGCGAGGAACATCTACCTGGGAGGAGGCGTTTTCTTCTTCCTGGTGTTCCTCGCGCTGACCTATCACACCGAAACCACCTTCCCCAAGCGCACCAACCAGAGTGAACTCACCGAATCGGTGGTGCGCGGCAAGCTGGTGTGGGAGCAGAACAACTGCGTGGGTTGCCACTCGATCCTCGGCGAAGGCGCCTACTTCGCGCCGGAGCTGGGCAACGTCGCCATCCGCCGCGGCGGTGACGCGGCCTTCGGCAGCTTCCTCGCCGCCTGGATGAAGATGCAGCCGCTGGGCGTGCCCGGTCGCCGGCAGATGCCGCAGTTCCACCTGAGCGACCAGGAGGTCACTGACCTTGCGGCGTTCCTGCTGTGGACATCGAAGATCGACACCAACAAATGGCCGCCGAACAAGGAGGGTTGAACATGAACCCGGGCAATCCCTATCTGAAATTCGCCTCGCAGTCGGTGGCCAAGCCGTACTTCGTGTTCGCCCTGATGCTCTTCGTCGGGCAGATCGTCTTCGGGCTGATCATGGGCATGCAGTACGTGGTCGGTGACTTCCTGTTTCCGGCGATCCCCTTCAACGTCGCGCGGATGGTGCACACCAACCTGCTGATCGTCTGGCTGCTGTTCGCCTTCATGGGCGCGGCCTACTACCTGATCCCCGAAGAGGCCGACCGCGAGCTGTACAGCCCGAAACTGGCCATCGTGCTGTTCTGGGTGTTCGCCATCGCCGGCGTACTGACCATCCTGGGCTACCTGCTGGTGCCCTACGCGGGCCTGGCGAAGCTGACCCACAACGAGCTGCTGCCGACCATGGGCCGGGAGTTCCTCGAGCAGCCGACGATCACCAAGATGGGTATCGTGGTGGTGGCGCTGGGCTTCCTCTTCAACATCGGCATGACCATGCTCAAGGGCCGCAAGACCGCCGTCAGCGTGGTGATGATGACCGGCCTGGTGGGCCTGGCGGTGTTCTTCCTGTTCTCCTTCTACAACCCGGAAAACCTGTCCCGCGACAAGTACTACTGGTGGTGGGTCGTGCACCTGTGGGTGGAAGGCGTGTGGGAACTGATCATGGGCGCGATGCTGGCCTTCGTGCTGATCAAGATCACCGGCGTCGACCGCGAGGTCGTGGAGAAATGGCTCTACGTGATCATCGCCATGGCGCTGATCACCGGCATCATCGGCACCGGCCACCACTTCTTCTGGATCGGCGCGCCGCAGGTCTGGCTGTGGCTGGGTTCGATCTTCTCCGCGCTGGAACCGCTGCCGTTCTTCGCCATGGTGCTGTTCGCCTTCAACATGGTGAACCGTCGTCGCCGCGAGCACCCGAACAAGGCCGCCGCGCTGTGGGCCCTGGGCACCACCGTGACCGCCTTCCTCGGCGCTGGCGTGTGGGGCTTCCTGCACACCCTGGCTCCGGTGAACTACTACACCCACGGCTCGCAGCTCACCGCCGCCCACGGTCACCTGGCCTTCTACGGCGCCTACGCGATGATCGTCATGACCATGATCAGCTACGCCATGCCGCGCCTGCGGGGCATCGGCGAAGCGCCTGACGCCCGTGCGCAGAGCCTGGAGATCTGGGGCTTCTGGCTGATGACCATCTCCATGCTGCTGATCACTCTGATGCTCACCGCCGCCGGCATCGTCCAGGTCTGGCTGCAACGCATGCCCGCCGATGGCGCCGCCATGCCGTTCATGGCCACGGTCGACCAGCTGAAGATCTTCTTCTGGCTGCGCCTGTACTCCGGTGTCGGTTTCTTCATCGGGCTGATCTGCTACCTGCTGAGCTTCCGCCAGCGTGGCCGCGTGGCCGTTGCCTCCGGCGCGGCTCAGGTGAGCTGATCGATACCGTCCACCCGGGCCCGTCCGCTTTGCGGCGGGCCCTTTTTTCGTTCTGCAGAGGGCGCCATGACCATCCACCTCGAAATCGAAGAAAGCTTCGGCCGTGTCTGGCACCGCTTCATCACGCGCCGCGCCAGCCCGGAGTTCGAAGAGGCGGCAGTCAGCCTGGATGAAGTGCGGCGCAGCCTGCTGCTGCTGTTCCGCGGCACCGGCGGCGAGGCCGGGGTCGGCGTGGAGGCGGCCAGCGCCCGCGAACTGCTGGTGCGGCGCAGCCTGCTGCAGCAGGTGGCCGGCACCTGCCAGCAATTGCCGGTGGCCTGGTTCGACGCGGATTCCCTGCGCCTGCCCGCGCAGCTGGCGGTGTACCCCGACGCCGAGCTGAACCGCGAACTCTATCGCTGGCTGGCGCTGCTCGCGGCCCACAGCCAGCCGATGCGCCACTGGGCGCGCGACAACCAGGCCTGGACCTGCGCCGTGCTGGAGCACTACCCATTGCTGCGCCCGCGCTACCGTCGACTGGTGGAAGCGCTGCTCAGCCTGCGCCCCGACGCCGCTGATCTGCCGCCCGCCGAGGCGCAGCTGGAGCGGGCGCTGCAACGGGCGCTGCGCGATCCGGGCAGCGTCGAGCGCTTGCCGCGCAGTGAAAAAGCACCCTGGCCAGTGCCGCTGTGGCTCTACCCGCCGCAACGCCTGGCCGCGCCGCAGCACACCGACCTGATCGACGGCGACGAGCAGGGCCGCTCCGCCCACAGCGAGGCCAAGGGCCTGGCACGCAAGCGCGCCGAGCGGGTCGAGCAGGATCCCGGCCGCGGTGGCCTGTTGCTGTTCCGCCTGGAAAACCTGTTCAGCTGGTCCGAGCACATCGAACTGGATCGCGCCGGCGACGACAGCGAGCACCTCGATGCGGCGAAGGTCGCCGACGACCTCGATCACCTGAGCCTGTCCCGGCAGCGGCAGAAGAAGGGCGGCGGGCTGAAGCTCGACCTCGACCTGCCGGCCGCCGACTTCGATGACATGCCGCTGGGCGAGGGCATCCGCCTGCCGGAATGGGATTACCGTCGCCAGCAACTGATCGAAGACCACGTCTGCCTGCAGCCGATGCTGCCGCGCGACGCGGTGCCTGCGCCGCTGCCTGACGCCCTGGCGCCCATTGCGCGCCGCCTGCGCCGGCAGTTCGAGAGCCTGCGTCAGCAGCCTCAGTGGCTGCGCCGACAACCCCAGGGCGCGGAGCTGGACCTGGAAGCCTGGCTGGACTTCAGCGTCGAGCGGCGCCTGGGCGCGTGTAGCGAGCCAGGGCTGTTCCTCGAGCGCCGGCAGACCCGCCGCGACCTCGCGTGCCTGCTGCTGGCGGATCTGTCGATGTCCACCGACGCGCACATCGACAACGACCACCGGGTGATCGACCTGATCAGCGACAGCCTGCTGCTGTTCGGCGAGGCGCTGCAGGCGGTGGGCGACCGGTTCGCGCTGTACGGGTTCTCCTCGCTGCGTCGCCAGCAGGTGCGCCTCACCCAGCTGAAGACCTTCGATGAGCGTCACAACGACGTGGTGCGCGGACGCATCCGTGCGCTGCGGCCGGGCTACTACACGCGCATGGGCGCGGCGATCCGCCGGGCCACGCAACTGCTGCTCGAACGCAAGGAGCGCCAGCGGGTGCTGCTGATCCTCACCGACGGCAAGCCCAATGACCTGGATCTGTACGAGGGGCGCTACGGCGTCGAGGACACCCGCCAGGCGGTGCTGGAAGCCCGTCGCGCGGGGCTGGTGCCGTTCTGCATCACCATCGACCGCGAGGCGGCCGACTACCTGCCGCACCTGTTCGGCAGCCAGGGCTATCTGTTGATCAACGATCCGGCGCAGCTACCGGTGCAGTTGCCGCAGCTCTACCGGCAGCTTACCCGCCGGCAGGGCTGAGCGTCTTCTGTAGGAGCGAGGGGGACGCCTGGTTCTTGCTCGCGAACGGAACCCCAAGCGGAGCCTGTTCGCGAGCAAGCCAGCTCCTACCAAAAGCAGTTCGGTGCGGGTGTTCGGTCTGGCGGCGAAACGTAGGGCGAATGAAGCGGGACGCTTCATCCGCCCTACAGGGTGTCCACAGGTAGCGGCGGAAAGCGGGAATCAGCGCGGCAACCACACCATCATCACCCCGCAGAACACCGCGAGGATGACGCAGTACCAGGCGAAGCGCCGCAGCCTGCGCTGCTTCGCCAGCTCCTGGTCCACCGGCAGGGGCATCCCGCACTGCGGGCAGTCCGCCGCGTCCTCGGGGCTCTCGTGCTGACAGTA
The DNA here is from genome assembly GCF_014851985.1 of Pseudomonas sp. PDM17. NCBI lineage: Bacteria > Pseudomonadati > Pseudomonadota > Gammaproteobacteria > Pseudomonadales > Pseudomonadaceae > Pseudomonas > Pseudomonas sp. PDM17. The sequence continues at coordinate 780,370 of NZ_JACVAT010000004.1, forward strand.
CAGGCACTGGCGCATGGCTTACTCGAACTGTTCCAGCCGCGATACGTCGAGTACCTGCACGGTGCGACCGTTGAGGTCGATGATGTGCTCGTCGATCAGGCGCCGCAGCACGCGGGAGAAGGTTTCCGGCTGGATCGACAGGTGCCCGGCCACCAGCTGCTTGGCCATCGGCAGTTCGAAGCGGCCGTCCTGGTTGCCATGGCGGTTGAGCTGGGTGATCAGGTAGCGCACCACGCGGTGGGTGGAGTTCTTCAGCGACAGCGTCTCGATCTCGTTGATCCGCCGGTGCAGGCGCACGCAGAGGGTGGCGAGCAGGGAGAAGGGCAGCTGCGGGTTGCTGTGCAGCAGCTCCATGTAGGTGCGGTTGGCGAAGCGGTAGACCTGCGTGGGCTCCAGCGCCTGGGCCGAGGCCACATAGTCTGAGGTGTCCATCAGCATCATGGCTTCGGCGAAGGTCTGCCGGCTGCCGACGACCTCCAGCACCTTTTCCTGTCCCTCCGGCGTCAGGCGGTAGATCTTCACCGCACCGGAAATCACGAAGTAGAAGGAGTGGGCCGGCTCACCCTGGAGGAACAGCTTGTCGCCTTTCTCCAGGTTGAGCAGCGTGCTGGTGGCGAGCAGCTGCTCCAGCTGTTCTTCGTTGAGTACGTTGAACAGATGGTGGCCGCACAGAATCTGGTGGTGGACGCGATGCGCGAGCATGGCGGAGCGCTCCTGGGCGGGGACAATCCCGCCAGTATGCGCGATGCCGCTGGGCAGCGTGGTGAGACAAGCTGTCACTGGTCGCCCTCCTGGCTCTCGGTCCGGCACTCAGGCCGGGTGGTTGGCGCCCAGGAACAGCAGGTTGTTCTCCAGGTGGATGTGCTGCATCAGGTCGCGACGCAGCTCTTCCAGGCCGCTGTAGAGCCGGCGCCAGCTGTTGCAGCCGTCCGCCGGCACGGTGAGGTCGTCGGTCAGGTCGGCCAGCGCGGCGAGGGATTGCGAGTGTTCGTCGTGCTCATGACGCATCACGCCGATCGGGCCCTGCACGTGGGTCAGCGGGATGCCCTGGCGCAGCCAGGGGAACAGCACGCTTTCCTCCTTGCACATGTGCCATTCCAGCTCTTCCTGCATCTTCTTCAGGTGCGCGGTCAGCCCGGCGGGGCATTGCGGATGCGCGGCATGGGTCTTCTCGACGCGCTCGGCCAGCGGGATCAGCGCCGGCAATTGCTCGCGGTGGACCTTGTGGTAGCGCTCGAGGATGTGGTCGATCAGCTGGTCGTTGCTGGTCAGGCGCCAGTCGGTCTGGTCGTTGGCAGGCGGCAGCGATTGCAGTTCGGCGGCGATGCGCTGGGCGTCGAGGCCCTGTTCGCTGGCGGCTTCGCCCAGGCTGCGCTGGCCGGCGCAGCAGAAGTCGAGTTTGTAGTCGTGGAACAGCGCGGAGCTGCCCGGCAGGCTGAAGGCCAGGTCGCTCAGGGTGCGCTCGGTGAGGTTGTCGTTCATGGCGGGCCTCGGGTGGCGTGGGGCACGGCGGCCGCAGTCGTCGTGGCGGTGCTGGTGAGTCTAGGGAAAGCGGCGCGTCGGTCTCCTTGATTGCAGTCAAGCGTCCTCGTGCGCTACTTCCCGCTCGTCGCCGCCAGCGACCCGCATCAGTTGCTGCGGGTCGCACACCAGCAGCTTCTGCCGGCCTCCGATCACCAGGCCGCGGTCTTCCCAGGCGCTGAGGATGCGCGAGACGGTGTGCAGGGTGGTGCCGGTCATCTCGGCGATGTCCTGGCGGGTGACCGGGAAATCGATGCGGATGCCGTCGGCCTCCGGTCGGCCGGACTGCTGCACCAGGCGCAACACGGTGTGGGCGACGCGCCGTTCGACCTCTTCGGTGGCCAGCTCGCAGAAGCGCACGTGGGCTTCCTGCAGGCGCTCGCCGATGGCCTGCACGGTGTTCAGGGCGAAGCCGGGGTGGCGGGCGAGCAGGGGTTCCCACTGGCCGGTGGGCCAGGCCAGGACCAGGCTGTCCTGGCTGGCCGTGGCGGTCGCGGGGTAGTCGCGCCGGCCGAGGGCGCGGACGAAGCCGAACAGATCGCCCGGATTGACCACGCGCACCAGCACGCGCTGGCCGTCGCCGGTGAGCTGGGTGGCTTTCAGCCGGCCGTGCACCAGCAGGTAGAAGCTGGTTGCCGGCGAGCCTTGCTCGAACACGGCCACGCCGCTGTTCAGGCGCAGGATGCTGGCCTGGCGGAGGATGTCGTCCTGTTCCTCGCGGCTGCTGTTGGCAAATGGCGGCAAGCTGCCCAGCCAGGCGCGGTTCAGCGAGATATCAGCGGTCACGGCAATGATTCCCGTCGGTTCGCCGCAGCATAACGGTTAAGCGCTGCGGCGAAACTTGAGGGGAATCAAGGGATGTCTCTGACCAGGCGGAAGCCGAGGTTGTCCGGTGGCTGGCCGGCGCTGCAGCCGCCGCCGCGGGCATCGCGGACGAAATCGTTGATCGCCGCGCGGTGACGCCCTTCGGCGATGCGGATCGAGCAGTACTCGGCGCGGTGGGTCTGGGCGCCCTGGGCGTCGAGGTTGACCCGCTGGTGGCAGCTCTGGGTCCATTCCCAGACGTTGCCGCCCAGGTCGGCCACGCCGTACTCGTTCAGCCCGTGGTTGCCGCGCGCCTGGGGCAGCGCCGAGGCGCTGGTGCGGGTTTCCGCTTCCAGACGATAGCGCGCCAGCCAGCGCCGGGCGGGGTTGCTGCCATCGTCGTCTTCGATGCGCAGGGCATCGTCGGCCCAGCGCGTACCGGCGAAGAAGGCCCACTCGCGGTCGGTGGGCAGCCGCCACTGCTGGCCGGTGCGCCGCGACAGCCAGTCGGCGTACAGCTGCGCGTCCAGCAGGCTGGCGCCGGTCAGCGGCAGGTCGTCGCGGGGAGTGCTGTTGTCCAGTGCCAGGCAATCGCCCTCGGCGACGCAGCGGGCGTATTCGCCCTGGCTGACCTGGAATTTCATGACTTCAAAGCGCGGGGTGAGGTGTTCACGCTGCGACGGCGCATCCACTGCCTGTTTCTCCAGCCAGTAGTCGCCCGCCGGGCGAAAGTCGAAGTCGCGGGGTTCGAGTCTCACGGTTTGCGGCGCGAGTTCCGGCGCGTACTGCGGCCGTAGCAGGAGGAAGGCCCCGCCCAGCAGCAGTGCGACGGGGACGCCGATCAGGAGGGTCTTGCGCATGGTTGGCCCGGTCGCCCGTATCGTTTACTGGGTAAGGGCCGGCCCGGGAGGGGCCGGCCTCGGGGCTTACTTGATCGCAGTCGGCGGCTGGATCTGGCTCATCAGGTCGTTGTTCCATTGGCCTTCGACCTGGATGTGCGCCGCGGCGCCCAGCAGCACAGCCTCGATGAGGTTGTGGTTGAGGTAGGTGTACAGGCCCGGCTGCAGGAAGGTGTACAGCGCAGCGCCGGCCGCACCGCCCGGAATGAACCAGGTTTCCAGGTCTTCCTCCGGCGGGTTGTGGAACTTGCCGGTGGCCCAGACGTGGTCGCCATGGCCGCCGATGAGGTGCGGGCGAGTATCGCGGTTGGCCTGGGAGTGGACGATCAGCACGGTCTCGCCGACGTTGGCCTTGAGCGCGTTCTTGCCGGTGAGGGCGCCGACCTTGCCGTTGAACACGATGTGGCTGGGGATCAGCCCCTTCATGACTTCCTGCATGTCGTTGTAGCTTTCCATCGGCGTGCCATAGCGCTTGAAGTTGCCGTCCTTGTCGCGCGGGACGTAGTAGTCCTGTTCGCCGATATAGACCACCTTGTCGTACTTCAGGGACTTGCCTTCGCGGTCCTTCAGGCCGTCGCGCGGCAGCACCATGATCGCGCCGTTCATCCCCGAGACCACGTGCCACGGGATCATCGCGCCGCCTGGAGCGCAGTGGTAGACGAACACGCCGGGGCGGGTCGCGCGAAAACGCAGCTTCACTTCCTCGCCGGGCTGGATGATGGTCAGCGCGCCGCCACCCAGGGCGCCGGTGGAGGCATGGAAGTCGATGTTGTGGGTCAGGGTGTTGGTTGCCGGGTTCACCAGGGTGAGCTCCAGGTAGTCGTCCTGGTGCACCACCATCATTGGCCCGGGCACCGAGCCGTTGAAGGTCATGGCGTGGATCTCGGTGCCATCGTCGTCGATGACCAGCTTCTTCTCCTCGATCACCATGCGGAACTGCACGACCTTGGGCTTGCCCTTGGCACGTTGCTCGTGGGCATGGACGAAGGGCGGAGCGACCAGTTCGATCTGGACGTGCTCCAGCTTCGAGAGGTCCGCGGCCGGCCCCATGTTCTTCGGCGCTGCCTCCCCGTCGGCCATGGCCTTGCCGCTGCCGAGCATGCTGCCGGTAACGCCCAGTACCACGGCGCCGGCCAGCAGGGTGCGGCGGGAAAGCGAAATCTCTTCCTGATCAAACATGGGTAACTCTCCGTAATCGACGAACTGTCGTTGGCTACAGAAATACCCGGTCGGCAGATTCCTTCTTTGAGCCGGAACAAAGAAGGAATCAGCTGGACAACGTGTCGCAGGCTCTGCTGTGCGGTAGATCGCGTTTACAGTCTTGTACCCATGCAGGCGGGCAAGACCGGGCGCGGCGAGGTAAGATTCTTCCTGCTCTGAATTCTGGCCCGGCGTGCGGGCTGCAACGGACAAGGATCATTCATGCGTCTGTACGGACTGACCCTGCTGGCCCTGATCACCGGCTGCCTTGGCGTGCAGGAAGCGCGCGCGAGCAGTGACGACTCCTGCTACCCGAGCTGGAACCTCAAGCGCGACTCGCTGGACGTGTGCAACAGCTTGCCGTTCCTCAGCCCGGGCAACGACAGCCGGGTCAACCTGCAACTGCTGCTGGCCGACGCCGGCCAGGCCAGCATTCCCAATCGCGCGCTGACCGACGACGAGCAGCAGCTGGGCTACGGCCAGGTGCCGTTCCCGCTGGCGCGCTGGCTGGAAGGTGCCGCGCCAGGGGATTCGACCGACAGCGCCAGCGCTGCCAGCACCGCACCGCTGGCCGACCTCGCCGCGCGCATCGGCCTGCCGGCGGATGCCGTGCAGTCCTCCGCCGACAGCTTCGCCAGCGGTGAAGGCAGTCGCTGCCGCAGCAACAACGCGGGCACCGCCCAGGATTTCCTCAGCCAGCTGTTGCTGGTCGACAGCCTTTCCGCCGCCGAACGCCAGGACCTGGCCCGCGCGCGCCTGACCCTGCTGGGCGCCTGCCAGTGGGACGAAACCCAGCTCAGCGTGCTGCTGCCGGGTGACCTGCAGAGTGCGCAGGCCTTGGCCTACCGCAGCTACCTCAAGGGCGCCGCGGACTTCTACAGCGGGCGTTTCGGCGACGCGCTGAAATCCTTCCGCGCCCTGCGGGAAAGCGACCAGCCCTGGCTGAAGGAAACCTCGCGCTACATGGTCGCCCGTGCCCTGCTCAACCAGGCGCAGCAGAACGCCTTCGACGAGATGGGCTACCCGGACCTGCGCAAGGTCGACAAGAAAATCCTCGCCCAGGCCGACACCGCGCTGGGCGACTACCTCAAAGCTTATGCACAGGGCCGGTACAGCGCTTCGGCCAAGGGCCTGACGCGCCGCGTCTACTGGCTGATGAGCGATGAAAGCCGACTGGCCGGCGAGTACGCCGCACTGTTCGCCCGCGAAGATGCCGACGATCTCGCCCAGCTGGTTCAGGAAGTCGACAACAAGCTGCTGGTCACCGCTCATCCGGCCGACGTGCGCGACGCGCGCCTGCTGGCGGTGCTCGACCTGATGCAGATGCGCCACCACGAGCCCAACGAGCCCCGCGCCCTCGACGGCGCTGGCCTGGCCGCGCAGAAGGACCTGTTCGCCAGGTACCCCGGCCTGCACGACTACCTGACGGCAGCCTTCCTGCTGTACGTCGAGGAAAAGCCCGCCGAGGCGCTGAAGTCCTTACCCGCGGAGCTGCCGGCGAAGCTCGATTACCTTGCCTTCAGCCAGCAGACCCTGCGGGGTTTCGCCCTGGAAGCCGGTAACGACTGGATCGCCGCCGAGAAGCTCTGGCTGCGCCTGCTGCCGCTCGCCGAGCAACCGCTGCAGCGCGAGCAGCTGGAGCTGGCGCTGGCTTTCAACTACGAGCGCAGCGACCGCCTGGTGAAGGTCTTCGCCGAAGGCTCGCCGGTGCATACGCCGATCATCCGCGAGATTCTCCTGCGCCATGTCGCCGGTCCCGACCTGCTGCGCCAGCAGGCCAAATCCACCAGCATCTCGGTGGAGGAGCGCGACACCGCGCTGTTCGCGCTGCTCTACAAGGACCTGCTGCACGGCCAGTACCAGGCCTATATCGACGACCTCGCGCTGTTGCCCACCGACGGCAGCGGCAAGCCGCTGGGCGCCAGCATCGGCTACCTCTACGGCAGCATGCCGCTGTCGCTGTTCCAGTGGCCGGGCGGCAAGAACGACAGCGGCTACGAATGCCCGGCCATCGTCGACGTTGCGCGTGATCTGCTGCAGAACCCGCAGCCGCCCAAGGCGCTGAACTGCCTCGGCGAGTTCATCCTGCGCAACGGCCTGGACGGCTTCCCGCTGGATACCCAGCCCAGCGAGCGCGAGCTGGGCGGCGGCGAATCGCTGTTCCCCGGCATGCCCTATTCGCGCATGGACGGCTACCTCAAGGTCATCGCCGACAAGCAGGCGCTGGAAGAGGACCGCGCCTACGCGCTGTTCCGCGCCATCAACTGCTTCGCGCCCAGCGGCTACAACGGTTGCGGCAGCCAGGACATCGCTCCGTCGCAGCGCAAGCAGTGGTTCCGCACCCTCAAGGGCCAGTACTCCGCCACGCCCTGGGCGAAGTCCCTGAAGTACTACTGGTAAGCCCCGTGCGGCGCGTGCTGGCCCTGGCGCTGGCGTTGCTCGCGGGCAACGCCCCGGCGGCCGGCGTGGACGCCGCGGACCACAATGCCTTCTGGCTCTGGAGCGGCGTCGCACCCCAGCCGGTGCTGGCCCAGGCACGCACTCTCTACGTCCTGCAGGGGCAGGTCAGCGCGCCGCGCCATAGCGATGGTCGCGCCCGGCTGATTGCCCAGGGCATTGCCATCCCGCGCCTGAAGCAGGGCGAGGTGTGGGTGGTCTACCGCGCCCACACCCTGCGCTGGAACGAAGACATCTACCGCACCCTGCTCTCGCAACTGCGCCGCTGGCGTGCTGCCGGCAATCCGGTGGTCGGCGTGCAGATCGACTTCGATGCGCGCACGCGCTACCTGAACGAGTACGTCGACTTCCTCCAGGATCTGCGCACGCGTCTGCCTGCGGGCTGCAAGCTGAGCATCACCGGGCTGATGGACTGGGGCAGCAACGCCGCGCCGGAGACCATCAACCGCCTGGCCGGCGTGGTGGACGAAGTGGTGGTGCAGACCTACCAGGGGCGCCAGACCATCCCCAACTACCAGGCTTACCTGCCGCGCGTGGCGCGGCTGCAGCTGCCCTTCCGCATCGGGCTGGCGCAGTACGGGCAGTGGCAGGCGCCGGACTACCTGGCGAAGAGCCGGTGGTTCCGGGGGTATGTGGTGTTCCTGCAGAACCCTTGAGCCCGTTGGGACCCAGCCTGGAGGGCCCTTCGCAGGACGGGCGCTTTCCGGTAGCAGCGTAGGGCGCATAACGCCTCGGGCGTTATCCGTGATCGCGGGTATGGCCCGCTCCGACAGGGAGACTCCTGCGGTCAGTCAGTTCCCGCCACACCCGCACTTTCCGCAATCGCTCCCGCAACCGCCGGCTGCCGCTGGCTCCCGCGCATCGCGGGTACTGCCGCCCTTCAGGTTGCGCATCAGCAAGGCATGTTGCAGGTCCAGCTCCTCGGGCAGCGGAAGGTAGACCACATGCCCGTCACCGGGCGCGACGCCGGTGGATTCGCCGCGGTTGTTCTCCAGCGCATGCAGGCGGAAGGTGCGGTTGCCCGCCGGGGTCATCAGCTCGACGCTGTCGCCCACTTCGAAGCGGTTCTTCACCCGCACCTCGGCCAGGCCATTTCGGCGCTCGCCGGTGAACTCGCCGACGAACTGCTGGCGCTCGGAGAGGGAGTGGCCGTACTGGTAGTTCTGGTATTCGTCGTGCACATGGCGGCGCAGGAAGCCCTCGGTGTAGCCGCGGTGGGCGAGGGACTCCAGGGTGTCCATCAGGCCGAGGTCGAAGGCGCGCCCGGCGACGGCATCGTCGATGGCCTTGCGGTAGGCCTGGGCAGTGCGCGCGACGTAGTAGTGGGACTTGGTCCGGCCCTCGATCTTCAGCGAATGCACGCCCATCTGCGTCAAACGTTGCACGTGCTGGATGGCGCGCAGGTCCTTGGAGTTCATGATGTAGGTGCCGTGCTCGTCCTCGTAGGCCTCCATCAGCTCGCCGGGGCGGTTGGCTTCTTCGAGCAGGACGATTTCCTTCGTCGGCGCGCCGATGCCCAGGGTCGGTTGGACGTTGCGCACTGCGTGGCCCAGCTCGTCCTCATGGGCGGCGTGGGTCTGGTATTCCCAGCGGCAGGCGTTGGTGCAGGTGCCCTGGTTGGGGTCGCGGCGGTTGATGTAGCCCGACAGCAGGCAGCGCCCGGAATAGGCCATGCACAGCGCGCCGTGGACAAAGACTTCCAGCTCCATCCCCGGCACGCGCTCGCGGATCTCGCCGATTTCCTCCAGCGATAGCTCGCGGGACAGGATCACCCGCTTGAGCCCCTGCTGGCGCCAGAACTCCACGCTGGCCCAGTTCACCGCGTTGGCCTGAACCGAGAGATGGATGTCAACCTCGGGGAAATGCTGGCGAACCAGCATGATCAGGCCGGGATCTGACATGATAAGCGCATCCGGCCCGAGGGCGATCACCGACTCCACGTCCTGCAGGAAGGTCTTCAGCTTGGCGTTGTGCGGGGCGATGTTGACCACCACGTACAGGCGCTTGCCCTGGGCGTGGGCCTCGTGGATGCCGGTGGCGAGGTTGGCGTGGTCGAACTCGTTGTTGCGTACCCGCAGGCTGTAGCGCGGCTGGCCGGCGTAGACGGCATCGGCGCCATAGGCGAAGGCGTGGCGCAGGCTCTTCAGCGAGCCGGCGGGGCAGAGCAGTTCGGGGGAAAACGGGGTGGGGGACATGGCGGCGCAGCGGGTAGTGGGAAAAAGGCCGCCACTCTAGGAAATCCGCGGGCTGCGCGTGCTGAGCGAGGTCAACGGATGCTAAGTCCGTTATGTCCGTCCTGCTCTTCGTAGGATGGGTGGAGCGCAGCGATACCCATGCTGTCGGCGCGCGGAACTGATGGGTATCGCTTCGCTCCACGCCATCCTACACGGCGTTCATCCGGCGAAATCGGCTTGGCGCATTACTCCAGCCATTTACGGCCCTGCAGCTCCAGCAGCGTCTGCGCCTGTTCCGGCCCGTTGCTGCCGGCGGGGTAGGGGCGCGGGCTCAGGTAGTGCTCGTGCCAGCCCTTGATGATCGGGTCGACCCAGCTCCAGGCCGCTTCCACTTCGTCGCGGCGCATGAACAGCGTCGAGTCGCCCTCGATCACGTCCAGCAGCAGGCGTTCGTAGGCGTCCCAGCGGCGCTTGTTGGTGCTGAAGGCCTGGGCGAGGTTGAGGTCGAGTTCCACCGGCTCCAGCTGCATGCCCTTGCCGGGGGCCTTGGCCATCAGCTGCACGCTGATGCGCTCCTCCGGCTGCAGTCTTATCCACAGGCGGTTGGCCGCGCCGGCGCCGCTGCCGATCAGGCTGTTGGGCACCGGCTTGAACTGGATGACGATCTCCGAGCACTTCTTCGCCATGCGCTTGCCGGTGCGCAGGTAGAACGGCACGCCGCCCCAGCGCCAGTTGTCGATCTCGGCCTGAACGGCGACGAAAGTCTCGGTATCGCTGTCGTTGTCGACATTTTTCTCGAACCAGTAGGCCGGCACTTCCTGCCCGCCGATGTGCCCGGCGGTGTACTGGCCGCGCACGGTCTTGTCCTGCACGTCCTGCCCGGAAATCGGCCGGAGCGCCTGGAGAATCTTCACCTTCTCGTTGCGCACCGCCTCGGCGTCGAAGCGCACCGGCGCCTCCATGGTCACCAGGCAGAGCAGTTGCAGCAGGTGGTTCTGCACCATGTCACGCATGGCCCCGGCATGGTCGTAGTAGCTGCCGCGGTTCTCCACGCCCAGGGTTTCGCTGACGGTGATCTGCACGTGGTCGATGTGCCCGTTGCGCCACACCGGCTCGAACAGGGTGTTGGCAAAGCGCAGGGCCATCAGGTTCTGCACGGTTTCCTTGCCCAGGTAGTGATCGATGCGGAACACCCGCGATTCGTCGAATACTTCGCCGATGGCCTGGTTGATCGCCACCGCCGATTCCAGCGAATGTCCCAACGGCTTTTCCAGCACGATGCGCGCCAGCGGCCCGGCGAGACCGGCAATCTTCAGGTTCTGCGCAATCGGCGCGAACAGGCTCGGTGCGGTGGCCAGGTAGTGCACCAGCACCCGGCCCTCCGTGCGTTTGAGGGCCTTGGCCACGCGACCGAAGTCGGCGCTCTGGGAGGCGTCCATCGCCACGTATTCCAGGCGCTGGGCGAAACTGCGCCAGGCCTCGGCGGAAAAGTCGCTGCGCGCCACCTGGGCGCGGCAGTTGCGTTCGGCCAGGGCGAGGTAGGCGGCGTTGTCGCGCTGGCTGCGGGCGAGGGCGAAGATCCGCGTGTCGGCCGGCAGGCGATTCTCCCGGTGCAGGTGGTAGAGCGCCGGCAGCAGCTTGTGCAGCGCCAGGTCACCGCTGCCGCCGAACACCAGAATGTCGCAGGAGCTGGGAAGACTAAGGCTGGCGGGCGTATTCAAGACTTATTCCCTGGGCGTGGCGGTTAGTTTTGTAGTATAACTACAACAAGACTACATAAATTTCAGACAACTATCACCGAGCCTATCCCTGTGAACCTTTTGCAGCACATTGCCCAGTCGCGTCATCTGCTCCGCAAGTCGGAGCTCAAGGTTGCCGATCACGTGATGCAGGACCCTGCATCGGTCATGCACAGCTCCATGGCGGACCTCGCCCATAGCGTCGGCGTCAGCGAGCCGACCATCGTGCGCTTCTGTCGCGCCATCGGCTGCAGCGGCTTCCAGGACCTCAAGCTGAAGCTGGCGCAGAGCCTGGCCGCCGGCGCCAGTTTCGGCCAGTTCTCGATCAACGAGAGCGACTCGGTGGCGGACTTCAGCCTGAAGATCTTCGACACCACCCTGCACTCGCTGATGGAAGTGCGCGAGAACCTCGACACCCACGCCCTGGAGCGCGCCATCGCGGCCATCGCCCATGCCCAGCGCGTCGAGTTCTATGGCTTCGGCGCCTCCGGCGCGGTGGCGGCGGACGCCCAGCACAAGTTCTTCCGCCTGCTGCTGTCGGCGGCGGCTTACTCCGATCCGCACATGCAGGCCATGTCGGCGGTGACCCTGAAGCCCTCGGACGTGGCGATCTGCATCTCCCAGTCCGGCCGCTCCAAGGACCTGCTGGTGACCGCCAACCTGGTGCGCGAAGCCGGCGCCACGCTGATCACCCTGTGCCCCAGCCAGACCCCGCTGGCGGACCTGGCCACGGTGAACCTGGCGGTGGACGTGCACGAAGACACTGATATCTACACCCCGCTGACCTCGCGTATCGCCCACCTGGTGGTGATCGACGTGCTGGCAATGGGCGTGGCCATGGCCCGTGGCCCGGACCTGGTGAATCACCTCAAGAGCGTGAAGCGCAGCCTGCGCAGCCTGCGCCTGTCGCCGAAGGTGGTGAAGAACCACGAGGAGCGCCCGGAAGAGGCGTCCTGATTCATCCCTGACGGTGTCGCCGACCGCCCGTCGGCGTCACCGGCGCTTCACCCTCGCGTCGTCAAACGGTCATCCGCCGTCAGCATGCTGGCGTCTCCAGCCCTTAGGCCTTGGGAGATGCGAGATGCCCCGCCATATCGACGACACCCAGCTCCAAGTGGATAGCAAGACCCGCCGCAAGCTCGAAGACCAGCGCCGCATGCAGTTCCGTCGCGCCATCGAGGACCGTATGGAGGCCCAGCGCCTCGCCCTCGAAACCTCCGATTACCCCGACCTGATCGCGGCCGCCTACCTTACTTCGGCGAAGGCGGGCCGGCGAAGCGTTCGGCCAGCTGGCTGATCAGCGCCCGCTCTTCACGGATGAAGGCGACGAACGCCTGGGCTACCGGGCTCAGGCGCTTGCCGCGGGCGTGCACCAGACACCAGCTGCGGTAGAGCGGCAGTTCTTCCACCGGCAGCTCGTGCAGCAGCCCGGATTGCAGTTCGCGGCTCACCGCGTGGCGCGGCAGCAGCGCCAGTCCCAGACCCGCCAGCACCCCTTCGCGTGAACCCTCCAGCGAGGCGAACTCCAGCGTCTGCGGGAAGTGCGCGCGCTTCTGCTGGAAATGTTCCTCGCAGGCCTTGCGCGTGCCCGAGCCGGGTTCGCGGATCAGCAGCGGGTAGGGTTCCAGGTCCTTCAGCGAAAGCTTCGCGGCGTTGCACAGCGGATGGTCCGGCGGCGCCACGGCCACAATGGGGTTGTTCAGGAACGGCAGGAATTCCAGCGCCATGTCCTGCGGCACCAGCGACATGATCACCAGGTCGTCGCGGTTGTCCGACAGGCGCTTGATCACCTGGGCGCGGTTGACCACCGTGAGGTTCAGGCTGACGTCCGGGTGCTGCGCGTGGAAGGCGGCGAACAGGTGCGGGGTGATGTACTTGGCGCTGGATTCCACCGCCAGGCGCAGCTGGCCCTGCAGCGAGCCCTTGAGGTCGGAGAGGTTCATGTCCAGCACTTCCAGGCGCTGGAAGATGTCGGTGGTGGCGCGCAGCAAGGCGTCGGCGGCGTCGGTCTGGTAGAGCTTCTTGCCGATGTACTCGAACAGCGGCTGCCCGACCAGTTCTTCCAGCTGGCGGATCTGCAGGCTGACCGCCGGCTGGGTCAGGGCCATTTCCTCCGCCGCGCGGCTGTAGGAACGGCTTTCGCACACCGCACGAAAAACCTGCAGCTGGCGAAGGGTCATACGCATCAATGACTTACGCATAGAACACGGCCTGATCGCGACATTTCCGCTCAACTATAAAGCATTCTTTATGGCTACCCCAATAATTATTGATTTTGGTTAATCCTCCCTCCCGCGCTAGGGTAAAAACACGCCGGAACCCGCTCCGGCCGAGCCATACCTACAAGAAGTGTCCACAAGAGAATCCAGCTGCCGTGTCCGGGGCTGCCGATGGGTTTTTACGCCGGGGTCCAAAAGGCCCGGGCCGAGGGAAAGCCGCAGTGATCAAGAAAATCCTGATCGCCAACCGTGGGGAGATCGCAGTCCGGATCGTGCGCGCCTGCGCCGAGATGGGCATCCGTTCGGTGGCCGTCTATTCCGATGCCGACCGTCACGCCCTGCACGTCAAGCGCGCCGACGAAGCCCACAGCCTGGGCGCCGATCCGCTGGCGGGTTACCTGAACCCCCGCGCCCTGGTGAACCTGGCGGTGGAAACCGGCTGCGACGCCCTCCACCCGGGCTACGGCTTCCTCTCCGAGAACGCCGAGCTGGCCGATATCTGCGCCGAGCGCGGGATCAAGTTCATCGGCCCGTCGGCTGAAGTCATCCGCCGCATGGGCGACAAGACCGAAGCGCGCCGCAGCATGATCGCCGCTGGCGTGCCCTGCACCCCTGGCACCGAAGGCAACGTCGCCGACCTGGCCGAAGCCCTCTCCGAAGCCGAGCGCATCGGCTACCCGGTGATGCTCAAGGCCACCTCCGGCGGTGGCGGCCGCGGCATCCGCCGCTGCAACAGTCGCGAAGAGCTGGAGCAGAACTTCCCCCGCGTGATCTCCGAGGCCACCAAGGCCTTCGGCAGCGCGGAAGTCTTCCTCGAGAAGTGCATCGTCAACCCCAAGCACATCGAGGCGCAGATTCTCGCCGACTCCTTCGGCAACACCGTGCACCTGTTCGAGCGCGACTGCTCGATCCAGCGCCGCAACCAGAAGCTCATCGAGATCGCCCCCAGCCCGCAGCTCACCCCCGAGCAGCGCGCCTACATCGGTGACCTGTCGGTGCGCGCGGCCAAGGCCGTGGGCTACGAGAACGCCGGCACCGTGGAGTTCCTGCTCGCCGATGGCGAGGTGTACTTCATGGAGATGAATACCCGCGTGCAGGTGGAACACACCATCACCGAGGAAATCACCGGCATCGATATCGTCCGCGAGCAGATCCGCGTGGCCTCCGGCCTGCCGCTCTCGGTCAAGCAGGAAGACATCATCCACCGTGGCTTCGCGCTGCAGTTCCGGATCAACGCCGAAGACCCGAAGAACAACTTCCTGCCGTCCTTCGGCAAGATCACCCGCTACTACGCGCCCGGCGGCCCCGGCGTGCGCACCGACACGGCGATCTATACCGGCTACACCATCCCGCCGTACTACGACTCGATGTGCCTGAAGCTGGTGGTCTGGGCGCTGACCTGGGAAGAGGCGCTGGACCGTGGCCTGCGTGCGCTGGACGACATGCGCGTGCAGGGCGTGAAGACCACCGCCGCCTACTACCAGGAAATCCTCAAGAACCCGGAATTCCGTAATGGCCAGTTCAATACCAGCTTCGTCGAAAGCCACCCGGAACTGACCCAGTACTCCATCAAGCGCACCCCGTCGCACCTGGCCATCGCCATCGCTACCGCCATTGCCGCCCACGCTGGCCTGTGAGGAATTCGTACATGACCGTTTCCAAGAAAGTCACCGTCACCGATACCATCCTGCGCGACGCTCACCAGTCGCTGCTGGCGACCCGGATGCGCACCGAAGACATGCTGCCGATCTGCGACAAGCTCGACCAGGTCGGCTACTGGTCGCTGGAAGTCTGGGGCGGCGCCACCTTCGACGCCTGCGTGCGCTTCCTCAAGGAAGACCCGTGGGAGCGCCTGCGCAAGCTCAAGGCCGCGCTGCCCAACACCCGCCTGCAGATGCTCCTGCGCGGACAGAACCTGCTGGGTTACCGCCACTACAGCGATGACGTGGTGCGTGCCTTCGTCGCCAAGGCGGCGGTCAACGGCATCGACGTGTTCCGCATCTTCGACGCAATGAACGACGTGCGAAACCTGCGTGTTTCCATCGAGGCCGTGAAGGCCGCCGGAAAGCACGCCCAGGGCACCATCGCCTACACCACCAGCCCGGTGCATACCATCGATGCCTTCGTTGCCCAGGGCAAAGCCATGGCCGACATGGGCGTGGATTCCATCGCCATCAAGGACATGGCCGGCCTGCTGACCCCCTACGCCACCGGCGAGCTGGTCAAGGCGCTGAAGGACGCGTTGCCGCTGGATGTGGTCGTCCACTCCCACGACACCGCCGGCGTTGCCAGCATGTGCCAGCTCAAGGCTGTTGAAAACGGCGCCGACCGCATCGACACCGCCATCTCCAGCATGGCCTGGGGCACCAGCCATCCGGGCACCGAGTCCATGGTTGCCGCCCTGCGCGACACGCCGTTCGACACCGGCCTCGACCTGGAACTGATCCAGGAAATCGGCATGTACTTCCACGCCGTGCGCAAGAAGTACCACCAGTTCGAGAGCGAATTCACCGGCGTGGATACCCGCGTCCAGGTCAACCAGGTACCGGGCGGGATGATTTCCAACCTGGCCAACCAGCTCAAGGAGCAGGGCGCGCTGAACCGCATGGCCGAGGTGCTTGCGGAGATCCCGAAGGTGCGCGCCGACCTCGGCTTCCCGCCCCTGGTCACCCCGACCTCGCAGATCGTCGGCACCCAGGCGTTCTTCAACGTCCTGGCCGGCGAGCGCTACAAGACCATCACCAACGAGGTGAAGCTCTACCTGCAGGGCCGCTACGGCAAGGCGCCGGGCAAGATCGACGAAACCCTGCGTCGCCAGGCCATCGGCAACGAGGAAGTGATCGACGTGCGCCCGGCCGACCTGCTCAAGCCGGAGCTGAGCAAGCTGCGCGAAGAGATCGGTAGCCTGGCCAAGTCCGAAGAGGACGTGCTGACCTTCGCCATGTTCCCGGACATCGGCCGCAAGTTCCTCGAAGAGCGTGCCGCCGGTACCTTGAAACCCGAAGAGCTGCTGCCGATCCCCAACGGCAAGGGCGTCGCCGCTGCTGGCGGTGAAGGCGTACCGACCGAGTTCGTGGTCGACGTGCACGGCGAAAGCTACCGCGTGGACATCACCGGCGTCGGCGTGAAGACCGACGGCAAGCGCCACTTCTACCTGTCGGTGGATGGCATGCCCGAAGAAGTGGTGTTCGAGCCGCTCAACGAGTTCATCGGCGGCGGCGGCAACAAGCGCAAGCAGGCCAGCGAGCCGGGCCATGTCAGCACCACCATGCCGGGCAACATCGTCGACGTGCTGGTCAAGGAAGGCGACAGCGTGAAGGCCGGCCAGGCCGTGCTGATCACCGAAGCAATGAAGATGGAGACCGAAGTGCAGGCGGGCATCGCCGGTACCGTGAAGGCCATCCACGTAGCCAAGGGCGACCGGGTCAACCCCGGTGAGATCCTGGTTGAAATTGAAGGCTGACCAAGGACAGACGGGTCTTTAAGGTTCAGTCCCACGGGGGAGCATGATGCTCCCCCTTTTTTTGTCCGCTGGTTTTACCGCTTTGCTTGATCTGCGTCGGAAACTTCCTTCAGAAACTCATTAGCGTCGACGCTGGGAAAACTGACGGGGTTCGGCGATGGGGAGAGTCGTACTGGTGTGGGTGCTGCTTTGCGCGAGCGCCCAGGCATGGGGTCAGTCGTCGGAGATGATGGAGCGTCTCGCCGCGCTGGAGCAGGACCCGGCCAAGCGCGAGCAGGCCTACGCGGCGGCCGAGGAGCGCATCCTGCTGTGCAGCAAGTGCCACGGCAAGGACGGCAACAGCAAGCGCGAGTACATCCCCAACCTGGCCGGGCAGAACCCGCAGTACCTCTTCGACGCCTTCGAGAAGTACGTCGACGGCCAGCGCACCGACTTCGTCATGAACCAGGCGGCCAAGCTGCTGACCCTCAACGAGCGGGTCAACATCGCCTACTACTTCAGCCAGCAGAAGGTCCTGCCGCGCGCGGAAGCGGCGCCGGACCCGGTGCGGGTGGAGCAGGGCGCCCAGCGATTCGCCACCGTCTGCGTCACCTGCCACGGCAACAACGCCATGGGGCACGATGGATTTCCGCGCATCGCCGGACAGCCACAGGCCTACCTGACCCATGCCCTGCAACGTTACCGCGACAAGGACCCGAGCCGCGCGGACTCGCCGATGCTGGCGGTGGCGGCACTACTCAACGATGACGACATCACCTCACTGGCTGCCTATCTCAGCCAGCTGCAGCCCTGAAAGCAGCCAGCCGCCCGGAGGCGGCTGGCTGCTGTACTGAGCGGCGGACGCTTTACTGTTGCTGATTGTCGGCCGGTTCGGCCGGAGCGGCAGCTTGTTCGGCGGGGGCAGCCTGTTCTACCGGCTTGGCTTCCGGCTGAGACGCGGGCCTGGTTTCCTGCTGGGTGGCGGCGGGGACGGCGGTCTTCGAGGCTTGTTCTTCTTGCTTGTCACAGGCGGCGAGAACGGCGCAGGCGGCGATCAGGATGCAAAGCTTTTTCATGGGAGTGCTCACTCATCGAGGTTGGGTGGATACCGGTCGGCTGACCGGGGCGGCAAGCTTTGCCGTCGGCGCACGATGAGGCTATGTGTCAGTCTCCGAGACGGGCTGCGAAATTTCCGAATCTCTCGTCGTAACAGCGCCCATTAAAAAGCCCGGCTTCCGCCGGGCTTTTTCGTCAGTGGATCGCGATCAGAACGCCATCTGCCACTGCGCGATCAGCGCGTGGTTCTGCGCGTTGCTGCCCATCTGCCCGCTGTATCCGATGCCGACGGTGTTGCGCGCCGAGACGCCGACATCGAAGCCGACGTCCAGCAGCAGGCTGTTGCGATCCAGCGCGGTGCCCTGGACGCTGAAGGCGTCGCCGCCGGCGAGGAAGGACTGGCGGGTTTCGCTGTCGATGTCGCCGAAGGTGTGGCGCCAGCCCAGGCCCAGGCGCGGGGTGAAGCTCATGCCGTTGCTCAGGGTGTCGAGGCGGGCGATGCGCAGGCCGAGGGTGCTGCTCAGGTTGTCCTGGTCCTGGGAGTCGACGTGCAGCGCGGCGGCGCCGCCCTTCTCGTCGTACGAATCGCGCTCGTAGCGCTGGTAGTCCAGGCGTGCGTAGGGCTCGGCGCTCAGGCGGCCGTTGCCCATGGCGTAGCCGGTCTCGGCGAACGCCTGCCAGCTGTCGGCGTCGTAGTCGCCCTTGGGACGATCACTGAAGCCGTCGAACTCGACCCGGCGTTTGCTCTCGCCGTCATGGCTGCTATAGGCCGCGCCCAGACGCACCGCCAGCGGGCCGCTCTGGTGCAGCGCGTAGGCGCCCAGGTGCCAGCTGTCGATGTCGCCGGAGACGCCGCCGCTGCCGTCCAGGTCGGTGTGCGAGTAGCCGCCGAGCACGCCCAGGCGCCAGTCCGGAGTCACCGCCCAGTCGGCGCCGAGCAGGGTGCCGCCGGTGTTCTGTTGCAGGTCGCCGCTGTTGTCGTGTTCGTCGAGCTTGCCGTGGCTGCCGATGCCCTGGACCCAGAGGCGGCCGGCGGCGTTCGGGTCGTTCAGGTTGCGCGCTGCGCTGGGCACGCCAGTGGCGGCGAGCATCGGTGTGTCACTGTTCTCGGTGGCCGCCAGCAGGCTACTGCTGCCCAGCTGGCGCACGGCGTTGAGCATGGCGCTGCCGACCTGCTGGCTGCCGGCGATGGTCGCGGCGGCCAGGCTGGCGTTGCTGGCGCCGGCCAGTTGTTCCAGGGCGGCTGTGGCGTTGCTCGCGTCGCTGGTGATCAACGAGTTGTACAGCGCGCCACCGTTCTGGCTCTGCAGGGCGGAGGCGGCGTTGCGGCCATTGCTGCTGCTGGCCAGGTCGCCGAACTGCACGTCGTTGCGGGTCAGTTGCAGGTCGACGCTGTTGGCGCTGTAGCTCAGGGTCGGGGTGAGGAAGGCAAAGTTGCTCTTCACGTCGGCGAACTGGCCGCTGACGCCGCCGGTGGAGCTGATCACCTGCACGCTGCTCTGCCACGGCCAGTTGCCGCTGCCGGCCTGCACGGCGAGATGCGAGCCGTCGATGCGGGTGCTGCCGTCTACCTGCACGGTGGCGTGGGCGCCGCTGGGCTCCACGCCGAAGGACAGGGTCGAGCCGCTCTGCAGGCTCAGGTTGCCGGTCACATGGGCGGCGCCGGTTGCCGGTGAGGCGACCAGGGTGCCGGCGACGTTCAGTCCGCCGACGCTGCCGCTGCCCGAGTAGGTTGCGCCCTGGTCGATCTGCAGGGTGCCGAGGAGGCTGCCGGTGTTGTTCAGGCTGGCGCCGCTGAAGACTTCGCCGCCTTCGCTGAAATCGTCGGTGCTGGAGAGCGCCCAGCTGCCCTGTTTCACGTCCAGCCACTCGAAGTTGGCGCTGTTGCCGAAGCTGCCGCCAGCGGCGTCGTCGAGGGTCACGGTGTCGCGGCCGCTGCCGCCGTCCACCAGGCCTTCGAAGCGGCTGCCGGAGAGCAGCACCAGGCTGTCGTTGCCGCCACCCATTTCCAGGGCCACGCCGTTGCCGCCGTGGATCAGACCATCGTTGATCACGGTGTCGTCGAGGTCGCCGGACAGGGTCACGCCGGAAAGCTTCTCGCCAGTGATGGTGCCGTGGTTTTCCAGGTAGGTGGAGCTGAAGCCACTATTACCGTTGCCGTCGTCTACCAGGATGCCGCGGTCGACGCTGCGGATGATCGCGCCGGCGTAGTTGATGATGGTGCCACCGCCCATGGCGATGCCTTCGCTGCCGTTCGGCGAGCCGTCTTTCGAGCCGGCGGCGCCGGTGCCTTCGATGATGCCGTGGTTCTCGATGTGGCCGGTGTAGTCGATGTCCACACCGTCGCCGTCGCCATCCGGAACCAGCCCGTTGTAGGAGCCTGTGATGCGCCCGTAGTTGATCACGGTGCCATCGCCGTCGGAGCCGAAGCCCGAGCCATTGCGGCCGATGATCACGCCGTCGGCGTAATTGATCAGGGTGGCGCCGACATCGGTGGTGATGCCGTGGCGGCCGCCGCTGATGAGGCCGTGGTTTTCCACGTAGCCGCCCGAAGCGCCCTGGAAGTCGATGCCGTCGTTCTTGGTGTCGGCGGTGATCATGTCCGAGCTGCTGATCTCGCCGTAGTTGGTGATCGTCGCGTTGCCGCCGGGGCGGATGCCGTCGTTGCCATCGCTGTGGATGACGCCGCTGGCGCGGTTGATCAGGGTGACGGTGGCGTTGCTCTGCAGCTTGTCGAAGTCCAGCGCCTGGCCGGTGGCGGAATAGATGGTGCCGGCGTTGTCGACCAGCACGTTGCCGGCGCTGAACGGGTTGTTCATGCGGATGGCGTCGTCGTAGCCGAGGATGCGCCCGCCTTCGCGGTTGATGATCTGGTAGAAGCGTGTGGTGCTGTCGCTGCCAGAGGTATCGAACACACGGCCGGTGGTGGACTGCATCAGGCCGCTGTTGTCGATGACCACGCCGCTGCCGGTGGTTGCGCCCTTGAGGTCGATGCTCTTGCCGCTGGTAACCAGACTGCCGGTGCTGGTGACGGTCAGGGTGTCCTGGTTGGCCAGGGTGCGGCTGCCGGTCTGCGCGTCGCTGATGACGGGCGATACCGGCACGGCGTGGGCGGTTTCGGCGGCCAGGCTCGCCAGCACCAAGGCGATGCTCAGCGCGAGCGGGGAGGGCTTGTGCAGCATGGTACGGGCGTCCTTTTTCTTATCGAAGTGGCCGCCTTTTATAGCGATGGATTCTTACGCTTTTGTAACGGTGCTGGCCCCTTGCCAACTTCGTCGCCGGGCAGGGACGGGAGAAACCTTATATACTCTGCGGTCTTTTACCGTTTCCAGTGTGAGAATCGCCGTGAGCCAGCTGCCGCCCTGCCCCCAATGCAACTCCGAATACACCTACGAAGACGGCACCCAGCTGGTCTG
The DNA here is from genome assembly GCF_014851985.1 of Pseudomonas sp. PDM17. NCBI lineage: Bacteria > Pseudomonadati > Pseudomonadota > Gammaproteobacteria > Pseudomonadales > Pseudomonadaceae > Pseudomonas > Pseudomonas sp. PDM17. The sequence continues at coordinate 801,297 of NZ_JACVAT010000004.1, forward strand.
CCCCGAGTGCGCCCACGAGTGGTCCGCCGACGGCTCGGGCGAGGCCGACGGCGACGCCCGCGTGATCAAGGACTCGGTCGGCAACCTGCTGCAGGACGGCGACACCGTTACCGTGATCAAGGACCTCAAGGTCAAGGGCTCGTCCCTGGTGGTGAAGGTTGGCACCAAGGTGAAGAACATCCGCCTGGTGGACGGCGACCACGACATCGACTGCAAGATCGACGGCATCGGCGCGATGAAGCTGAAGTCGGAGTTCGTGAAGAAGGTCTGAGCCTTCTCAGCGCTAACAAAAAGCCCGGCCATGTGCCGGGCTTTTTCATGCGCCTCTTTTCGCCGCAGGGAAGGGGCGAGGGTGAGCACCTATGTAGGATGGGTGGAGCTTGCGATACCCATCGCTCGCTGTTGCAGGAACTGGTGGGTATCGCTTCGCTCCACGCCATCCTACGAAGAGCGAAGCGGCTTACTCCTTGTAGTAAACCACCTGGTTGCTGGTCGCCAGCAGTGCGCCGGACTGGCTCCACAGCTGGGCGCTCTGGTCGAAGAAGCCGTTGCGGAATTCCTGGGCGCGGGCGTCGCCCAGCAGGTAGCCGGTGCCGACCTCGGCCATCTGCGCCGCGTCGGTGTGGAAGTAGGTGGTGATCGACACGGTGCCGGCCGGCACCGGGGTGGCGCGGCGCAGCCAGATGCGCGGGTAGAAGATGTCACTCATCGCCGCCAGGGACAGGAAGTCCAGCGGGCGGTCCTGGGCGTCGCGCAGCCAGAGCTGGCTGCGGCTGGTCTCGCCGCTGCCGTCCCATTGGGTGGGGAAGGCGCCGGAGACCGGGCGCATCTCATATTGCTTGGGCCAGGCCACCCCCTTGGCGGCGGGGTTCATCGGCTCGAAGTCGCTGGGCGGGGCGAGGTCCGGCGCGGGGATGTCGGTCAGGCTCCAGGTCTCGCGGCGCAGCGCGGTGACCAGGGTGGCGGTGGTGGTGACCTGCTGCTCGCCGGCTTCATCGGCCTGGGTCAGTTGCAGCAGCCAGTGCTGGGTGCTGCGGTTGGTGCGCACCGGCACGGCTTCGACCTGGAAGGCGCCGGCCACGACTGCTGCGGCGTAGTTCACCGTCAGCGACACCGGGCTGCCGAGCAGCTGCGGGTGGCGCAGTGCGCCCTGCAGCAGGACCGCAGCGGTGACGCCGCCGAAGGGGCCGACCATGTTCCAGTAGTCCTGGCTGGTATGACCCTCGTAGAGGTTGGGCTGGCCGGTCACGGGTTGCAGGGCCACGGCGCGGTCGAACGGGTGCAGGGCGGTATCGGTCATGACTCTCTCGGCGCTTTTTGTTCTGGGGAGAGGGTCTTGTAGGGGAAAGCGCCGAGTCGGGTCAAGGAGACCGAGTGGTCAGGGCGTGACCTCGAACCTGAGCGTACCGATCACCTGCCCGGCTTCCGTGAGCACCTGCACCTGCCAGTTGCCGCTGGGGTCGGTGGGGAAGTTCTGCTTGTGTGTCCAGGCGCGGTAGCCGGCCTCGCGGCCGCCCTTGATGTCGAGGGCGATGCGGTCCACTTCCTGGCCGTTCAGCCGCCAGGCATGGTAGATGCGCTCGTTCAGCCCGCGCGGGGCATTGATCGCGGTGTAGGCGTAGAGGCCCTGACTCTTGATCTGCGCAACGCTGACCGTTTCCAGGCTGTCGCCGGGGGTGCGCTGGGCGTTGTCGAAGCTCTCGGTCACCGCCATTTCGGTCATCCACAGGGTCGACGGCGGCACCCAGGCGCGGGCGAACCAACCCACCGCGCCGATGGACAGGGTCAGGCCGACGAGGGCGAACCAGCGCCACCATTTGTGGATCTTCACCGTGACCGCGAGGCTCGGGAAAGACAGCAGCACGGCGATGCCGAGTGCCGCCTGGTAGCTCTGCGGGGTGCTCAGGTGGAGGATGATCGGCAGCGCGGTGAGCAGCACCGCGAACAGCGTCAGGGTGTGGTAGCCGAGGAAGGTCCAGCGCCGCACCGACAGCCACTTGTAGTAGACCGGGTCGGTGATCGCCATCAGTCCGGCCAGCGTCAGCACGCCGGTGAACAGGGCCTGGCCGCTGTTCCAGGTGGTGGTGACGAAGAAGAACGGCAGGCAGAAGAACAGGCTTTCCTGGTGGATCAGCTGGGTCGCGTAGCGCAGCAGGCCCGGTGGCACTTCCCAGCCGAAACGGCGTTTGAAGCGGTCGGTAAGCAGGTTCTCCAGCATCAGCCAGATCCAGCTGACCAGCATGACGATGGCCATGGCGCGGGCAAAGCCGGCGCGGTGGCGGTCCACCATGATGAAGCTGAAGACGCCGGAGCAGAAGCCGAACAGGGCGATGACGCGCGGATACTTCTGCAGCAGGCCGAGGACGAGAGTGATGAGGCGCTGCACGCGCTCTTTCCAGATGAGCATGGGGCGGGAAGGCATTGCGGATTGGGGGCGAGATTGTAACCCCGGATGTCGGCGCGGGGCACGGGGAGTGACGGGAGGGGTTGGGTGTTTGGGCATGGACCCTCTCCCCAGCCCTCTCCCTGAAGGGAGAGGGAGCCGTCCGCAGCGTTGGGGCATTTGCGGCGTCAGCCGGCGAGCGCTGAGCTTTCAGAGCCTGCCGAACTGTCCCCTCTCCCCTTGGGAGAGGGTTAGGGTGAGGGCAGGCCATCGCGCAGGAGGTTGAGTGATTCGCGAGAAAGCTCGCTCCTACGAAAAGCGAAAAGCAGCCTCAGTGCTTCCCGCTCAATTCCTCCCGCGCGTAGTCGACGAACAGCTGCGCCGGCTTGGTCAGCTGGGCGCGCTTGAGCCAGGCGGCGACCAGGCCGGAGGTGCTGACCTCTTCGGCGACGTCCACCGTCACCACCTTCTTGCCGTCGTAGGTGCACTCGGAATGCGGGCGAGTGACCAGCAGGGAGAAGCCGAAGCCCTGGCCGACCATGCCGCGCACCATCTCGATCGACGGCGAGCTGAAGGCGATGTGCGGGTTCAGTCCCAGTTCCTCGAAGATGCGCACGAAGTAGGTGCGGCTGGGCTGCACGTCCAGCAGGATCATCGGCTCCAGCACCAGGTCACGCAGGGAGACCTTGTCCTGCTTGGCGAAGCGGTGATTCTCCGGCAGCAGCGCGTAGGGGCGCTGGGCGGGCATCAGCGGGTCGGTGGAGATGGTGGCGTCGAGGTCGTGCTCGTAGAGCAGCGCCAGGTCGAAGCGGCCGGCGGTCAGGCCCTGCACCAGCTCCTGCTGCTCGCCATCGCTGATGCGGATTTCCACGCCGGGGTAGCGCTCGCGGAAGCCCGAGATCAGGCGCGGCAGGTAGAGCGGGGCGACGGTTTCGAAGCAGCCGATGTCGATCTGCCCGGCCACCACGTCGTTGTCGGCGAGGGCGTTCTGCTCGAATTCGTGGGCCATGCGCAGCAGTTCCTGCGCCTTGCGGTAGAAGCGCGCGCCGCTGGGGGTGAGCGACACGCCCTGGGCGTGGTGGCGGATGAACAGCTGCACGCCGAAGCTCTCTTCCAGCCCCTTGATCGCCGTGGAAATGGACGGCTGCGCGATGTACAGCTTGCGCGACGCCTCGGCCACGCTGCCGCATTCCACGGTGGTCACGAAATACTTCAATTGCCGCAAGGTATAGGAAGCCACTGCACGCCTCGTTGATGCTTTTTTATACAAGATACCGCGTTGGGCCGGCCGGCGGGGGCGGCCCATGGCGAAGATTTTCCTCGCCGGGGACCACATTTTTCATGGCCTTGGCCGCCTGCTGCGACCCTCCGGGCGCGGGCATACTCCAGCGCAGCGCGTGAAAGCGCCCTGCAAATCCCGTACACGCAGCCTGGAGTAAAGCTCATGCGCATGGCCCTTTGGCAGACCTGCGGCCTCCCCGGCGATGTTGCCGGCAACCTCGACCAACTGGAGCGCCAGGCCGGCGCCGCCGCCGCTGCCGGCGCGCACTTGCTGCTCTGCCCCGAGCTGTGGCTGGGTGGCTACAACGTACCGCAGCGGATGAACGAGCTGGCGGAGGCGGCGGACGGCCCGTCTGCCCAGCGCATCGGCGAGCTGGCGCAGCGCTTCGGGCTGGCCATCGCCTACGGCTACGCCGAACGCCATCCGCAGGGCGGCAAGCCGTACAACTCGGTGCAGGTGATCGGCCCGTCCGGCAGCGCGCTGGGCCACTACCGCAAGGCGCACCTGTTCGGTGCCATGGAGCGCGAGGTGTTCAGCGCCGGCGATGTGCTGGAAGCGCCGTTCGACTATGCCGGCTGGCGCATCGGCCTGCTGATCTGCTTCGATGTGGAGTACCCCGAGGCGGTGCGCACCCACGCACTGAACGGCGCCGGGCTGATCCTCATTCCCACCGCGCTGACGCCCGAATACGGCGCGGTGCCGGGGGTGATAGTCCCGGCACGGGCGGTGGAGAACCAGTTGTTCGTTGCCTACTGCAACCACTGCGGCGTAGAGGACGGGCTGGCCTTCCTCGGTGGCTCCTGCATCGTCGCGCCGGATGGCGAGCGCCTGGCTGCCGCCGGGCCCGCGGAGAGCCTGCTGATCGTCGATCTGGACCCGCAGCAGCGCGCCCGCCAGGCCGGCACTTTCCCCTACCTGCCGTGCCGTCGCCCCGAGCTTTACGACGCGCTGAACCGCTGAATACGGGCCCTGCAGCGGTGCGCAGGCGCGCACCGTGATGGTGCGCAATGCTCCGGGCCGGTGCGTGGCTGCCCAGCTTTTTCATATATCCCGAAGACAAATTTAATAATTTTCCTTGGCAAGGCCTTGGGCGACCATCCAATCCACATTCGAACAACAACGTCCCTCGAGGGCGAGCGAAGCAGGAGTGCCCTGGTGTACGAGCTCAACGATTGGCGGCAGCGTGCTGCCCGGCAGACTTTCATCGACAGCGCGCTGATCGGCGGCCGCCGCGTGACTGCACAGGATGGCGCGACCTTCGCTGCCATCGACCCGGCGACCAATCGCCTGCTGGCCAATGTCGCCGCCTGTGGCGCAGCCGAAGTCGACGCCGCCGTGCGCGTTGCCCGTCAGGCCTTCGAGACCGGCCCGTGGGCGCGCATGGCGCCGCGTGAGCGCAAGGCCGTGCTGCAGAAGCTCGCCGAGCTGATGATGGCCCACCGCGACGAGCTGGCCCTGCTCGACACCCTGAACATGGGCAAGCCGGTGATGGACGCCTGGAACATCGACGTCCCCGGCGCCGCTGGCGTGTTCTCCTGGTACGCCGAAAGCCTCGACAAGCTCTACGACCAGGTCGCCCCGACCGCGCAGAACGCCCTGGCCACCATCACCCGCACGCCGCTGGGCGTGATCGGCGCCGTGGTGCCGTGGAACTTCCCCCTCGACATGGCCGCCTGGAAGCTGGCGCCCGCGCTGGCCGCCGGCAACTCCGTGGTGCTCAAGCCCGCCGAGCAGTCGCCGTTCTCCGCCCTGCGCCTGGCCGAGCTGGCGCTGGAAGCCGGCATCCCCGAAGGCGTGCTGAACGTCGTCCCGGGCCTGGGTGAAGCCGCCGGCAAGGCGCTGGGCCTGCACCCGGACGTGGACGCCCTGGTGTTCACCGGTTCGACTCAGGTCGGCAAATACTTCATGCAGTATTCCGCGCAGTCCAACCTCAAGCAGGTGTGGCTGGAATGCGGCGGCAAGAGCCCGAACCTGGTGTTCGCCGACTGCCGCGACCTCGACCTGGCCGCCGAGAAGGCCGCCTTCGGCATCTTCTTCAACCAGGGCGAAGTCTGCTCGGCCAACTCACGCCTGCTGGTGGAGCGCTCGATCCACGACGAGTTCGTCGAGCGCCTGATCGCCAAGGCCCGCGACTGGACTCCGGGCGACCCGCTGGACCCGGCCAGCCGCGCTGGCTCCATCGTCGACAACAAGCAGACCGCCGGCATCATGGCCTGCATCGATCGCGCCCAGAGCGACGGCGCGCAGCTCGCCTGCGGTGGCCGCCAGCTGAGCTTCAACGGCTCGGACAACTTCATCGAGCCGACCATTTTCACCGGCGTGCGCCCGCAGCAGTCCCTGGCCCGCGACGAAGTGTTCGGCCCGGTGCTTGCAGTCATCCCCTTCGACAGCGAAGAAGAAGCCGTGCGCCTGGCCAACGACAGCATCTACGGCCTCGCCGCCTCCCTGTGGAGCGACGACCTGCACCGCGCCCACCGCGTGGCGCGCAAGCTGAACGCCGGCACCGTGTCGGTGAACACCGTGGACGCGCTGGACCCGGCGATTCCATTCGGTGGCGGCAAGCAGTCGGGCTTCGGCCGCGACCTCTCGCTGCATTCCTTCGATAAATACACGCAGCTCAAGACCACCTGGTTCCAGCTGCGCGACTGAATGAAAGACAGGCCGCCGGGGTCGCGCCCGGCGCCTGAGCAACACCCGAATTCCTAACCGAACCGTTCGAGACGGCCGGTGAGACTGCCTAGGTAAGTCCGTCGCCCTCGATCCCCTGAAGACCCCTCAGGCCGGCTGCCGGAGCACCGCCGAGGGATAGAGGAGAAAGTCGATGACCGACCCGAAGAGAGCGCCACGTGATACCCGCGAATACCAGAAAGCGGACGCGGCCCACCACATCCATGCCTTCCTCGACCAGAAGGCGCTGAACGCCGAAGGCCCGCGCGTGATGGTGCGCGGCGAAGGCCTGCACCTCTGGGACAACGATGGCAACCAGTACATCGACGGCATGTCCGGCCTGTGGTGCACCAACCTGGGCTATGGCCGCAAGGACCTGACCGCCGCCGCCACCGCCCAGCTGGACGAGCTGCCGTACTACAACATGTTCTTCCACACCACCCACCCGGCGGTGATCGAGCTTTCCGAGACCCTCTTCAGCCTGCTGCCTGACCACTACAGCCACGCGATCTACACCAACTCCGGCTCCGAGGCCAACGAGGTGCTGATCCGTACCGTGCGTCGCTTCTGGCAGATCGAAGGCAAGCCGCAGAAGAAGATCATGATCGGCCGCTGGAACGGCTACCACGGCTCCACCCTGGCAGCCACCGCGCTGGGCGGCATGAAGTTCATGCACGAGATGGGCGGCCTGATCCCGGACATCGCGCACATCGACGAACCCTACTTCTTCGCCGCCGGCGGCGACCTGACCCCGGCCGAGTTCGGCCGTCGCTGCGCGCTGCAGCTGGAAGAGAAGATCCTCGAGCTGGGCGCCGACAACGTCGCCGGCTTCATCGCCGAACCCTTCCAGGGCGCCGGCGGCATGATCTTCCCGCCGGAAAGCTACTGGCCGGAAATCCAGCGCATCTGCCGTCAGTACGACGTGCTGCTGTGCGCCGACGAAGTGATCGGCGGCTTCGGCCGTACCGGCGAGTGGTTCGCCCACCAGCACTTCGGCTTCCAGCCCGACACCCTGTCCATCGCCAAGGGCCTGACCAGCGGCTACATCCCCATGGGCGGCCTGGTGCTGAGCAAGCGCATCGCCCAGGCGCTGGTGGAAGAGGGCGGCGTGTTCGCCCACGGCCTGACCTACTCCGGCCACCCGGTGGCGGCAGCGGTGGCGGTGGCCAACCTGCGTGCGCTGCGTGACGAGGGCTGGGTGAATGCGGTGAAGAACGACACCGGCCCGTACCTGCAGCAGTGCCTGCGTGAAGTCTTCGGCAACCACCCGCTGGTGGGCGACATCCAGGGCACCGGCTTTGTCGCTGCGCTGCAATTCGTCCAGGACAAGGCCACCCGCAAGCGCTTCGACAATGAAAACGACATCGCCTGGCGCTGCCGCACCATCGGCTTCGAGGAGGGCGTGATCATCCGCTCCACCCTTGGCCGCATGATCATGGCCCCGGCGCTGGTCGCCGGCCGTGCCGAGATCGACGAGCTGGTCGACAAGACCCGCCGCGCGGTGGATCGCACGGCCCAGGAAATCGGCGTTCTGTAAGGCGCCGGAGCCAACTGCAGGGTGGATAACGCGCGAGCGTTATCCACCCTGAGGCTCCACGAATACCGAATAACAACGCCGCGAGCGCAAAGACGCCCGCGCGATGGAACCCTTTTGTCCGGCTTCTGGCCGGGAGTACTGCCCAGCAACACAACAACGCCAATCCGGCTGTGGGAGTCGTTCCATGAAAGTGTCCTTGCTCACGCGCATCTCCATCACCTGTGCCCTTGCTGCCGCTGTCGGCAGCGTTAATGCACAGCCCCAAAGCATCACCGTCATCTCCTTCGGCGGCGCCACCAAGGCGGCCCAGGAGCAGGCCTACTTCAAGCCCTTCGAGGCCAGCGGCGCCGGCAAGATCGTCGCCGGCGAGTACAACGGCGAGATGGCCAAGGTGAAGGCCATGGTCGATGTCGGCAAGGTCACCTGGGACGTGGTCGAGGTGGAAAGCCCCGAGCTGCTGCGCGGCTGCGAGGAAGGCCTGTTCGAGCGCATCGACCCGGCGGCCATCGGCGACGAGAAGAACTTCGTCCCCGGCACCCTCAGCGAGTGCGGCGTGGCCACCTATGTCTGGTCCATGGTCATGGCCTACAACGGCGCCAAGGTCACCAAGGCCCCGCAATCCTGGGCCGACTTCTGGAACACCGCCGAGTACCCGGGCAAGCGCGGCCTGCGCAAGGGCGCCAAGTACACCCTGGAGATCGCCCTGCTGGCCGACGGCGTGAAACAGGAAGATCTCTACAAGGTGCTCGGCACCAAGGAAGGCGTCGATCGCGCCTTCGCCAAGCTCGACCAGCTCAAGGGCAACATCCAGTGGTGGGAAGCCGGCGCGCAACCGCCGCAGTGGCTGGCCGCCGGTGACGTGGTGATGAGCGCCGCCTACAACGGCCGCATCGCCGCCGCGCAGAAGGAAGGCGTGAAGCTGGGCATCGTCTGGCCGGGCAGCCTCTATGACCCGGAATACTGGGCCGTGGTGAAGGGCACGCCGAACAAGGCGCTGGCCGAGAAGTTCATCGCCTTCGCCAGCCAGCCGCAAACCCAGAAGACCTTCTCCGAGAACATCCCCTACGGCCCGGTGCACAAGGGCACGCTGGACCTGCTGCCGGCGGACGTGCGCGACGCGCTGCCCACCGCGCCGGCCAACCTCGAAGGCGCCCGCTCGGTGGACGCGGCCTTCTGGGTCGACCACGGCGAAGAGCTCGAGCAGCGCTTCAACGCCTGGGCCGCCCGCTGATCCTTTCCTGATCCAAGCCCGGCGTCCGCGCCGGGCCTGCCTTGCCAACGACGCGTGAGAAACACAATGACAACGACGCAAAACCAGGCGACGACTCTGGAGCTGAGCACCATCCAGCCCATCGCCGCACACGAACGACACGGCCGCGCCCGCGACCTCTTCACCATCTGGTTCGGCAGCAACATCATGCTGTTGACCGTGGTCACCGGCGCCCTGGCGGTCACCGTGTTCAAGCTGCCGTTCTTCGCCGCCGTGCTGGCGCTGGTACTCGGCAACCTGGTGGGTGGCGTGTTCATGGCCCTGCACTCGGCCCAGGGCCCGCAGCTCGGCGTACCGCAGATGGTGCAGACCCGCGGCCAGTTCGGCTCCTTCGGCTCCTTGCTGGTGGTCGCCCTGGTGGTGATCATGTACCTGGGCTTCTTCGCCTCGAACCTGGTGCTCGGCGGCCAGGCGCTGCACGCGCGCTTCGAGGTGATCGGCACCAACACCGGCATCCTGCTGGTGGGCGCGATCAGCGTGATCGCCACGGTGTTCGGCTACCGCCTGATCCACGGCTACACCCGCGTGATGTCCTGGCTGTCCGGCGCTGTGCTGCTGGTCAGCTTCGTCTGGCTGGTGTTCGTCCACGGCCTGCCGGCGGACCTGCTTGAGCGCAACGAGAACAACATCCCCGGCTTCCTCGGCGCGCTGTCCATCGCCGCGCTGTGGCAATTGGCGTATGCGCCCTACGTGTCCGACTACTCGCGCTACATGCCGCAGGGCACCGGTTCGCGCACCGCGTTCTGGTCGAGTTACTGGGGCTGCTGTCTGGGTTCGATCCTGCCGATGCTGCTGGGCGTGCTGGTCGGCCTGTCGGTGGGCGAGGGCGACGTCATTGCCGGCCTGATCGAGATGACCGGCGGCTTCAGCGCCATCATGGTCGCGGTGTTCTCCATCGGCATCGCCGCCACCAACTCGATGAACCTGTACTGCGGCACCCTCTCGGCCATCACCGTCGGCCAGACGCTGATTCCCGCCTGGTCGGCCAAGGCCGGCTGGCGCGCGGTGATTGCCCTGGCGCTGTTCGGCGGTTCGCTGACCATCGCCCTGCTCGGCCAGGACAACTTCATGGCCAACTACACCAACTTCATCCTGCTGCTGCTCTACGTGCTGGTGCCCTGGAGTGCGATCAACCTGGTCGACTACTACCTGATCGCCCATGGCGAGTACGACGTGCTGTCGTTCTTCCGTCGTGACGGCGGCATCTACGGCACCTTCAACTGGACCGCGGTGAACTGCTACATCCTCGGCATCCTGGTGCAGGTTCCGTTCATGTCCACCGCGCTCTATACCGGCGCCGCCGCGCAGGCCATGAACGGTGCGGACATCTCCTGGGTCGTCGGCCTGGGCGTGGTCTCGCCGGTCTACTGGCTGTTCAGCCGCAAGCGCCAACGTGCCCTGAAGGCGGCTCGCGCATGAGTCGTCGTACCGGGTTCTTCTTCGACGAGCGCTGCTTCTGGCACGCGACCGGGCTGCACGCGCTGATCCTTCCCGTCGGTGGCTGGTTGCAGCCGCCGGTGGGCGGCGGCCACGCCGAGTCGCCGGAGAGCAAGCGCCGCCTGAAAAGCCTGATGGACGTCTCCGGGCTGAGCGCTCAGCTGCACCTGTCCAGCGCGCCGCTGGCCAGCGAGGAAGACCTGCTGCGGGTGCACCCGGTCAGCTACCTGGAGCGCTTCAAGGCCTACAGCGAAGTCGGCCACGGCGACATGGGCGAAGAGACCATGGTCAGCCATGGCACCTATGACATCGCCCGGCAGTCCGCCGGCCTGACCATCGCCGCTGTGGATGCGGTGCTGCGCGGCGAGCTGGACAACGCCTACGCGCTGTCCCGTCCGCCGGGCCACCACTGCCTGCCGGATCGCGGCATGGGCTTCTGCTATCTGGCGAACATCGCCGTGGCGGTGGAGACGGCCAAGGCGCGCCACGGTATCAAGCGTGTGGCAGTGCTCGACTGGGACGTGCACCACGGCAACGGCACCGAGGCGATCTTCTACGGCCGCGACGACGTGCTGACCCTGTCGATCCACCAGGCCGACTGCTACCCCACCGGCACCGGTGCGGTGGGCGACATCGGCGAGGGCGCGGGCAAGGGCTACAACCTCAACGTGCCGCTGTATCCGGGCAGTGGTGACGACGCCTACCGTGTGACCATGGAAACCCTCATCGTGCCGGCGCTGGAACGCTTCCAGCCGGAGCTGATCGTGGTTGCCAGCGGCTTCGACGCCAACGGCGTGGACCCGCTGGCGCGCATGCTCGCCCACAGCGAGACCTTCCGCTTCATGACCGCCGCCGTGCGCGACGCCGCCGAACGCCTGTGCGAAGGGCGTCTGGTGGTAGTTCACGAAGGCGGCTACGCGGAAGCCTACGTGCCGTTCTGCGGCCACGCGGTGATCGAGGAAATGGCCGGCGTGCGGACCGAAGTGGTCGATCCCTTCCTGCCGATGCTCGAAGGCCAGCAGCCCGACGCGGACTTCCGCGCCTTCCAGCGCCAGGCGCTGGAGCGGATGGCGGCCAGGCTGCTCGGCTGATGTTGTTAGCATGGGGCCTGGCGACGTAACGGCGGATAACCGCAAGCGGTTATTCGCCCTACGTATTCGCCGGAGTCGGTCGTTCGTGTAGGGCGGATAACGCCCCAGGCGTTATCCGCCGTTTCACCGACTCGCAGGTTCATTGCCGAAGCGTCTAGAGTGGTGGTTCCATCCAAAACAACGGATCGCGCCCCATGAAGTTTCTGTCCCTTCCCCTGCTCCTGTCCACCAGCCTGCTGGCCTTTGCCGCTGCCGCCCAGGCTGCCGATGACTGCGCCGACGCCCAGACCCAGGCCGAGATCAATGCCTGCACCGGCGCCGCCTACAAGGCCAGCGACAAGCGTCTCAACGACCTCTACGGGCAGTACCGCCAGCGCCTGGATGCCGGACAGAGGAAGGCCCTGACCGCCGCGCAGAAGGCCTGGCTGAACTACCGCGATCTCAGCTGCCAGTTCGAGACGGCCGGCGCCAAGGGCGGCTCGGGCTACCCCATGGCCTACAGCAATTGCCTGAAGGCCATGACCGACAACCGGATCAAGGAACTGCAGGCGCTGTCCGATTGCCAGGAAGGCGACTTCAACTGCCCTGCGCCCAAGCCCTGATACTTGCAGGAGCAACGGTTCTTCCCCGGGTAGCTTCGTGTTTGCGCGTCCCCCTCACCCCAGCCCTCTCCCTCAGGGAGAGGGAGCAGACCGTGCCGGCTGAAGCTGCGGTTTCATCCTCCACCGCACGGTCCCCTCTCCCTTTGGGAGAGGGTTAGGGTGAGGGTCGACCTGAGCGGAGGAATATCTGGCAGGAACGGGCTCTAACCTGCGGGCAGAAAAAAAGGGAGCCTTGCGGCTCCCCTGGAGAGACGGCCGCGGAAGTGGAGTCGCGGCCGGGGGGTTAAGCTGCGCCGTCAGGCGGCGCTGAACAGGCTGTGCGGGTCGATGACGAATTTCTTCGGCACGCCGGCATCGAACTCGCCATAGCCCTTGGGCGCCTGGTCCAGGGTGATGACTTCCACCCCGACGACGTCGGCGATCTTGATGCGGTCCCACATGATCGCCTGCATCAGCTGGCGGTTGTACTTCATCACCGGGGTCTGGCCGGTATGGAAGCTGTGCGACTTGGCCCAGCCCAGACCGAAACGGATGCTCAACGAGCCCTGCTTGGCGGCCGCGTCCACCGCGCCCGGGTCTTCGGTGACGTAGAGGCCCGGAATGCCGATCTTGCCGGCCACCCGCACCACCCCCATCAGTGAGTTCAGCACGGTGGCCGGAGCCTCATGCTGCGATCCCGAATGCCCATGACCACGGGCCTCGAAGCCCACCGCGTCGACCGCGCAGTCCACTTCCGGCTCGCCCAGCAGATCGGCGATCTGCTCGTGCAGCGGGGTGTCCTTGGACAGGTCGGCGATCTCGAAGCCCTGTGCCTTGGCATGGGCCAGACGAGTCGGGTTGACGTCACCGACGATCACCACGGCGGCGCCCAGCAGGCGGGCCGAAGCGGCGGCGGCGAGACCGACCGGACCGGCGCCGGCGATGTACACGGTGCTGCCCGGACCGACGCCGGCCGTCACCGCACCGTGGTAGCCGGTGGGAAGGATGTCGGAGAGGCAGGTCAGGTCGCGGATCTTCTCCATCGCCGCGTCGCGGTTGGGCAGGCGCAGCAGGTTGAAGTCAGCGTAGGGAACCATCACGTACTCGGCCTGGCCACCGACCCAGCCGCCCATGTCGACGTAGCCGTAGGCGCCGCCGGCGCGGGACGGGTTGACCGTCAGGCAGACGCCGGTGTGCTGCTCCTTGCAGGTACGGCAGTGGCCACAGGCGACGTTGAACGGCACCGAGACCAGGTCGCCGATCTTCATGGTTTCCACGCCACGGCCGATCTCCACCACCTCGCCGGTGATTTCGTGGCCCAGCACCAGGCCTTCGGGCGCTGTGGTACGGCCACGGACCATGTGCTGGTCGGAGCCGCAGATGTTGGTGGAAACGACGCGGAGAATCACCCCGTGGTCGATCTGCTTGCCCTGCGGGTCCTGCATCTTCGGATAGGGGATGTTCTGAACTTCGACCTTGCCCGGGCCGAGATAAACCACACCACGATTGCCAGACATACGCATTCCTCATTGTGTTTGTGGGTACAAAGACGGGCCTTGCGGCTCGCGGTTCTGCACTGGGATGTCGTGTGTTGCGCGACAGGGCCGGGGGATTGGCAGCCGGCGGTCTGTCGGTGTTGCTCGTGCATGGGAGCCGGGCTTCAAGAGCCCCTCTCCCTAACCCTCTCCCGCAAGCGCGAGAGGGGATATCCGTGTGTGGCGGGAGCGCCGTTTCATCCGGCGACTCCGCACTGCTCTTGCCCCCTCTCCCTTCAGGGAGAGGGCTGGGGAGAGGGCGATTTACCGCGAGCGCCACAGTCCAGATCGGAGCGTAGGGCGGATGAGCTCCATCCATCCGCCGTCCGGGTGTCATGGCGCATAACGCCTGCGGCGTTATGCGCCCTACGAAGGCGGCTCTTACAGCACCACCGTCCGGTTGGCGTTCAGGAAGACGCGTTTCTCGATGTGGTAGCCCACGGCTTTCGCCAGGGTCAGGCACTCCACGTCGCGGCCCTTGGCGATCAGGTCCTCGGGGTAGTGGGAGTGGTCCACGGGCTCGACGCCCTGGGCGATGATCGGGCCCTCGTCGAGGTCGTTGTTGATGTAGTGGGCGGTGGCGCCGACCAGCTTCACGCCCTTCTGGTAGGCCTGGTGGTAGGGCTTGGCGCCCTTGAAACCGGGCAGCAGCGAGTGGTGGATGTTGATCGCCCAGCCGTCCAGGCGGCGGCACAGCTCGGGGGACAGCACCTGCATGTAGCGGGCGAGGATCACCAGTTCGGCGCCGGTTTCCTCGATCACCTGCCAGACCTTCGCCTCCTGCGCGCCCTTGTCGTTGGGGTCGAGGGCGAAGTGGTGGTAGGGGATGCCGTGCCAGCGCGCCAATGGTTCCAGGTCCGGGTGGTTGGAGACCACCGCCACCACGTCCATCGGCAGTTGACCGATGCGCTGGCGGTAGAGCAGGTCGTTCAGGCAGTGGTCGGCCTTGGAGACCATTATCACCACCTTGCTGCGGTAGCCCGGCGGGGTCAGTTCGACATTCATCTGGAAGGGCGAGACGCGGTCGGCGAGGCCGGCGCGGAAGGCTGTTTCGTCGAAGCCGTCGCCGGCACGGAACTCGATGCGGATGAAGAAACGCTGCGCCAGGCGGTCATCGAACGAGTGGTGCTCGGTGACATAGCAGCTCTGTTCGAACAGGTAGCGCGTGACCACGTCCACCGTGCCCAGCAGGCTCGGGCTGTCGGCGGTGAGGATCCAGGTTTCGGGGGTGCGGCTCATGGTCTGACTCCGAAGGATTTCCCCCCGCCGGTGCGGCAGGGGGAATCGACGCCTGTTACGCCGCTACCTGCAGGCCGTACTCGGCGCAGGCGTCCTGCAGCCACAGCCAGAAGTAGTCGGAGAAGCTGCGGCGCACCACCAGCTCCCAGGTGTGCTCGCCGGTATGGCGGATCACCAGCTGGGACTTGGCGAAGTTCGTGCCGATAGCCTTGCCCACCGGGAAGTTGCTCGGGTGCACGTCGTAGCCGGTGGACTTCATCAGCACTTCGCGGACCTTCGCGCCTTCGAGCTCCAGCAGGGTCTGGCCGCCGCTGACGTTGATCACCGAGTAGTGCAGTTCTTCGCCCAGCGCCTCGCGCAGGCGCTGTTCGACGGCGAACTCCTCGCCGCCGGGGACGATCAGCAGCCATTCGTCCGGGCCGAGCCACTGCAGCGAGGTTTCGCCCTTGGCCACCAGGCCCAGGGCCACCGGCAGCTCCAGGCCCAGGGCCTTGTGCACGCCGCCGGCGAAGGCCGGATCGTGGGCGTCGCCACGCAGGGTCAGGTGGCCGAGGAATTTCTTCTCGCGCAGGGTCACGCCGGCGTTGGCCACCTTGCGCGCGGCGAGCTTGTCCAGCTCGGCATGGTGCAGGGGCGACTCGGCCTGGATGCCGTCTTCGGGGCGTTGCTGGTAGAGATTTGCCTTGCTCATTCTTTTTCACCTTGGGGCGTCGTGCGCCCTGGAAGCCTGTCTGCCCTCTCCCTAACCCTCTCCCTGAAGGGAGAGGGGATATCCGAGTGCGCTTCACGCACCGTGCCATCCGGGAGCTTCAGTCACTCCCTCTCCCTTCAGGGAGAGGGCGGGGGAGAGGGGCGAACCCCACTCCGATCAATCCACGTTCTGCCGTTCGCCTTTCGGGTCGTAGAACACCGAGCTGCAGATTTCCGCCTCGATCACGCGGCCGTCCGCCAGCGGGGCATAGACCTTCTCGCCCAGGCGCTTGATGCCGCCCTTCACCACCGCCAGGGCAAAGCTGTAGCCCAGGCTGCTGCTCATGTAGCTGGAGGTGACGTGGCCGACCATGGTCGCGGGGATGGTGTGCTGCGGGGTGAACAGCAGTTGCGCGCCTTCGGGCAGCAGGTCCATCGGGTTGGTGGGCTTGAGGCCAACCAGCTGCTTGCGGTCTTCGCGCTGGCAGTCGGCGCGGTTCATGCCGCGCCAACCGATCCAGGAGAACGGCTTGGTGCGACCCACCGCCCAACCCATGTTCAGGTCGTCCGGGGTGACCGAGGCATCGGTGTCCTGGCCGACGATGATGAAGCCCTTCTCGGCGCGCAGGACGTGCATGGTCTCGGTGCCGTATGGCGTCAGGTTGTACTTGGCGCCGGCGGCGACGATGGCCTCCAGCACACCCATGGCGTAGTTGGCCTGGATGTTCACCTCGTACGACAGCTCGCCGGTGAAGGAGATGCGGAACACCCGCGCCGGCACGCCGGCGACCTTGCCCTCCTTCCAGGTCATGAAGGGGAAGGCGTCCTTGTCCAGATCGATGTCGGTGACTTCGGCCAGCAGCTTGCGGCTGTTTGGGCCGGACAGGGTGAGGGTGGCCCAGTGGTCGGTGACCGAGGTGAAGTACACCTTCAGCTCCGGCCATTCGGTCTGGTGGTACAGCTCCAGCCACTCCATGACGCGCGCGGCGCCGCCGGTGGTGGTGGTCATGACGAAGTGGTTGTCCGCCAGGCACGCGGTGACGCCATCGTCGAAGACCATGCCGTCTTCCTTGCACATCAGGCCGTAGCGGGCCTTGCCCACGTCCAGCTTGGTCCAGGCGTTGGTGTAGACGCGGTTGAGGAACTCGCGGGCGTCCGGGCCCTGGATGTCGATCTTGCCCAGGGTCGAGGCGTCCAGCAGGCCGACCGACTCGCGCACGGCGCGGCACTCGCGGGCCACGGCGGCGTGCATGTCTTCGCCACGCTTGGGGAAGTACCACGGGCGCTTCCACTGGCCGACGTCCTCGAACTCGGCGCCGTTCTTCACGTGCCAGGCGTGCAGCGCGGTGAAGCGCACCGGTTCGAACAGGTGGCCGCAGTGACGGCCGGCGACCGCGCCGAAGGTCACCGGGGTGTAGTTCGGGCGGAACATGGTGGTGCCGGTGTCGGCGATGCTCTTGCCCTGGGCGCGGGCGGCGATGGCCAGGCCGTTGATGTTGCCCAGCTTGCCCTGGTCGGTGCCGAAGCCCAGCGCGGTGTAGCGCTTGACGTGCTCGATGGACTCGAAGCCCTCGCGGCAGGCCAGTTCGATGGCGGCGGCGGTGACGTCGTTCTGGGTGTCGACGAACTGCTTGGGCGCCCGCGCCGTGGTTTTCTCGTGGGGCACCTGGAACAGCGCGAGAGTGGCGTCCTCGGCGCGCTCGGCAACCACCGGCAGCTCGCCTTCGACGGACTTGAAGCCGCCGTCGACAGCGGCCTGGCTGCCGGCCTGGTAGCCATCAGCCAGGGCGTCGGCGAGGCGGAACACGCCGTTCACCGCGCCGGCGCAGAGGCGCTTCTGGAAGGCGAGGCCGGGAACGAAGGCGAGGATGTCCTCGCGCCATTCCGGCTTGCCGCCCAGGTGCGAAGCCAGGTGCACCACCGGGCTGTAGCCGCCGGAGCTGGCGATGAGGTCGCAGTCCAGCCACTCACCGGGCGCATTGACCTTGTGGCGGAAGGTGTCGATGGAGGCGACCTTCGCACCGGTCACGCGTTTGCTGCCGCGTGCCTCGATCACTGCGCTGCCGGTGATGACCCGCATGCCGCGCTTGCGCGCTTCCTCGACCCATTCGCCGCGCGGATTGGGGCGGGCGTCGGCGATGGCGACCACCTGCAGACCGGCTTCCTGCCAGTCCAGGGCGACGCGGTAGGCGTAGTCGTTGTTGGTGGACAGCACCAGTTTCTTGCCCGGTGCCACGCCATAGCGGCGGACATAGGTGGAGACAGCGCCGGCGAGCATGTTGCCCGGCACGTCGTTGTTGCCATACACCAGCGGGCGCTCGTGGGCGCCGGCGGCGAGCACCACGCGGTTGGCGCGGACCCGGTGTACGCGCATGCGTACCTGGCCCAGCGGAGCGGTCTCGCCGATATGGTCAGTGCGGCGCTCGTGAATGGTGAGGAAGTTGTGGTCGTGGTAGCCGTTGACCGTGGAGCGCGGCAGCAGGATCACGTCCGGGTTGCCTTGCAGCTCGGCGATGGCCTTGGCCACCCACTCCTCGGCCGGCTTGCCGTCGAGGGGCTCGCGGGTGTCGAGCAGACTGCCGCCGAACTCTTCCTGTTCATCGGCGAGGATTACCCGCGCACCGCTGCGCGAGGCGGCCAGGGCTGCGGCGAGGCCGGCGGGGCCGGCGCCGACGATCAGCACGTCGGCGTGGTGGTTCATCCAGTCGTAGCTGTCCGGGTCCACTTCGGTGGGCGCACGACCCAGGCCGGCGGCCTTGCGGATGTACTTTTCGTAGGTCAGCCACATGGACTGCGGGTACATGAAGGTCTTGTAGTAGAAGCCGGGCGGCATCAGCTTGCCGCCGACCTTGCCGAAGATCCCCATGAGGTCGTTCTGCACGTTCGGCCAGCCGTTGGTGGCGGTCGCCACCAGGCCGCTGTACAGGGCCTGCTGGGTGGCGCGCACGTTGGGCACCTGGGTGGATTCGCGCGAGCCGATCTGCAGGATGGCGTTGGGCTCTTCGGCGCCGGCGGCGACGATGCCGCGCGGGCGCGAGTACTTGAAGCTGCGGCCGAGGATGTCGACGCCGTTGGCCAGCAGGGCGGCGGCCAGGGTGTCACCGGCGAAGCCCTGGTAGCTCTGGCCGTTGAAGCTGAAGGTCAGCGGCTTGTTGCGGTCGATGCGACCGCCACGGGACAGGCGATTGATCTGGCTCATTAGGCCTTCTCCACGGCGGGCTGGACGGCGGATTTCTTCTCGGATTCGGCGCTGATGCTTGGTTTTTCGCCGATCTTGTAGGTTTCCAGGATTTCGTAGGTCACGGTGTGGCGGGTGACGTTGAAGTACTGGCGGCAGCCGGCGGCGTGCACCCACAGCTCGTGGTGGATGCCGCGCGGGTTATCGCGGAAGAACATGTACTCGCCCCACTCGGCGTCGGTGCAGGCAGCCGGGTCGAGCGGGCGCGGGATGTGCGCCTGGCCCTTGGCGTGGAATTCCTCTTCGGAACGCAGCTCGCCGCAATGAGGGCAGAAGATATTCAGCATGGTTTTTGCCCTCTTAGTGCGCGACGGCGGCAGCGCCGTGTTCGTCGATCAGCGCGCCGGTATGGAAGCGTTCAATGGAGAAGGGCGCGGCCAGCGGATGCGGCTCGCCCTTGGCGAGGGTGGCGGCGAAGACATTGCCCGAGCCGGGGGTGGCCTTGAAGCCGCCGGTGCCCCAGCCGCAGTTGAAGAACAGGTTCTTCACCGGGGCCTTGCCGATGATCGGGCAGGCGTCCGGGGTGGTGTCGACGATGCCGCCCCACTGGCGGTTCATGCGCACGCGCGAGAGCACCGGGAACATCTCGACGATGGCCTGCAGGGTGTGCTCGATGACCGGGTAGGAGCCGCGCTGGCCGTAGCCGTTGTAGCCGTCGATGCCGGCACCGATGACCAGGTCGCCCTTGTCCGACTGGCTGATGTAGCCATGCACGGCGTTGGACATGATCACGCTGTCGATGATGGGTTTCAGCGGCTCGGAAACCAGTGCCTGCAGCGGGTGCGATTCGATCGGCAGGCGGAAGCCGGCGAGCTTGGCCATGTGCCCGGAGTTACCGGCGGTGACCACGCCGACGCGCTTGGCGCCGATGAAGCCGCGGTTGGTCTCGACGCCGATGACGGCGCCGTCCTGCTTGCGGAAGCCGATCACTTCGGTCTGCTGGATCAGGTCCACACCGAGGGCATCGGCGGCGCGGGCGAAGCCCCAGGCCACGGCATCGTGGCGGGCCACGCCGCCGCGACGCTGCACGGTGGAACCCATGACCGGGTAGCGGGCGCTTTTGGTGCAGTTCAGGTAGGGAATCTCTTCGGCCACCTGCTGGGCATTGAGCAGCTCGCCGTCGACGCCGTTGAGGCGGTTGGCGCTCACGCGGCGTTCGCCGTCACGCATGTCCTGCAGGGTGTGGCAGAGGTTGTAGACCCCGCGCTGGGAGAACATGACGTTGTAGTTGAGGTCCTGGGACAGGCCTTCCCACAGCTTCATGGCGTGTTCGTAGAGCAGCGCCGACTCGTCCCACAGGTAGTTGGAACGCACGATGGTGGTGTTGCGCGCGGTGTTGCCGCCACCCAGCCAGCCCTTCTCGACCACCGCGACGTTGGTGATGCCGTGCTCCTTGGCCAGGTAATAGGCCGTGGCCAGGCCGTGCCCGCCGCCGCCGACGATGACCACGTCGTAGACCTGCTTGGGCGTGGGCGTGCGCCACATGCGCTGCCAGTTCTCGTGGTGGCTCAGGGAATGCTTGAACAGGCCGAAGCCGGAGTAGCGTTGCATGGGGTGCTCCTGATTGTTCTTGTCGCCGTGGCTGCTCTTTGTAGGAGCGAGCTTGCTCGCGAATGAGTTGTCGGGATCGCGAGCAAGCTCGCTCCTACAGACGGCTGAAATTTCTCAACGGTAGACCGGGAAGTCCGCGCACAGGCCCGCGACCTGGGTGGCCACCTTGGCCTCCACGTCGGCGTCGCCCAGGTGGTCCAGCACGTCGCTGATCCAGCCGGCCAGCTCGCGGCACTGTTCTTCCTTCAGGCCACGGGTAGTCACCGCCGGGGTGCCGATGCGGATGCCGGAGGTGACGAACGGGCTCTGCGGATCGTTCGGCACGGCGTTCTTGTTCACCGTGATGCCGACACGGCCCAAGGCGGCGTCCGCTTCCTTGCCGGTCAGGCCCTGCTTCACCAGGCTGATCAGCATCAGGTGGTTGTCGGTGCCACCGGAGACCACGTCGTAGCCGCGCTCGATGAACACCGAAGCCATGGCCTGGGCGTTCCTGATCACCTGGGCCTGGTAGTCCTTGAAGCCGGGCTCCAGCGCTTCCTTGAAGCACACCGCCTTGGCGGCGATCACGTGCATCAGCGGGCCGCCCTGGGCGCCGGGGAAGACGGCGGAGTTGAGCTTCTTCTCGATCTCTTCGTTGGATTTCGCCAGGATCAGGCCACCGCGCGGGCCGCGCAGGGTCTTGTGGGTGGTGGTGGTGACCACGTCGGCGTAGGGCAGCGGGTTCGGGTACAGACCGGCGGCAACCAGGCCGGCGACGTGGGCCATGTCGACGAACAGTAGCGCCCCGACCTTGTCGGCGATGGCACGGAAGCGCGGGAAGTCGAGGGTCTTGGAGTAGGCGGAGAAGCCGGCGACGATCATCTTCGGCTTGTGCTCCACGGCCAGGCGCTCGACTTCGTCGTAGTCGATCAGCCCGGTGTCGGTGTTCAGGCCATACTGCACGGCGTTGTAGAGCTTGCCCGAGGACGACACCTTGGCGCCGTGGGTCAGGTGGCCGCCATGGGCCAGGCTCATGCCCAGGATGGTGTCGCCGGCATTGATCAGCGCAAGGTACACGGCGGAGTTGGCCGAGGAGCCCGAGTGCGGCTGGACGTTGGCGTAGTCGGCGCCGAACAGCTGCTTGGCGCGGTCGATGGCCAGCTGCTCGACTTTATCCACATGCTCGCAACCACCGTAGTAACGCTTGCCCGGATAACCTTCGGCGTACTTGTTGGTCAGCCCGCTGCCCTGAGCCTGCATGACGCGCTTGCTGGTGTAGTTCTCCGAAGCGATCAGCTCGAGGTGGTCCTCCTGGCGCGCTTCCTCGGCATCCATCGCCGCGAGCAGTTCGTCGTCATAACCCTGGATCTGGTCTTGCTTGCTGAACATCGCTGGTCTCCCTGCGGCGCGGTGGGGCGCCATGGCTGGTGCGGGGCGCGAGCTGGCCCCCTTGGAAGCGATGGTATGACTGGCCCTGTCAGCCCAGATGCCTGCGCACGTCGCGGGTAGGTGCGTTTGCGACATGCCGCGACCGGCGCAAAAGCGACCGCGTGCGTGGAATTGCACGCGGCGGCTGGTCAGAATGCGACATGCCCGCGCCAGGACGGCGCGGCCCGCGGAGCCCTGCCCGATGAAGCGCTTCTTCTTATGTGGTTCGCTGTGCCTTGCGCTGCTGGCGCCGGCTTTGTCTGCGTGGGGCATGTCACGCCTGTTCGACGGCGACGCGCGCGTCCGGGTGCAGGGCCAGACGCTGTGCTTCGGCGGCGCCGCATTCAAGTCGCCCGGCCTGTTCTTCAACCGCACGCTGCAGGTGGATGAACGGCAGGTGGCGGTGCATTCCATCGAAGTCGCCCGCCAGCCTTACGAGCCGTTCTGGTCGTCGGCCAGTATCGAACCAAACCAGGGCGTGCTGCTGCGCAGCGATACCTGCTTCGCCTATGGCCAGGCCATCACCGGTTTCCGCGAGAAAGTCCCGGCACGGGCCCTGGAGCCCGGCCTCTACAGCGTCACCCTCGGCGGGCGCGACAGTGCCGGGGACGGCCAGCGGGCTACCTTCATGAAGACCTTCTGCCTGGAAGCACGCGGCGGCGGGATGGCCGTGATCGATGCCGGCTATGACGAGAAGCAGGGACGCTGGGTCTGCAACCCCCCGCAATGAAGCTGCCGATAGGAACCGCTGGGCCAAGGGACTAAACTGCGCCCCTCACGAAATGCGAGGACGCCATGAACCGTTCCCTGACTCTGCTTTCCGCCCTGCTGCTCACCGCGACGCTGCAGGGCTGTGGTGACGACAGCAAACCTGCCAAGGCCGAAGCGCCCGAAGCCGCCGGCAACGCCGCCGCGGCCACCCCGGCGGGCGACAGCTGCACCGGCCATGTACTGGAGAAGGCGCTGCCGCCGACCAAGGCCGTCTACGGCTATCCCTACCTGTCCCGCGAGTGCGGCTACGACGACGCCACCATCGTCTACGGCAAGGCCGATGGCAGCCAGCATCTGGTCGTGACCCTGACCGACACCGGCTTGCCGGCGCCGGGCGCCGACCAGCAGGGTGAGGCCGCCAGGCAGTACCTGGCCGCCCAGGCCAAGCTGCGCGACACCACCGCCAAGAACGTCTCGCTGCTCAACCAGGCCCGCCAGGCCGCGCTGCAGAATGGCACCGCCGCACAGTTCGGCGGCGAGCAATACCTGCCGGTGATCGACAGCACCCGCATGGGCGACCCGCTGGCCATCAGCGTGCCGGGCCCGGACGACAAGGCCGGCGAATCCAGCCTGACCGGCCTGATCAAGGGTCGCTACGTGCTCAACATGACCTCGCCGGACAAGCCCAACGGCGGCACTGCCCAGTCCCTGCGCGAACTGTTCGTGCCGATCTCCGAGCAGATGGCGCTGACCAAGCTGCCCTGATCCCTCCCGCGGCCTCCCGTCAGCGGGAGGCTTGCGCCCTCCGGCGGCGAGCGACTATCCGTTGCTACGCTGCTGTCTGACGCACAACGTTTTTCGAGGCCGCACCATGACCGACAACACCCAACAGTTCGCCAGTGATAACTACTCCGGCATCTGCCCCGAAGCCTGGGCGGCCATGGCCGAAGCCAACCGCGGTCACGAACGCGCCTACGGCGACGACCAGTGGACCGCCCGCGCCTCCGATTATTTCCGCGAACTGTTCGAGACCGACTGCGAAGTCTTCTTCGCCTTCAACGGCACCGCGGCCAACTCCCTGGCCCTGGCGTCCCTGTGCCAGAGCTACCACAGCGTGATCTGCGCCGAGACCGCCCACGTCGAGACCGACGAGTGCGGCGCGCCGGAGTTCTTCTCCAACGGCTCCAAGCTGCTGCTGGCGCGCACCGACGCCCAGGGCAAGCTGACCCCGGAGGCGATCCGTGAGATCGCCCTCAAGCGCCAGGACATCCACTACCCGAAGGCGCGCGTGGTCACCATCACCCAGGCCACCGAGGTCGGCACCGTCTACCGCCCGGACGAGTTGCAGGCGCTCAGTGCTACCTGCCGCGAGCTGGGCCTGCACCTGCACATGGATGGCGCGCGTTTCTCCAACGCCTGCGCTTTCCTTGGCGCGACCCCGGCCGAGCTGACCTGGAAGGCCGGCGTCGAAGTGCTCTGCTTCGGCGGCACCAAGAACGGCATGGCGGTGGGCGAGGCCATCCTGTTCTTCAACCGCGAACTGGCCGAAGGCTTCGACTACCGCTGCAAGCAGGCCGGCCAGCTGGCCTCGAAGATGCGCTTCCTCGCCGCGCCCTGGGTCGGCGTGCTGCAGGACGACGCCTGGATGCACTACGCCAGCCACGCCAACCGCTGTGCACAACTGCTGGCCGAGCGCGTCGCCGACGTGCCGGGCGTGCAGCTGATGTTCCCGGTGGAAGCCAACGGCGTATTCCTGCAGATGTCCGAACCCGCACTGGAAGCCCTGCGTCAGCTGGGCTGGCGCTTCTACACCTTCATCGGCGCCGGCGGCGCGCGCTTCATGTGCTCGTGGGATACCGAGATCGCCCGCGTCGAGGAACTCGCGGCCGACATTCGTAGGGTGATGGGCGCCTGAGCCTGAGTTGTCCCCAGGCGCTGGGGACGGTTGCTCGCGCAACCTGTCCCCAACCTGTGGATGAATGCCTGCAGGCCTTTTGCGGCGTGGCTTTCATGCTTCTGATCGAAAATTGATCACGGCTGCTTTCTGTAGCAGCGCCGTCAGATACGCACTGCCGTACCGCTCACGCTGACCATCAGCATGCTGCCGTTCTGCCCCACGACCTCGTAATCCAGGTCGATGCCGACCACGGCATTGGCGCCCAGCTCTTGCGCGCGCTCCTGCAGCTCCTCGAAGGCGATCTCCCGCGCCCTGCCCAGTTCCTTCTCGTATGCCCCGGAGCGGCCGCCGATGATGTCGCGCAGGCCGGCGAACAGGTCGCGGAATACGTTGGCGCCGAGGATCGCCTCGCCAACCACGATGCCGCGGTATTCCTGGATGGTCTTGCCCTCGATGGTGGGCGTGGTGGTCAGGATCATGGGCTGGCTCCTCTGCTGGGGGAAATCCAGCATAGCTCCGCACCCTGCTTGAGGCCGCGCCGGCTGTGTTTCAGCATTTGGCGAAAATCCGGGGGAAACCTTGTGATAAAGCTGTGGATAACGGGGTGGAAAATGACAGCGGCATGGCACTTTCATGAACAGCCTAAAATCGCTGCGGAATTTCATCAAAGCCCCGTTATTCGTGGCTTTCATGGGTGTCTGGGTGAGGTGTGGAGATCTCCACAGCCGCTGTGGAGGCAAACTTGTCCAACCTGTGGAAAAACTGTTGGGCAGTGGCTGCGGAACCGATGGTACGGGGCTTCCCTGAAGCTGGCTGTTTTCTGATCAGTCGCGTGTTTTCAATCACTTGCGGGCCTGTGTATCGATTGCGACGAAATTCCTGTGCACGATCCTTCCACCGCTATCCCCGGTTTGTGTTGACCCACTTGTGTGCCTCCTGTGGAAAACATCGTCGGCGCCACGGGCAGCGGGGCTTTTAAAGGGTTGTTCAAAGATTGATCAGCGAAGGATGCAAGCGACTGATCCATGGCGACTTTTCCCCAGTGATGCGGGCTGCGTGAAACTTTCCACAGTGCCTGTGGGGCGAATCTCGCAGAAGGTGTGGACAACCTGTACCCAGATCGCTGTAGGCCACGCGCGGCGCGGCCTGGTCTTCTTAGTACGTTTTTTGATCAATTGGCGAAAGTCGCGCCGTTACTGGCTTTCAGCGAATTTTCCGGTGGGTTTTCCACATTGGCTGTGCAGCGTTCTGCCGGGATCTTGTGGGCGGGTTGTGGATGAATCGCTGGAGGGCCCGTTGTGCCTGGCTTGCGCCGGGCTGATCAATATTTGTCCAGGGGCGCAGGGCCTGCTGCCTATACTTCACTCACCCTGGGGGCGGGAGATTCAGCATGTCCAGTTACTCGGTGGAACAGATCCGCACCGTGGCCCTGGTCGGCCACGGCGACAGCGGCAAGACCCTGCTTGCCGAAGCGTTGCTGCAGCACAGCGGCGCGATTCCCAGCATGGGCTCGCTGGAGCGCGGCGACACGCTGTGCGACTCCGACCCGCTGGAGCGGGAATACCATCACTCCCTCGCCGCCGCCTTGGCGCACTTCGAGCACGAGGGCGCGCAGGTCCGTCTGATCGATACCCCCGGTTATCCCGACTTCATCGGCCATGCGCTGCCGGCTCTGGCGGCGGTGGAAACCGCGCTGGTGGTGGTCAATGCGCAGAACGGCATCGAGCTGAGCACCCGCCGCATGATGGATTGGGCCGGCGAGCGCGGGCTGTGTCGGATGCTGGTGGTGAACAAGATCGACGCCGAGCGCATCGACCTGCCGGGCCTGCTGGCGGGTTTGCGCGAGTCGTTCGGCAAGGAGGTATTGCCCATCAACCTGCCTGCCGAGGGCGGAGCACGGGTTGTGGATTGTTTCTTCAATCCCGACGGCGAGGCGGATTTCTCCTCGGTGGCCCAGGCGCACCAGGCGCTGGTGGACCAGGTGGTGGAGGTCGACGAGGCGTTGATGGCGCATTATCTGGAGGAGGGCGAGGTGGCGCCCGAGGCGCTGCACGAACCCTTCGAGCGTGCCCTGCGCGAAGGCCACCTGATTCCGCTGTGTTTCGTTTCCGCCCGCACCGGCGCTGGCGTGCCGGAGCTGGCGAACATCCTCGCGCGCCTCGCGCCGAACCCCACCGAGGGCAACCCGCCGCTGTTCCTGCGCACCGATGACAAGGGCGCCGAGCACCCGGTGAAGGCCTGCCCCGACCCGGCCGCCCATGTGCTGGCCCATGTGTTCAAGGTGGTGATCGACCCCTTCGTCGGTCGCCTCGCAGTGTTCCGCGTGCATCAGGGCACGATCCGTCGGGAGATGCAGTTGTTCGCCGGCGACGGGCGCAAGCCGTTCAAGGTCGGCCATCTGTTGCGCCTGCAGGGAAAGAAGCACGAAGAGGCGCCGTGGCTGATCCCCGGTGACTTCGGCGCGCTGAGCAAGGTCGACGAACTGGAGTACGGCGTGGTGCTGCACGACTCCCACGACGAGGACCACATTCACCTCAAGCCCCTGGATTTCCCCACGCCCATGCAGGGCCTGGCCATCGAGGCGAGCCGGCGCGGCGATGAGCAGCGCCTGGCGGAAATTCTCCAGCGCCTGCAGGCCGAAGACCCCTGCGTGCGCCTGGATTACAACGCCTCCACCCAGGAAACCGTGCTGCGCGGCATGGGCGAGTTGCACCTGCGCTACCTGCTCGAGCGCATGGCCGGGCAGTACAAGCTGGAAGTGCAGACCCGCGCGCCCAGCGTGCCTTACCGTGAAACGGCGACCCGCAGCGCCGAAGGCCACAGCCGGCACAAGAAGCAGACTGGCGGGGCGGGGCAGTTCGGCGAGGTCTACCTGCGCATTGAGCCAATGCCGCGCGGCGAGGGTTTTGCCTTCGTCGATGCGATCAAGGGCGGGGTGATTCCCGGCAACTTCATTCCCTCGGTGGAGAAGGGCGTGCGCTCGGCTCTGGCGGCCGGGCCGCTGGCCGGCTTCCCGGTGGAGGACGTGAAGGTCACGGTGTTCGACGGCAAGAGCCACTCGGTGGATTCCAAGGACATCGCCTTCCAGGCCGCCGGGCGCAAGGCCATGCTCGATGCGCTGCGCAATGCCGGCGGCATCGTGCTGGAGCCGGTGATGCAGATCGAGGTGACCACGCCGGATACCCACCTGGGCGACATCACCGCCGACCTCACCGGCCGCCGGGGCCAGGTGCTGGGCACCGAGTCGCTGTCGGCCAGCGTCGCGCTGGTGCGCGGGCAGGTGCCGCTGGCGGAGCTGGACGGCTACGCCAACCGGCTGAAATCCATCACCGCCGGCCAGGGCCTCTATAGCCTTTCTTCCAGCCATTACAGCGCCGTCCCGCAGGACGTACAGCAACGCCTGTCGAGTGGCTACAAGGCGGTCCCGGAAGAAGACTGAGCGAATGTGGATATTCGTCGCAGCTGCTGCCCGCAAAGGCCCGTGGCTGGGCCTTGGCGCGCGCCTGCCCGGCGGGTCTGCGGGAAAGGCGAAAGTCACGTGGCATGCGGGTTGCAGACGGGATCGAGGCGGCCAGCCGGTTCGGCCAGAGGTGTCTCCGAGCTTGCCTCGGGACACCTTCAGCCTGTGGATAACTCAGTGGGTAACATGTGGGACAGGTGGGGGCAGGCTGTGATCAGTACTCGATCACCACGTCACCCTTGGGCACGCTGCAGCAGGACAGGATGTAGCCTTCGGCGACGTCTTCGTCGGTGATCCCGCCGTTGTGCTCCATCTCCACCTCGCCCGAGCGCTTCATCACCTTGCAGGTGCCGCAGATGCCCATGCCGCAGGCCTTGGGAATGTGCAGGCCGAGCTGCGCGGCGGCGGCGTGGACGGTCTCGCCCGGTGCCACGCGGATGCTCTTGCCGGTCTCGCAGAACTCCACCAGGTTCTGCTCGGCCAGGGGCACGGCCGGCGCCTCGGCGGCTTCGGCGGCCAGTTCCTTCACGTCGGCGCGGACTTCCGGCGGGGTCGGGCCGAAGGCCTCCTCGTGGTAGCGCGACATGTCGTAGCCCTCGGCTTCGAGCAGGCGCTTGACCGCGTGCATGTAGGGCGTCGGGCCGCAGCAGAATACCTCGCGCTCGAGGAAGTCCGGCGCCATCAACTGCAGCATCGCCTTGTTCAGGTAGCCCCGGTAGCCAGCCCAGGACTCGCCCATCTCGTACTTCTCGCAGACCAGATACAGCTTGAAGTTGTTGATCCGCGAGTTCATGTGCTCCAGCTCGCGGTGGTAGATGATGTCCTTGGGCGTGCGCGCGCTGTGCACGAAGACCATGTCGACGTTGCCGTTGGTGTCGAAGAACCAGCGTGACATGGACATCACCGGGGTGATGCCGACGCCGCCGGAGAGGAACAGCACCTTCTCGGCGGGGAAGTCGATGGCGTTGAAATTGCCCACGGGCCCGTGCACCGGGATCTGGTCGCCTTCCTTGAGGTTGTCGTGCAGCCAGTTCGACACCTTGCCACCGGGCACGCGCTTGATGGTGATGGAGAAGCTGTAGGGCACCGAGGGCGAGCTGGAGATGGTGTAGGAACGCATGATCGGCTGGCCGTCGATCTCCAGCTCCAGGGTGACGAACTGCCCCGGCTTGAAGAAGAACATGATCGGCGCGTCGGCCATGAAGCAGAAGGTGCGTACATCCCAGGTTTCCTGGATAGCCTTCACGCAGCGCACCAGGTGGCGCCCGTTGGCCCAGGTCTGGGTATTCACCGGATTGAGGAAGTTGTTCGTCGACATGCTGTCTCTCCGCGCACGCGGGCCGTGCTGGGCCTGATGGGGCAGCGCCGGGGCCCGTTTGCCTACGTCGTTCGAGCGTAGAAAGCACGGGGCCTTTCGGCATGCCTGATGGGGCGGATTGTGTGCATGAGGATGGCCGCTGCATTTACCTGCCAGCGACATTTGCATGCTTATCGCGACCTGCCGCCTGGGACGTGCCGTTGCGCGTCGGGAAATGATCTGGCCGTGTCGCCCATGGATAAGGGTAATCCCGGGGTGCGGCCCCACACTCAGCGCCATGCCGAGCAACTCCCAAGGTTGAGCGAGACGGCGGGAAACGGCGCACTCGGCGCGCCTGGCACCTGCCGCAAACAAGCCCTGCGTGGCAAACCGTATCAGCCACTTATTTCCGCCGGCAGCCCGACCGGGCTGCGGCATGAGGACCGAGCAATGGACGTCACCACTACCCTGAGTCTGGGCGACCCGCTGGAACCGGCCCGCAAGGCCACCGCCGAGATGCTGCGCAGTCGCGACCACAGCTTCTCGCTGCCGCAGCCCTTCTACAACGACGAGCGCCTGTTCCAGCTGGACATGCAGGAGATCTTCCACAAGGAGTGGCTGATCGCTGGCATGACCTGCGAGATCCCCGCCAAGGGCAACTTCCTCACCCTGCAGATCGGCGACAACCCGGTGATCGTCCTGCGCGGCGCCGAGGGCAAGATCCACGCCTTCCACAACGTCTGCCGCCACCGTGGCTCGCGCCTGTGCGTCAGCGACAAGGGCAAGGTCGCCAAGCTGGTCTGCCCCTACCACCAGTGGACCTACGAGCTGGACGGCCGCCTGCTGTTCGCCGGCACCGAGATGGGCGCCGACTTCGACATGAAGGACTACAGCCTCAAGCCGGTGAACGTGAAGACTGCCGGCGGCTACATCTTCATCTCGCTGTCGGAGAACCCGCCGGCCATCGATGACTTCCTGCGTACGCTCGAGCACTACATGGAGCCGTACGACATGGAGAACACCAAGGTCGCGGTGCAGACCACGCTGATGGAAAAGGCCAACTGGAAGCTGGTGCTGGAAAACAACCGCGAGTGCTACCACTGCAACGGCTCGCACCCGGAGCTGCTGAACACCCTGCTGGAGTGGGACGACGTCACCGACCCGCGCGCCAGCCAGGCGTTCAAGGACCAGGTCGCCGCCTGCACCACCGCCTGGGAAGCCGAGAAGATTCCCTATGCCCACGAAAGCTTCGGCCTGCGCAACCGCATCGTGCGCATGCCCCTGCTGCAGGGCACCGTGTCCATGACCATGGACGGCAAGCAGGGCAGCAAGAAGCTCATGGGCCGCATCCAGAACCCGGACCTGGGCTCGATGCGCATCCTGCACCTGCCGCACTCGTGGAACCACTGCATGGGCGACCACCTGATCGTCTTCACCGTGTGGCCGATCAGCGCGCAGGAAACCAGGGTCACCACCAAGTGGCTGGTGCACAAGGATGCGGTGGAAGGCGTCGACTACGACGTCGCCCGCCTGCGCGAGGTCTGGGACGCCACCAACGACCAGGACCGTCGCCTGGCAGAGGAGAACCAGCGCGGCATCAACTCCACCGCCTACCAGCCGGGGCCGTACTCCAAGACCTACGAGTTCGGCGTGATCAACTTCCTCGACTGGTACAGCGAGCGGCTGCTGAACAACCTGGGCGAGGAGTCCGCCCACGCCCGCCTGGTCGCCGAGAAGTAAGCCCCAGCCACCCAGCGCCCCCGTCTCTCGGGGGCGTTGTCGTTCAGGAGGAAGCCACGTGGATGCCATGCTCTTCTACAGCAGCTCCGCTTTCGTCACCGGCCTGGTGGCGTGGAACCTCTTTGCCTGCTGGCGCAAGCGCTGATTCCTGTCGCTGCGCTCTTTGTGGGATGGGTGGAGCGAAGCGATACCCATCGGCGCAGCGCGGTCGTGAATTGACGGGTATCGCTGCGCTCCACGCCATCCTGCGTCTCGGCTCTGAATCTCCCCTTACTCCGTAATCCGCGGCTTCCGAGCCTTTGCGCGGCCCACGTTCCCCTGCGCGACGTAAACGCTGTCGCCCGTGTCGCGAGGTTGACGCTTTCGGTATGACCCTGGTCGTTTTCGAACCGGGTCGCCTCGGGGTGCAGGGATATCCTGCCTGCAAAGCGTCGGGGAAAAACCCGCCGCGCCAAGCCTGACAAGCCTTGCCTGACCAGCCGGCCCTGATAAGAGAGACGCCAAGATGAGCCCAGCCGAACTTCACGCCGACAGCATCGTCATCGATGGCCTGATCATCGCCAAATGGAACCGCGAGCTGTTCGAGGACATGCGCAAGGGCGGCCTGACCGCCGCCAACTGCACCGTGTCGGTGTGGGAAGGATTCCAGGCGACGGTGAACAACATCGTCTCCAGCAGCAAGCTGATCCGCGACAACAGCGACCTGGTACTGCAGGTGCGTAGCACCGCCGACATCCGCAAGGCCAAGGAGCAGGGCAAGACCGGCATCCTCTTCGGCTTCCAGAACGCCCACGCGTTCGAGGACCAGCTGGGCTACGTCGAGGTGTTCAAGCAGTTGGGCGTGGGCATCGTGCAGATGTGCTACAACACCCAGAATCTGGTCGGCACCGGCTGCTACGAGCGCGACGGCGGCCTCTCCGGCTTCGGCCGCGAGATCGTCGCGGAGATGAACCGCGTCGGCATCATGTGTGACCTGTCCCACGTCGGCTCCAAGACCTCCGAGGAAGTCATCCTCGAGTCGAAGAAGCCCGTCACCTACTCCCACTGCCTGCCGTCCGGCCTCAAAGAGCACCCGCGCAACAAGTCCGACGCCGAGCTGAAGTTCATCGCCGACCACGGCGGATTCGTCGGCGTGACCATGTTCGCGCCCTTCCTCGCCAAGGGCATCGACTCGACCATCGATGACTACGCCGAAGCCATCGAGTACGTGATGAACATCGTCGGCGAGGACGCCATCGGTATCGGCACCGACTTCACCCAGGGCCACGGCCAGGACTTCTTCGAGTGGCTGACCCACGACAAGGGTTACGCCCGCCGCCTCACCAACTTCGGGAAGATCGTCAACCCGCTGGGCATCCGCACCGTGGGTGAATTCCCCAACCTCACCGAAACCCTGCTCAAGCGCGGCATGCCCGAGCGCGTGGTGCGCAAGGTCATGGGCGAGAACTGGGTGCGCATCCTCGGCGAAGTCTGGGGCGAGTAATCCGCTTTTCCCCTCTCCCTCCGGGAGAGGGCCGGGGTGAGGGCTGTCGCGCTCACCCGTAGAACCCCTCACCCCAACCCTCTCCCCCAGGGAGAGGGAGCCAAAAGAATTGGAGCGAAACCTCATGGCCAAACACGCCCCCGAACTGCCCATCGAAGTCGACAGCGAAACCGGCGTCTGGACCTCCGACGCCCTGCCGATGCTCTACGTACCGCGGCATTTCTTCGTCAACAACCACATGGGCATCGAGGAAGAGCTGGGCGCCGAGCGCTACGCGCAAATCCTCTACAAGGCCGGCTACAAGTCCGCCTGGCACTGGTGCGAGAAAGAAGCCGAGTGCCACGGCCTGGTCGGCGTGGAGGTCTTCGAGCACTACATGAAGCGCCTGTCCCAGCGCGGTTGGGGCCTGTTTCAGATCGAGCAGATCGACCTCGACAAGGGCACTGCCCAGGTACGCCTGAAGCATTCGGCCTTCGTCTACGTCTACGGCAAGGTCAACCGCAAGGTCGACTACATGTTCACCGGCTGGTTCGCCGGCGCCATGGACCAGATTCTCCAGGCACGCGGTAGCGAGCTGCGCACCGCGGCCGAGCAGGTCTACAGCGGCGCCGAGGAAGGCCATGACGACGGTCTGTTCGTCGTCAAACCCCTCTGATCCACGACTTCGGCACCGGCGGCCCGTGGGCCGCCACCACAACAAGAAACCTCTGATCCCGTGAGGATGCCGCAATGGCTTTCGAGGCAATGTTCCAGCCGATCCAGATCGGCAAGCTGACCATCCGCAACCGCGTGCTCTCCACCGCCCACGCCGAGGTCTACGCCACCGACGGCGGCATGACCACCGAGCGCTACGTGAAGTATTACGAGGAGAAGGCCAAGGGCGGCATCGGCCTGGCCATCTGCGGCGGTTCCTCCGTGGTCGCCATCGACAGCCCGCAGGAATGGTGGAGCTCGGTGAACCTCTCCACCGACCGCATCATCCCGCACTTCCAGAACCTGGCCGACGCCATGCACAAGCATGGGGCCAAGATCATGATCCAGATTACCCACATGGGCCGCCGCTCGCGCTGGGACGGCTTCAACTGGCCGACCCTGATGTCGCCCTCGGGTATCCGCGAACCGGTGCACCGCGCCACCTGCAAGACCATCGAGCCGGAAGAGATCTGGCGGGTGATCGGCAACTACGCCCAAGCGGCACGCCGGGCGAAGGAAGGCGGCCTGGACGGCGTCGAGCTGTCCGCCGTGCACCAGCACATGATCGACCAGTTCTGGAGCCCGCGTGTCAACAAGCGGACCGACGAGTGGGGCGGCACCTTCGAGGGCCGCATGAAGTTCGGCCTGGAAGTGCTCAAGGCCGTACGCCGGGAAGTCGGTGACGACTTCTGCGTCGGCATGCGCATCTGCGGTGACGAGTTCCACCCGGACGGCCTCACCCACGACGACATGAAGCAGATCGCCAAGTACTACAGCGACACCGGGATGATCGACTTCATCGGCGTGGTCGGCTCGGGCTGCGACACCCACAACACCCTGGCCAACGTCATCCCGAACATGACCTACCCGCCAGAGCCCTTCCTGCACCTGGCTGCCGGCATCAAGGAAGTGGTCAATGTGCCGGTGCTGCACGCGCAGAACATCAAGGACCCGAACCAGGCCACGCGCATCCTTGAGGGCGGCTACGTGGACATGGTCGGCATGACCCGCGCGCACATCGCCGACCCGCACCTGATCGCCAAGATCAAGATGGGCCAGATCGACCAGATCAAGCAGTGCGTCGGCGCCAACTACTGCATCGACCGCCAGTACCAGGGCCTGGACGTGCTGTGCATCCAGAACGCCGCCACCTCCCGCGAATACATGGGCGTACCGCACATCATCGAGAAGACCACCGGCGTGAAACGCAAGGTGGTGGTCGTTGGTGGCGGCCCGGCCGGCATGGAAGCGGCGCGCGTCGCCGCCGAGCGCGGTCACGAGGTCACCCTGTTCGAGAAGAAGGACCAACTGGGCGGGCAGATCACTACGGCCTCGAAAGCCCCGCAGCGCGACCAGATCGCCGGCATCACCCGCTGGTACCAGCTGGAACTGGCGCGCCTGAATGTCGACCTGCGCCTGGGCACCGGCGCGGACGCCGACACCATCATGGACCTGCGCCCCGACGTGGTGGTGCTGGCCAACGGTGGCCATCCCTTCCTCGAGCAGAACGAACACTGGGGCGCTGCCGAAGGGCTGGTGGTCAGCAGCTGGGACGTGCTCGACGGCAAGGTGGCGCCGGGCAAGAACGTGCTGGTCTACGACACTATCTGCGAATTC
Source organism: Pseudomonas sp. PDM17 (assembly GCF_014851985.1). Classification (NCBI taxonomy): domain Bacteria; kingdom Pseudomonadati; phylum Pseudomonadota; class Gammaproteobacteria; order Pseudomonadales; family Pseudomonadaceae; genus Pseudomonas; species Pseudomonas sp. PDM17. The sequence goes on from NZ_JACVAT010000004.1 coordinate 836,103, forward strand.
AGCGGCATGTCGGTGGCGGACTTCCTCGCCGACAAGGGCGCCCAGGTCGAGATCGTCACCGACGACATCAAGCCGGGCGTGGCCATCGGCGGCACCACCTTCCCGACCTACTACCGCAGCATGTACCCCAAGGAAGTGATCATGACCGGGGACCTGATGCTGGAGAAGGTCTACCGCGAGGGCGACAAGCTGGTGGCGGTGCTGGAGAACGAATACACCGGCGCCAAAGAGGAGCGGGTGGTCGACCAGATCGTCGTGGAGAACGGCGTACGTCCGGACGAGAGCCTGTACTACGCGCTCAAGCAGGGTTCGCGCAACAAGGGCCAGATCGACGTCGAGGCGCTGTTCGCGATCAAGCCGCAGCCGTGCCTCAGCGAGGCTGGCGATGGCTACCTGCTGTTCCGCATCGGCGACTGCGTGGCCCAGCGCAACACCCATGCCGCGATCTATGACGCGCTGCGTCTGTGCAAGGACTTCTGATACAGGCCCGGTAAGGATCTCCGGCTGGCTCGGATAGCCCCCTCTCCCGCTTGCGGGAGAGGGCGGGGGGAGAAGGTGTTTCAGGCCATGCGCAGTGCCGGCTCGAACACCCTCTCCCTAACCCTCTCCCTGAAGGGAGAGGGGACTGGTCCGGAGTCCCCATTTCGGTCCCTGCGAGGAGACCCATGACAATGCTCAACATCATCCTCCCTATCCTGCTCTTCAGCGCCCTCGGCCTCGCCGTGCTGGGCGCCGTGAAGCGCTTTACGATGTGGCGCCGCGGCCGGCCCGCCCAGGTCGACTGGATCGGCGGCCTGCTGAAGATGCCGCGCCGCTACCTGGTGGACCTGCACCACGTGGTCGAGCGCGACAAGTACATGTCGAAGACCCACGTGGCCACTGCCGGTGGTTTCGTCGCCGCCGCGCTGCTGGCCATCCTCGTGCACGGCTTCGGCCTGCACAGCCGCATCCTCGGCTTCGCCCTGCTGGCCGCCACCGCGCTGATGTTCTGCGGCGCGCTGTTCGTTGCCAAGCGCCGCCTCGATCCGCCGTCGCGGCTGTCGAAAGGCCCGTGGATGCGCCTGCCGAAAAGCCTGCTGATGTTCTCGGCGAGCTTCTTCATCGCCACTCTGCCGGTGGCCGGCATTCTGCCGGAAGGTTTCGGTGGCTGGTTCCTCGCTGCCATCCTCGCCGTCGGTGTGGCCTGGGGCGTGTCCGAGCTGTTCTTCGGCATGACCTGGGGCGGGCCGATGAAGCATGCCTTCGCCGGCGCCCTGCACCTGGCCTGGCACCGCCGTTCCGAGCGCTTCGGCGGCGGTCGTTCCACCGGCCTCAAGCCGCTGAACCTGGAAGACCCCATGGCGCCGCTGGGCGTCGAGAAGCCCACCGACTTCACCTGGAACCAGTTGCTCGGCTTCGACGCCTGCGTGCAGTGCGGCAAGTGCGAGGCCATGTGCCCGGCCTTCGCTGCCGGCCAGCCGCTGAACCCGAAGAAGCTCATCCAGGACATGGTGATCGGCCTGGCTGGCGGCAGCGACGCCAACTTCGCCGGCTCCCCGTATCCGGGAAAACCGCTGGGCGAACACCGCGGCGGCCCGCACCAGCCCATCGTCGAGCTGGACGGCAAGGCGCTGGTGGATGCCGAGACCCTGTGGTCCTGCACTACCTGCCGCGCCTGCGTCGAGGAGTGCCCGATGATGATCGAGCACGTCGACGCCATCGTCGATATGCGCCGCCACCTCACCCTGGAAAAGGGCGCGACCCCGAACAAGGGCGCCGAGGTGCTGGAAAATCTGATCGCCACCGACAACCCCGGCGGCTTCGCCCCCGGTGGCCGGCTGAACTGGGCGGCGGACCTGAACCTGCCGCTGCTGGCCGACAAGCAGCAGGCCGACGTGCTGTTCTGGGTCGGCGACGGTGCCTTCGACATGCGCAACCAGCGCACCCTGCGGTCCTTCGTGAAGATCCTCAAGGCCGCCAATGTCGACTTCGCCGTACTCGGCCTGGAAGAGCGCGACAGTGGCGACGTGGCCCGCCGCCTGGGTGACGAAGCCACCTTCCAGGCCCTGGCCAGACGCAACATCGCCACCCTGTCCAAGTACCGCTTCAAGCGCATCGTCAGCTGCGACCCGCACAGCTTCCACGTGCTGAAGAACGAATACGGCGCGCTGGGCGGCGACTACCAGGTGCTGCACCACACCACCTTCATCGACGAGCTGGTACAGAAGGGCGCGCTGAACCTCGGCCAGAGCAAGGCCGCCAGCGTGACTTACCACGACCCCTGCTACCTCGGGCGCTACAACGGCGAGTACGAAGCGCCACGCGCTGTGCTCAAGGCCATCGGCATCGAGGTCAAAGAAATGCAACGCTCCGGCTTCCGCTCGCGCTGCTGCGGCGGCGGCGGCGGCGCGCCGATCACCGACATCCCCGGCAAGCAGCGGATTCCCGACATGCGCATGGCCGACATCAAAGAGACTGGTGCCGAACTGGTGGCCGTGGGCTGCCCGCAATGCACCGCGATGCTCGAGGGCGTGGTCGCGCCCCGCCCGGAGATCAAGGACATCGCCGAACTGGTTGCCGAGGTCCTCATCGAGGCCACCGAGGTGCCGGCAAAAAAGCCTTCGCTGGCGCGCCGTGAAGAAACGGCGGAGGTGCACTGATGAACTCGCCGGAAGCCTTCGTAGGGCGGATAAAGCCAACGGCTTTATCCGCCGTCTCGACGTCATCGGCGGATAACGCTGCGCGTTATTCGCCCTACACCTGCCTGGAGCATCGAGCATGAGCGACATCATCCGCCGCGACCCGCGCGCCGAGTGGATCGCCCGCAACCGCCTGCATCCGCTGCACGCGGCCATGCAATCGGCCCTGGGCGGTGAGAGCCGCTGGATGGGCCCCGACGGTGTGGTACGCAAGAACCCCCATGCGGTCGGCTTCATCGGCCCCAATGGCGTCAAACGCATCGACCGCTCCGGTGGCCAGCAGGGCACCGGCGGCAAGCGCGGCAGTGCTCCTGAAGTGGTGCAGCTGCCGCTGGTGATTCTTGAAGAGCCGGCGTTCCTGATTGCCGTGGTACCGGACATGGTCGGCGGCCGCCTTTCCAGTCACGACCGCGACCTGCTGGGCCTGGCCCGCAAGCTCGCCGGCAGCGATGGCGCGGTGCTGGCTGTGGTGTTTGGCGAGCACAAGGAAAGTGCCTTCGATACCGCCGGCGTCGACCGCCTGCTGATGATCGAAGGCAACGAGTACGACGGCTACGCCCCGGAACAACGGGTGCTGGCGCTGCGCTCAGCCAATAGCCAGTTCGCTCCGCGCCACTGGTTGCTCCCCGACAGCCGCAGCGGTGGCGGCGAACTGGGCCGCCGCTTCGCCGCGAGCCTGGGCGAACGCCCGGCGACCCGCGTCTGGCAGGCCGAAGGCGAGCGCTGCGTCGGCCGTGCCGGTGCCGGTCAGCAGGACCTGCACCGCGAGCTGCCGCGCCTGATCCTGGCCGCTGCCGAGTGTGCCGAGCCGGTCAGCGAGACCCGCCACGAAGCCCGAGCCGTGGAACTGGACTCCAGCGTCGCGCGCAACATCCCGCGTATCGAAGACCTCGGCCCGGTGGCCGTGGACCCGGCGCAGATTCCCATGGCCGAGGCGGAGTTCATCCTCTCCGGCGGCAATGGCGTGAAGGACTGGGACCTGTTCCACCGCGCTGCTGTCGCTCTCGGCGCCACCGAGGGGGCTTCCCGCGTGGCGGTGGACGACGGCCACATGCCGCGCGCTCGCCAGGTCGGCGCCACCGGCACCTGGGTGACTGCGCGGGTCTATCTCGCCGTCGGCATTTCCGGGGCGATCCAGCACCTGCAGGGCATCGGCTCCTGCGACAAGGTGGTGGCGATCAACATGGACCCGGGCTGCGACATGATCAAACGCGCCGACCTCTCGGTGATCGGCGATTCCACGGCGATCCTCAAGGCGCTGATGGCCCTGGCCGAAGCCCATCGCAATGGAGCGGCGCGCGATGCGGCCTGACGCCTCCGGCATCCTCGCAGGGCGCATAAAGCCACAGGCTTTATCCGCCACCATCGTCACAACGGCGGATAACGCTGCGCGTTATTCGCCCTACGTCGAGATTGCAGCATGAACGACCTGAATATCGTCGCCCTGGTTTCCATCGGCGCCCACCCGGCCTCCGGTCGTGCGCGCCGTGCCGACCAGGATGCCCGCGCGGTGGAGCTGGGCATGAGCCTTGCCGGCAAGCGCCTGCGGGTGGTGCATGCCGGCGACGCCGGGGAGGAAGCGCTGCGCGGCTACCTCGGCATGGGCCTGGACGAGCTGGCGGTGCTGGAGCAACCCGCAGGCGCCGACGCCCTGCCGGCGCTGGCGGCTTACCTCGGCGACAGCGATGCGCAACTGGTACTCACCGGCACCCAGGCGGAAACCGGCGAAGGCTCGGGCATGCTGCCGTTCCTGCTGGCTGAGCGGCTGGGCTGGCCGCTGGTGGTCGGCCTGGCGGAAGTGGAGAAGGTCGAAGGCGGCAGCGCTCAGGTGCTGCAGGCCTTGCCCCGTGGCCAGCGCCGCCGGCTGAAGGTTCGCCTGCCCTTCGTCGCCAGCGTCGACAATGCCGCGCCGGTGGCTCGCCAGAGTGCCTTCGGCCCGGCCCGCCGCGGCTACCTGGAAGCCCACGAGGTGGAAGTGCTGGACGACCCGCTGCTCGCCGAAGGCAATCTGCAACCGGCGCGCCCGCGTCCCAAGCGGCTGAAGGTGATCAAGGCGAAGACCGGCGCCGAGCGTATGAAGGCCGCCACCGCCAAGGCTTCCGGCGGCACCGGGCAGGTGCTCAAGGACGTCACGGCTGAAGCGGGCGCCGAGGCGATCTTCAAGTTGCTCCGCGAAGAGGGTGTGATCCGCGTCTGATACCGCGCTCCCTTTAGGAGCGCCCCATGGGCGCGATGGCGGGCATGGCTCTCTCCTGCAGATGTCCGCGCCAGCGAACCTTGCGGGCGATTTCCCGGTCGAAATCACGCTGGCGGCCGGAAATCATTGAAATGACACGAGAATTATCTCGTAAGCTATTGAATTGACAGTATACGGCTTGTCAGAAGATTCCCGTTTCTGCTGGCCCCGCCGCGCCCCTTTCTTTATCCTCCGCACCCTTTGAAAGGCTTTGCGGAGGCTCCCATGCTTGATTCCACCCTCGAACAACTTGAACAGCTGGTCGCCGAACTGCTGCAGCAGAACGAAGTGCTGGTGCAGGACAACGCCGCTGTGCGTGAAGAGCTGCTCAAGGCCCGTGAGGAAAACGACAGCCTGCAGCTGTCCCTGATGGAGCAGGAAGAGAAGCACAACGCCACGGCCACCCGCCTGCAGGCGCTGATCCGCCGCGTCAGCGACAGCCGCGCCCACGCATGAGTGGCGACGGCGTCCGCGTCCTGCGCATCCTCGGACGCGAATACAGCGTCCGGGCGCCGGCCGGTGAAGAGCGCCGGCTGCAGGACGCGGCCGCGCTGTTGCAGGCGGAGATCACCGCCAGCAAGAAGAAATTCCCCTACGTCACCAGCAATGAGCTGATGGTGCTTTCCGCGCTCAACCTCTGTGCCCGTCAGCTCGGCGCGCAGGACGGGGAGTGCGACGAGGCGGACGCCGTGGAGCGTATCACCGCCCTCAACCGACGGATTCTCGATCACCTGCAACGGCAGGAGTGATTCCCGCCGGGCCTTCTCGCTCCTATAGGCACTGCCCCTGAGACGCGCCCTCTTGTCACGGGTGAGTCCGTGCCTGCGCCATTCCCTCACCCCAGCCCTCTCCCGGAGGGAGAGGGAGCCGATTGTGCCGGCTGACGCCTTGGTTTCATCCTGCACCGAACGGTCCCCTCTCCCCCTGGGAGAGGGTTAGGGTGAGGGCCGACCCGAGCGCAGAGCTATCCGTCCGCAATGCTTTTCGTCTTGCCCGAAACGCAGGCAAAAAAAAGGGGACACCGGGGTAAGCGGTGTCCCTTCTAAAGGAGAGTGGGCCAAGAGGCCCCTCAACCGGTGAGACGTGGCGCTTCGGACAAGTCCGCCGCGCCGGGCATAAAAGAAGGGAGTGGGGGTAACCAATCCCTGAAAGGTGAGGAAGGAGTACTCCCCCTCAACCGGTGAGACGTGCCCGGCTCGCACCGGGCGGGTGATCAGGCGCGCAGCGGAATCAGGCGCGGGGCGATCATGTTTTCCGGCAGCAGGATGTCGGCCAGGGTGGCTTCGTCCAGCAGCTGTTCCTCGCGAACCAGTTCCAGTACGCCGCGGCCGGTTTCCAGCGCGATCTTGGCGATGCGGGTGGAGTTCTCGTAGCCGATGTACGGGTTCAGCGCGGTGACCAGGCCGATGCTGTGCTCCACCAGTTGGTGGCAGCGCTCGACGTTGGCGGTGATGCCGGTGATGCAATGCTCGCGCAGCATGTCCATGGCGCGCTGGAGCAGGCGGATCGAGTCGAAGATCTTGTAGGCGATCAGCGGCTCCATCACGTTCAGCTGCAGCTGGCCGCCTTCGGCAGCGATGGTCAGCGCCAGGTCGTTGCCCATGATTTCGAAGGCGCACATGTTCACCGCCTCCGGGATCACCGGGTTGACCTTGCCCGGCATGATCGAGCTGCCCGGCTGACGCGGCGGCAGGTTGATCTCGTTGATGCCGGTGCGCGGGCCGCTGGACAGCAGGCGCAGGTCGTTGCAGATCTTCGACAGCTTGACCGCGGTGCGCTTGAGCATGCCGGAGAACAGCACGAAGGCGCCCATGTCGGAGGTGGCTTCGATCAGGTCGGCGGCCGGGACGACCGGGTGGCCGCTGATTTCAGCCAGGCGCTCGACGGCCAGCTTCTGGTAGCCGGGGTCGGCGTTGATGCCGGTGCCGATCGCGGTGCCGCCGAGGTTCACTTCGGTCAGCAGCTCCGGCGCCAGGCGACGCAGGCGGTCGAGATCTTCGCTCAGGGTGGTGGCGAAGGCGTGGAATTCCTGGCCGAGGGTCATCGGCACCGCGTCCTGCAGCTGGGTACGGCCCATCTTCAGTACGCTGGCGAACTCGACGCCCTTGGCGGCGAAGGCCTGGATCAGGCTGTCGAGGCTGGCCAGCAGGGTGTCGTGGCCGAGCAGCAGGCCCAGGCGGATGGCGGTCGGGTACGCGTCGTTGGTCGACTGCGCCATGTTCACGTCGTTGTTCGGGTGCAGGTGCTTGTACTCACCCTTGGTGTGGCCCATGGCTTCGAGCGCGATGTTCGCGATGACTTCGTTCGCGTTCATGTTGGTCGAGGTGCCGGCGCCACCCTGGATCATGTCCACCACGAACTGGTCGTGGAAATCGCCACGGATCAGACGGGCACAGGCTTCGCTGATGGCGGCGTGCTTGTCTGCCGGCAGGTGGCCGAGCTTGTGGTTGGCATCGGCTGCCGCCTGCTTGACCATCGCCAGGGCGACGACCAGTTTCGGGTAGTGCGACAGCGGCACGCCCGAGAGGCGGAAGTTGTTCACAGCGCGCAGGGTCTGAATGCCGAAGTAGGCGTCAGAAGGTACTTCGAGGGTGCCGAGGAGGTCTTTCTCGATGCGGAACGATGCAACAGGGGACATGACAGAGATTGTCTCAAAGGAACACGGCCAGTGCCGCGATGCCCGGTAGACTAGGGATTTCGCCTTTCGTCGGCCAATGCTGTTAAAGGCTGCCTCATGCACGAACGGCATAATGTACCCTGTGACGAATTGATGACGGCGAGCGTGTGACTGTGCTACGCGCGCCCGGCTCCTGACCAATCGATCAGCGTGTGACAGCGTTGGAGTTGACGTGAACCTCGAGACCAAATGGCTGGAAGATTTCAGCACCCTGGCCACCACCCGCAGTTTTTCCCAGGCCGCTGAAAAGCGCTTCGTGACGCAGCCGGCCTTCAGCCGGCGCATCCGCAGCCTGGAGGACGCCCTCGGCCTGACCCTGGTGAACCGCCAGCGCACGCCCATCGAGCTGACCGAGGCCGGTCAGCTGTTCCTGGTCACCGCCCGCGCGGTGGTCGAGCAGCTCGGCCAGGTGGTGCGCCACCTGCATCATCTGGAAGGCGGGCAGGGCGAGGTGCTGCAGTTCGCCGCCGCGCACTCCCTGGCGCTGGGCTTCTTCCCGGCGTGGATCGCGCGCCTGCGCTCCGAGGGCCTGAACATCGCCAGCCGCCTGGTGGCGACCAACGTCGGCGAGGCGGTGCACCTGCTGCGTGAAGGCGGCTGCGATCTGATGATGGCCTTCTACGACCCGGACGCCGCGCTGCAGATGGACCCGGAAGTCTTCCCCTCGCTGCACCTGGGGCGCACCGAGATGCTGCCGGTTTGCGCGGTGAACTCCGCCGGCGTGCCGCTCTACGACCTGGACAGCGGGCAGAGCGTGCCGCTGCTGGCGTACAGCGCCGGCGCCTTCCTCGGGCGCGGGGTGAACCTGCTGCTGCGCCAGCGCAACCTGCGCTACACCACTGTCTATGAAACGGCGATGGCCGACAGCCTGAAGAGCATGGCGCTCCAGGGCATGGGCGTGGCCTGGGTGCCGCGCCTGAGCATGGAGTCGGAGCTGGCGCGCGGCGAGCTGGCGCTGTGCGGCGGTCCGCACTGGATCGTCCCGCAGGAAATCCGCCTGTACCGCTGCGCGCTGGTGCGCAAGGCGCAGATTCGCCTGCTCTGGCGCAAGCTGGAAGGCGGCCTGGGGCTTGACGAGACGCCTTGATCCGCAGGACTGAGGCGGACGACCGGGACTGTTCCGTTTATTTGATAAGCATTATCATTTGCGGCTTTCCAGGGTCTTCCCCTCGCGCCGGCTTCGGTGCGAACCGCTGGCGAGCTTCCATCCCCGATGCCCCATTCCGACCGCCCGGCCGACTCCCGTGCCGCGGACGCCCCGGCGCCCGCCGAGGCGATGCCGCGCGAGGATTTCCTGCAGGTATTCCTGTCCCAGCGCCCGCGCATGGAGGCGCTGGTGCAGCGTCGCGTCGGTTGCCGCGCCACGGCGGCGGACCTGGTGCAGGACCTGTTCCTGCGCTTCTGGAAGCGTCCTCAGGCGCCGGTGGAAGAACTCGGCAGCTACCTGCTGCGCAGTGCGCGCAACCTCGCCATCGACCATCTGCGCGGCGAGGACTCGCGCGGTCGCACCCTGAGCGCGCTGCTGCCCGATGACGACGATGCCCAGCCTTCGCCCGAACAGGCGGTGCAGGCCGGTGCCGACCTGGACCTCATAGAAGACGCCCTGCGCCAGTTGCCCGAGCGCACCCGCCACATTTTCCTGCTCAGCCGCGTACACGGCCGCACCTACGGCGAGATCGCCACGGCCATGGGGCTTTCCCAGAGCGCGGTGGAAAAACATATGATGCGCGCCCTCGATGCCTGCAAGGCGAGCCTGTTGCCCGCCGCGCCGGCCAATCGCCGTGGAGCCGCCGACCGATGAAGCCCGAAATCGCCACCTCGCCCGAGGACGCCCAGCGTCAGGCGCGCCAGTGGCTGCTGCGTTTGCAGGATCGCGGCGGCGAAGCCTGGCTGGGTGCTTTCCAGGCCTGGCTGGCGGCTGATCCCCGGCACGCCAGCGCCTATGCCGAAGTCGATGCGCTGTGGCAGGCCAGTGCCGCACCGGCGCAACGGCTGGCGGTGGAGGAGGATGCTGCCCTGAACGCCTATCTGGCGCAGATGGATCGTCCCGCCATCCGCCGCGCGCAACCCAATCACCGACGCTGGGGCTATCCCCTGGCCAGCGCCGCCTGCCTGCTGCTGATGCTCTGGACCGGTGGCTGGTGGTCGCCGGGCAACTGGCTCACCGACCTCTCCGCCGACTACGTCAGCGCGCCGGGCGAAGTGCGCGAGATCACCCTGGATGACGGCTCGCGCCTGACCCTGGATGCCGACAGCGCCGTTGCCGTCTCCCTGGATGGCGAGCAACGCCGCGTCGAGCTGTTGCGCGGCGCCGCCTCCTTTGCCGTGAAGCACCTGCCCAAGCCCTTCGTGGTGCGTGCGGGCGAAAGCGAAGCGCGGGTGCTGGGCACCGAATTCGAAGTCCGTCGCCTGGGCGAGCAGACCCGTGTCACCGTCGCCGAAGGCCGCGTCTCGGTGCGTGGCAGCCGCGCGGTGGGCGTGCCGGAAGTGGTGCTCGGCGCGGGCGAACGCGTCGGTATCGACGGCACGAAACTGGGCGACGCGCAGCCCGCCGACGCCCAGGCCGCGCTGGCCTGGCGACAGGGCTGGCTGACCTTCTACCGCGCGCCGTTGGGCGAGGTGCTGGAGCGCCTGGGTACCTACTATCCGGGGCGCATCGTGCTGCTCGATAACGAACTGGCGCAGCGTCGGGTCAGCGGCAGTTTCCGCAGCGCCGCCCCACAGGCTGCGCTGGATTCGCTGCAGGCGGTGGTGGGCTTCCGCCAGCAGCCGCTGCTCGGGCGTTTCGTGCTGATTCGCTGAGCGCGGAAAATATTTTCGAAAAAGGGATGAGGTACCGAGGCGGCTGCTCCGTGTAGTGGTCATGAATGCGATTTATTCGCATGTGAAGTCGACCTTTCGAGCAAGTGAGCCCCCGATGACCCCGCTGCGCCGCGCTGTCCCCGAACTGTCCCTGAAACCGCTCGCCGCCTTCGTGCTCGGCACCGCCCTGGTCGCCGCGCAGGCGCCGGCCGCGTTGGCGGATGAAGTCGCCGCCAGCTCCGCGCTACTGGCGAAACATGGGTTCGCCATCACCGCCCAGCCGCTGCCCCAGGCGCTCAGCGAGTTCAGCCGGGTGACCGGCCTGAGCGTGGTCTACACCGATGAAACGCCGTACGACCTCAAGGCCCCGGCAGTCTCTGGCCAGCTCAGCGCCAACGACGCGCTGAACCGCCTGCTCGCTGGTTCCGGCTACCGCTTCCGCGCCCTCGACGGTCATACCCTGACCCTGGAGCGCCTGCCCGCCGATCCCCTGAGCCTGACCGACACCACCGTCACCGGCCAGGCCGCCGCCACCAGCTACCAGCCGGAGCCGGTGGCTTCCATCGGCCGCAGCGACACGCCGGTGCTGGAGACTCCGCAGAGCATCGTCACCGTCCCGGCGCAGGCGCTGCGCGACCAGAAGCCGCGCAACCTCGACGACGCGCTGGGCAACATCAGCGGCGTGACCCAGGCCAATACCCTCGGCGGCACCCAGGATGCGGTAATGAAGCGCGGCTTCGGCGACAACCGCGACGGCTCGATCATGCGTGATGGACTGCCCTCGGTGCTGGGCCGCAACCTCACCGCCACCGCCGATCACGTCGAGGTGCTCAAGGGCCCGGCCTCCGTGCTCTACGGCATCCAGGACCCGGGCGGCGTGGTCAACGTGGTGAGCAAGAAGCCGCAGTTGCAGCAGTACAACGCCGTCACCTTGCGTGGCTCGACCTTCGCCCACGGCAAGCAGGGCAGTGGCGCGCAGATCGACAGCACCGGCGCGCTGGGTGAAAGCAGCCTGGCCTACCGGCTGATCGTCGATCACCAGGACGAGAACTACTGGCGCAATTTCGGCCAGCAGCGCGAGACCCTCGTCGCGCCGTCGCTGGCCTGGTTCGGCGAGTACACCACGGTCAACCTCAGCTACGAGCACCGCGAGTTCAAGACGCCGTTCGACCGTGGCACCGCCATCGATCCACGCACCAACAGGCCGCTGGACATCCCACGCACCCGCCGGCTGGACGAGCCGTTCAACATCACCGAAGGACGCTCCGACCTGAGCCGCCTGGATATCGAACACCGTCTCGACGATGCCTGGAAGGCGCACTTCGCCTACGGCTGGACCCGCGAGACCTACGACGACAACCAGGCGCGGGTGACCAAGGTGAACAGCAACGGCACCGTGACCCGCCGCGTCGACGGCACCCACGGCGCGGTGAGCAGCGACAGCTTCGCCACCGCCAGCCTGAACGGCGATCTGCAGCTGGGCGGCTTTCGCCACGAGCTGGTGGTCGGCATCGACAGCGAGAAGCGCAAGATCTACCGCGCCGACCTGATCCGCGACACCAAGAACACCACGCTGAGCTACCTCGACCCGGTCTACGGGCAGATTTCTCCCGCTACCAGCGTCAGCGCCAATGACAGCGACCAGACCGACAAGCTGCGCAGCGACTCACTGTTCCTGCAGGATTCCTGGCACCTGGACGACCACTGGATTCTGGTCGCCGGCGGGCGCTACCAGATGTACGACCAGTACGCCGGGCGCGGCCGGCCGTTCAAGGCCAACACCGACATCAGCGGGCAGAAGTGGGTGCCGCGCGCGGGTGTGGTCTACAAGATCAACGACGAGGTCTCGCTGTATGGCAGCTACACCCAGTCGTTCAAGCCCAACTCCACCATTGCGCCGCTCTCCACCGGCGAGGTGATCGACTCGGCGATCCAGCCTGAGGAGGCTTCGTCCTGGGAAATCGGCGGCAAGCTCGACATTCCCGGCCGCGTCACCGCGAACCTGGCGTTCTTCGATATCCGCAAGCGCAACGTGATGGTCACCCAGCTCGACGCCAACGGCGACAGCCGCGTCAGCACCGCCGGCAAGGTGCGCTCCTATGGCGCCGAGCTGGATGTGACCGGCCAACTGAGCGAAAGCTGGAGCCTGCTCGGCAGCTACGCCTGGCTGGACGCGGAAGTGACCGATGACCCTGAGCTGGAAGGCAACCGCCTGCAGAACGTGGCGAAGGAAACCGCCTCGCTGACGGCGGTGTACGACGCCGGCTCGCTGCTCGGCGGCGACGATCTGCGTCTTGGGGGCGGCGCGCGCTATGTGGGCAAGCGCGCGGGCGACCCGTCCAACTCCTTCGAGCTGCCGTCCTACACCGTGGCCGATGCTTTCGCCAGCTACGACACCAAGCTGGGCGGGCATAACGTCGGCTTCCAGTTCAACGTGAAGAACCTGTTCGACCGCACCTACTACCCGTCGGCGGCAAACAACCTCTACGTGGCCATCGGCGAACCGCGGCAGTTCGAATTCTCGACCACCGTGGAGTTCTGATCCGGAAGACGCGTTCGCTTTGTGGGGCGGATAACCCGTTCCGGGTTACTCGCCCTACAGGTGAGGCGCGGGGTAGGAGTCCACCTCGCGCAGAGGCCTACATCTCGACCACGATCCGCCCTTCGATCTGCCCGGCGCGCATGCGGTCGAGAATGGCGTTGATGTCATCCAGCTTGCCGGAGGCGACGGTGGCCTTCACCAGGCCTTCACCTGCGAAGTCCAGGGCTTCCTGTAGGTCGGCACGGGTGCCGACGATGGAGCCGGTGATGTGCAGGCCCTTGAGCACCACGTCGAAGATCGGCGTGGGGAAATCGCCCGGCGGCAGGCCGACCAGCGACACGGTGCCGCCGCGACGGGCCATGCCGATGCCCTGGCCGAAGGCGCTGTTGGATACCGCCGTGACCAGCACGCCGTGGGCGCCTCCGATATCGCGCTGCACCACCTCGACCGGGTCCTCCTTCTTCGCGTTGACGGTCAGGCTGGCGCCCAGGCGCTTGGCGAGCTCCAGCTTGGCATCATCCACGTCCACCGCCACCACATGCAGGCCCATGGCCTTGGCGTACTGCACGGCCACGTGGCCGAGGCCACCGATTCCGGAGATCGCCACCCACTGGCCGGGGCGCGCGCCGGTTTCCTTCAGGCCCTTGTAGACGGTGACGCCCGCGCAGAGGATCGGCGCGATTTCCAGGAAGCTGACGTCCTTGGGCAGGATGCCGACGTAGTTCGGGTCCGCCAGCACGTATTCGGCATAGCCACCGTTTACCGAATAGCCGGTGTTCTGCTGGCTCTCGCAGAGGGTTTCCCAGCCGGTCAGGCAGTGTTCGCAGCAGCCGCAGGCGGTATACAGCCAGGGCACGCCGACGCGGTCGCCTTCCTTCACGCGGGTGACGCCGGAGCCGACTGCAGCGACGAAACCGACGCCTTCATGGCCGGGAATGAACGGCAGGCTCGGCTTCACCGGCCAGTCGCCTTCGGCGGCGTGCAGGTCGGTGTGGCAGACGCCGGACGCCTCGATCTTCACCAGGATCTGCCCGGGGCCGGGCAGCGGGACTTTGACTTCCTCGATCCGCAGTGGCTCGCCAAAGGCGTGGACGACAGCGGCTTTCATGGTCGTGGGCAGGGTCGTGGACATTGCGCTCGCTCCTTGAAGGGTGAGGGGCCTGCCCCATCCGGGCAGGTTCGTGTCAGACGAGTCTGAGCCTCTGAGCCTAGGCCATCTTGAGCTGCGGCAAGCTTTTCCGAGGTCGTCGCAGGCATCGTCGATGGCGGAATGACGAAATCGGGACCAACGGTCATGCCCAGTGCACTGCGCCACATCCTTTGCGGTATACTGCGCCGCCTTCAAGCCGGCACTGCCCGCCGGTTTGGCCACGTACAAGCCACGCCTCCGACGAGCGTGGCTTGTTGGTTTCTGACGCGCCCAAGAGCGCACTTGAGAGAGGCACGACGATGAGCGCACTGGTTGGCGTGATCATGGGTTCCAAATCCGACTGGAGCACCCTGAGCCACACCGCAGACATGCTGGACAAGCTCGGCATTCCGTATGAAGTGAAGGTGGTCTCCGCCCACCGTACTCCGGACCTGCTCTTCCAGTACGCCGAAGAGGCCGATGGCCGTGGCATCGAAGTGATCATCGCCGGTGCCGGCGGTGCCGCCCACCTGCCGGGCATGTGCGCCGCCAAGACCCACCTGCCGGTCCTCGGCGTGCCGGTACAGTCCTCCATGCTCTCGGGCGTCGATTCGCTGCTGTCCATCGTGCAGATGCCCGCCGGCGTCCCGGTCGCCACCCTGGCCATCGGCAAGGCCGGCGCGACCAACGCAGCCCTGCTTTCCGCCAGCATCCTGGGCGCCAAGTACCCCCAATACCACGAGGCGCTGAAGCAGTTCCGCGCCACCCAGACCGAGACGGTGCTGGACAATCCCGATCCGCGCGAGGCCTGAGTACGACCATGAAGATCGGTGTCATCGGTGGCGGCCAGCTGGGCCGCATGCTGTCCCTGGCGGGTACCCCGCTGGGCATGAACTTCGCCTTCCTCGACCCGGCGCCGGACGCCTGCGCGCAAGCCCTGGGCGAGCACATCCGCGCTGACTACAGCGACCAGGACCACCTGCGCCAGCTGGCCGATGAAGTCGACGTGGTGACCTTCGAGTTCGAGAGCGTGCCGGCCGAGACCGTGGCTTTCCTCTCGCAGTTCGTGCCGGTCTATCCGAACGCCGAGTCGCTGCGCATCGCCCGCGACCGCTGGTTCGAAAAGTCCATGTTCAAGGACCTGGGCATCCCGACCCCGGCCTTCGCCGACGTGCAGTCCCAGGCCGACCTCGACGCCGCGGTAGCCAGCATCGGCCTGCCGGCGGTGATGAAGACCCGCACCCTGGGCTACGACGGCAAGGGCCAGAAGGTCCTGCGCAAGGCCGAGGACGTCACCGGCGCCTTCGCCGAACTGGGCAGCGTGCCGTGCATCCTCGAAGGTTTCGTGCCCTTCACCGGCGAAGTCTCGCTGGTGGCGGTACGCGCCCGCGACGGCGAGACCCGCTTCTACCCGCTGGTGCACAACACCCACGAGAACGGCATCCTGCGCCTCTCCGTGGCGAGTACCGGGCACCCGCTGCAGGCGCTGGCCGAAGACTACGTCGGCCGCGTGCTGGACAAGCTGCAGTACGTTGGCGTGATGGCTTTCGAGTTCTTCGAAGTCGACGGCGGCCTGAAGGCCAACGAAATCGCCCCGCGCGTGCACAACTCCGGCCACTGGACCATCGAAGGTTCCGAGTGCAGCCAGTTCGAGAACCACGTGCGTGCCATCGCCGGCCTGCCGCTGGGCTCGACCGCGAAAGTGGGCGAGAGCGCCATGCTCAACTTCATCGGCGAAGTCCCGCCGGTGGCCGAGGTGCTGAACATCGCCGACTGCCACCTGCACCACTACGGCAAGGCTTTCAAAGCCGGGCGCAAGGTTGGCCACGCCACCCTGCGCAGCGCCGACCTGCCGACCCTGAAGGCGCGCATCGCCGAAGTCGAGGCGCTGATCGCCAAGGCCTGACGGCCCGTCGATCCGGGTGACAGGAGAAAGCCGCGTCAATCGCTGACGCGGCTTTTTTCATGGGCGATCGGCGGAGTGCTGTAAGGCCCACGAAACACTGCGGGTCGCTCTGGCTCGCGGGAATACACGGAACGCGAGGCTTTCCTACACTGTCCCATGACACGCGCGAATACGCCGCGCACATCCCACAAGGAGGGACTGTCATGGGCTTCATCGGAACCATCGTCATCGGCCTGATCGTCGGACTCATCGCACGCTTTCTGAAGCCGGGCGACGACAGCATGGGCTGGATCATGACCATCCTGATCGGCATCGGCGGCTCGCTGCTGGCGACCTACGGCGGCCAGGCGCTCGGCATCTACGCGGCCGGTCAGGCGGCGGGCTTCATCGGCGCGGTGATCGGCGCCATCGTGCTGCTGGTCATTTACGGCCTGATCAAGAAGAATTGACGGTGATTTCCGCCCCTCTCCCGCTCAGGGGGAGGGCGCAGGAAGCCCCTGCCGCCTGTGCCCGACCGGGCCCTTCGAGTCCACGATGCGCCGACCACTGCTCGCCTGCTGTCTGATCCTGCTGACTTCCCTGGCGTCCGCCGCCGAACTTCCCGAAACCGACTGGCTGTCCCTGATGCCGCCGAGCGACCGCAAGGCGCTGGAGGACATGCCGGAAATCACCCACAACGGCCCCGAGGCCAACGGCACCTTCACCAGCAAGGGCGGGCTGAAGCAGTCCGACAAGAAGCTGCCGCAGGTGATGTATTCGACCAGAACCGTGGCCGCGCTGAACGGCAAGGCGTTGCGGCTGGGCGGCTACCCTGTGCCGCTGGAGAACGACGCCAAGGGCCGTGTCACCGAGTTCTTCCTGGTGCCTTACCCGGGCGCCTGCATCCACGTGCCGCCGCCGCCGCCGAACCAGATCGTGCTGGTGCGCTACCCCAAGGGCATTCAGATCGACGATATCTACAACCCGATCTGGGTCAGCGGCACGCTGAAGGTGGAGAAGGTCAGCAATGACCTGGCCGACGCGGCCTACGCCATCGACGACGCCAAGGTGCGGCCGGTGGAAGAGAGCGATCTGTGAAGCGTTTTCGTAGGGCGGGAATGCAGGGCGAATAACCGGGAACGGGTTATCCGCCCTGCAAGGCCATCAGGCCTTCAGCGGCTCGCCCCAGATTTCCACCTTCATCGTCTCGCTGCGCCCCGGCGCGACGCTCATCACGTCGTCCCAGACCCGCGCTGTCTCGATGCAGAGCATGCCCTGCCAGGCGTCGTTCTCGAACTGCGACAGGCGCGCGGCCTTGTCGATCCAGGGGTTCCACACCACCGCCGAGCGCGAGCCGCTGCCCTGGATGTGAATGCCGCGCTCCCAGGCCGGGTCGCGGATCACCAGCGGTTTCTCCACGTCCAGGTAGATGCGGTCGGTTTCGCCGTTGAAGCGCACCAGACCGTGCTGGTCGCGCAGCTCCCATTTCTCCAGGGTTTCCACATAGCGGCAGCCCTGCAGTCCGTCGATGCTGGCCTGGCGCACGTCGCTGACGGCGAAGTAGGTATGCAGCGCCTGGCTGATCGGCAGCGGCGTGTCGCCCAGGTTGTGGGTGGTCATTTCCAGGGTCAGGCGTTCGCCGAAGCGCATCACCAGCTCCAGCCGCGCCGAGTGAGCCCAGCCGGGCAGTCCCTGGCTTGCGTCGTAGCTGAAGTGCACCGACAGCTGGCCCAGCTCGTCGGCGATGTCGTCCAGCTGCCAGTCGAGGGCGCGCACCAGGCCGTGGGCCGGCGGCTTGTCGCTCTGGTAGGCGGTGCGGATGTCCACCGGGTTGCGGTCCAGGTTGCCGAACCACGGCCAGCACACCGGCACGCCGCCGCGCACGGATTGGCCGTGGCGGTACTCGGCGGTCTCGCTCAGCCACACCAGCGGAGGCTGTTCGTGGGGCTGGTAACTGAGCAGTTGCGCACCCTGCTGGGCGATCAGGGCTTCACCATAAGCGGTGTGGATGCGCCAGCAGGACAGTTGATCGATCTGTACCTGCTCGACGCGGGGAGTCTGGATGTCGCTGCTCATGGGGGGCTCCGGGACTGCGCTGCGAAAGTTTCAGTATCACCGATCCTTCGCGCAGCGGGCAGTTCCCGGAGAATGAAAAGATCAGCTCTGGCGCAGGTCTTCGAGCCGTTCGCGCTGCTGACCGTCGGCATCGAGGTTGGCGGCGTCCAGCCAACGTTCGAAGGCCCGCTGGCAACGCGGCCACTCGCTGTCGATGATGGAAAACCACGCGGTATCGCGGTTACGGTCCTTGACCACAGTGGCCTGACGGAAGGTGCCCTCGAAGACGAAGCCCAGGCGCACGGCGGCGCGCATGGAGCGGGCATTGAGCGCGTTGCACTTCCATTCCAGGCGGCGGTAGCCCATTTCGAAGGCCCAGCGGGCCAGCAGGTAGACCGCTTCGGTGGAGGCGGGCGAGCGCTGCATCACGCGGCCGTAGGCGATGTGGCCGATCTCGATGCTGCCGTCCTTCGGGAAGATCCTCAGGTAGCTGAGCAGGCCGACGGCGCGGCCGCTGGTGCGGTCGATCACGGCGAAGAACAGCGGGTCGTTGCTCGCTGCGTTGCCCGCCAGCCAGGCGTCAAAAGGCGCGCGCTCGGGGAAGGGGCCGTAGGGCAGGTAGTCCCACAGCAGCGGATCGGAGTCCGGACCTTGCAGCGCTTGCCACAGATCATCGCCGTGGAGGGTGACGTCCAGGGGCGCCAGGTTGATAGTGCGGCCGGTCAAGGTGCGGCGTTCGGGGCTGGCGGCGGGACGCCAGTTCAGCAGGGGTTGGTCGTTCATCGGCGCTCCGGCTCAGAGGATCTTGCGATACTGGACGAACCCGGAGCGGTCGGCGATCCGGTCATAGAGGAACATGGCGTCGGTGTTGCTCTCGTGGGTCAGCCAGTGCACCCGCGAGGCGCCATTGGCGCGGGCGTCGGCGTAGACGTGCTCGATCAGCTGCGCGCCGATGCCGCCTCCGCGCTGGCCTTCGGCAACGAACAGGTCCTGCAGGTAGACGTAGTCGCCCTGGGTCCAGCAGGAACGGTGGTAGATGAAGTGCACCAAGCCGATGGCCACGCCATCGCGCCAGGCGAGGGCCGCGTGCATCGGTTCGGCCGCATCGAGGAAGCGCTGCCAGGTGATGGCCGTGGTGGCCTCGTCGATGGTGGTCTTGTAGAAGTGCTGGTAGCCCTGCCAGAGCGGCAGCCAGGCGGCGTGATCAGCGGCGCTGATCGGACGGATCTCGACGGCGGAAGACATGCTGACAACCTTGTGTGCGTTGGAATGCTTCCAGACTAGGTCGGGAATTGGTTCTGCTAAAGAGCCATTCATGGTGAAATCAAGGGAACCATTGCCGCCGTCTGGAAGCCGTCTCCATGAGCGTCCCGTTGCCCTTCAACCCCTCCGGTATCCGCCTCGATCCGGCTCGCCCATTGGGCGTACAGCTGTTCCAGGCATTGCGCGAGCGCATCCTCGACGGGCGCCTGGCGGCCCGCTCGCGGCTGCCGGCCAGCCGCGACCTGGCCTCATCGCTGGGGGTTTCGCGCAATACTGTGGTGCGCGCCTACGAGCAGCTCTACGCCGAGGGTTACATCGAAGGCCGCACCGGCGATGGCACCTACGTGGCAGAGCGTGTGCAGCCCTCGGTCGAAGCCGTGCGCAGCGAAACACGCAGCGCAGATGCGCCATCCCTGGAGCGCCTCGCGCGGCACCATCTGCCGCTGCCGCCCACCGGCGCGCCACGGGCGTTCCGGGTCGGCGTGCCGGCCTTCGACCTCTTCCCCTTCGATACCTGGGCGCGGCTGCAGGCGCGCTTCTGGCGTGATCCGCCGCTGGATTGCCTGGGTTACGGCGACCCGGCTGGCGAGCAGCGCCTGCGCGAGCTGGTCGCCGCCTACCTGCGCACCACCCGTGGCCTGCATTGCGACGCCGGGCAGATCATCATTACCAGCGGCGCCCAGCAGGGCATCGCGCTGTGCGCCCAGGTGCTGCTCGCCGAAGGTGACGGCGCGGCCATCGAGAATCCCGGCTACCGCGCCGCCGGCCATGCTTTCGCCACGGCGGGTGCGCGCCTGCATGGTATGCCGGTGGATGCCGATGGCCTGTGCACGGCGCAGCTGGAACAGCTGCCGAACTGCCGGCTGGTCTACGTCACGCCCTCGCACCAGTACCCCACCGGCGTAACCCTGTCGCTGGCGCGGCGACTGGAGCTGCTGGAGTGGGCCGAGCGCAGCGGCGGCTGGATAGTCGAGGACGACTACGACGGCGAGTACCGCTACAGCGGGACGCCGCTGATGCCGCTGGCGGCGCTGGATCGCCATGACCGCGTGCTCTACGTCGGCACCTTCTGCAAGATCGCCTTCCCGGCGCTGCGCCTGGGCTATCTGGTCGTCCCGCCGGCGCTGGCGCAGGCCTTTGCCCGTCGCCGCGCGCTGGACGTGCGGCATTCCGAGGTCGGCACCCAGCGGGTGATGGCGGACTTCATCGCCGAAGGGCATTTCCAGCGTCATGTCCGGCGCATGCGCCGAGCCGCTCGCAGCCGTCGCGACGCTTTGCTGCGCGGTTGGCCGGAGGTGGCTGGCTGCGCGCCGATGCCGGCGGTGGAAGCAGGCTTGCACCTGTGCGTGCGGGTCGACAGCCGCGAACGCGAACTGGAACTGGTGCAGCGCGCGGCGGCGGTTGGTGTCGAGGTGAATGCCCTGAGCGACTACTGGCTGCCGGAGTCCGTCGAGCCGGAGGATCAGCGTGCCGGACTGGTGCTGGGCTTCGCAGCGGTGCCGGAGGCGCGGATCGCTGAGGCGCTCAAGGCGCTGCGCAAGGCTTGGGCGCGAGCGTAGGGCGAATAACCGTTCACGGTTATCCGCCGTCCGAGCTCCGGCGCAGTGGGGCGGCGGATAACGCTTGGGGCGTTATTCGCCCTACGCTCAACTCGGGCTTTCTCCGAGGCTTGTAACTCCCGGCTATTTCCTTAGCTGCCTTACGAAGTTGGCGGGAGCCACTACGCTCCCTAGAATATCGCCCCTCTTGAAAATGCCCCGGAGTCGCCATGAGCCTAGCCCTGTCCACCGTCCCCGAGCGCAAGTCCACAGCGCCCTGGATCGCCTTCCTCCTGCTGCTGGCGGGCGCGCTGTTCCTCGCCCAGGTGGTGAGTGGCCGGCAGGCGTTGCTGTTCCTGGTCGGCGGCGCGCTGGGGCTGACGCTCTACCACGCCGCCTTCGGCTTCACCTCCGCCTGGCGCGTGTTCATCCGTGAACGCCGTGGCGCCGGATTGCGTGCGCAGATGGTGATGCTGGCGCTGGCCGTGCTGCTGTTCTTCCCGGCCCTGGCCGCCGGCACGCTGTTCGGTGAGCCGGTGAAGGGACTGGTCTCGCCCGCCGGTACGTCGGTCATCGTCGGCGCCTTCATTTTCGGCATCGGCATGCAACTGGGTGGCGGCTGCGCTTCCGGCACGCTGTTCACGGTCGGCGGCGGCAACGCGCGGATGCTGGTGACACTGCTGTTCTTCATCGTCGGCTCGGTGGTCGCCACTCACCACATCGGCTGGTGGTTCGCCCTGCCGTCACTGCCGCCGACCTCCATCGTGCAGTCGCTGGGGCTGTTCCCGGCGCTGGCGCTGAGCCTCGTGTTGTTCGCCGCCATTGCCGCCGTCAGCGTGGTGCTGGAGCGACGCCGACATGGCGTGCTGGAGCTGATCGCCAGCAACGGTGAGAAGGGCATCGGCCGGCTCTTCCGGGGGCCCTGGCCGCTGGTATGGGGCGCGGTGGCGCTGGCGCTGTTGAACTTCGCCACGCTGGCGCTGGCCGGGCGTCCGTGGGGCGTCACCTCGGCCTTTGCCCTGTGGGGCGCGAAGGCGTTCGAGAACCTCGGCATCGCTGTCGACCAGTGGGCCTTCTGGCAGGTCGAAGCCAATGCCAAGGCGCTCGCCGCACCGGTCTGGCAGGACGTCACCAGCGTGATGGACTTCGGCATCATGATCGGCGCGCTGCTGGCTGCCGGTCTCGCCGGCCGTTTCGCCCCGAGTCTGAAGATCCCGGCACGCTCGCTGATCGCAGCCGTCATCGGCGGCCTGCTGCTGGGCTACGGCGCGCGCCTGGCCTACGGCTGCAACATCGGCGCGTACTTCAGCGGCATCGCTTCCGGCAGCCTGCACGGCTGGCTGTGGCTGGTGGCGGCGTTCTTCGGCAACGCGGTGGGCGTGCGTCTGCGCCCGATCTTCTTCCCCGCCGAGCGCGTGGAAGCGCGCCTGACCGGCTGCTGAGTCAGGCCGGGCGGGGCGTCTCGCGCTCCGCCCAGTAGGTCTGCCGGTGGCCGCGGGCCTGGTAGTCCTGCGCCAGGGCTTCGGCCTCGGCACGGCTCAGCTGGCGGCGCATGACGAAGCGGTTGCCGTTGTCGTCCAGGCGCAGCAGGCACCAGTCCCGCTCCTCAGGCATTGAAGGTCGAGGTCTTGCGCAGGCGCAGCGCGAGCATGATCAGCAGGGCGCCAAAGAACACCGAGTAGGCGCCGATCACCCAGGCCACGGCGATCGCACCGGCTCCCGGATTGCCGATCATCAGCACGCCGAACAGCACCGATACCGCGCCGGAAAGCCCCAGCCACCATTCGTTCTGCAGCGCCTTGCGCAGGCGGATTGCGGCGATGATCTGCAGCACGCCCATCACCAGCGCCCAGCCGGCGATCAGCATCAGCAGGCCCAGCGCGGTCAGCTGCGGCCAGAGGAAGGCGACCAGCCCGGCGGCGATCCCCAGCAAGCCCACCAGCACCAGCGGCCACAGCGGCCGGCCGGATTCGCGCATCTGTGCGGCGGCGATCAGGGTGAACAAGCCGTCGACGAAGGCATAGGCGCCGAAGAACAGCACCATCACGGTCAGCACGATGCCCGGCCAGACCATGGCCAGGATGCCGAACAGCAGGGCAGCGACCCCGCGCAGGGCGATCCATTTCCAGTGGCGGCCCAGGGCTTGCCAGAGCGGGTGTTGCGACATGGCGGCGATCCTCGCGAGGGGGTATGGCTGAAACCATAGTCGCTGGTGCGCGGCGCGGGCCCTGACGTGGGGCAAAAGAAAGCCCGGCACGGGCCGGGCTGTGAAAGGCCCGTCGCAACGGGCAGGTGCCGTCAGGCGACGTCACCGGGGAGAGCGGCTGCGACACATCCGGCGCGGATTCTGCGATCCTTGCCGGTGGCGTAGCGATGAACGGTACAGGCCCCGCCATGCGGGCGCCTCGGAGGACTTGATGCAACGCAGCATATTCTTAGTTGATTGAGCGTTCAATAAAAAACGAATAGACTGGCCCACATTATCGCCGGACGGCACAGGTACGCCCGGCGAAGAGGAGATTGAAAAATGCCCAAGGTCGGTATGCAGCCGATTCGCCGCTCCCAGCTGATCCACGCGACCCTCGAGGCGGTGGACCAGGTGGGCATGAGCGACGCCAGCATCGCCCTGATCGCCCGCCTGGCGGGGGTCTCCAACGGCATCATCAGCCACTACTTCCAGGACAAGAACGGGCTGCTGGACGCGACGATGCGACATTTGATGTCGGCATTGAGCAAGGCCGTCGCCGAGCGCCGCGCTACCTTGCGCAACGACGAACCGCGCTCGCACCTGCGGGCCATCATCGCCGGCAACTTCGACAGCTCGCAGGTCAACGGCCCGGCCATGAAGACCTGGCTGGCGTTCTGGGCCAGCAGCATGCACCAGCCCCAGCTGCGCCGCCTGCAGAGGATCAACGATCACCGGCTGTATTCGAACCTGTGCAGCCAGTTCCGCCGCGAACTGCCGCTGGCCCAGGCCCGCAGCGCTGCTCGCGGCCTGGCCGCGCTGATCGACGGCCTCTGGCTGCGGGGCGCGCTCTCGGGCGATGCCTTCGACACCGAGCAGGCGTTGGCGATTGCCTACGACTATCTCGACCAACAACTGGCCAAGCGCCCCGGATAGCGGGCGCAGCCTTGCGCTGACACCGACAAGAGAGGACCACCGCACCATGGCTCGATTCGAAGTACAGAACCTCTACATTGGCGGTCGCTACGTGGAAGCCACCAGCGGCGCCACCTTCGAGACCATCAATCCGGCCAACGGTGAAGTCCTCGCCCAGGTACAACGCGCCTCGAAGGAAGACGTCGAGCGCGCCGTGCAGGCGGCGGTGGAAGGGCAGAAAGTCTGGGCGGCGATGACCGCCATGCAGCGCTCGCGCATCCTGCGTCGCGCCGTGGACATCCTCCGCGAGCGCAATGACGAGCTCGCCGAGCTGGAAACCCTCGACACCGGCAAGCCGCTGGCCGAGACCCGCTTCGTCGACATCGTCACCGGCGCCGACGTGCTCGAGTACTACGCCGGTCTGGTGCCCGCCATCGAGGGCGAGCAGATCCCGCTGCGCGACACCAGCTTCGTCTATACCCGCCGCGAGCCGCTGGGCGTGGTCGCCGGCATCGGCGCCTGGAACTACCCGATCCAGATCGCCCTGTGGAAATCCGCCCCGGCCCTGGCCGCGGGCAACGCGATGATCTTCAAGCCCAGCGAAGTCACCCCGCTGACCGCGCTGAAGCTGGCCGAGGTCTACACCCAGGCCGGCCTGCCCGATGGCGTGTTCAACGTGCTCACCGGCAGCGGCCGCGAAGTCGGCCAGTGGCTGACCGAACACCCGCTGATCGAGAAGATTTCCTTCACAGGTGGCACCTCCACCGGCAAGAAGGTCATGGCCAGCGCTTCCAGTTCCTCGCTCAAGGAAGTGACCATGGAGTTGGGCGGCAAGTCGCCGCTGATCATCTTCGAGGACGCCAACCTCGACCGTGCCGCCGATATCGCCGTCATGGCCAACTTCTTCAGCTCCGGCCAGGTCTGCACCAACGGCACCCGCGTGTTCATCCCGCGCAACCTGCAGGCGCGCTTCGAGGCCAAGGTGCTGGAGCGCGTGAAGCGCATCCGCCTGGGCAACCCGCAGGACGAGAACACCAACTTCGGCCCGCTGGTGAGCTTCCCGCACATGGAGAGCGTTCTCTCCTACATCGAGTCCGGCAAGGAGCAGAAGGCCCGCCTGCTGTGCGGTGGCGAGCGCGTCACCCAGGGCGAGTTCGGCAAGGGCGCGTATGTCGCGCCGACCGTGTTCACCGACTGCCGTGACGACATGACCATCGTCCGCGAGGAAATCTTCGGGCCGGTCATGAGCATCCTCGTATACGACACCGAAGACGAGGCCATCCGCCGCGCCAACGACACCGAGTACGGCCTCGCCGCCGGCGTCGTGACCCAGGACCTGGCCCGCGCGCACCGGGCGATCCACCGCCTGGAAGCGGGCATCTGCTGGATCAACACCTGGGGCGAGTCGCCGGCCGAGATGCCGGTTGGCGGATACAAGCAATCGGGTGTCGGTCGTGAGAACGGCCTGACCACCCTGGCTCACTACACTCGCATCAAATCCGTACAGGTAGAGCTGGGCGACTACACCTCGGTGTTCTGATCGCCGCGATCGAGCCATGAAAGGCCGGTCGCAGGCATGACTCCCTGACCACCGGCCATTCCCAACACGCAGACACCGGCGCGCACGCGTCGCGGGCGGTGTCGTGCCTGAAAAAGAGGAAGGCCTGCATGTCCCAGGAATACGACTACATCATCATCGGCGCGGGTTCGGCCGGTAACGTACTGGCTACCCGCCTGACCGAGGACGCCGACGTCAGCGTCCTGCTGCTCGAAGCCGGTGGTCCGGACTACCGCGCCGACTTCCGCACGCAGATGCCTGCGGCGCTGGCCTACCCGCTGCAGGGCCGTCGCTACAACTGGGCGTATCTGACCGACCCGGAGCCGCACATGAACAACCGCCGCATGGAGTGCGGGCGCGGCAAGGGCCTGGGCGGTTCCTCGCTGATCAACGGCATGTGCTACATCCGCGGTAATGCCATGGACTTCGATGGCTGGGCGCAGGAGAAGGGCCTGGAAGACTGGACCTACCTCGACTGCCTGCCGTACTTCCGCAAGGCCGAGACCCGCGACATCGGCCCCAACGACTACCACGGCGGCAGCGGCCCGGTGAGCGTCACCACGCCCAAGGCGGGCAACAACCCACTGTTCCATGCCATGGTCGAAGCCGGTGTGCAGGCCGGTTACCCACGTACCGAGGACCTCAACGGCTACCAGCAGGAAGGCTTCGGTCCGATGGACCGCACCGTCACCCCGCAAGGACGGCGCGCCAGTACTGCCCGTGGCTACCTGGACCAGGCCCGCGAGCGGCCGAACCTGACCATCGTCACCCACGCGCTGACCGACCGCATCCTGTTCAGTGGCAAACGTGCCATTGGCGCGACCTATCTGCATGGCGATGACAACGCGCTGAAGGACGTCCGCGCACGCCGCGAAGTGCTGGTGTGCTCGGGTGCCATCGCTTCTCCGCAACTGCTGCAGCGCTCCGGCGTCGGCCCGTCGGCGCTGCTGCGCGACCAGGGCATCGAGGTCGTGCATGACCTGCCTGGCGTCGGCCAGAACCTCCAGGACCACCTGGAGATGTACCTGCAGTACGCCTGCAAGCAGCCGGTGTCGCTGTACCCGGCGCTGCAATGGTGGAACCAGCCGCAGATCGGCGCCCAGTGGATGTTCCTCGGTACAGGGCTGGGCGCGAGCAACCAGTTCGAGGCGGGCGGTTTCATCCGCAGTCGCCCGGAATTCGAGTGGCCGAACATCCAGTACCACTTCCTGCCGGTGGCGATTAACTACAACGGCAGCAACGCGGTGAGCGAGCACGGCTTCCAGGCTCACGTCGGCTCCATGCGCTCTCCCAGCCGCGGGCGGATCAACGTGACCTCCCGCGATCCGCGCAAGCACCCGAGCATCCTGTTCAACTACATGTCCTGCGAGCAGGACTGGCAGGAGTTCCGCGATGCGATCCGGATCACCCGCGAGATCATGAACCAGCCGGCGCTCGACCCCTATCGCGGCCGCGAGATCAGCCCGGGCCTGGACAAGCAGAGCGACGCCGACCTCGACGCCTTCGTCCGTGAACATGCGGAAACGGCCTTCCACCCTTCCTGCTCCTGCAAGATGGGCGACGACGACATGGCGGTGGTCGATGGCGAAGGCCGTGTGCACGGCATGGAAGGGCTGCGGGTGATCGATGCGTCGATCATGCCGCTGATCATCACCGGCAACCTCAACGCCACCACCATCATGATGGCCGAGAAGCTCGCCGATAAGGTGCGCGGTCGCCCGTCGCTGCCTCGCAGCACCGCCGACTACTTCAAGGCCGAAGGTGCGCCGGTGCGTGGAAAGCCGCAGCGCTGATTCTGAATGATAGAAACGAAAACGTCGGCGAGATTGCCGGCGTTTTCAGTTTTCAGTTTTCAGTTTTCAGTTTTCAGTTTTCAGTTTTCAGCCGCGACGCGGCGGAACCGGTCGGGTGCGCCCGCTACCGTCGATGGCAACGAAGACGAACACCGCCTCGGTGACCTTGCGCCATTCGCTGGACAGCGGGTCATCGCTCCATACCTCGACCAGCATGCGGATAGAGCTGCGGCCCACTTCCAGGGTCTGGGTATAGAAGGAGAGCTGCGCGCCGACAGCGACCGGAACCAGGAAGGCCATGCGGTCGATGGCTACCGTGGCCACGCGGCCTCCGGCGATGCGGCTGGACATGGCGGTTCCGGCGAGATCCATCTGCGCCACCAGCCAGCCACCGAAGATGTCGCCAAAGCCGTTGGTCTCGCGCGGCAGGGCGGTGATCTGCAAGGCCAGGTCGCCTTGCGGGATAGGATCTTCTTGTTCGAGCTCGATCATAGGTAAGGGCCTCTTGCCCCCGGCGTACTCATGGTGAGGGTATGGAAAAACTCTCCCAAGACACCTGCCGGCGCAAGGCCTTGGGACAGCTTTTGATCGGCCTGCCCGCATTATATAGAGGGAGGGCCGGCGCGACGACCGCAGGATAGGGTGAAATTCCCGCGGGCGCGGCCGCTGTGTCGCCTCCGCGCAATTTGCTATGGTGCGGCACCTGCGGCTGCTGGCCGCAGCCTCCTTGCCTGCAGAGATAACAAGCACCATGCCTTCTGTGAACGCTCCTGCCGCGCCCGCGTCACGTCCGTTGACCCGTAGCGACTACAAGACTCTTTCGCTGTCCGCCCTGGGCGGCGCCCTTGAGTTCTACGACTTCATCATCTTCGTGTTCTTCGCCACCGTGGTCGGCAAGCTGTTCTTCCCCGCCGACATGCCCGACTGGCTGCGCCAGTTGCAGACTTTCGGCCTGTTCGCCGCCGGTTACCTGGCCCGTCCGCTGGGTGGGGTGGTGATGGCCCACTTCGGCGACCTGCTGGGCCGCAAGAAGATGTTCACCCTGAGCATCTTCCTGATGGCCGTTCCTACGCTGATCATGGGCTTGCTGCCCACCTACGCGCAGATCGGAATCTGGGCGCCGCTGGCGCTCCTGCTGCTGCGCGTCATCCAGGGCGCCGCCATCGGTGGTGAGGTCCCGGGTGCCTGGGTGTTCGTTGCCGAGCACGTCCCCCATCGTCACGTGGGCTATGCCTGCGGCACGCTCACGTCGGGTCTGACCGCGGGCATCCTCATCGGTTCGCTGGTGGCGACCCTGATCAACAGCGTCTACAGCGCCGAGGAAGTGCAGGGCTACGCCTGGCGTATCCCGTTCCTGCTGGGCGGCATCTTCGGTCTGTTCTCCGTCTACCTGCGCCGCTGGCTGCACGAGACGCCGGTATTCGCCGAACTGCAACTGCGCAAGCAACTGGCCGATGAGGTGCCGCTGGGTGTGGTGGTGCGTGAGCATCGCCCGGCCATCGTGCTGTCCATGCTACTGACCTGGGTGCTGTCCGCCGGCATCGTGGTGGTGATCCTGATGACCCCGTCGGTGCTGCAAACTGTCTATGGGTTCGATGCTGCCACGTCGCTGAAGGCCAATAGCGTGGCTATCGTCTGCCTGAGCGTCGGCTGCATCCTGGCCGGGCGTCTCGCCGACCGTTTCGGCGCGGGCCGCACCTTCATATATGGAAGCATCCTGCTGGGCGTCGTCTCCTGGACCTTCTACACCAGTCTCAAGGCGCATCCGGACTGGCTGTTCCCGCTGTATGCGGTCACCGGCCTGTGCGTCGGCGTCATCGGTGCGGTGCCTTACGTGATGGTCAACGCCTTCCCGGCGGTGGTGCGTTTCACCGGTCTGTCCTTCTCCTACAACCTGGCCTACGCCATCTTCGGCGGCCTGACGCCCATGGTGGTTGCCCTTCTGATGAAGGAAGACCCGCTGGGCCCAGCTTATTATGTAGTGGCGCTGTGCGTGGTAGGCCTGCTGGTCGGTGCCTACCTGTTGCGCCAGGAGCGCAGGTTGGTAGGGCAGGGAATGGCCATAAACTGATCGGTAGGACAGTTTTTTGCGAAAAGATTAAATTAGTCGTTGACGACCGATTTAAACTCCCTATAATGCGCACCACTCCCAGCGACGAAGCGCTGAAAGAACTTGAAAATCAAGTACTTACAGAGATTCTAGGTTGAGGGTGGTGGTCAGGCAGGTGATTCACTTGCCGCTCTTCATTAGCTGCTCCGGCAGCGAGCTGAAAAGAAGATCGCCGAGGTGGTTGACAGCGAGTTTGATCGCTGTAGAATGCGCCTCCCGC